>NZ_FLQX01000135.1 GCF_900089955.1 Candidatus Accumulibacter aalborgensis | reverse complement strand
CAATCCTCGTGCGCCAACCTACGCCAACACCCGCCTTGCGTGGGTTTGAAATGAGAACTGCTGGGGAAATCGTCCGCAGCGACCTGATCGACCTGCGCGGCCGCCAGTTGGACAGAACCGCCGATCGACTCATCGCTGACCTGAACCTCAACCTTTCGCTGCGCGTGCGTTCGGTGCAGGCGCTGGCGGTGATGCTGGGGGCCGAGCTTCGTGACGACAATCAGGCGCTTCTGCATCGAATGCTCGGTAACCTGCAGCAGGCGTCTCCCGAGTTTGAGACGATCGCGCTGGCCAACCCGCAAGGCCGCGTGCTGGTAGCCACCGACAGTTCGCTCGAAGGTGCCAACGTCGCCGACCGCGAATGGTTCGTGTTTGGACGGCAGGGGTCAAAAAAGGGCGAGGTGCGTCTGCTGCCGATGTTGAAGCAGACGCTGTCCGGAGTCGCAGCCGGGATCTCGGGCCCGTTCGTGGGATTGATCGCGGCGGTGGTCGATGGCGAGGGAGAGACGGTCGGCTTGGTCGGCACACGGCTGAGCGTGTTATGGCTGCTCGATTTTGCCGAGAGTATGCAGGAGGAATTGCGCGGCGTGGCGGGCACGCAAGCGCTGCTCCTGGACCGCGATGGCGTGGTGCTGATCGGATCGGAGGGTCTGAAAGGCAAGCGCCTGGGCGTTCCCGGCGACACACCGGAGCGCGCGGTGGCCGCGCCTGCGGGAGACGTGGTGGCTAACAGCGCTGCTCATCCGGCGCGCGTCGAGCGGCTGGCGGACGGCAAGCGCTATCTCGTTGCCCATGCCAGCCCGGCAGCCGGCGACGTCCTGAATACGCTCGGCTGGCGGGTCGTCGTCTTGCAACCGGTGCAGTACGCCGGGCAGGGTGACCGCCTGATGCAGATTCAGATCACCGCGGTCCTGCTCGGCCTGGGAGCGCTCGCTGCGCTGCTCGGCGTTTTCCTGGCGCGTCGTGTGACGCGTGACCTTGACGCCATCACACGCTCGGCCGAAGCGGTCCGCCGCGGGGCTACGCAGCAGATCAGCGTGCCGCCGGGGCATAGTGAAGCGGCACGCCTGGGAGGGGCGCTGAACGAGTTGCTGCGTTGGCTGCAGCGGGAGCGCGCTGCATTGCAGGCGCTGAATGCCGAGCTCGACCAGCGGGTGATCGCACGCACCCGTGAAATCGAACGTCTGGCCGAGCAGGAGCGCTACGCGGCGGTGGTCCGCGAGCGACTGAAGATCGCTCGCGACCTGCATGACACGCTGGCCCATTCGATGATGGCCATGCTCAGCGAGGTGAGGCTTCTGAAGAGGCTATGGAGCAGCCACCCCGAGGCCATGGCGGAGGAATTGATACGTGCCGAGAAAGCAGCGCACGAGGGCCTGCAGGAAGCGCGCGCGGCAATCGCGGCGATGCGCTTCAACCCGGTGCGCGACGTTGGACTCGCGGCGGCGCTGGACGATTTCGTTGGCCGTTTTTCGGAGCGTAGCGGCATTCCGGTCGACTACACGAGCGACGCGTCGATTGGGGCCTTCGCCGACGAACGCGCCGAGACGCTGTTTCGCATTGCCGAAGAAGCGCTGCGCAACGTCGAACGGCACGCCCGTGCGACGCGGGTGACGGTTTCCCTCGATATTCATCCCGGCAGCGACGGTGCGACGCTGACGATCAGCGACAACGGCCTTGGCTTTGACGCCGATGCGACGTATCCGGGGCACTATGGTTTGGCGGGTCTGCGTGAACAGGCGACGCTGATCGGCGCGGAGTTGACCGTGAGCAGCGTTGCCCGGCAGGGGACGACGATCCGCGTTGCCCTGGCCAAGGCAATGGACTCCTGAGCAGCCCCGCGTCGGTATGCGATTCAACGATGGGCGATCCTGATTCTCGCCACACTGGTGGTGTTACCGGTGATCGGCCTGTTCAAAGGCGCCTGGGCGCTGATTTCGGCAGGTCTGTCCGTCGTTCATGAGGCGATTGCCTCGTGGATGGCGGCGAGGCCCGCCTTGGCCTTTTTCGCTGGCCCCTTTTCCTTGACGCTCGACAGGCCGGCGATGCGGGTGGCGGCCAGCTTGAGGACGTAGAGCGTGGAGACCACCGACTCGCGCTCGCGTTCGCTGGCGTGCGCGGTCATCAGGGCCTTGTAGCTGTCGGCCACGATCTTGGCGGTGAGGTCGTCGCCCTCCTTGCCGCTGGCGACGTCGAACAGCCAATGGGCGAGGGCCAGGTCGCTCGGTGCGGCACGGCCCCAGAAGTCCGTCGGCCTGAAGTCGGGGCCGAGCTCGGCATCGATTGCGGCGAGGCTGGCTTCAGTCGCTGCGCGCGCCGCCTCGTCCAGATCGCCGGCGAGCAGGCGCAGGGCTGCGGCCTGGTCGGCGTTGAGGCCGGGGTAGTAGCGCGGCACGCCGGTCTCGACGGCAAGGCGTTCGGCTTCAGCGTAGCTGGTCTGAATGGTACCGAGCGTCTGGAGCAGCTCGGCGGGCGGCCAGTCGGTGCCGCATTGCAGGGCGCAGGCGAGGCGCCGCTTGCCGATCGCGCCGAGCAGGCTGCACCTTTCCGGGTTGGCGTAGCGCCGGGCGGAACCCAGTCCGAGCACCGCTTCGGCCTCGTCCAGCAGGGCCAGTGCTGCTTCACCTGCCGCCTTGTCGCGAGCTGCCGCTACACGCTGGGCGCTGCGGGTCAGCATGTTGGCGAGCTGTTCCTCTGCCTTGCGGCTGGCGCTGCCGTCGGGCGCCGCCAGCGCGCGGCGGTAGAAGGCGATGGCCTTGTCGTGCTCGGCGTATTCGCCCATCACCCGCGCGAAGCCTTCGAGCACGTTGCCCTGTGCGATCCAGCCGCGCTGTTCGCACAAGGCGAGGAGGGGGTTGGCATGATTTTTCAGGGTGCCGGCCATGGCGGCGTCAATCTGGCGGTCGCTGCTGGCGCGCAGCGCGAGGCGTTCGAGTTCGCACAAGGCTTCGCTCGCGGAGACGTAACGGTACTCGGTCGGTCCCGACCTGTTGTCGCTTGCAGGCGATTTGCGTTGCAGCACGAAGCCCGGATCGCCATAGCACTGGTAGGCGCCCCAGGTGTTGCTCGACGGGTAGCGTTCGAAGGTTTCCCCGCGGGCGTCGAGCACCGCGTCGCCGAAACTCTTGCCGGCGAGGAACTGTTTGTAGAAGGTGTCGGCGAAAAGCAGCGCGGCATCGTCGAGCACCTTCCAGCCGGCGGCGATCACGCCGCGCACACCGATCTCGATGAGCTGGGTGGCGAGGTTGGCGGCAAGTTGCGGATTGCCGGGCCGGGCGCCTTGCGGAAGCTGCCTGTCCGATTCGATCCGGCCGAGCGTGCAGCAGTTGAGGAAGACGAAATCGGGTACGACCCGCATCTGCTCGATGTGCGCCGGGGTGAGCAGGTTGCCCCCGCCAATCACCATGCCCGTGGCCTGTTTGCGCGCCGGGATGCTGGCGGTCGCGGGGATGTCCTCGAGATACACGCCGTGGCCGGATAGGTGCAGGACGCGCCAGTCCTCGCGGTAAAGTTCGAGCAGGATGCTGCGCGCATCGGCGCCGATGAGCGGGGCGGGCCCGCCGTAGCCGGCCTCACCGAGCCGATTGGCGACTCGCTGTGCTTCGGTCCGGGCGCCGTCAAGACGCGGCAGGTAGCGTGACCACTCGCCGCTGTCGGGATCGCCGACCACCAGCGCGTTGAAGCCCGTCGGGCGTCGCACGTTCTGGCGGAAGGTGCCGGTCGACAACTGGCGGATCAGGCCGCTGCGCACCGACAGTGGTTTGCTGCCGTCGCTGTCGTGCTCGGTGGCGCGGTCGCGCAGGAGCTCCCACGGGAAGGAGGCGGCGGTCTTGTCGAGGACGAGCTGGGCGCGGCGGCGGTCGGGAGCCTGATCCTTCAGCCAGTTGGGGACGAGCAGTTCGAACAGCGCGCTGCCGACCTGCTCCTGGTCCTGCTCGGTGGTAATCAGGCTTTGGGTGAAACGTTCGATGTCCTGGAGCGGCACCGCATTGACCATCCGTTCGGCGCGGGCGAGGTCGCCATAGGCGTCGAAGAGCAGCTTCGGGTCAAGCCCTTGGTCGGCGCCGACCGTGCTGATCGCGATGCGCTGCCAGAGGCCTTCTTCCGAGGACGCATAGGCTCGGCGGCGCGCGCCCTTGTGCGGCGTGAGCTTGTCCTCGACGAAATACGCGGGGCGCAGCGCGGCGTCGAACTCGACTGCGTCGCGCGCGGCGTGCAGCGCCTGGATGGCGCGGTCTTCGAGGATTTCGATGAAGTCCAGCGTATCGAGCCGCACCCGCGATTCGAGTCCGGCTTCGCGCAGCCGGTGTCGCGCGTCGCGGTGACCGCGCAGAATGGCGGCCACGGAATCCTGCAAGGTGAGCTCGCCGACGCCTGCGCCGATGAGCAGCGCGCTCACCGCGAGCGAGAGCGGGTCGGCAAGCGGTTCGGTGCCGCCCGACTGCCGCCATTCTAGTTCCTCGATAGCGTAGGCCGCGACTGCGCGCGAGACGGCGAGCGAAAGCTGGCCGGACGAGAGCTGACCGATGCGGCCCATGCCGATGACGATGGCGCCGTGGGTGAAAGGCTCGTCGGCATGCTTGCGGAAGAAGGCGTAGGTGCCCAGCGCGCCGGGGTGGAGGCCGGCATCGACGCGTTTCTGCAGCCGTCCGCCCAGGGCCTGGTCGAGCAGCTTTTCGGCGTATTCGAGAGTGTTGGCCCCCCAGCCGTGGCCGACCAGCAGGGACGAATCGGCGTACAGCAGGTCGCCGTGGCGCACCCGCACGCGGGCCTGCCAGGTGTCCCTGCGGGTTCGGCGCGAGGGCGGCGTGGCCGAGCCGCCGGTGGCCGCGGCGAGCAGGTCGCCGCGCGTCGGGTAGAGAGCCGCCGCGGCGTCGCCGGTGTCGTAGGGCGTCAACGCCTCGGCGCTCGCGCCGCGCGGCAGGTGCGGGCTGGCCGGCAGCCTGTCGGTCCTGCCACGTTCGATCAGGTCGATGTAGCCTTCGAAGGCTTCGCGGGTTTTGGGTAGGTCGCCATGCACGGCATCGACGTAATAGACCCGGCCCTTGTCGGCGCAGACCTGCGGGATGCCGCTTGCCCAAGGCACCCGGCCGTCGCCGGCGGGCGTGCTGAGCAGCTCGAAGCGACCGTCGATGACCCGCGCCTTGACCGGCGTTTGCGGGGCGATGCCGGCGACGTAGATCAGGCGTTCGTCGCCGATCAGTGGGTCGTGCTTGGCGAGGTCGTCCCACACCGTGCGCGAACGGGCCAGGACGTCGGCGGGCGGTTCAGGCCAGTCGGCACCCGCATCGCCCTGCTTGAAGCTCGTCCAGGTTTCGGCGCGGCGGATTTCGTCGCCATTTTCGTTGGGATCGACCGGCAGGAGTTCGAGTACGCCCTGGAACTGGATTGCCGTTTTGAGCAGCTCCGCCTGCGAATGACGCAGGTCGAGAAACGAGAGCTGGCGGAAAAACTTGTCGCGTCCGGTAAGCAGCAGGGTGACCGCGTGCGAACCCTTGTTGGGCGTGCCGAGCATCACCACACGGGGTTCGCCGGGCTGGCTGGACCAGGCGGTCCACAGGCCCGGGTCACTGGCGAGCGCGGCACGGATCAGCACTCCACCCATCGAATGCACGATGGCGTGCACCGGTTTACCGACTTCCTTGCCGTCGGCCAAGGCACCGGTGAGCGCCTTGTTCAGCCCGCCGACCGCATCGACGATCGGCTTGCGCCAGTCGTAGCCGTGCATCGCGACGCGGTAGCCGCGCTGGCGCAGGGCGTTGGCGAGCGCGAGATAACTGTCGACGAGTGGACCGCCGGGGTTGATGTTGCCGTTGCTGATGTCGAGATCTTCGGTGAAGGCGCCACCGGCGAGGGCGAGCAGGTTGGCCCAGATTTCCCGCGAGCCCTGCTTGAGCTCCGACCCGCACAGGCCGGGAACGATCACTACGATGCCGCGCGCGTCCCTGAGCGCGGGGTCGTCGACCGGGCGCGGGCCGAACAGGCCGCGCGTGCCGTCGGCAGCAGGGTCGCCGAGCGGCCAGGTGCCGTAATAGTTGCGGAAGAGGCTGTCGGCCTCGGGCGCGAAGGTGAGCGCGGCGGCCACCGCGCGGGCGCTGTCGGCGTTGCCGAAATAGCTGAAGTGATTGACGTCGCTGCCGCTTCGGAACATCACCTTGCAGCGCGCACCATCGGGCCGGGCAGCGCGTTGCGGGCCGTCCAGCATGGCGCGGGTGTCGACTACCAGGTCGTGGTCGCGTTCGTAGAAGCGATCGGCAAGCCAGAAGCGAATGTCGGCGAGCCAGTCGCCCTCGGCGGGCTCGGCGTCGCCGGCAACGGCATAGAGTTCGCCGCGACCGGGACTGGCGTTGATCAGGGCAACCACGGCCGAGCCGGGCATCATGGCCAGCAGGCCGGGCAGTTCGCTGGCCTTCTTGCGGCTGGCCAGGATGCCGGCCACCGTTTCGCCTAGCGTGTCGAGGCCGAGTTTGACGAGCGGACCGGCCAGATCATCGATGGCGAAGCCACGCTTGTCGCTGCGCATCATTTCGTCGGCAATGGCGGCCAGGACCAGGAGCGAACCCCAGTTGTCGAGCTTGTCGCCAGCGAGGCTGGTGCCGAGCACCGGGCAGGCGACGCGGGCGAAGCGCTCGATGCGCAGCTCGGGGCGCTTGCCCAGTTCGGCCATCAGGGCCTTGAAGTCGGTGATCTGCTGCGCGATGGCCTCCTTGTCGGCACTGGAGGTTGCTTGCTGGGCGTCGAGCCGGGCGATGGCGCCGCCGAGGTCGATCGTCTGCGGGTCGAGGCAGAGCAGCTCGCCGACCAGCCCGCCCCGCGAGTGCGAGATGAAACTGACCGAAGCCTTGGCCGGTAGCAGACGGGCGAGGGCGAGAGCGTTATCGATCGGGCTGCGGGTGAGCGTCCAGTGTTCGAGGGCGTAGATCCGTTCGCCGAAACGCTTGCGCAGCGTCGACCAGTTTTCGCCCTGGCGCAGCCAGAACTTGGAGAAGCTGCCGCGCGTGCTGGAGGCGGTGCCGTGGAGCAGGATCAGCACCGGCCCGCCGTCCGGTATCGGCTCGGTCAGCGGGGCGCCGACGACTCCGTCGTCGCCAAGCCGGAACAGGCCTTCGGTGGGAACGCTGCGGGTCTGGGCGAACTCGATTGTGACATCGCGCCCGGCCTTGACCGGGTCGAAGCCAACCCAGCGCAGGGCCTTGAGGGTGAGCTTGCCGATAAGGCCGCGCCGTCCACTGGGGATGTCCAGGCTGTCCGGGAGCGTCCACGGTGCGTCGTCGTCGGCGAGGAGGGCGCGGGCGTTGCGCTGTGCCGGCGGGATGAGGCGGTCGCGGAGGTCCTTGCCGGTGGTCCAGAAGCGCGCGCCGTTGTCGAATTCTACTTCGACCAGTGCGTCGTCGGGAATTTCGGTGTCGATCGGCGATTCCATGCCGCCGCGTCGACCACTCGGGACGAGATCGAAGGCCTTCGCTTCGCTGACCATGCCGAAAAGTCCGGCGTCGCGGCCGAGCCCCGCGAGCCACAGTCCGGGACGGGTGCTTTCCTTGCCATTGAGACGAAGGGTGTTCTTCTTCTGATTCGCGCTCACGGTAGTTCCTCCCGGTTCCATGCCTGGTGGCCCGCAGGGAATGCAGGTCTCATGGGAATGATAGTCGGGGGGGTGACCTAATTCAAGGATCGGGGCTGCCACAGGCGGCGCCCTGCCAACCCGAACGCTTGCCAAGCGCCAATCGCAAACCGATAATTCGACTCGCTTACTCTCTCACGCCAGGGAAACCCGCCCTTGTTTCGCGCACAGTGCCGATCCGCTAAAAGAGGTGACCAGACCGTTCAAATCTACTGGAGAGCGAAGCGTAGCGAGGGGAAAGAGAAGCTCGACAGCCAGCCTGGCGGGCTGGTTCAGGACGAATTTCGCTTCTCAGGGCATCAGGAATTTGCACAGGTCGACTGTCGGTTGGGAAATGGTTCGCCGGGTAATGGCGTCGGTGGAGCACGCGCAGCCCCAGCCGGCCGCTTCGGATGTTGCCGAGTGGTGACCCGATGAGTGCCGACGACACCGGAAACGCCTGCCGCGCGCCGCAGGCGGTAGCCTGACCGCGGTCATCAATGCCTCAGGTCCCCGCCGCCGAACTCGCTCGCCTCGCTGGCCTCGTTGAACGCGTCACCTTCCACAACGAGCAGAATGGCTTCTGTGTGCTTCGCCTGAAGGTGAAGGGAGAGCGAGAACTGGTCACCCTGATCGGCCATGCGCCCATCGTTTCCCCCGGTGAATACGCTTCTGCTTCCGGGCATTGGGTCACCGATCGCGAACATGGTCGGCAGTTTCGCGCCGTGTTCGTCAAAATCTCCCCGCCGACCACCTTGACGGGCATCGAACGTTATCTTGGATCGGGCATGGTCAAGGGAATCGGGCCGATCTACGCCGGCAAACTGGTCAAGTCCTTCGGCGCAGCAGTCTTCGATGTCATCGAGCAATCACCCGGACGACTCCGTGAAATTCCGGGCATCGGGGAAGTCCGTGCCAGAAAGATCACCTCCGGCTGGGCCGACCAGAAGGTCATCCGCAGCATAATGGTCTTCCTGCACGCGCATGGAGTCTCGACTTCCCGTGCGGTGCGCATCTTCAAGACCTATGGGCAAGGCGCCATCGACATCGTTCGGGAGAATCCCTACCGGCTGGCGCAGGACATTCGCGGAATCGGGTTTCTCTCGGCAGACACGATTGCTCAGAAGATCGGCATCGCCAAGGATTCTCCCCTGCGCGCCCAAGCCGGCATCTCCTATGCGCTCACCGAAGCCTCGTCACAGGGCCACTGCGGTTTGCCCTATGCCGAACTGGTGCCCTTGGCGGTGAAGCTGCTCGACATCCCGGAATCCATCGTCGAAACGGCCATCGCTCAGGAAATCGCTGACGAGGTGCTGTTCCCCGACACGGTTGAGGGTCAGCGCTGCGTCTTTCTGGCGCCACTGTACAACGCCGAGCAGTCGATTGCCGACCAAATCAGGCGCCTCGAGAGCGGCGAGGGGACGCTGCCTGACTTCGATGCCGACAAGGCGATTCCCTGGGTCGAGCAGAAGCTCTCGATCCAGTTGGCCGACAGCCAGCAGGAAGCCATCCGCCTCGCGCTGTCTGCCAAGCTCCTGGTGATCACCGGCGGACCCGGCGTCGGCAAGACCACCCTGGTCAATTCCATCCTGACCATCATGACCGTCAAGGGCGTCAAGCCGCTGCTGTGTGCGCCCACCGGACGCGCTGCCAAGCGCCTCTCCGAATCAACGGGTCTCGAAGCCAGGACCATCCATCGCTTGCTGGAAATCAATCCGCTCAATGGCCAGTTCAAGCGCAATGCCGACTATCCCCTCGAATGCGATCTTCTCGTTGCCGACGAATGTTCAATGATCGACGTGCCGCTGGCGAACCAGTTGCTCAAGGCGGTCGCCACCTCCACGGCGATGATCCTGGTCGGCGACGTGGATCAATTGCCCTCGGTCGGTCCCGGACAGTTCCTGACCGATCTCATCGACTCGGGCGCTGTGCCCGTCATTCAGCTGACCGAAGTGTTCCGCCAGGCGGCCACCTCGCGAATCGTGCGCAGTGCCCACCAGATCAACCGGGGAGTCTTTCCCAGCCTGCCGAATAAAGGAGAAGCCTCGGATTTCTACCTTGTCGCTGCAGAGGAACCTGAGGCGATCGCACAAACCGTGGTCGATCTGGTGCAGACGCGCCTGCCGCGTAGGTTCCATGTCGATCCGGTTCGAGACATTCAGGTCCTTTGCCCGATGAACCGGGGAATCACCGGCGCCCGCGGCATCAACCAGGCTTTGCAGGCGGCGCTCAATCCACCCGGCGAAAACAGTGTCGACAAGTTCGGCAACCGCTTCAGCGTTGGCGACAAGGTGATGCAGATCGAGAACAACTATGACCGCGATGTCTTCAACGGCGACATTGGTTTCGTCACCGGAATCGATCGTGACGAGGAGGAACTCGCCGTAACCTTCGACGGCCGGGTGGTCAGCTATCCGTTCGGCGAACTCGACGAATTGGTGCTCTGCTACGCGACGACAATCCACAAGTCACAGGGCTCGGAGTACCCGGTGGTGGTCATTCCGATCTCGACCCAGCACTACATGATGCTCAAACGCAAGCTGATCTATACCGGGATCACGCGAGGCAAGACCCTGGTGGTGCTGGTCGGGCAGAAACGAGCCCTGGCCATGGCTGTCAAGGGGAAGCAGATGGCGCGACGCTGGTCGAAATTGAAGGAACGTCTGGTGGCCACGGGCAGGTACTCGCGTGACTGAAGCTGTGGAGTGTCTCGGTTTTGCATCAGTGATGACGAAAAAACGCTGCCCGTCGCCAATCGATGTTGACAACACCCCCCGAGCTTGGGGAACAATGGGACCGCCTTACAGGATGTTAGCTGCCATAGTTAAAGTCGTTTGTGAGTTTCGTCGGTGTAGACCTCGTCTTGGCCAGCACAGTGGTTGGTTCAGGAAGCGCGCCGGGACGGCAGTTGCCAATGAGTTTGCTGGCCCGCCACGGCCAGAGACACTCGCCTTGGTGGGAGAAAAGCATGGATATCCAGGATGACCCCGCACTTTGGTTCTTTCCCGCTCATGTAGGTCACTTATCGACTCAGAATTACTCGGAGATGGAGTTTCTCCGCACGCAGGTTGCGACGATCGAAGCGTATCTGGAGCGCTTTCCCTTCGCTGAGAGGGAGTCCCGCGCGCTGGCATGGATCGAAGCCAATGCCAGCCAATATCGTCACCGGTGGCAGGCACAGGCGGCGAATGGCGGCAGCCACATGCAATAGCCGGGAGTAATGAGGGAGGTGCGTGCCCCGACGGCCTGCCTCGCCGATCGCTTCGGTGGCCGGCTCGGCTTTCTCGGGCTGGCCCTGGCTTATTCCATTCTGGTGATCGCTTGCCTCGCTTCGCTTGCTGACGAGGGCGAATTGACGATGGGGCGAAATCCACTGCCCAACCTCATCAAGACCGCCGGCGAGTTTGCCCGGCCGAGCTTCCTGGATGTCTGGTTCGGCCAGCAGCATCTCGAATATCACAGCGACGACGGCACCTTGTTGCGCGTCGAGAACCGCCCGGAAGTCGAACTCGACTACCTCGCCGGGGTCGGGCGAGCGACCTGGACGACGGTCCGCATCGCGACCCTGGGCTCATTGCTCGGCGCCTTGCTGGCTTTGCCATTCTCTGGACATGGCGGCCATCGATGCCGTGCGCAGCGTCGGGGCGGGGCCAGTGCAGGTATTCTTCAACGCCGTCTGGCCGGCTGTGCTGCCACAGTTCGTTTCCAGCCACCTCTACCTGTGGGAGTTCAACATCCGTGACTCGACCATCCTGGGAATCATCGGCGCCGGCGGCCTTGGCCTGCTGATCAGCGAAGCGACTTCACTGTTCCAGTGGGGCCGGTTGTCGACCGTGCTGCTGGTGATCATCTTCCTGGTCGCCGGATTCGACGCCTTCAGCCGGCGAATCCGCAAGGCGCTGCTATGAGCACGACGATCGCGACGGGCTGCCTGACTCTCGAATCGGTGTTCTGCGCGGCGCAGGGCCGCACGCTGTTGGCGATCGACCGTCTGACCGTTGCCCATGGCGAACGGGTGGCTATCGTCGGCCACAATGGCGCTGGAAAATCCACTTTGCTGCGCCTCGTGAGCGGCTTCCTGCCACCGGTGAGTGGCCAAGTGGAAGTGCTCGGGCGGACCCTCGACCGGCCCTTGCCAGCCCGAGAACTGCGTGCGCTGCGCGTCGAAGTCGGCCAGGTCATGCAGGGCCTGCATCTTGTCAGCCGCTTGTCCGCACGCGAAAACGTGCTCGTCGGCAGCCTCGGACGCATCACCGGTTGGCGTAGCTGGACGCGCTGCTTTCCGCTCCATGAAATGGCCAGGGCCGAGGCTGCGCTGCGCGCCGTCGGCCTCCTGGCGCGCGCCGATACGCGCGCCGATCGCCTGTCCGGCGGCGAGCGGCAGAAGGTGGCCGTCGCCCGGCTGCTGATGCAGCGTCCGCGGCTGATACTCGCCGACGAGCCGACGGCGGCCCTTGATCCGTCTGCGGCGGCTGAGGTCTGTCATCTGCTGGTCAAGGCTGCCGCCGAGGCCGCCCTGATCACCGTCGTTCATACCCCGTCGCTGCTACCGTTGCTGGCTGACCGGGTGATCGGACTCAAACTGGGGCGGATCGCCTTCGACTTGCCGCTGGCCAGCGTCGACGACCAGAAACTCGTCGATCTTTATCGGCCGGATGCGGATCGCAATCGAACGCTTTGCCAAGCATCCGCCGCCCAGCGGTCGGAGGCTGGACTGGAGGCGTTTCCATGAGCAATCGTGGCGATCGAAGCAAAGGATCATCTGCCGAACACCTGCGTTCGAACGATCCGGATCATCTGGCCCATCTGCCGTCGCAGCAACAGTAACGGAGACCCGCATGAGTGAAAACTACTTTCCGCTGCCAGCAGACCTGCCGGTGCCAATCGACGATGGCGCAGCAACGCACCTGACCGACGCTGCTCTGCCGGATCTCGTACTCTCAAGCACCGATGGTTCGGCCATCAACCTGGGGCGCTTGAGCGGACTTTGGGTGATCTACGTCTATCCCATGACTGGGCGTCCCGGTATTCACTTGCCGGACGGGTGGGACGGTATTCCAGGCGCGCGTGGCTGCACGCCGCAATCGTGCAGCTTCCGCGACCATTTTTCCGAACTCGGGGTGCTCGGTGCTGGCGTCTTCGGGCTGAGTTCACAAACCACCGAATATCAACTCGAAGCGCGAAACCGGCTTCACCTGCCCTTTGAACTGCTCAGTGACACCGCGTTGCGCCTGGAGAGTGTGCTTGGACTGCCTACCTTCACCGTAGCCGCAATGCGTCTCTTCAAACGACTCACTCTGATCGCCGAAAATGGTCGAATCAGGAAAGTGTTCTATCCGGTCTTTCCGCCGGATCAAAATGCTGAAGAGGTTCTTCTCTGGCTGCGAGAGCATGCCGCTGACTGATCTCGAAGGTGGACCGTTAGCTAGAGCATTCGGTCCTGGCTCCTTTTGATTTGCCAGGCCGCCTGTTGTCGCTGCTGCCACCCGAAGCCAAGGCCAACGAAACCGGTCAGCAGCAGGAGCCACGTCGACGGTTCCGGGATAACGGACAACTGCAGCGGGCCACGCGTGGTCATCAGTTGAGGCGTTGTGTCAAGCGTCAGCTCGACGAACACGTCGAAGAAGCTGTCGATGCGGAAACCGTCGTTGCCGCCGACGCCGGCACCCAGGGCCTCGATCGAGGATTGGCCGGTGGATGCATGCGCCGGGTCCAGCGTCAGCGTGAGCGTGTGGCCAAGCACGGGGCCGCTCAGCCAAAGCGCCAGAAGTTCGGTCCCCCAGATGCCGAGTTGGGTTGACGACGTGCGGCCAAGAATTTCTTCCTCGAGCGTGCCCAACAGGTTGACCGGTCCGAGCGGCACGCCTCCCAGTGTCGTGAGCGTGCTCGCGTACGACGCGGTTGTCTTGATATCCTGCCCGGTCGAGTCGAAAATCGACGAGATGAGCGAGGTCATCGTGAGCGTCCCGGGGACGACGCAGACGCCAGCGGCCGGAAAGCAGCCGACGCCGGTGGCCGAGGCATAGGGCACGCCAAGGACCGGCAGCGTCGGGGTAGGAGAGATGACCGAAGCGCTGACGGTGGAAGCGCCGCCAAGCAGCGCGACACAGGCGGCAAGGACAGTCGGGACCCGCTGAATTGAAGTGGATAGCATTGTCTTCTCCTGGAGGTGAGGGAGCGTTCAAGAACCCGGAATCAGACGCAACAATTGGCATGTGGCCGCGTCGAGGTGCAATATGCGCTACTTGTGCCTTTCACTCAAGCCCAAGGAGAATACCCCCATGACGCCGCCCGTCGAATGCATAGAGTTCTACTTCGACTTCTCATCTCCCTATGGCTACCTGGCCTCCGAGAAGATCGACGATCTCGCCGCCCGCTTCGGTCGCAAGGTCAAGTGGCGGCCGATCCTGCTCGGCGTCGTCTTCAAGCAGACCGGCGCCGCACCGCTGACTCTCGTTCCGCTCAAGGGCGAGTACTCGCTGCACGATTTCTCGCGTTCGGCGCGCTTCCTCGACGTGCCCTATAAGCACCCGGAGACCTTTCCGCTCAACACGATGCACGCCGCGCGCGCCTACTACTGGCTGCACGAGCAGGATTGCGCAAGGGCACGGGCCTTCGCCCACTCCGTCTATCGCGCCTGCTTCGCCGAGGGACGAGACATTTCTCAGCCCGATGTGGTGCTCGAACTCGCCGCCCGCCAGGGCGCCGACCGCGCTACACTCTCGGCAGCGCTCAATAGCCAGGCACTCAAGGAGCGGCTGAAAGCCGAATGCGATGCGGCGCTCGGCAAGGGCGTCTTCGGTTCGCCGTACATCATCGTCGACGGCGAACCGTTTTTTGGTGCCGACCGCCTGCCACAGATCGAGCGCTGGCTGGCCAGCGGAGGTTTTTGATGCCGATTCTGCAAACCCAGCTCAACGCGCGCAGCGCCGACTTCAGGGCCAATGTGGCCGCAATGGACGAGGTCGTCGCGGATCTCCGCGCGACGGTGGCCAGAATCGCTCATGGCGGCCCTGAATCCGCGCGCCAGAAGCATCTGGCGCGCGGCAAATTGCTGCCGCGTGAGCGGGTCAGTGCGCTGATCGATCCGGGTTCGTCGTTCCTCGAACTGTCGCAGCTCGCCGCCTACGGCATGTATGGCGAAGCCACTCCTTTCGAGGTGCCGGCAGCGTCGCTGATCACCGGCATCGGTCGCGTGAACGCCGTCGAGTGCATGATCGTTGCCAACGATGCGACGGTCAAAGGCGGCACCTATTACCCGCTGACCGTCAAGAAGCACCTGCGGGCGCAGGAGATTGCCGGCGAGAATCGACTGCCGTGCATCTATCTGGTCGATTCGGGTGGCGCCTTCCTGCCGATGCAGGACGAAGTCTTTCCGGACAAGGAGCACTTCGGCCGCATCTTCTACAACCAGGCCAATCTGTCGGCTGCCGGCGTCCCGCAGATCGCCGCCGTGATGGGTTCGTGCACCGCCGGCGGTGCCTACGTGCCGGCGATGTCCGACGAGTCGATCATCGTCAAGGACCAGGGAACGATCTTTCTCGGTGGACCGCCGCTGGTCAAGGCGGCGACCGGAGAGGTGGTGAGCGCCGAGGATCTCGGTGGCGCCGACGTCCACACGCGCGTCTCCGGCGTCGCCGATCACTACGCCGAAAACGACGCGCACGCGCTGGCGATCGCGCGCCGCATCGTCGCCAACCTCAACTGGCGCAAGAGCCCGCCGGTGAGCCTCAGCGAGCCGCGCGCACCGCTCTACGCGGCCGATGAGTTGTATGGCGTGATTCCGACCGACAGCAAGAAGCCCTTCGATGTGCGCGAGATCATTGCCCGCATCGTCGACGGATCGGATTTCGACGAGTTCAAGGCACGTTACGGAACGACCATCGTCTGCGGCTTCGCGCGCCTTTGGGGCTACCCCTTGGGGATCGTCGCCAACAACGGCATCCTCTTCTCGGAGTCCTCGCTGAAGGCTGCGCATTTCATCGAACTCTGCGCGCAACGAGGCATTCCGCTGCTCTTTCTGCAGAACATCACCGGCTTCATGGTTGGTCGCAAGTACGAAAACGGCGGCATTGCCCGCGACGGAGCCAAGATGGTCACTGCGGTCGCCTGCGCGCGCGTGCCGAAGTTTACGGTGGTCATCGGCGGATCTTTCGGCGCCGGTAACTACGGCATGTGCGGCCGCGCCTATTCACCGCGTTTCCTGTGGATGTGGCCGAACGCGCGCATCTCGGTAATGGGTGGCGAGCAAGCGGCGAACGTACTGGCGACCGTCAGGCGCGACGGACTCGAAGCCGCCGGCAAGACCTGGAGCAGCGACGATGAGGAGGCATTCAAGGCGCCGATCCGCGACCAGTACGAGCTGCAGGGTCACCCCTACTACGCCAGTGCCCGCCTCTGGGACGACGGCGTCATCGATCCCGCCGACACCCGCCGGGTGGTCGGTCTTGGCTTGTCGGCGGCGTTGAACGCCGACGCCGAAGCGACGAAGTTCGGCATTTTCCGAATGTGAAGGGCATTGATGAGCGAATATCAATCAATCATGACCGAAGTCGATGGCGGCGTCGGCATCCTGACGTTGAACAAAGCGCAGCGCCACAACGCTTTTGACGAACAACTGATCGCCGAGATGACTGCCGGCTTGCGTGAGCTTGAGGCCGACGAACGCGTTCGCGCCGTTGTTGTGTCATCAACCGGCAAGAGTTTCTGTGCCGGCGCGGACCTCCACTGGATGAGGCGTGCCGCGGGCTACACGCCGGAGGAGAGCCTGCTCGACGCCAACCGCCTTGCCGAGCTGATGTCGACGCTGAACGAACTCGCGAAGCCGACGATTGCCCGCGTTCAGGGTGCTGCTTACGGCGGCGGGGTCGGACTGATCGCCGCCTGTGACATCG
Source organism: Candidatus Accumulibacter aalborgensis (assembly GCF_900089955.1). Classification (GTDB taxonomy): domain Bacteria; phylum Pseudomonadota; class Gammaproteobacteria; order Burkholderiales; family Rhodocyclaceae; genus Accumulibacter; species Accumulibacter aalborgensis. Next base: position 58,905 of record NZ_FLQX01000135.1, on the reverse strand, counting down.
CGGTTGCCACCTACGATGCGGTATTTACGCTCAGCGAAGTGAAGCTCGGGCTCGTTCCGGCGGTGATCAGCCCCTACGTGCTGGCGGCCATTGGCGAGCGCTACAGCCGCCGCTACATGCTCACTGCCGAGCGCTTCTCGGCCGCCGAGGCCTACCGGATCGGCCTGTTGCACGAACTCGTTCCAGGCGAAGAGCAACTCGACGACGCGATCGCCGAGATTCTCGACAGCCTGCTTGCCAACGGCCCGAACGCGCAGGCCGAATGCAAGGCACTGATTCGTGTGGTCGCCGGTCAGCCGATCGACGACCAGACGATCGAAGAGACCGTTCAGCGCATCATGCGCGTCCGCGCCAGCCCCGAGGGCCGCGAAGGCCTGGCCGCTTTTCTCGATAAGCGGCGGCCGAACTGGCTGGCCGATTGACAGGCAAGGCTTTCACAGGTCGGGTTAGCGAAGCGTAACGCGACGATTTCGGCGCCGGATTTTGGCTTGCGCCCTGCGGGCTAACGGTCATGGCAATTACAGACACCCCAGATGATGAAAGCCATGACCGTCCCCTCACCCCCGACCCCTCTCCCGCGAGCGGGCGAGGGGAGGTTCGTGAGTCGCTGACGCGACTTTCACATTAACCCAGCCTACATGTGGGAAAGGGGCGAAATGTTCAGCAAAATTCTCATAGCCAATCGCGGCGAGATCGCTTGTCGCGTGATCCGGACGGCGCGTCGTCTGGGGGTGCGCACGGTGGCTGTCTATTCCGAGGCCGACGACAACGCACGCCACGTCCGCCTGGCCGACGAGGCGGTGTGTATCGGGCCGGCGCCGGCGCGCGAGTCGTATCTGGTCGGTGAGCGGATTCTCGATGCGGCGCGGCGCACCGGCGCGCAGGCCATCCATCCGGGTTACGGATTTCTGTCCGAAAATGACCAGTTCGCCGACTCCTGCGCGGCCGCAGGGATGGTTTTCATCGGTCCGCCGGCGGCAGCGATCCGCGCCATGGGTTCAAAATCGGCAGCCAAGACCTTGATGGCCGCCGCTGGCGTTCCTTTGACGCCGGGTTACCACGGCGACGACCAGGACCCAGAATTCCTCCACCGGCAGGCCGATGCAATCTCTTATCCGGTGCTGATCAAGGCTTCTGCCGGCGGCGGCGGCAAGGGAATGCGCGTGGTCGAAAAAAGCGACGATTTTGCCGCCGCGCTCGCTTCGTGCAAGCGGGAAGCGGCAGCGTCCTTTGCCTCCGACAAGGTGCTGATCGAGAAGTATCTGAGCCGGTCGCGGCACATCGAGATCCAGGTTTTCGCCGACACTCAGGGGCATTGCGTCTACCTCTTTGAGCGTGACTGCTCGGTGCAGCGCCGGCACCAGAAAGTGCTCGAAGAGGCGCCAGCACCCGGCATGACGCCGGCGCGCCGGGCGCTGATGGGCAAGGCAGCGGTCGATGCGGCGCGGGCGGTCGGCTACGTCGGCGCCGGCACGGTCGAGTTCATCGCCAGCGACAGCTTCGCGCAGGACGGCAGTTTCTACTTCATGGAAATGAACACCCGCCTGCAGGTCGAGCACCCGGTGACCGAGATGATTACCGGCCAGGATCTGGTCGAATGGCAGTTGCGCGTGGCCAGCGGCGAGCCGCTGCCGCTGCGCCAGGAGCAGTTGGACATTCGCGGCCATGCGCTCGAGGCGCGCATCTATGCCGAGAACCCCGAGCGCGATTTCCTGCCGGCGACCGGTCGCCTGCTACATCTCGCGCGACCGGCCGAGAGCCTCAATGTCCGTGTCGATACCGGTATCGAACAGGGCGACGAGATCACCCCTTACTACGACCCGATGATCGCCAAGCTGATCGTCTGGGACGTCGACCGCCATGCGGCGCTGGCGCGCATGCAGCAGGCGCTGGCCGACTACCGCATCGTCGGCGTGACGACCAACATCGACTTCCTGTCGCGCCTGGTGGCCTGTCCGGCCTTCGCCAACGCCGACCTCGACACCGGGCTGATCGAGCGTAGCCGCGAGTTTCTGTTCCCCGCCCACAGCGAGCCTCCGAGCAGCGTTTTCTTCGTCGCCGCGGTGGCCGGTCTGCTGCGCGAGCAGGCCGCCGCCGTCGCTCGCGCGCTCCATTCGGGTGACCCCTGGTCGCCCTGGAGCCTGCACGACGGCTGGCGTCTGAACATCGAGCCGCGACGCACGATCACCTATCGCAGCGGTGATACCCTGCATGAAGTCGTCGTCGCCTATGACACCGACGGCTGGCGCCTGACGCTGGGCGGCGAGTCGGTGCTGGCACGCGGCCGGATTCTCGACAGCGGCCGGTTCGCGGGACAGGTGGCCGTCGAGCTCGACGACCGACGCCTGGTGGCCAGCGTCGTCGCGGTCACCGAGAAGCACGAGCAGAAACGCCATGTCTTTCTCAACGGGACGAACTACGTCCTCCAGCGCGACGATCCGCTGCATCTCGTCGAAGCCGGTGGTACGCAGGGCGGTGGTCTGACCGCACCGATGCCGGGCAAGGTGGTCGCCTTGCTGGCTACCGTCGGCCAGCGCGTCGACAAGGGCACTCCACTGCTGATTCTCGAGGCCATGAAAATGGAGCACACGATTACCGCGCCGAAGAACGGGCGGGTCAGAGCCTTCTGCTACGCAGCCGGAGAACAGGTGGCAGATGGTGCGCAACTGGTCGATCTCGCTGATTGCGAGGCGGCGCAATGACCAGGCCGTTGCGGGTGAAGCTGGTCGAGGTCGGGCCGCGTGATGGCCTGCAGAATGAACAGCAAATCGTTCCCACGGCGATCAAGATCGAGTTGATCGAACGGCTGGCCGACGCCGGGTTGGTGGCCATCGAGGCGACGTCCTTCGTGTCGCCACGCTGGGTGCCGCAGATGGCCGACAGTGCCGAGGTCCTGCGTGCGCTGCTGGCCAGTCCGCGGCGCCGGCCGGCGGTTTCCTACCCGGTCCTGACGCCCAACCTCAAGGGTTTCGATGCCGCAGTCGAAGCAGGTGCGCAGGAAGTCGCGATCTTCGCTGCCGCTTCGGAAACGTTCTCACAGAAGAACATCAACTGCAGTATTGGCGAAAGTCTCAAGCGCTACGCTGCCGTCGTCGATTCCGCCAGCGCACTCGAGATCAAGATCCGTGGCTACGTTTCGTGCGTCGTCGCCTGTCCGTACGAGGGCGCCGTCGACCCGGCAAGGACCGCCTGGGTGGCCAGGCAACTCTACGACATGGGTTGCCACGAGATCTCGCTCGGAGATACCATCGGCGCCGGGACGCCGACCTCGGTGCAGCGGATGATCGAGGTCTGTGCGGCGCTGGTGCCGATCGAGCGGCTGGCCGGCCATTACCATGACACCTACGGCATGGCAGTGGCCAACGTTTACGCCTCGCTGGAACTGGGAATGGCAGTCTTCGACAGTTCGATCGCCGGACTCGGCGGCTGTCCCTACGCGCCTGGGGCCAGCGGGAACGTGGCGACCGAGGACGTGGTCTTTCTCCTGCATGGTCTGGGCATCGAAACCGGCGTCGACCGGGATAAACTGTTGGCTGCCGGCGAGTTCATCTCGCTCTACCTGGGCCGGGATTATCGGCGGAGAGCGGCGCGCAACAAGGCCTTGGCACTCGAATGCCATAGTCAACCGGGTACGGTGCAATAAGCGAAGCGCATTGCACCGTACCCATCCGGCGCAATGCCCGTTGGTTATTGCGCCCTACGCTGGAGGAGCGTCTCATGATTCAGGCGGTGGCCTCACCGTGTATCAATGTCTGCCGGATGGATGACGACACTGCTTTCTGTCTCGGTTGCTTCCGGACCATTGAGGAGATTGCCGACTGGAGCGCTGCTTCGAACGATCGCCGCCTGAGCATTCTGGTCGCCGTCGAGCGTCGTCGCGTCGAGCACGATCCAGCCGGGTGTGCGTCGGGAGGCGAGTTCCGTGGCGACTGCGAGCGTTGATGATGAACGATACTGAAGACGACTATCTGTGCGTGGGTATCTGTATGTTCGACCCCGATTCCGGTTATTGCCTCGGCTGCGGTCGTCCGCCCCTGCCGGTATCGGTGGCTACGCAGGGGATCGTCGCCGAGGAGGTGCGCTCGCTGCGCATCTTCGATGACGGGCTCAACGACGATTCGCCGGACAAACGGTCATGACTTCTCAAGGTACACCCCATAAGGAGAAAGTCATGACCGTTTCCCTCACCCCCGACCCCTCTCCCGCAGGCGGGAGAGGGGAGATTCGTGAGTCGCCGGCGCGACTTAAGTGGTCACGGTGATTCTGCCCGGGAATCTGCTGGTTCTTGAACGTGGCTGGCTGTCGTCGAACAATGTCCTCTTCCTCGAAGGTGAGCAGGCGGCGCTGATCGACAGTGGCTACGTGACGCATGCTCAGCAGACGGTGTCACTGCTCGAACACGAGCTGGCCGGTCGCCGCCTGACCCGCCTGCTGAACACCCACTCGCATTCCGACCATATCGGCGGTAATGCTGCGCTGAGAGCGGCTTTCGGCTGCCGGGTGATCGTTCCCGCGGGAATCGACGCGACGATTGCCGAGTGGGACGAGGAAGCGCTTTTGCTCTCGCCGCTTGGCCAGTCGGCGACGCGCTTCCGTCACGATGCGACGATCGCCGCCGGTGACGAGGTCGAACTCGGCGGCCTCAACTGGCGCGCGATCGCCGTTCCCGGCCACGACATGGACGCGTTGGCCTTTCACAACGCCGAGCGACGCCTGCTGATCTCGGGTGATGCACTATGGCGCAACGGCTTCGGCGTCATCTTCTCGGAACTCCTTGGCCATCCCGAGGATGCCGGCGGCCTCAAGGCGGCGCGCGAAACGCTCGACGTTCTGGCTCGCCTGCCGGTCGATGGTGTGATTCCCGGCCACGGCGCGCCCTTCGCCGAGGTCGACGATGCCTTCGCACGCGCATACCGGAAGCTTGCCGTATTCGAGGATGATGTCGAACTGCTGGCCCGCCACGCGCTGAAAGTGATCCTCGTCTTTGCCCTGCTGGAGAGGCGGCAACTCCGGCGCGCCGATCTGCCGGATTTTCTCGCCGGCCTCAGCTTCTGCCAGAGTGTCAACGCGCGCTACCTCCAGCAGAGCAACGAGGTGCTCGCCCACTGGCTGGTCAGAGACCTGATCCTCGTCGGTGCGCTGAAGGATCAGGGTGGGATGCTGGTTGCGGTGTAGCCTGCGGGTGGCCACCGCTCAGGCCGAAATCTTTCCCCGATCATCGCTGCCCAGCCGCTGCAGGTCGACATCGTTCTGCCAGCAGCGTCGTTCGACGCTGGACAGCGCGTATTCCTGACTTTCTGCTGCGCTCTGCTGGACGAAGACCTCCAGAGTGCGCTTCAGGTGGGCCGGGGAGGGCGGCATGGTGCCGTAGAACAAGACCCATTGCCGACGCTTGATGAGCAGTGTCGGGAAATTTTCGACGTCCAGGTCGCCCAGATAATCGGTATGCAGCTCGATGTCCAGCCATTGAAACCCGGCCGCGGGGAACTGCAAGGCAATGTTCCTGAAGCCGCTCGCATAGTCCCGGCAGACGGCGCACCAGTCGGCACAGAGGCAGGCGACGACGAATTCCGGCAGCGCCTGCCGACTCATCCGCCGCGCTGGCTGCTCATCAGCCGCTGAATGTGGGCAATCAGTTGTTCTTCGGGGTAAGGTTTGCCGAGGATCACGTTGACTCCCGCTGCGGCGGCCTCGGAACGTAGCTGCTCACTGTCGGAGGTCACCATGATGATCGGCACATGCGCGGTACGAGGATCGCCGCGCAGTTGCCGCGTCAGTTCGAAGCCACCCATACCGGGCATGTCTACGTCGGTCACCAGCACGTCGGGTAGCGAACTGCCGATCTGTCGGGCCGCGTCGAGCCCGTCTTCGGCCACCACAACCTGGTACTGGTGCGCGCTGAGCAGGCGGCCGGTCTTGATGCGCACGACCTTTGAATCGTCAGCGACCATCACTACGGTCTGTTCGGGTGGCTTGGGCTTCGCCGCGGCCGCTGCGCGGGCCTGGCGTTGCGTTTCTTCGGCGGCCTGACGTTCCGATTCCCGGCGGATTGCTGCCTCGACGGCCAGCATTTCCTGCTCTTCCTGGCGAAGAGCTTCCTCGATGGACTGTCGTTCGGTCTCCAGGCGAGCGGCTTCCTCGGCGGCTTGGCGTTCGGCCTCGCGGTGAGCGGCTTCCTCGACAGATTTGCGTTCGGTCTCGCGGCGAGCGGCTTCCTCGGCGGCTTGGCGTTCGGCTTCGCGGCGAGCGGCCTCCTCGGCGGCTTGGCGTTCGGCTTCGCGGTGGGCGGCTTCCTCGACAGCTTGTCGTTCGGCTTCACGGTGAGCGGCCTCCTCGACAGCTTGGCGTTCGGCCTCGCAGTGAGCGGCCTCCTCGACAGCTTGGCGTTCGGCCTCGCGGCGGGCGGCTTCCTCGGCGGCTTGGCGTTCGGCCTCGCGGCGGGCGGCTTCCTCGGCGGCTTGGCGTTTGGCTTCGCGGTGAGCGGCCTCCTCGGCGGCTTGGCGTTCGGCTTCGCGGCGAGCGGCCTCCTCGGCGGCTTGGCGTTCGGCCTCCTCGGCGGCTTGGCGCTCGGCTTCATGGCTGGCTTGCTCTCCCGCTTGTCGATGGCCGCCAGAACGGCGGGCGATGAAGAAACGGAGCAGGAGAAAAGCGACGAACACACCAGCGGCGATCAGCAGCACGCTCTCATTCATTGACATTGAAGGGCCCTCCCGTACTTACCATCCACAAGCGTCGGAACGTGCCGACCCACTTCCGGCCAGTGCCTTGCTTACCAGCCGATGGACTGCTCCCATCGCCACTCAGCATCATAAAACGAATATTTCGCCTGTTGGGAGATGGATACGCGGAGTTCGCGCCTCTCAGGCACCGTCAGCCTGCCCTCGGCGCCTCGCCGGCGAGCCGAACTTTGCTCGGGACTTGCCTGGATTGGGGTGTGTGGAAGCGCTTGCTGGTCGCGAATGAAATCCCTCTGATGGCGGTCAGGCCCGGAAACTGAGAGAATCACGGATTGGCGACCGATCCTGGATGGGCAAACGAATGGCACCTCAGAGCACTTCTGCAGATGTTTCACCGATCGAAGAGATCATCGTCGAAATGCGTGCCGGGCGCATGGTCGTCCTGGTCGACGAGGAGGACCGCGAAAACGAAGGCGACCTCATTCTGGCTGCCGAACATGCGACGGCCGAGGCGATCAACTTCATGGCCCGTTTTGGTCGCGGGCTGATCTGCCTGACGCTGACCGAGGCGCGCTGCCGGCAACTGGGCCTGAGCCAGATGGCGCGCGACAACAAGAGCCCGCACAGCACCGCGTTCACGGTCTCGATCGAAGCTGCCGAAGGGGTGACCACCGGCATCTCGGCTCAGGACCGCGCCTTGACGATCAAGGCTGCGGTGGCGAGGAACGCCCAACCCGATGACATCGTTCAGCCGGGACACGTCTTTCCGATCATGGCGCGGCCGGGCGGGGTGCTGGTGCGTGCCGGCCACACCGAGGCCGGCTGCGATCTGGCGCTGCTCGCGGGACTTGAACCGGCGGCGGTGATCTGCGAGATCCTGAAGGAAGACGGCAGCATGGCACGGCTGGTCGACCTGGTCGACTTTGCCCGTGCGCACGGACTGAAGATTGGCACGATCACCGATCTCATTCATTACCGTAGCCGGCATGAGACGCTGATCGAGCGTACGCTGTCGAAAACGGTGCACTCTGCCCATGGCCAGTTCACGCTGCATGCTTATACCGACTGCACGTCGAACGAAGTCCACCTGGTCCTGGCCAAGGGTGAGATTCGCCCGGACCGGGAAACGCTGGTGCGTGTGCACGAACCGCTGTCGGTGGTCGATTTTCTCGATCCTGGCGGTGGGCGGCATACTTTTTCCCTCGACATGGCGCAGGCGGCGCTGGCTCGCGTGGACGCTGGCGTCATCGTCCTGCTGCACCGCCCCGAAAGCGGCCAGGACATTCTCGCGACTCTGCGCGAACCGGTCGCCACCAAGCGCCCAGCCGCCCGCTGGGACCCGCGTACCTACGGCATCGGGGCCCAAATTCTGCGGGATCTGGGCGTCGGCAAGATGAAACTGCTGTCGAGCCCGCGCCGAATGCCGAGCATGACCGGTTTCGACCTCGAAGTGACCGGCCACGTTGCCACACCCGCTGACCTTGAAAGACTCTGATGGCTAGACCGAAACCCCCCACAGGCACTCCCCTGACGGTACGCTGCGACAATATCCACGAATATGACGCTTCGCTCGATGGCGCCGGGTTGGCGGTTGGCATCGTCATGAGCCGCTTCAACCAGGACATTGGTGAAGGCTTGCTCAGCGCCTGTACGACCGAACTCAAGCGCCTTGGCGTCGACGAAGGCAGCATCACGCTGGCCTGTGTGCCCGGTGCTCTCGAAATCCCTCTGGTCCTGCGGACGATGGCCTGCAGCGGGCGCTTCAATGCCTTGATCGCGCTTGGCGCGGTCATCCGCGGCGAGACCTATCACTTCGAGGTGGTGGCCAACGACTCGTGCCGGGCGCTGATGGAAGTACAGTTGAACAGGAGCGTGCCGATCGCCAACGGCATCCTGACTTGCGAAGATGACGATCAGGCGCTGGTCCGCATGCAGCAGAAGGGGTCCGACTGCGCCCAGGTGGCGGTCGAGATGGCCAATCTGCTGCGCGCCATCGGGGAGCGCCCTTAATGGCCGCGAAGTCACCAGTCGCACCGAACTCGCCGGCCACCCCCGGAGCCAAGCCCGCCGCCCGCTCGCCGCGCCGTCGGGCCCGCGAGTTCGTCTTGCAGGGGCTCTACCAATGGCAGGTGAGCGGTAACGACGAAGCGGCCATCGAAGCGCATCTCGGCGACACGGAGGGCTTCGACAAGGCTGATCGCGATTTCTTCGTCGGGCTCCTGCGCGGCGCCCTGGCGCAGCGCGAGAGCTTGCAGGAACGATTGCAGGTCTATCTCGACCGGCCCTTTGCTGAACTGTCGCCCATCGAGGCCTGCGTTCTGCTGGCCGGCGCATTCGAGTTGAAGAATCACCCACAAACGCCGTACGGGGTCATCATCAATGAGTCAATCGAGTTGGCCAAGGGCTATGGTGGCACCGACGGTCACAAGTACGTCAACGGCGTCCTCGACAAACTGGCGGCCAGCTTGCGACCCGCCGAGGTCGAAGCCAAGCGGGCGGCGCGCAGCCGAAGCCGCTGATCGACCGGGTCGATTGGAGGGGTCGGCGGTGCCCGGGAGCGGCGATGCCCAGCGAGTTTGAACTGATCAGCCGTTTTTTCTCCCGGCCGACGCGCCAGGCTGTCCTCGGCCCGGGTGACGATTGTGCACTGCTTGCGCCGTCAGCGGGCATGCATCTGGTGATCACCACCGACATGCTGGTCGAAGGCACCCATTTCCTGCCCGGCACAGACCCCTGGCAGCTCGGCTGGAAAGTGCTCGCGGTCAGCCTCTCCGATCTGGCGGCGATGGGCGCCGAGCCACGCTGGGCCTTGCTGGCCGCTAGCCTCCCGGAAGCTTGCGAGGCCTGGCTGGCGCCCTTTGCCGAAGGTCTCTTTTCCTGCGCCGGTCGTTACGGGGTCGATCTGGTTGGTGGCGACACGACGCGCGGGCCGCTCAATCTGTCTCTCACAGCACTCGGTGAGGTCCCGGCGGGCACGGCACTGCGTCGTGATCGGGCCCTGCCGGGTGACGATCTCTGGGTCTCCGGCCAGCCTGGTCTGGCGGCCCTGGGTCTGGCCCAACTGCAGGGCAGAACCAAACTCCCTGCTGCGCTTGCCGAACGGTGTCTGGCCGCTCTGCAGCAGCCCTTGCCGCGCGTTGAACTGGGCCGACTCCTGCGCGGGCTGGCCAGCGCGGCTATCGACGTGTCAGATGGCCTGCTCGCTGATCTTGGCCATATCCTCGAACGTTCGGCGGTTGCCGCCGAGGTCTTTGTCGCGCAGTTGCCGGCGCTGCCGGCAGGAGTGGACCCGGTGCTCGCTCGCCAGTGTCAATTAGCCGGCGGTGACGACTACGAACTGCTGTTTTCAGCCTGCCCGGAAACGAGAAACGAAGTCGTCGAACTTGGCAAACAGCTCGATCTGCCACTCTGGCGATGCGGTCGGCTCACCGCCTCCGATTCTCACCGCCTGGCGCTACTCGATGCCAACGGGCGGGAACTGACGATCAACAGGAAAGGCTTCGACCACTTTGGCTGATCACCCTTCAGTGCTCTTTCTCGAGGCGCTCGCTGCCGAAGTCGGCAAGCTGCTGCTCGCCAATGGCCAGCGCCTGGTGACCGCCGAGTCGTGCACTGGCGGCTGGGCGGCGCAGTGCGTGACGGCGATCGCCGGTAGTTCCCATTGGTTCGAGCGTGGCTTCATTACCTACTCGAACGAGGCCAAGATCGAGCTCCTCGACGTCGGTGCTGGCCTGCTGGCAGAACAGGGTGCGGTCAGCGAAGCGACCGCGGCGGCCATGGCCATGGGCGCTCTGCAACACAGCCCTGCAGACTGGGCTCTCGCTATCACCGGAATCGCCGGGCCGGGCGGTGGCTCGCCAGGCAGGCCGGTTGGCACGGTCTGTTTTGGCTGGGCCGGGCCGGGTGGGCAAATCGACACCGACACGCGCTGCTTTTCGGGAGGCCGCGAGGCGGTGCGTGCGCAGTCGGTGGGCCATGCCCTGCAGGGTCTGCTGCGGCGTGCCGAATGCCTTCAGGCTTGAGGAAGTCGGGCACAGGGTAATGCTTTAATGGATGCTTCTCGACCCCGGAAAGCGCCAGGCCACTTGGTCAAACGCTGTCGCCTTGGACTAGAATGCGTGACCGACACGTGCCTTGCCTTCCTGCCGATGCGCTCGACAATCGTCAACACCCCGCTGGCCAGGTTTTTTTTGCTGCTGCTGCCGATCGCGTTCCTGTCGGCAGGGGATGCCAGGGCACTCGGTCTCGGCAAGATGACCGTCCTCTCCTCGCTCGGCAAACGCTTCGAGGCAGAGGTGCAACTCATCGACGGATCTGCCGAGCAGCGATCGATCGCCGAGTGTTTTCGCCTCGGCCAGCCCGGCAGCGCCGATGCCGATGTCCCGGCGTTGACGCAGGGCCGGGTGACCCTAGAGAAGCACGCCGGCCGCCTGCGTTTGCGTGTCGTGTCCGACCAGATCATCAATGAGCCGGTTCTGCAGGTCAATCTCCGCGCGGGTTGCGGTGCCGAGGTCGTGCGCAACTACCTGTTGCTGATCGACCCCCCTCGGGCGAGGATGGCGCCCAGAGCGGTGGAACTGCCTGCGGTCAGCCGCGCGCCGGTTCAAGTACCCCTGCCGCAGCACCTGCCGGCAAGGAATCCCAATCCTGGAACCTGGCGTACGGGTAAGCACCAATCGGCGCGTGGCATCGCGCGACTGCTCTTTCCTCAGCAGCCTCGTACGCAAGTTCGCTTTCTCAGGGCCTTGCAGGCGGCGAACCCGGCAACCGATCTCGGTTCTCGCGGCGGCAGGCAACTGCCGGCAGGCACGCAGCTCCACCTCCCTGCCAGCCGGCAAGGCCAGCGGGCTGATCGCTTACTGGCGGGAGCCAGTGCCGCCGCTCCCGAAGACGATGCTGCGGCCCGCGATTCGCGAGACAGGCCTGTGGCGCGGAAATCACCTGCGGCAGGCCGCGCCCAGGACCGCCTGGAGATTTCCAGTGCTGCCGATAGCGAGCAAGCCCAGGCGGGGCATGACTCGCGTTTGCGCTTGAGTGCGCGACTGTCGGTCAAGCGGCAGGACAAGACCAGCGACGATCAACGCGCGCTGCTCCGGCTGGAGTTCGGGCTGTTGTCCGCTCTGCACGCTCAGGCGGCGCAGCAGTTGGCGCTGGCTGAACAGATTCGCAGCCTTGAGGCGACGCTCGGCGAACTGCAGAACAGGACGGCCAGCGCGGCGCGACCAGCCGAGCCTGCGGCGGCGATCAGTGCTGCCGTGCTGCCGGCCGCGCCGCGACCGCCACCACCAAGCGCTGCGCCCAGCGAGGCGCCGGTGGCCGGGAAGACAAACGGGTGGTGGGATTGGTTGGCGATCACTTTGCTGGGCGCGCTGATTGCGGGTTTGATCTGGCTGCTTCGCTGGCGAGCCGAGCAGCGTTCTCGTCGGCCTACCCGCGCGACCGCCACTGAGGAGGCATCAAGGGCTGGCGAAAAACCGGGCAAGGTCCACACGGATTCCGTTTGGGAACTGCAGATGACTCGCCGTAGCGACAGCTCGCCCGTCGTTGCCGAGAGCCAGACGAACACCGACACCGCTTCACTTGCCGATGACGGGCCGAGCGCCTGGGACGAATTGCCGGCCATGAGCGAGGACGACGAGGGGACCGCCGTACTCGAACTCGCCGAGATCATGCTTTCCTTCGGTCGCATCGAGGGGGCGGTGCAGGCGCTGGAGGAATTTGTCGCCAACAAGCCGACGGCGGCCGTTCCTCCCTGGCTGAAATTGCTTGATCTTTACCGTCAGGACGAACAGCGTGAAGCCTTCGAGGCCGCTGGACTGAAGCTCAAGCGCCATTTCAATGTGGCGCCACCGGACTGGGAAACGGCCGCAGAAGCCAGTCGGCCGGGTTTCTCGATCAGCCAAGAAGATGCACCGTCGATCGACCAATTGCTCCTGCGCTTGCCGACGATCAGGCAATGGCCACACATCGCGAATGAAATCTTGCGCACATGGGGTTCTCTCGCCTGCATCCATTACTTGAAAGCACTCTTGCGTGACAACCGTAGCGGCGAGCGAAGAGGCTTCGCTCTCGGTACGGTGCGCGAATTCCTGTTCTTGATCGATCTCCAGGAAAGTCGCCTGCCGCGGCGACCGTAAAGTCCAGCGAGGTGCCGGAAAAGACCAGGGCAATACCTCGTCACAACGGATCATCGGCCGGTTGCTGTATATAATGACAGGTACCGGCCCCGCTGACACCGGCGCACCGAGTACGGTCGAACATGGGATAATTCCCGTCAATCAAGGAAAAGGATACGCAATGGACGACAACAAGGCGAAGGCGCTGGCGGCAGCGTTGGCCCAGATCGAAAAGCAGTTTGGCAAAGGCTCGATCATGAAGATGGGCGAGGGTCGTGTGGTGACCGATATCCCCGTCGTTTCAACCGGCTCGCTGGGCCTGGACATTGCCCTTGGCATCGGTGGTCTGCCGCGCGGCCGGGTGGTCGAGATTTATGGTCCGGAGTCCTCGGGAAAGACGACATTGACCCTGCAGGTCATTGCCGAAATGCAGAAACTTGGCGGTACGGCAGCGTTCATCGATGCCGAGCATGCGCTCGATCCAGGCTACGCGCAGAAGCTTGGCGTGAACCTCGATGAACTCCTGATTTCCCAGCCGGATACCGGTGAACAGGCGCTGGAAATCGCCGACATGCTGGTGCGCTCGGCCAGCGTTGACGTGGTGGTGATCGATTCCGTGGCGGCGCTCGTCCCGAAGGCTGAAATTGAAGGCGAGATGGGCGATTCCCTGCCTGGCCTGCAAGCTCGTTTGATGAGCCAGGCGCTGCGCAAACTGACGGCGAATATCAACCGCACCAACACTCTGGTGGTTTTCATCAACCAGATCCGGATGAAGATCGGCGTCATGTTCGGCAGTCCCGAAACCACTACCGGCGGTAACGCCCTCAAGTTCTACGCCTCGGTGCGCCTCGACATTCGCCGCATCGGCAGCATCAAGAAGGGTGACGAAGTCATCGGCAACGAAACGAGAGTCAAGGTCGTCAAGAACAAGGTCGCTCCGCCGTTCCGCGAAGCAATCTTCGATATCCTCTACGGCGAAGGTACTTCGCGTGAAGGAGAGATTGTCGAACTCGGCGTGCAGCACAAGTTGATCGAGAAGTCGGGTTCCTGGTACGCGTACAACGGCGAGAAGATCGGCCAGGGCAAGGACAATGCGCGCGAGTATCTGAAGAGCCGGCCGCAGATTGCGCAAGAGATCGAGTCCAGGATCCGGGCAGCGGTGAACGTCCCGTCCTCGTCGGCGGTGGCGGCTTCATAGTGTTCGGCCGATGAACGAAGCGCTGCGTGAGCGGGCTCTTCGCCTCCTCGCGGGCCGCGATTACGCGCGTCCGGAGCTGTTGCAGAAGCTTGCTCCCCATGCCGAGTCGACGGAGCAGCTTGAGGCTCTGCTCGACGATCTGACGGCACGCTGCCTGCTTTCCAATGAACGCTATGCCCGCGCACGGATCAATTCTCGCGCCGCGCGCCTGGGTGACGCGCGGCTGGCGTACGAACTTCGCGCCAAGGGAGTTCCCGATGAAGTGGTCAACGCCGCGCTGGCCTCTGGTGACGATGAATTGACGCGGGCACGCCGGGTTTGGCAACGTAAATTCGGCGGCCAGCCGCCTGGCGTCGGCGACCCTGCCGGACGTGCTCGGCAAATGCGCTTTCTGTCCGGCCGGGGATTCTCGGGTGAAACCATTCGGCGCGTTCTGCGCGGCAACCTTGAAGATGATTGAAACATGTCAGATCTGCAGAGCACCCTGTTCGCACGCCAGCTCAAGAAGCGCTACAAGTCCCGTACGGTGGTGCATGACGTTTCCCTGGAGGTGGCCAGCGGTGAAGTGGTTGGCCTGCTCGGTCCGAACGGCGCCGGCAAGACGACCTGCTTCTACATGGTCGTCGGTCTGGTGGCTTGTGATGGCGGCGAGGTTCATCTAGACAGTACCCAACTGACGCATCTGCCGATTCACAAGCGCGCTCGACTCGGGGTCTCCTATCTGCCTCAGGAGGCTTCCGTTTTCCGCAAGCTGACGGTCAGTGAAAACATCAAGGCCGTACTGGAACTGCAACAACCGCCGGCTGACGACCTCGAAGCGCGCACGGAAAGTCTGCTCGAAGAACTGCATATCAGCCACCTTCGCCACAGCCCGGCGACCTCACTATCCGGCGGCGAGCGCCGGCGCGTCGAAATTGCGCGTGCACTGGCCACTGCACCACGCTTCATTCTGCTCGACGAGCCCTTTGCCGGCGTCGATCCGATCGCCGTGCTGGATATTCAGAAGATCATCCGCTTTCTCAAGGAGCGCGGTATCGGCGTGTTGATTACCGACCACAACGTTCGCGAAACGCTGGGCATCTGTGACCACGCGTACATCATCAACGAAGGTAGCGTCCTTGCCTCTGGCCGGCCGGACGAAATCATCTATAATGAAAATGTCCGGAAGGTTTATCTGGGCGAGAATTTCCGCCTCTGAAACCAGCGAGCCATGATTAGAGAACCATACGGGCCGTTTCCCCATGGCAGCGCAGTGGCTTACCCGGTCCGGTAAATGAAACCCTCCCTCCAGCTCAAGCTCACACAGCATCTCGCCTTGACGCCACAACTGCAACAGTCGATCCGGCTGCTGCAGTTGTCGACGCTTGAGCTCGAGCAGGAACTGGAAAAATATCTGCTGGAGAACCCGCTCCTTGAACGGGATGAGGAATACGCGCCGTTTGAAGCGCCATCCAGAGATAGTGGCGTCGACGAATCGGCCGCCCAGGGTCAGTCCGAAGAACGTGTCGAGAGCACTTTGACCGACGACGACAGTTGGCTCGGCGATGAAGGCAGCTACGCTGGCTCGTCGGGTTCTTTCGATGACGACGAAGATGGCGATTATCATGACATCCAGGCGGCCACTGTCTCGCTGCGCGAGCACCTGTTGACGCAACTCGGCCTGATGACCCTCCCCGGCCGTGACAGCGTCCTGGTGCGCTGTCTGATCGAAGCCCTCGACGAAGACGGTTACCTGACCCAGTCACTCGATGAACTCGCCGAAACGATGCCGCTGGAACTCGAGATCGAGCTCGAAGAACTGCAGATTGCGCTCAACCACTTGCAACATCTCGACCCGACCGGTATTGGCGCGCGCAGTCCGGTGGAGTGCCTGGTGCTGCAACTGGAAGCGTTGCCGCTTGATGCCACGCGCACCCTGGCGCTGGAAATCGTTCGCGATTATCTGGAACTGCTGGCCCACCACGATTTTCCCAGACTCAAGAAACAAACGGGCTGTGACGATGACGCGCTACGCGCTGCACACCTGCTGATCTGTAGCCTCAATCCGCGGCCGGGCGCACAGTATGCCTCTTCCGACACGCGCTACGTGACGCCCGACGTGGTGGTGCGGAAAGTGCGCGGACAGTGGTCGGTAAACGTCAATTCGGACGCCTTCCCGCGGATCCGGATCAATAGCCTGTACGCCCAGATACTGTCTCGGCATAGAGGCTCCGGCCTCGCCGGCCAGCTCCAGGAAGCACGCTGGCTGATCCGGAACGTGCAGCAACGGTTTGACACGATCCTTCGTGTGGCGCAGGCTATCGTCGAACGTCAACGTCAGTTCCTTGATCACGGCGAGGTGGCGATGAGGCCGTTGGTGCTGCGGGAAATTGCCGACACTCTGGGACTGCACGAGTCGACGATATCGCGGGTGACGACCCAGAAGTACATGGCGACGCCGCGCGGAATTTTTGAATTGAAGTACTTTTTTGGCAGCCACGTCAGCACCGAAGCTGGTGGGGCATGCTCAGCAACGGCCATTCGGGCGTTGATCAGGCAAATGATCAGCACCGAAGAGCCGACGAAGCCCCTCTCGGATAATCAGATATCCGAGGTTCTTGGTCAGCAGGGCATTGTCGTCGCGCGGAGAACAATTGCAAAATACCGCGATGCGCTCAGTATCCCGCCGGTCAATTTACGCAAGTCCCTTTAGAAGAAGGAGCCACATCATGAACCTGCAAGTCAGTGGACACCACCTCGAGATTACCCCGGCGCTGCACGACTACGTCACCAGCAAGCTCGAGCGGATCACTCGCCATTTCGATAACCTAATTGACGTGAGCGTGATTCTGTCGGTGGACAAGCTGAATCAGAAGGCCGAAGTGACTGTGCACCTCGCAGGCAAGGATGTCTACGTGGAATCCGTCGACGAAGACCTCTATGCAGCGGTGGATGGCTTGGTGGACAAGCTGGAACGTCAGGTGCAGAAGTACAAGCAGAAGTTGCAGGATCACCATCGCGGCAACAAGATCACCGACCACATCGTTGCCGAGTGATCGATCTGTAGTGTGCGCACGGATCGCTGGCCAGGCCACTGATCCGTGCGCTTTTTGCATCAATCCACGTCAGCTTTTTCAGGTTTTTGTCGCATGAGCCAGATTACCCAACTACTGCCCCTCGAAAACATCATCCTCGACCTGGACGCGAGCAGCAAGAAACGCGTCTTCGAACACGTGGGGCTGCTTTTTGAAAACTACCTTGGCATCGCCCGCAGTACCGTTTTTGACAGTCTCTTTGCGCGTGAGAAGCTGGGCTCGACCGGGCTCGGTCAGGGTGTGGCCATCCCGCACGGCCGCATCAAGGGATTGAAGGAAGCGACCGGCGCTTTTCTGCGACTTGCTTCACCCGTTCCTTTTGATTCTCCCGACGGCAAGCCGGTCACTATCCTGTTCGTCCTTCTGGTTCCGGAAGTGGCGACCGAGCAGCACCTGCAGATCCTTTCCGAGTTGGCACAGCACTTTTCCGATCGCACGTGTCGCGAAGCGCTGACCGAGGCCACTGATGCACGAACGGTCCGTCAGCTCTTTGCCAGTTGAGCAATGAGCGCCCGACGTCAGTTCAGTGTCCTCCAACTCTATGAGGACCACCGCGAAAAACTGAAGCTTTCCTGGCAGATCGCGGTCGGCGTAGACCGCCAGATCGAGCTCAGGGAGCAAAGCAATTTCGGCGCCGATGTGGTCGGTCACCTGAACCTGATTCACCCGGAACGGCTGCAAGTGATCGGCCGAGCGGAACACGCCTGGGCTACCCGTGTCTCGGCCGATCGCCTGCGCAATCAGGTCAGGGAACTGATGGTCGCCAGGCCACCGGCGCTGATTCTTGCCGATGACCTGGAAGTCCTGCCGGCGATTCGTGAGGGCTGCGAGTCGACGCAGACCCCTTTGTTCGTCAGTTCGAAGCCCTGCTCGGCGGTGATCGAACTGTTGCGCAGCTATCTTTCGCGCCGGCTGGCCACGTCTACCTCGGTGCACGGCGTGTTGATGGATGTTTTGGGAATGGGTGTTCTGATTACCGGCGATTCCGGCGTTGGCAAGAGCGAGCTGGCCCTGGAGTTGATCTCGCGCGGGCATGGTCTGGTCGCTGACGATGTCGTCGAGCTGGCGTGCATCGCACCGACCACGATCGAAGGGCAATGTCCGAGCATGTTGCGCGACTATCTCGAAGTGCGCGGCCTGGGCCTGCTCAACATTCGCACGATTTTTGGCGAAACCGCCTCGCGGCGCAAGATGAAGCTCAAGCTCATCGTGCACCTGCAGAGGCCAGTCAGTAGCTCTGATGGTCCTCGTCTCCCCCTCGATGCCCAATCGCAGGACATCCTTGGCGTACCGATACGGAAGGTCGTCATTCCGGTGGCCGCCGGGAGGAATATCGCCGTTCTCCTCGAAGCGGCGGTGCGCAACAGCATCCTTCAGTTGCGTGGCATCGACAGCATGGGGGATTTCATCAACCGGCAGCAGCAGGCACTGCTTGACGACGACCTGTAGCAGTGGCCTAATCAGCAGACTTCCTCAACCTAAGGAGAACCCCCCGATGAAAGCCGTGATTGCTCTAGTTGCTCTTGCCTTTGCCGCCGGTGGCGTCTTGGCCGCAGAGAAAAAGGAACCTACGGAAGCCCAGAAGGCGCAGCAGGAAAAGATGAAGGCCTGTAACGTGGAAGCGGGAGAAAAAACCTTGAAGGGCGACGAGCGCAAACAGTTCATGAGCACCTGTCTCGGCGCCAAACCGGCGAAAGCGACTCAACAGGAGAAGATGAAGACCTGCAACAGCGACGCGGCCAGCAAAGAACTGAAGGGTGACGAGCGCAAGAAGTTCATGAGCGAGTGTCTGAAGGCCAGCCCTGCGTAAATCGACGGCTACCCACAGGCGCCGGCCATCGAGCAGAGGCCGGCTTTTTGTTTGCACCCGGAGACTTTCCTGGCCAGACCCGTGAACGGAGCCGTGGCCAAATCTAACTGTTTCCCACTGGCCCTGCACGTTCGGCAGGTAGCCAGGCCACGTAACCTCGGCGCCGGCGCTTGAGCAGTCTGCTCAGGCGTCGAGCGGCCTCCTCAGGAGTTGAACAGAGATCGCCGAAAAACGCATTGCATGCGGCCCAGCGACCATCCGGGGTGCGCAAGACGACGACCGGGCGACCACCGTCAAGCGCCGTCACCAGACAACTCGATCTTCCGGCCGCCCACGATGCGGCAACCAGATCCGTTGCTTCGTCTCGCGGTACGCACAAGGCAACCAGCGCGTCGATTGGCGAGTCATGCTCGGTACAGACGATGGCGGGAAAGTAGGAATGGGCGGCTGGCCAAGCGAGCGCGTTCATGGGGGTACACTTCTATCACCCTTGTGCGTCCTTGTAAAACCCCTCGTCCGCCGGTGCGCGGCACCGTGGCCACCTTGCCGATTCTGATAGCATGCAACCGACAGCATTCGACGTCCTGATCGTTGGCGGCGGCCTGGCCGGATTGTCGCTGGCTTGTGCGCTGCGTGACACGCGCCTGAGGGTCGCCCTGGTGGAACACCGTTCGCCGTCGCCTTCCACCGGCTGGGACGCGCGGGTCTACGCGGTCTCACCGGTCAATGCCCGTTTCCTGCAGGAGATTGGCGCCTGGAAGCACATGGCAGCAGAGCGGATCGAGCCCATTCATGCGATGAAAATATTCGCCGACGATGGCGCGGAGCTCGATTTTTCGGCCTACGAATCAGGCATCGCCGAACTTGGCTGGATTCTTGAATCATCGCTGATGGCTTGCGAACTCTGGGAAAACGTCAAGCGGCAAGGTAATCTGACGTTGTTCTGTCCGGCGGCGCCACAAGCCCTGCAGATGAATGCCGCGGCTGCCGTACTGACGCTGGCCGACGGCCGCGCCTTGTCGGCACGCTTGCTGATCGGCGCTGATGGGCGCGACTCCTGGGTGAGGGAGGCGCTTGCCGTGCCGGCGATCAACACCCCCTACGGTGAGTTGGGGCTGGTCGCCAATTTCGAGTGCCAGCGTCCGCACCGCGGCATCGCGCGGCAGTGGTTTCGCGTTGATGGAGTGCTGGCCTGGCTGCCGATGGCTGGCGATCGCATCTCGATCGTCTGGTCCACTGCGGACGAGAATGCCAGAACATTACTGGCCATGGCGGCAGACGAACTGTGTGCCCGCGTCGCTGCGGCCGGAAATCACGAACTCGGTGCTCTCAAGCTGTTGACTCCCGCGGCCGCCTTTCCGCTGTCCCTGCTGCAGGTGCCACGGATCGTCGCTCCGCGACTGGCGCTGGTCGGTGACGCAGCGCATGGCATTCACCCGCTTTCGGGCCATGGTATCAACCTCGGCTACCGGGACGCCAAAGCGCTAGCCGATTTGCTGGCGGCGACGCCGGACTGGCAGGACATCGGCAACCAGCGCCTGCTGTCTCGCTATCAGCGAGAACGGCGCGAGGAGACCCTGCTGCTGCAAACCACCACGCACGCGCTGCACCAGCTTTTCCGAAACGATTTCCCCGGACTCAAGCCCTTGCGCAAGCTGGGAATGAACCTCACCAACGGTCTACCACTCCTAAAGAACCTGCTGGTGCGCTATGCCATCGGCGGCTTCTGAAACGGCAACCCCCATCAATCGGAGAAAGCAGATGTACACGAAACTAGTTCCGCTCGCGCTGGCCGCAGCGCTCAGCCTGCCCGCCCTGGCGGACGAAGCCTCCGTGAAGAAGGCCGTCGAAGCCAAACTCGGTGGCCCGGTCGCCAGCGTCACCAAGACCCCCTACCTCGCTCTCTATGAAGTCTACGCCGATGGCCAGATTCTCTATACCGACGAAAAGGTGTCGGCGCTGCTCGTTGGCACGCTACTCGACGGCAAAACCATGAAAAACGTGACGGCCGAGCGGATGCAGAAACTGACCGCGATCAAGTTCTCGGACCTGCCGCTGACGATGGCCGTCAAGCAGGTACGTGGCGACGGCAAGCGTGTTTTCGCGACCTTCGAGGATCCCAATTGCGGTTACTGCAAGAAAATGGCCAAGGAAATCGCCAAACTCGATAACGTGACCATCTATACCTTCCTTTACCCGATCCTGTCGCCCGATTCTCTGGAGAAGTCAAACCAGATCTGGTGTTCCGCTGACCGGGCGAAGGCCTGGACTGACTGGATGGTCGACGGCAAGGCGCCCGCTGGCAAGGGCGACTGCGATACCACAGCGGTCAAGACCGCCGTCGAAACGGGTAGACGCCTGGCCATCAACGGCACGCCGACGATCTTCTTTGCCGATGGCGAGAGGATCCCCGGAGCCGTTCCCCTGGCCAAGATAGAGCAGAAACTCGCCCAAACGTCGAGCGCGGGCAAGTAATCGTGCAGGCAGGGTGCTACTCATCGCCCGTCTGCTGGAGCAGCTTGTGCTGCATCAGCGAGAAGAAGCGGTCGTAGAACGGGCCAGCGGGAATCGTTTCGCTGGCCACCTTGACCAGCGAATCCTCGCTGGACCCGACAGGAATCGACACCGAACCGATCGCGGCAACGCCGACACTGGCCGAGTTCGGATTCTTCTTGAGCGCGTAGCGGTCCTGGATGGCGTTCACATACGCCGTCGACACCTTTCCCACTCCGCTTTCAGGCGCGCAGACGACGTTGAATACGATCTCCACATGTACTTCGCCCTCGGGCTGGAAGTTCTTGCTGGCGCTGATGAAATCGCGCTTCACCGTACTCAGCAGGTAGCCCTGGCTGAGCAGCGCGCGGCGCGCCGCCTCGCAGGTCGCGTCGACGCTGGCGTCGAACAGGCGCGAGAAGGTTTCGTTGGCCTCGAAACCTTCGTTCTGGTACACCGCGACGCGGCTCGGCGGACTGCCGCAAGCGACCAGCAGACTCGTCAGGGCCACGGCCGCGATGCGCCGGCAAGAAGCGCCGGCCGAGGGCTGACGCGGAGCGGAAGAGTGGGCAGGCACGGAGAAGGTGTTCATTGGCACCAGCGGAAGTATAGGTGGCCCGCCCGACCATGGTCAAACGGGCACTTGCCGGGGGGGGCGAATGAATGCACCGTGCGCGTCGCCGACAACTCGTCGGGCGCAACAAGCGAAGCGCATTGCGCCAACTGGCAAACGTCGCATGACTTGCCGGACGCACCCCGTACCACTTGCCGTTGATCGGCGGTGAGGTCTTTCAGAACACGCTCACAGTAGCGTCGGCCCCGTCGCCCTGGCGCAGATCGCCGGCCTGTACATCCAAGAGGAACCGGGCACCTTCTCTTTCCCGGTGATCCTGGTCGACATGCAGGCACTGGCCCGGCGCGCCCTATGATGGAAACAACGACCATGAAACGATCGACCGGCATCGCCACACTTACCCTCAACCCGGCCATCGACCAGAGTGTGGCAATTCCCGACTTCGCCGCCGGGACAGTCAACCGGGTCGCCTGGGAGCAATCCGACCCCGGCGGCAAGGGAGTGAACGTCGCTTCCTTCCTCGCCGATCTGGGCTTTCGCGTCGCCGTCACTGGCCTGCTTGGTCGCGACAACGCGGGCGTCTTCGAACAGCTCTTCGCCAGCAAGGCGATGACCGACGCCTTCGTGCGCGTCCCGGGGAACACTCGGGTCAATGTCAAAATCATCGACGAGACGTCACCGGCGATCACCGACATCAACTTCCCCGGCCCCGCCGCCACCGCTGAACACCTCGCCGAACTGGCGCGGACGATCGACACGCTGCTCGCCGAGCATGACTGCTTTGTGCTCTCCGGCAGTGTTCCCGCTGGCGTTCCCTTTGCTTACTACCCCGACCTGATCCGCCGGCTCAAGGCGGCAGGCAAGCGAGTGCTGCTCGACAGCAGCGGCGACCCACTGCGCCACGGCATTGCCGCGGCCCCGTGGGCGATCAAGCCCAACATCGCCGAGCTGGAAGAACTGGTGGGTGCGCCGCTGCCCGACCAAGCGTCGGTGATCAGCGCGGCGCGCCAACTCATCGCTGCCGGCCTGGGCTGCGTGGTGGTGTCGATGGGTCACCAAGGGGCGTTGTTCGTCACCACCGACGAATGTGTGCACGCCCTGCCGCCCGAGGTCGAGGTCAAGAGCACGGTCGGTGCCGGCGACGCCATGGTGGCAGGCTTCGTCGCCGGTAGTCTGCGCGACTGGAACCTGGCCGACTGCGCGCGCCTGGCTACCGCCAGTGCCCTTGGCGCACTGACCCAGTTGGGGCCGCGCCTGCCGTCGACGGCAATCGTCGAATCATTCATGGCGCAAGTCACAGTACGCCCTGCAGGGGCTCTGGCAGGCAGTCAGCCGGAATCACTGTAATCACGAAAGAGGGACACCAATGGCAAAGATCGTTGTCGTTACCGCATGCCCCACCGGCATCGCGCATACGTTCATGGCCGCCGAGGCCGTGAAGAAAACCGGCGCGCTGTCGATGTTTTTCGGCTGTACGCTGCACGCGCCGCACCGGGGCATCTTCGTTCTGGCGATTCCCAACGCCGTCGGCCAGTTGTTGCCCTACATTGGCGCCATCGCCGCAGGTACCGTGGTCACCACGCTGGCCTTGACCGTGCTCAAGAAACCGCTGGCCGAGGAGGCGCCGATGGCAGTCTAGCCAGGCCTCGTCGGCGAGGGGTCCTCTTTCGCCCACACCCTTCCCCTCAAGGCACCACCCCCATGACGGCAGCGGGCACGGCAAGGGGTTTGTCCTGCCCGACCGTTACAGAATGAAGGAACTGACCATGCGCAACGTACCCCTGAGCCCACTTACCCTGGTTCTGGTCGCACTGCTGTGCGGCCAAGCGGCCGGCGCCGCCGAGGCTGGCGACCCGAAGGTCGTCGATACCGATGTCGGCGGCGTCGAGGCACCCGAAATACCCGTCGACGAGGTGGCGCCGAAGGTCGCCAAAGACGCGGGCGATCTGGTTGTTGCCGGCTACCTGCGCGCTCTCGCCGGTATCAACTCGGAAGGGAGTCGAGCCGCCTGCTTCCAGTTGGCCGGTGCGGGAGCCAAATACCGGCTGGGCAACGAGTGCGAGGTCTATGGCGAGCTGTTTTTCGGCAAGCAGATCGTCAGCTTTACCGACGGCGCCAGCATCAGCGCGAATGCCATGTTCAGCCTGAACAGACCCATGGCCTACAACTCGACGAGTTACAGCACCGACACCAGCGTCGCGCAGGCCTACCTCGCCGCCGAGAAGCTCTCCTTCCTCAACGGCGGCGCGCTCTGGGCCGGTTTGCGCTATTACAAGCGCGAAGACATCCACATCAACGACTTCTTCTACTGGAACCCGCAAGGACTGGGCGGCGGCGTTGAGGATATCGCGATCGGTGGCGTAAAGGTAAGCCTGGCGATGTTTACCGAGGACAACCGCGACCAGGCCATCAAGGCCGACCGTTACGACTTCCAGGTGCGCGGGCTGAAGGTCAATCCCAACGGCGAACTCGAGTTCGGCTACAGCGCGATTCCCGCGTCCGGCCATATCTATACCGGCGGCGATTCGGGCTGGTCGGTCACTGTTCAGCATCGCCAGACCAACCTCTGGGGCGAAGGCTGGAACAAGTTCGCCGTGCAATACGGCGTTGGGCCGGGAACCGGACTCGGCAGCACCGGGCCGCTGACCAATACCACTTCCGACACGCGCTTTCGCGTCGTCGAAGGCCTCTTTGCTCAGATGACGCCAAAGCTCGGCGGTATGCTGACCGGGGTATATCAGAAGGACGAGTCACCCCTGGGTGACCAGACCTGGCTCTCGATCGGGGGCCGCTTGGTCTATGGCTTCACCGATCACCTCAAACTCCAGGGCGAGTTGGGCCACGACCAGGTCAGGCCGAGCGTCGGCGACACGCGCAACCTGACCAAGCTGACGATCGCGCCAACGCTGGCGATGGCGCGCGGTTTCTGGGCCAGGCCCGAACTGCGCTTTTTCTATACCTATGCGCGCTGGAACGAAGCGGCAGCGCGGGCGGCCAATGGCTCGACCAATTCTGCTGTCGCCTCGACCGCCTCGACCGGGATCTTCGCCAGCGGCAATCAGGGTTCGACGATCGGGCTGCAATTCGAAGGCTGGTGGTGAGCGCTTGACCTGCCATGGGGCAGTTACCTTGCTGTCTCAGGGCAGCTTGCCGCAGCCAGGGCTGGACCTCGCCCACGAGTCGGGGGCTTCTTGCGACCAAATTCGATTGACGCGGCCTCATGGGGGCCCCCATACTCTCGAAGGCGCCTTTGGATTTCCTGTCCTTGCGCACCGGAAATGAGAATGGGGAACCCGCATGACGCACACTTCGCACACCTTGCATTCGCATCTCGCCCTGCTGCTCGTCGCGGGAGTATTGGCCAGCGTGCCCGTCGTCGCGCAGGTCGGTCCGGGCGTCGCCAGCGGGCAAGCCGCTGCGCCCACGGTGACCACGGTGACCAGTGCGCCGCCGGCGTTCTCGCGCTACCCGGCCAGCGTCGAACGCAGTGTCGTCCAGCAACCCCACCTGGAGGGCAAGGCAGCGAACTTCAAGACCGTACTCAGCCAGGCGCTGAGGGACGCTGCGGCCACGGGCCCGAACTTCGCTGGACGCTTCGTTGTCGCCACCTGGGGCTGCGGCAGCGGTTGCGTGCGGGTCGCCTTCATCGACGGCCGCACGGGTGCGGTGCACTTTCCGCCCCAGCTCGAAGGCGCAACGCCGGGTAATGGTGAGCTCAACAACAGGGAGATGCTGGAGTACCGTGCCGACAGCAACCTGTTGATCGTCAACGGCACGCCGGCCACCGACGATCGCTACGGCGTGTGGGCCTACAAATGGACCGGGCAGACGCTCGAGCCGGTCAGCTACACGGTGAAGAAGCGTTCGATGACGCAGTAGCAGGCGGCAATCCGGAGTGTTTATTCCCACCCACCTCGGATGTCAGATAAGCAAGCTCCCGCTAGCGAACTGCCTCAGTGCGCCTCGTCCCAGTTCGCTCCCTCGCCCACATCGACGACCAGCGGCACGCGCAGGCTCGCCCATTCGGTCATCAGGCGCGGCAACTCGCCGCGCACGCGCACCAGTTCGTCGTCGGGCACTTCGAGGACCAGTTCGTCATGCACCTGCATCAGCAGGCGCGTCTGCAGGCGCTCGGCATCGAGCCAGCCCTGGACGACGATCATCGCCGTCTTGATCAAATCCGCTGCCGAGCCCTGCATCGGCGCGTTGATCGCTGCCCGCTCGGCGCCCTGGCGACGGCCGGCCTGGCTGGAGCGGATTTCGGGTAGCCACAGTCGGCGGCCGAAAACCGTTTCGACGTAGCCCTGCGCCTTGGCCGTCTCGCGAGTCGTCGCCATGTAGTGCGCGACCCCTGGGTAGCGAGCGAAATAGCGCTCACTGTAAGCCTGTGCGGCGCCTCTTTCGAGGTCGAGCTCGCGCGCGAGGCCAAAAGCACTCATGCCGTAGATCAGTCCGAAGTTGATCACCTTGGCGACGCGCCGCTGATCGGGACCGACTTCGTCCGGCCGAACGCCAAAGATCTCGGCGGCGGTCGCCCGATGCACATCCTCGCCCTGCGCAAAGGCTGCCAGCAGACGCTCGTCCTCGGAGAGGTGCGCCATGATGCGCAGCTCGATCTGCGAATAGTCGGCGGAGACGATTCGGCTGCCGGGCGGAGCGATAAAGGCGGCGCGGATGCGCCGGCCTTCGGCTGTGCGCACCGGGATGTTCTGCAGATTGGGGTCGCTCGACGCCAGCCGACCGGTGACCGCCACCGCCTGCGCGTAGCTGGTGTGCACGCGCCCGCTGCTGGCGTTGACCATTTTCGGCAGTTTGTCGGTATAAGTGCCCTTCAACTTCGCGAGCTGTCGCGATTCGAGCAGGATTTTGGGCAGTGGATAGTCGAGCGCCAACTCGGAGAGCACTTCCTCATCGGTCGATGGCGATCCGGTCGGCGTTTTCTTCTTCACCGGCAGGCCGAGCTTGTCGAACAGGATCTCCGCCAACTGCTTCGGCGAGTTGACGTTGAATGGCTGACCCGCCGCCGCGTGCGCGCGCGCTTCGAGTTCGAGCAGGCGCTTGCCGATCTCGTGGCTCTGCTGGGTCAGCAACTGCGCATCGATCAGCACTCCGGTCCGCTCCATGCGGAAGAGAATGTCGCGTACCGGGATTTCAATTTCGCCGTAGACGCGCGCCAGACCGGCGTCGGCGGCAATCTGCGGGTATAGCCGGTCGTGCAGGCGCAGGCATAGATCGGCGTCTTCGGCAGCGTACTCGGCTGCCTTGTCGATCGCCACCTGGTCGAAGCCGATCTGCTTGACGCCCTTGCCGCAGAGCGCCTCGTAGGGAATCGTCGCCAGTCCGAGATGGCGCGTTGCCAGTTGGCCCAGATCGTGGCCGCGCACGCCGTCCTTGCCTGATTCAAGGACGTAGGACTGCAGGAGCGTATCGTGTCTGACGCCGGCCAGAGCGATGCCGTGGTTGGCCAGAACGTGCTGGTCGTACTTCAGATGCTGGCCGATCTTGGCGTGCTGCGCCGATTCCAGCCACGGCTTCAGGCGGGCCAGCACTTCGTCGCACGGCAATTGTGCCGGCGCGCCCGGATAGTGATGGGCCAGCGGCAGATAAGCCGCTTCGCCCGCCGCCACAGCCAGTGACAGGCCGACGATGCGCGCGGCAAAGGGATCGAGACTGGTGGTTTCGGTGTCGAGCGCGGTCAGCGGCGTCTTGCCGATCTTCTGCAACCAGCGCTCGAAAGCCTGCCAGTCAAGGATCGTTTCGTAAGCCGCACGGTGCGCATCGGTGGGCAGCAGATCGGCTTGCACGGCCAGCGAAGTCGGTGACGTGCCGGCCGGCGCCGGCGCAGCGCCGGCTGCTGATCGTTCGCTCTGCGCTTCCCTGAGCCACGAGCGCATCTCGTAGTGCGAAAAAAGCTCGATCAGACGCGGGTGATCGGGTGCCCGCGGGGTCAACTCGGCCAGCGTCAGCGGCAAGTCGAGATCGCAGCGAACCGTGACCAGGCGCCGCGCCAGGGGCAGGAAGTCGAGCGAACGGCGCAGGTTCTGCCCGATCACGCCGCCCATTTCCGCTGCCGCCGCAATCACTCCGTCGAGTGATCCATACTGGGTTAGCCACTTGACCGCCGTCTTGGCGCCCACCTTGTCGACGCCGGGAACGTTATCGACGGAATCGCCGACCAGGGCCAGATAATCGACGATCCGTTCGGGCGGCACGCCGAACTTGGCCATCACGCCGGCCTCGTCGAGCGCCTCGTTGCTCATGGTATTGATCAGCCTGATGTGCGGACCAACCAGTTGCGCCAGATCCTTGTCGCCGGTCGACACCACCACCTCGACGCCCTGCGCCGCCGCTTGCCTGGCCAGCGTGCCGATCACATCGTCGGCCTCGACACCGTCGATGATCAGCAATGGCCAGCCGAGAGCGGCGATCGCCGCGTTCAGGGGTTCGATCTGGCGCACCATGTCGTCGGGCATTGGCGGGCGGTTGGCCTTGTATTGCGGGTACCAGTCGTCGCGGAAGGTCTTGCCCTTGGCGTCGAAGACACAGGCCTTGTAGGCAATTCCCGCAGCCTGGTAGTCGCTCTCCAGTCGGCGCAGCATGTTCAGCACGCCATGGAGCGCACCGGTCGGCTCGTTCTGCGTCGTCCGCAGGTCGGGCAGGGCATGGAAGGCGCGGTAGAGGTACGATGATCCGTCGACCAGCAGCAAGGTAGGCATAGGTGGGCAGTGGAATCGGTGAATTGATCGGTCGACCCATTGAATCGGGGACGAAGGAAAGACGGTTCCCCAGCAAACCCAGATGCTCCTGGCACAGTGCTGCGCGTGCCATAATGCTGGCGGGCCCTCGGCATTATGGACCACGGGCAGGTTTTTTCCCATCGCGATTCCTGTAAGGAGAGGATATGAGAATGATTCGCTTGCTGGCTGCACTGTGCATGCTCGTGGCAATTCCGTTGGCGCAGGCGGCGGACAACCTGCAGGCGTTTCCAGCCGCCGATGAGGGAATGATTCGCTACGTCCTCCAGCTTCCGAAACTGGATGAAGAATCCGATTCCCGAGTGGAGTTGATCGTCGGCAGGACGGTCGAGGTGGACCCGGGGAACCGCTACTTCTTTGCCGGCAAGATTGAGGAAGAGACGATCCGTGGCTGGGGATTTTCACGCTACCTGGTCAGCAAGCTGGGGCCGATGGCGGGCACGCTGATGGCCATCGACCCGAACGCAGCGAAGGTGAAGCGCTTCATCATGCTTGCCGGCGAACCCTTTTTCGTCCGTTACAACAGTCGCTTGCCGATCGTGGTGTATGTGCCGGCAGGCGTTGACGTGCGCTACCGGGTATGGAGCGCCGCACCGCAAGCGAAGGGGATGGAAAAGGGCTGATGCGTGATCGATACCATTCTGCTCACCGCTGCGCGGATCTGCACTTTCCAGCAGCAGCGGGCGCTGACCAATGCCAGCGGGTTCTTCTTCGCGCGTGGCGAACGGCTCTTCGTGGTCACCAGCCGGCACGTGATGCTCGACAAACCGAGCCGGCATTTTCCCGACCGGATCGAGATAGAACTGCACATCGACCCCGAAAACATGGCCGAATCGACGGGCTTCTCGATTCCGCTGTACTGCGGCAGCAATAGCCTCTGGCGTCAGGGCCTGGACAAGGCTGGCGACATCGACGTGGCGGTGATCGAGATTGAACGCGCCGCGCTGCCGGCAACGACGGTCTATCGGGCGTTCACGCCGGCACACCTGCCGGGTCCTCAGGACCAACTGGAGGTCGGCTCCTCCTTGCTGGTCGTGGGTTTCCCGCTCGGCTTCCACGACACTCTGCACCACATGCCGGTGGTCCGCCAAGCGGTGATCGCCTCGTCGTTCGGCCTCCGCTTCAAGGGTGAGGGCTACTTCCTCACCGATGCGCGTACTCACCGTGGGACGAGCGGTGCGCCGGTCGTCCTGCGCGTTGCTGGCCCGCCGCCGACGCAAGACGACCTGCCCTGGCTGTTGCTTGGCGTCCATTCGGCGCGGCTCGATGTCGGTACGCGGGACCGCCGACTGGACGAAGCACTGGGCCTGAACTGCGCCTGGTACGCCGACATCCTGATCACGCTCACCGAACACTGACCAGTGGCGCCGGGTATTCCAGGCAACCCGCACGGTGTGCGGTGGGCAGTGTGAATTCCTCGTCTTCGCGACCGGGAGATCGACGCTTCTTGGTCCCTGAAAACCACAGCGCTGGAAGCTCAGCGCATTGGCCTGTGCTGCCTGTCCGTCACAATCCTGCAACATTCGGCACCTAGACTCCAGGGGTCCCCTCACTGAAGCCCGGAGATTGAAGATGAATAGCAAACGCACCCTGCGGCAGTTGTCCGTTCTGGCCGCCACCATGTCCCTGAGCCTGTCGGCCCTGGCCGTCGACATCACCGGCGCCGGCGCGACCTTTCCGGCGGCCATTTACAACAAGTGGGCTGAAGCCTACAAGGCAGCCACCAAGAGCCAGGTGAACTATCAGGCCATCGGATCTTCCGGTGGCGTCAAGCAGATCAAGGCCAGGACAGTCGACTTCGGCGGCAGCGATGCGCCGCTGACGGAGTCGGATCTCGACGCTGCCGGTCTGGTGCAGGTCCCCACCGTGATGGGCGGTGTGACCATCGTGATCAATGTCCCCGGCATCGAATCGGGCAAACTGAAACTTGATGGTCCGAGCACGGCTGACATCTTCCGCGGGGCCATCAAGAAGTGGAACGACCCGGTCATTGGCGCTCAGAACCCCGGCCTCAAGCTGCCTGATCTGGCCATTACCCTGGTCTTTCGTTCCGATGGTTCGGGTACCACCTACGTCTTTTCAAACTACCTGGCCAAGCAGTCGGCGTCTTTCAAGAGTGAGGTCGGTGCCGGCAACAACGTGAACTGGCCCGCCAACGGCGTCGGCGGCAAGGGTAACGCCGGTGTGGCCGCGAACGTGCAGAAGATTGTCGGCACGATCGGCTACGTCGATATTGCCGATGCCATGAAGAACAGGATGACCTTCGCGGCCCTCAAGAACAAGGCCGGCAAGCACATCGTGCCAAGCCAGGAGTCCATTGCCGACGCTGCTGCCGGCGCCAACTTCAAGGTCAAAGGAATGGCCCCCGACCTGCTTGACCAGGCGCACAAGAACGCCTGGCCGATCACCAGCGCCACCTACGTCCTGGCCTATGCGAAGGGCACTGACGCTGCCAGGCAGAAGGGCGTGGTCGACTTCTTTTCCTGGGCCCTGAACAACGGGCAGAAGATGGCCACCGAGTTGGGCTTCGTGCCTTTGCCCGCCAGTGTGGCGAAGATGGTTGAGACCGAGATGAACGACGTCAAATAGGGTCTTCCAGTGACTTTGTCCGGAAATTCCGTGGCCCACCGAAGACCCCCGCAGAGAATGCCTGCACCAGACAGGAATGATCGCCATGAGCGAATTGACTACGGCCGTACCTTTTGACATGCCAGTAGCTGTCGATTTCCATGCGCGTCAGGTCCGGAAGTTCAAGTGGCAGGACACGATCTTTCATCAGCTCACCCTGTTCTTCGCCTTCATCGTGCTCGTCGCGCTGGCGGGCATGCTGATTGCCCTGGCGGTGCAAGCGATGCCCGTGCTGAGGCAATCCGGCCCAGCCTTTCTCTGGACCGACGTCTGGAATGTGCCGGACGACAAGTTTGGTGCGCTCGCCGCCATCTACGGTACGGTGGTGACCTCGGTGATCGCGCTGTTGATCGCCGTTCCGGTCAGCTTCGGCATCGCCTTGTTCCTCACCGAAACGTGTCCGGCCTGCTTGCGCCGCCCGCTCGGCACGGCGATTGAACTGCTCGCTGGTGTGCCATCGATCATTTACGGCATCTGGGGTCTGTTCGTTTTTGCGCCGTTGTTTGCCAAGCACGTGCAACCTTGCTTGCAGGCGATCTTCGGCAAGGTGCCGGTGATTGGTGGCTGGTTTGCTGGTCCGCCCATCGGCGTCGGTATCCTCACCGCCGGCATCGTGCTGTCGCTGATGGTGATTCCCTTCGTTGCCTCGGTGATGCGTGACGTGTTCGAAACCGTTCCAGCGCAGCTCAAGGAGTCCGCTTATGGCGTCGGTTGCACGACCTGGGAAGTGGTCACCGGTGTCGTCCTGCCCTACACCCGCGTTGGCGTCATCGGTGGCATCATGCTCGGCCTTGGCCGTGCACTCGGCGAAACGATGGCCGTCACTTTCGTCATTGGTAACGCCAACCGCATTGTGGGCAGCCTTTTTGCGCCGGGTACATCAATCGCTGCCACGCTGGCCAATGAGTTCGGTGAAGCCGATCCCGGGCTGCACATCTCGGCTCTGTTCGCCCTCGGTCTGGTGCTGTTCATCATCACTTTCCTCGTGCTGGCAATGTCTCGCTGGTTGATCCAGCGCGGTATCGCCAGGCAAGGCAGGTGAGAAGCCCATCAGGAGCATTGCCATGAATCTGTATTCCCGCCGCATCCTGACCAACCGCATCGGCGTTGCGCTGTCGATGACCGCGATGGCCTTCGGCCTGCTCGCCCTGCTGTGGATTCTCTGGACACTGTTCTACAACGGTTTTGCCGCTTTGAGCTTGGATTTCTTTACCCGCGACACGCCGGCACCGGGTACTGAGGGAGGTGGTTTGCGCAATGCCATCGTCGGCAGCCTGATGATCGTTGGCGTGAGCGCACTGGTTTCCACTCCGATTGGCATTCTTGCCGGCATCTACCTGGCCGAATTTGGCGCCACATCGAAATTCGCAGCCGTCACCCGTTTCGTCACCGACGTCATGTTGTCGGCGCCGTCGATCGTCGTCGGCCTGTTCGTCTACGCTCTGGCAGTGGCCACGCTGGGTGGTTTCTCGGGCTGGGCCGGGTCGCTGGCCCTGTCGCTGATTGCCATTCCGGTGGTCGTGCGGACGACCGAGAACATGCTCTTGCTGGTGCCCAACAGCCTGCGCGAGGCGGCGTTCGCCGTCGGCGCGCCGCGCTGGCAGGTGTCGTTGAAAGTCACCCTGCGCGCCGTTTCGTCCGGCGTGGTGACCGGCATCCTGCTGGCCATTGCCCGGGTCACCGGGGAAACAGCGCCGCTCCTGTTCACTGCGTTGAACAACCAGTTCTACAGTACCGACATGTCGGAACCGATGGGCAACCTGCCGGTGGTGATCTTCCAGTTTGCCATGAGCCCTTACGACAATTGGGTCAAGTTGGCCTGGGGCGGTGCTCTGCTGATAGCCCTGATGGTGCTCGCCATCAACATCATCGCGCGCGCCATCTTCCGCAAGAAGTCCTCAGTCTGAACCCGGAGTTCCTCATGTCCGCTGCTCTCCCTGCCGCCAATGCCAATGCCATTCTTTCAGTCCGCGACCTGAATTTCTATTACGGCGACTTCCGTGGTCTGACCAACATTTCGCTGGATATCGCGAAAAGCAAGGTCACGGCGTTCATCGGCCCTTCCGGCTGCGGCAAGTCTACGCTGCTGCGTACCTTCAACCGCATGTACGACCTTTATCCTGGACAGCGTGCCGAAGGGCAGATCAACTTCCACGGCAAGAACCTGCTGGACAGGAAGCAGGACGTGAACCTGGTGCGCGCCAAGATCGGCATGGTTTTCCAGAAGCCGACTCCGTTCCCGATGACCATCTACGAAAACATCGCTTTCGGCGTGCGGCTTTACGAGCGTCTGTCACGCTCAGCGATGGACGAGCGCGTCGAATGGGCGCTGCATCAGGCAGCGCTGTGGGACGAAACCAAGGACAAGCTGCAGCAAAGCGGTTTCTCCTTGTCGGGTGGCCAGCAGCAGCGCCTGTGCATCGCTCGCACCATTGCCGTAAAGCCGGAAGTCGTCCTGCTGGACGAGCCCACCTCGGCGCTGGATCCCATTTCCACCGGCAAGATCGAAGAGCTGATCAACGAGCTGAAGTCCGAATACACCAT
The DNA here is from genome assembly GCF_900089955.1 of Candidatus Accumulibacter aalborgensis. Classification (GTDB taxonomy): domain Bacteria; phylum Pseudomonadota; class Gammaproteobacteria; order Burkholderiales; family Rhodocyclaceae; genus Accumulibacter; species Accumulibacter aalborgensis. The sequence continues at coordinate 25,036 of NZ_FLQX01000135.1, read as the reverse complement.
CGCCATCGTGACGCATAACATGCAGCAGGCGGGGCGCATTTCCGACTTCACGGCGTTCATGTATGTCGGTGAGTTGGTCGAGTTCGGCAGAACTGAAGAGCTGTTCATAAAACCGAAAAAGAAACAGACCGAGGACTACATCACCGGGCGCTTCGGTTGATCTGATGGCAAGTTGTGGCGACTGAAAACGGGAAATCCTCCGGCCAGGCCGGCGGATTTCCCGTTCTTGGTTCAGTTGCCGTCGTTCACCGCAGGTTCCGGGGCGATCACATCGCCTGTCGCGGTCGTCGCGTTCACGAACCGTGCATCAAGGCCTTGAGGATCTGCATGGAGTCTAGTGGCCGCAAGCGGCCCTTGTCCTCGCCGCCATAAACGGTACCGACCTTCTTCGCCGTGATGCGCTCAAGGTTCTCACTGTATGCCCTGGCCGGCAGCGGCAGATAGTTCACTTCCTCGACCACCCTGGCCGCATTCTTCATGCTGAAGTCGACGAACTGTTTGACCGCCGGCTTGTCGAGCGACTTTTCACTGACGTAGAGAAAGATCGGGCGCGAGAAGGGCTGATAGCGGCCGCTGCGAATGCTGGCCACCGTCGGCAGTACGGCTTCCTTGCCGTCACTGATCGCCACGGCCTTCAGCTTCTGCTGGTTCTCGACATAGTAGTCGAGGGCGACGTAGCCCAGCGCATCCTTGTCGGCGGCAATCCCCTGCACGAGCACGGCGTGATCTTCGGCCGTGGTCGCGTCGGTACGGCTGGCCTTCGCCGTGCCGACAACGACTTCGGTGAAGTACTCGAAAGTCCCCGAATCGGCGCCGGGGGCAAAGAGCTTGATTTTCTCCGCCGGCCACGCCGGGTTGAGGTCCTTCCAGGTGTTGATCTTGCCCTGTGCGCTCGGTTCCCAGAGCTTGCGCAGGTCGGCGATGCTCAGGCTCTTGACGAAAGTGTTCTGTGGATTGACCACGACGGTCAGCGCATCGTAGGCCAACGGCATCTCGTAGTAGCGGATGCCGGCCTTGGCGCACTCTTCCATTTCCTTCTTGAGGATCGGTCGTGAGGCACTCGCGATGTCGGTCTCGCCACGACAGAACTTGGCGAAACCGCCGCTCGTCCCGGAAACGCCGACATTGACGTGCACCTCGTGCAGCTTGGCGCGCTGGAACTCCTGGGCCATCGCTTCGGCAATCGGATAGACGGTGCTCGATCCGTCGATCTTGACCACCGCTTCCGCACAGACGGCCAGCGGGCTGAAGGCGAGCGCAGCGGTGAAGACGAGTGAGGTGAAGCCGACCGTTGCGAAGGGAGAGGACAGAATGCGCTGCATGAGGAGTCTCCTTGGCTGGAATGGATGGAAACGACGGATCCTTCATGCGTCGATCTGCTGCCGGCTCGATGATGGTTCGTCGTTGCAAAACATTCTACAGGTCCCGGCTGGCACACGTCCGAGTGATTTCTTGCCCTGCCAGCCGATGAGCGACCGTCAGGACGGGCTCTCGCGGGCCCTGCCCTGCCTGCGCGGGTTCAGCGCTCGAAATGCCAGCTCGCCCGCCAGCGACTGGCCAGCGGTCCGAGCGGGCCGACTGCCAGCGACAGCAGGTACAGCGCGCCGAGCGTCAGCACGATTGCCGGTCCGGCCGGCAGATTGACGTAGTACGACAGCAGCAACCCGATCAGCGAGCCGAGAATTGCGGTGAGCACAGCGATCAGCAGCAGCGGACCGATATCACAAACCCACAGGCGCGCCGCTGCCGCCGGCAGAATCATGATTCCCACCGCCATCAAGGTGCCGAGGGCGTGGAAACCGGCGACCAGATTGACCACCAGGAGGACCATGAAGCCATAGTGAGCTACCGGTCCGAGACGGCTGATACGCGCCAGGAAAGCCGGATCGCAGCCCTCGAGCACGAACAGCCGCAGCCCGATCGCCAGCGCCACGACCGATACCGAGGTGAAACCGGCGAGCAGCAGCAGCGTCGCGTCGTCGAGTGCCAGCACGCTGCCAAAGAGAACGTGCAACAGATCGACGCTGCTGCCGCGCAGCGAGATGATCAGCACGCCGGCCGAGAGCGAGATCAGGTAGAAGGTGGCCAGACTGGTGTCCTCCTTGATCACCGTGTGGCGCGCCACGCCACCCGCCAGCACGGCCACCGCCAGGCCGGCGACCAGGCCCCCGATGGTCATCGCCGGCAGCGACAGTCCGGCGATCAGATAGCCGACGGCGGCGCCCGGCAGGATCGCATGCGACATCGCGTCGCCGGCCAGACTCATTCGGCGCAACATCAGGAAGACGCCGACCGGCGTCGCCCCGAGCGACAGCGCCAGGCACCCGGCGAGTGCCCGGCGCATGAAGCCGAACTCGATGAAGGGCGCGAGCAGCGGTATGCTGGCCAGCGTTTCAGTCATTCGGCATCCTGCTCGTTATGACAAACCGGGGCGTTCCCCTGGTCGCCGCGCCCTTCTGCGAGTTGGCGGGCACGGCGCAGGTTCTCGTCGCTGAGCACGCTCGCCGTGTCGCCGCGCGCGACCACTTCACGCGCCAGCAGGAGCGTCTCGGGGTACTCGTGCAGCACGTGTTCGAGGTCATGCAGTACCGCGATCACCGTTCGCCCTTCGTGGTGCCAGTGCCTGATCAGCGCGGCCAGGTCACGGACGCTGGCCGCGTCGATCGCGCCGTAGGGCTCGTCGAGCAGGACCAGCGGCGCATCCTGGAGCAACACGCGGGCAAAGAGCGTGCGCTGCAACTGGCCACCCGAGAGCGAGCCTATGGGTCGGCTCTCGAGCCCGGCGAGGCCGACGGCGCCGATCGCCTCGTCGATGCGCCGCCGCTGGGCGCGATTCAGTCCGCTAAAGGCACCGATCTCGCGCCACAGACCCATGGCCACGAAGTCATGGACGACCATCGGGAAGCTGCTGTCGAGCGTCGCCAACTGGGTCAGGTAAGCGATCTGTTGGCGCTGCACGCCGTGCAATTCGACTTGGCCCTGCAGCGGCCGCAGTTCGCCGGCAATCGCCTTGAGCAGCGTCGACTTGCCGGCACCGTTGGGGCCGACGATGGCCAGCAGGCTGCCGGCGGCAATTTCACCGCGCAGGTGGTGTACCGCCGGATGGCGGTTGTAGCCCAGGGTCAGGTTGTCGAAACGCACGATTGGGCCCGCGCGTCGTGGAGGCGACAACGGTGTGACTTGCGCTGCAGCGTTCAATCGAGCGCCCAGAGGACGGCGGTCCACAGCAACACCAGCGCGCCGACTGCCCAGATCAGCCGTGCCGCGGCGCTGGCGCAGAGAACCGAATTGCGCTTCGCGATGCTGGCCGACAGGGTAGGGCGTGTGGAGGAAGGCATCAGGGAGGCGGGTGCTTGGTTTGTTCAGGCTTGGCGCGGAGCGCGAATCTTGCCTCGCGAGCGAGCCAAATGCAACCCCGTTGCGCAAAATGTGTGGCGGCGACCAAGGCCCGGGGGCGCCTTCGGGTCGGTGACTTCACCCGACTCGTCAATGAGCTGGTCCATCATTTTCTGCCGCGCTGCGAGCCAGATTCCTCCGACAAGATGACTGAAACCGTGGCCTACCTCGACGCCCAGCGCGAAAAGGTACTGCCGATGCATGAGCATCTGAAGAGCACCGTGACGCACATGGACGAGAGCAGGCGGTTGCTTTCTAAGTTCATGGGCAGCCCGGAGTGCGAGAAGCAACTTGAGCTGATGTGGCTTCAGGCTAGTCCGCTTGTCAAGCTGTTGCGTGATGTGGCTACCCGGTATCACCGCAAAGACGGATGGACGTATCTCGCGCAGGCCGGTGACCTAGCTGCGAAGGAGATGCCAGAAGAAGTCACGAGCCTCAAGGAACGGTACGGCTTGAAGACGCTCAAGAAGCTATTCGTCGGTTGCAAGACCTTCGATGTTTTTGATGAGATCCTGTCGGATGGGCGTTTCAGGACACTCTACAAGAACACGGGAATGCACTGACGGCCAGATTTTATGAAGCCGATCAGCTGTCGACAAAAACGTGTGCCGCTTGTCTCTGCCCCAAAAAGCGCTCGGTCTGGGCGATGGCTTATCGCGGCAAACAACGGCGGTTGGACGGAACCGCCGCTGACGTGGTCAGGGGATAGGCGGCGATTGTTTCGGATCAAACCTTTCGCAACGACATCTTTCGGTGGCCGCCTGGTGTGCGGCGACGATGTGCGCGGGCATCAGGCCTTGTCCGGCGCGTCGTCGGCAGCCTTCTCCTCCTGCCGGCACGCCTTGCGCAGGAAGGACATCTGCTGCCGATAGTGGTGACAGCCAGTGCACAGCAGCGTGTGCAGACGCAGGCCAAAACGCTCGCCGCCGGCGAGTTCGCGGTCCATCTCGTCGGACATCAGTCTGACGGCTTCCCTGCAGGGCATCATTCTGTCTTGGCTCCGGCAGCGAACCATTTCTGATCGAGGCAGATACGCAGCCCCATGCGTGCCCGGTGCAGCACGACCCAGCAGTTGTTGCTGCTCATCGACAGCTCCTCGCAGATTTCGTCGGTATCCAGGCCGAGCATCTCGCGCATCATGAAGACGCGCGCTGTTCCCGTCGGCAGCCGGTTCAGGCAGGTATCGAAGACGGCCCAGAAGCGCTGGTTCTCGAAACTCTTGACCGGGTCTCCCCAGTCGGCAGGTCGGGCGTCGCGTTGCCAATGGCCGTTGCTCTTGAACAGCGGGTCGAAATCGGCGTCGTCGATCTCTTCTTCGGGGTCCTGGTAACTCGGTTCGCGCACCCGTCGCCGGATGATGTCCACGATCTTGTTTCTGAGGATCGAAAACACCCAGGTTTTGAGCTTTGCCCGCTCGGCGAAGCGGTCGGCCCCCTCCAGCGCGGAGAGCATCGCTTCCTGCACCGCATCTTCGGCGCTGGCCTGATCACGCAATTGCAGCACCGCGAAGCGCAGCATGTCGCGCCGAAAACCGGCCAGTTCGGCGGCGATGGCCGCAGCGGCCGGGGGCAGTTTACCGCGCCTGCCGGCTGCGGGTGGCTGGTCATCGACGCTGCCGGTATCATTCGCCATCATGCGGCGGCGCCGTCAGCGAACGATTGCCACGGGAGGAGGGGGGTCGGCACGGCGGTGATCTCCAAACGGTCCGGACTGCGCAAGAAAGACCGCAGTTTAACGCCAAGCGATGACTCGCAACAGTCTTGCCGGGTGGCAGGCCGCGCGCGCCGCTGGCCATGGTCTGCAGCCCGTTTTGCGGCTGCCAAAAAAGCCGCCACAGATCGCGAAATGGCATAAGATGAGCAGCCCCAAAAACCATTGGCCAGGAGACAGAGATGCACATCGGCGTACCCAGGGAAATCAAGAACCACGAATACCGCGTTGGCCTGACCCCGTCTTCGGTTCGGGAAATGGTTGCCCACGGTCATCAGGTGACGGTGGAAACCGGCGCCGGTAGAGACATTGGCGCCACCGACGAGGTCTATCAGAAGGCCGGCGCGACGATTGCGCCAACCGCCGAGGAGATCTTTGCCACCGCGGCAATGATCGTCAAGGTCAAGGAGCCGCAGGCTGGCGAGCGAGCGATGCTGCGCGAGGGCCAGATTCTGTACACCTACCTGCATCTCGCACCCGACCCCGAGCAGTGTGCCGACCTGGTCGCTGGCGGTGCGGTGTGCATCGCCTACGAGACCGTCACCCAGCCTGGCGGCGGCTTGCCCCTGCTGGCGCCGATGTCGGAGGTCGCCGGTCGACTGTCGATTCAGGCCGGCGCCTACTGTCTCGAGAAAGCGCACGGCGGCATGGGCATTCTGCTTGGCGGCGTCGCCGGCGTTCCGTCGGCGAAGATCGTCATTCTCGGCGGCGGAGTCGTCGGCTCGAACGCCGCCCAGGTCGCCGTCGGCACGGGTGCCCAGGTGGTCGTCATCGACCGAAACATCGACGTCCTGCGGCGCATGGATCGTTTGCTCGGCGCGCGCGTGATGACCGTTTTCTCGAATCGGGACAATGTCGAGCACCACGTACTGCGTGCCGATCTGGTCATCGGTGGCGTGCTGATTCCGGGCGCTGCGGCGCCGAAGCTGATCACCCGAGCGATGGTCGAGGTCATGAAGCCGGGTTCGGTGATCGTCGATGTGGCCATCGACCAGGGCGGCTGCTGCGAGACGGCCAAAGCGACGACCCATGCCGACCCGACGTACATGGTCGGCAACGTCGTGCACTACTGCGTCGCCAACATGCCGGGTGGCGTACCGCGCACCTCGACCTACGCGCTCAACAATGCGACGCTGCCCTTTGCCCTGCAGATCGCCGACAAGGGCTGGCGACAGGCGCTCAAGGACGACGAACACCTGCGCAACGGCTTGAACGTCGCCTTCGGCAAGGTCACCTGCCGTGAAGTCGCCGAAGACCTCGACTACCCCTATCACGATGCGCTTTCGCTGGTTGCCGGCTGACGACAGTCTTGATCGGGTTGGCGCAGCGCAACCCGACACCGCTTGCTGAGGACCTTCGCTTCAAGGAGGCGCACAAGCGCGGGGTCCATGAATTCGTACCTGCGAAGCGCTTTCATGCCGAGGCATGATTTGCGCTGTTGACGACTGCGACTATCGCGTCTGGGGTGAGGAATGGCACCGTGATGGGGTTCGCCAGCTCACCCCAACCTAGGCGCTTCAGCGCCATCCTGCTAGCCCGGAATCTCGGGTTCGACGAGTGTCGCGAGTTGGGCAAGAGACTCCTGCCAACCGAGATAGCACATCTCGACGGGAATGACTTCGGGCAGCCCTTCCTGCACGATGTTGATCTCGGTGCCGCACGACACTTTCATCAAGGCGACCGTCACCTGTATTTCCCCGGCCAGGTTCGGATCATCGAATTTGTCCGTGTAGCGGATTCGCTCGTCGGGAACAAGTTCGAGATACTCGCCACCGAAAGAGTGACCGTTTCCTGTGTTGAAGTTGGTGAACGACATCCTGAAAGTTCCGCCGACCGTGGCGTCCATGTGGTGCACCTTGCACGTGAAGCCGTGCGGAGGTATCCACTTTGCCAGTGCGTCGGCATCCAGGAATGCCCGATAGACACGCTCCGGGGTGGCTCGGAGCACACGATGCAGTCGAACAGTACCTGTGGGCATGGTCATTTCTCCTTTCAATGGTACTTTGAGGGGAAGTTTGCGGCGGGAACGTGTGGCAGCTTTCGCCGCGATGCGCGTCGTCATCGTATCATCACCTGAAACTGACGCGCCAACAGTTCCCGGTTCAACTCCAGCGTGGCCGACGCCTCGTCAAGCGCCAGCGCCGGGAAACGGCCTACCAGCGGCTGACGCTCATGGGCTTGTGGTCGTCTTCGGCAAGCCGATCACGGGGAGCGTTGAAGCACGATGGTTTCGACCTGCGGCCGCTTCATGACGCGGGTTTCCTGCGCTTCGCGATCGCCAGGCACTGCATCAACCGGCGCTCCGCCGCGCTCGTTTCACCGTCCTTAGCGATGCGCTCGATGCCGAGAAAATGCCGCCGAAACGCCGCCAGGACGGCGGCAGGATTGGCAACGTCGTAACCGATGGCCTGCAGGGCAAGCAGAGGATCGGCAGGATCCGGGTTTGGCGTCAGCGTTAGCGCTTGTTCGTCGCACCACAGGCCGAACCCCTGTCTGGCCAGGCGTTCCCAGGGGAAGTGCCGACTCGGATCGACTTTTCGCCGCAGGGCCACGTCGCCGTGCCCGAGGAAATTGCTCGCCGGAATCCGGTAACGTTCCTGCAAGCCTTTCAACAGATCGAGGAGAGAGAGGATCTGCGCTTCCGAGTAAGGTTCGGCGCCGGTGTTGTCGAGCTCGATGCCGATCGACGCCGAGTTGAGATCGGTGTCACCTCCCCAGTACGAAGCGCCAGCGTGCCAGGCGCGCCGGCTTTCGTCGACGAGCTGGTACAAGGTGCCGTCGCGTCCGATCAGGTAATGCGCACTGACTTCGCGCGCCGGGTCGGTGAGCGTCCTGAGGGCACGGTCGACGGTGCTGTTGCTGGTGTCGTGCAGGATGACGAAATTTGGCCGACGGGCATTGTGGTTTGGCGACGGAACCACAATGGCCCGTTCCTCTGGACCTATCGGAAGTCCGCCGCAGCCGGCCAGGAAAGCGCAGGCGACAGCGAGACGCGTGGCGCGCAGAAGGCGAGAAAATGACCTCGAACGCCGGCGGACGCAGTCGCGAAGGTGATTTGCCTGTTGTCTGGCAACGGGCCGATCAGGAGGCCAGGAAGCGATCCGGGCGATGAGTGCACAGCGCGTCATGCCGATATTCTAACGTACAATGATCCGGGTTCCGGCATGGGCATGGTGAATCTCCCAAGCAAGAAGACCGCCAAAGGCGTGTGCCTCGGGCCGTCGGGTGGTGAAACGGGCTGTGATTGTGGCAATGGCTACGTCACTGCCATCAGGTGTCCGGCGTCGCGCGGACGACTTTGCTGCCGTCGGCGATCAACACGAGCAAGGCGCGAAGGTGACGCCAGCCACTCGTCAACGACGCAGGGCGACCCGTTTGGCCTGGGCGCCGAAGAGGCCTTCGGTCTGCGCGATCACCCAACCCGCGGCGAAGAATTGTGGAAACGCAAGCGGAAAACTCAAGAATCGTGAGCGTCTGACCTTTTGGGGCTCACCTGCTGAGCTACAGTCCCGGCATAACGGGCCGACCAATACACGGGGAGCAAAGATGAATGCGGACCGAATCGATCGCGCACGCGGTGCGCTGCTGGGACTGGCGACTGGCGACTGGCGATGCCGTGGGCACCGCCGTCGAATTCCGCCGCCGCGGCAGCTTCCCGGAAGTTACCGACATGGTCGGCGGCGGGCCATTCCGGCTCAATCCCGGAGAGTTTACGGACGACGCGTCGATGGCCTTGTGCCTCGGCGCCAGTCTGTTGGCCAGGGGGTTCGATCCCCAGGACCAGATGCTCCGTTACCAGGACTGGGCGCAGAACGGCTACATGAGCAGCAACGGCCGCTGCTTCGACATCGGCGGCACCGTCAGCCAGGCTCTGCGGCAGTTCCGGCGCTACGGTAATCCGCTGTGCGGCTCGACCGACCCGCACAGCGCCGGGAACGGCTGCATCATGCGCCTGGCACCAGTGCCGATCCGCTACCTCGACGACATGAAGTTGGCCGTGCAGTATTGCGGCGAGCAGTCGCGCACCACGCACGGCGCCGACAAGGAGGCGGTTCTCGCCGTGCCCGACCACGCGGGTGAGTTACCCCCGAAGCTCGCGGCGATCGCTGCCGGCGGCTATCGGGCCAAGACGCGAGCGCAGGTCAAGGGCAGCGGCTACGTGGTAGAGAGCCTCGAAGCGAGCCTGTGGTGCTTCCAGCAGACCGGCAACTACCGCGAAGCCGTGCTGATGGCGACCAATTTCGGCGACGACGCCGACACCACGGCAGCGATCACCGGCCAGATCGCCGGTGCCTTCTACGGCGAGGCCGGAATTCCACAGGAGTGGCTTAAGAAGCTGGCCATGGGCGAAATGATCGGCACGATGGCCGAGAAACTGCTGCCGGCCGTGGCAACGGCAGCCACATGACCACGCCCGCTCCACCCGAGCGGCCGATCGCCGCAACCCGCAACGATTGGCGGGATCTCAAGCCGATGACCGAGATGCCGGTCCTCATGCCGCTGTATATCCCGTTCACGGAAGCGCAGATGGCGAACATTCGCCTCGGATATGTCCCCGTTGCGATGGAGGAGAAATGGTTCGCCTATTTCGCGGACAGTGGATTGCACATTTACCGAAGCTGGACCGGGTTCTACATGTTCCGCATCCATTTCGAACCGAGGGCCGATGGCTGGCGCGCCACGCATGCCGAGATCAACATGGACCCGGCATACTTCAACGGCTCACTGGAGGAAGCCAGGGGCTCACTACTCGCGGAACTCGGCAAGGCAGTCATTCGCTACTTCGACCTCGATCCGGATTACTACGATGGTGAAAATCTCTCCTGCATCGTCTCCGAAGGTCTGGCTGGTGTCTCGCTGCAGATCGGCAGCCTCATCTCCAAAGCGGTCAAGGACGCACACTGCGACATGGAGGTGTTGCTCGAACGTCTGCAAGTGTTGGAAGCCTTTGTCGCCGCCGTGCTGCTGGGCACCAACACGGTCTACATGCCGGGACGGACGCTCAAGGATTACGTCTGGGAGCGTGCGGCGGCCGAAGTCGAGACTGACGAGGGCGAGGTCGAGGAGCGGGCCGCCGATGCAGACGAGTGGCGGGCGGATGAGCCCGAACCGGAACCAGGGCCGTCCCTGCATCCGCGCCTGGACGAACATGGAAAGCCCGTGAAACTAGGGCACCCCAGTACCCCGACGAAGCTTTCCGCCTGGTATGATCCCGGCAAGACGGCTATGGTCATCCCGGACGGACCAATGCCCACGGAGATCAACGGCCTGCCTTTCCTCTCCTGGGCGAATGCGCCGACCACCGACCTCGAATGGAAGAGCGTACAGGGCCAGATGGCGGACCTCGTTGAACCGACCTTTCACGTCGGATCGGGTAAGCACGCTGCCGCAGGTGTCGTCGTCGAGGAAGCGGATGGCCGCGTGTGGATCGTTCATCCCAGCAACGGCTTCGGTGGCTACAGCGCGACCTTCCCCAAGGGCAGGGTCGATGCAGCCGGCTTGCCGCTGCAGGCGGTGGCGATCAGGGAAGCCCTCGAGGAATCAGGGCTCCAGGTGCAGATCACCGGGTTCCTGGCGGATTCGCAGCGCACAATGACGACGACCCGCTACTATCTGGCCCGGCGCGTCGGCGGTAACCCGGCCGACATGGGATGGGAGTCGCAAGCGGTGTCGCTGGTGCCCCGAGCGGCACTGGCCAGCTTCCTGACCAATAGCAAAGATGCGCCACTGCTCAAGGCGCTGTTGAAGTAAACAAGAACCGAGGACACGCTCATGTGGATTTTTCTGCCGGATGCCTTTCTCTCGATCGTCGACAAGGGCGATGAAACCGGCTGCACGCTTCTGGTTCGAGCCAGGAGAAGCGGCGACATCGAACGGATTTTCCCGGAGGCTCAAGTCATCGAAGGCGCCGGGACCGATTACCGATACAGAGCGCGCATTCTGCGTAGTCAGGTCGTGGACGCGATCGCCGAATCCGTGCGGAGCATCGCCTACGGGAACTTCAAGAACCAGGTGACCGACGACGATCGGCACAACGCCTACTTTGAGGTGTGGCGAGACATGAACAGGTTTCAGGAGAACCCGCGCCGCAAGTGAATTGCCGCCCAGAAGAGGGAACCGGTGAGGGCTGCCCCGGACGACTCGGGGTTGCGCCAGTGTCGCATTCCAACTGTAAATAGACCTCCGCCCGCCCGTCCAGAGTGGGTGTCAGTTGAACTGACGCTCACGCCGGCCGCCAGCGCGGGGAGGCCGGCGATGAAATTGGAAACTCTCCAAACTCGGAGAGTTCGCCCCCGCCAGCGCGCGAAGCCGGGTTGGCAAAAGCGGAAATTCCCGCTATCCAATCCGGCCGACCGCGCCGGGATTCGGATTGATGAAATCTGCTTACCATTTGCTTGCCAGATCGCCAGAAAGCAAAAGCCCGACCTTGTGAGCCGGGCTAATCCTTTGTTTCTTTGGTGGTGATGGGTGGAATTGAACCACCGACCTATGGGTTATGAATCCATCGCTCTAACCAACTGAGCTACATCACCTTGGGGCCGCGATTATAGGTCCCTCGCCAGTTCCTGGTCAAGCGTGAGCGCCGCAAACTGCGGAAGCTGGGCGTGGCCAGTGGATCCGGCAGGATGCAGGCTGAAGATCAGCACTGATTGGGAGCGAACCAGCCCCAAATCAGTGCAGGACGATCGGGCGTGCTGCACCGGCGCAGTATGTGTCGAGGAGGGCGTCGATCGACTCTTCGTCGCGTTCACTGTCGGGAATCGCGTCGATAGCCTCGCGCAAGTCCCGCGCGACCGATCCCTGGACATACAAGCTGCGGCTGGCAGCCTTGTCCACCAGCTCAAAACCCTGTTGTACCGGGTAAGCGACGATCGCGTAGTGCTGACTGTTGTAGACGATGTTCATGCGCACTCCTTTCCAGGGGGACGGTCACGATGCTTGAAGGCGTTCCGGTTCATTACCGATACCAGCCTTCGACAATGTAGAGCAAAGTTCGTGCCATAAATCCGCCGCCTAAACCTTGTCGAAGCGCATGATGCCGCCGTCGCAGGCCACGTGGATCGTATCGCCGGCGGCAAAACGCCCTTCGAGAATGGCCCTGGCCAGGGGGTCCTCGAGTTGTGATTGAATCGCACGCTTCAGTGGGCGCGCGCCATAAACAGGGTCAAAGCCGGCCGACGAAACCTCCGACAAGGCGCTGTCGGCCACTTCCAGCTTCATTTCGAGCTGCGCCAGGCGCTTTTCGAGGTAAGCGAGCTGAATCCTGGCGATCGACTTGATATGCTGCTCGTCGAGCGCGTGGAATACAACCACCTCGTCAATCCGGTTGATGAACTCGGGGCGGAAATAGGTCTTCACTTCACCCATTACCGCCAACTTGATCACTTGGTAATCGTCACCGGCCATTTGCTGGATCATCTGGCTACCCAGGTTCGACGTCATGACGATGACCGTATTCTTGAAATCCACGGTGCGTCCGTGCCCGTCGGTCATCCTGCCGTCGTCGAGGACCTGCAGCAGAACGTTGAATACGTCCTGGTGTGCCTTCTCGACTTCGTCGAGCAGGATCACCGAGTAGGGTTTGCGCCGGACTGCTTCTGTCAGGTAGCCCCCCTCCTCGTAGCCGACGTAACCCGGTGGCGCGCCGATCAGGCGTGACACCGAGTGCTTCTCCATGAATTCGCTCATGTCGATGCGAATCAGGTGCTCCTCCGAATCGAAGAGGAAGCCGGCCAGCGCCTTGCACAGTTCGGTCTTGCCGACACCGGTCGGGCCGAGAAAGAGGAACGAGCCGTAAGGCCGGTTGGGATCGGAGAGGCCGGCGCGCGAGCGGCGGATGGCGTTGGCCACCAGACGGACGGCCTCGTCCTGCCCGACGACACGCTGGTGCAGGCGGTCTTCCATCAGCAGCAGCTTCTCACGCTCGCCCTGCATCATCTTCGCCACCGGAATGCCGGTTGCCCGCGAAACGACTTCGGCGATCTCTTCGGTACCCACTTCGGTGCGCAGAAGTCTGTTTTGCCGGCTGCCATCGCCCGACTTCTCGGCAGCCGTCAGTTGCTCCTCAAGCTGCGGCAGCTTGCCATGCTGGATTTCAGCGGCTTGCGCCCACTTGCTCTCCCGCTGCAGGCCGGCAAGCTCGACCTTCAGCCGGTCGATCTCTTCCTTGATGTGCGCGCTGCCCTGGAGCTGCGCCTTTTCGGCCTTCCAGATTTCATCGAGGTCGTTGTACTCGCGACCAAGCTTGACGAGTTCCTCCTCGATCAGATGCATCCGCTTCTTCGACGCTTCGTCGCGTTCCTTGCGCACCGCCTCACGCTCGATCTTGAGCTGGATCATGCGCCGGTCGAGCTTGTCCATCACTTCGGGCTTCGAGTCGCTCTCCATCTTGATCCGTGCCGCCGCTTCGTCGATCAGGTCGATCGCCTTGTCCGGCAGGAAGCGGTCGGTAATGTAGCGCTGCGACAGTTCAGCGGCCGCGACGATCGCCGGATCGGTAATCGGGACGCCATGGTGCAACTCGTATCTCTCACGCAGGCCGCGCAGGATGGCGATCGTCGATTCGACCGTCGGCTCGTCTACCAGCACTTTCTGGAAGCGACGTTCGAGTGCGGCGTCCTTCTCGATGTACTTGCGGTACTCGTCGAGCGTCGTCGCACCCACGCAGTGCAGGTCGCCACGCGCCAGCGCCGGCTTGAGCATGTTGCCGGCGTCGATGGCGCCCTCGGCCTTGCCGGCGCCGACCATGGTGTGCATCTCGTCGATGAACAGAATGATGCGTCCCTCTTCCTGCGCAATCTCCTTGAGCACCTGCTTCAGGCGCTCTTCGAATTCGCCACGATACTTGGCCCCGGCGAGCAGGGCGGCCATGTCGAGACTCAGCACTTTCTTGCCCTTGAGCGTTTCGGGTACCTCGCCATTGACGATGCGCTGTGCGAGTCCTTCGACGATGGCGGTCTTGCCGACGCCGGGCTCGCCGATAAGCACCGGATTGTTCTTGGTCCGCCGCTGCAGAATCTGGATCGTCCGGCGAATCTCGTCGTCGCGGCCGATGACCGGATCGAGCTTGCCCAGGCTGGCGCGCTCGGTCAGGTCGATACAGTACTTGCTCAAGGACTGGCGCTGGCCCTCGGCTTCCTGGCTATCGACGGCCTGGCCGCCACGGACCGAAGCGACGGCCTGCTCCAGCGATTGCCGGACCAGTCCGTGCTGCCTGGCCAGGCGACCTCCTTCGCCCTTGTCGGCGCACAGCGCGAGCAGAAACATTTCCGAGGCGATGAACTGGTCTCCGTGTTTCTGCGCCTCCTTGTCGGTAAGGTTGAGCAGATTGGTCAGGTCGCGACCGACCTGCACCTCGCCGCCGTGCCCCTCGACTTTCGGCAAACGGCCAATGGCCTGAACCAGCGCCGCCTTGAGCGGCGGTACATTGACTCCCGCGCGCGCGAGCAGGGAACTTGTCGAGCCATCCTCTTGCTGCAGAAGGGCCAGCAGCAGGTGCTGCGGCTCGATCATCTGGTTGTCGTGTCCCACGGCAAGGCTCTGTGCATCGGCCAGAGCCTGCTGGAACTTGGTGGTCAGTTTGTCCAAACGCATGCCGCGATCCTCCGAAGAATTGTGTCGATGTATTGCAGATGGGGACGGGTGGCGGTAATTCAACGACTTTTAATTGGCGCCCCTTGGTATGAAAGTCGCGCGAGCGACGAATCTCCCCTCACCCTCATTACGGGACAGACGTCGTGCACGCGAAGTCCACTGATGCGGCGAGTCCTTGCCCGCGCCAGAGTGCCCAGACCGCCGCTGCAGTACCGACCTGCGCAAGAAACCATCGGTCTTTGCCGCTGGAAGCGGATCGGTTTCTGGAGTCAGCGAGCTTCCTGGCCCCTGCGGGACTTGCGGCCATGCTGACTTGCCCAGGCGACTGCCGCTTCCAGTGAGAGGTTTGCTCAGGCCGTCACACCCCACATGCCGAACTGCAAGCTCTGCGCCGACACCTGAAGTGTGAAAGGTTTTGGCAGATTCTTCGACTCAACACCAAGAGAGCCAATCTGCTACTGTTCGATCTGGAGCGAGGTCGGCAGCCACCGATCACATGCTCCAGATTGAGCGGGCCGCTCGCTCCTGTATTTTGCTCAACTCAGCCGTCAAGCAGAATCTCTTTTTGCATTTGAACTCGCTACCGGAGCCCGTCGTGAAACGCCTTATCGGTCTTTGTCTCTGCATCTTCATTGCAACGGCCGTTCTCGACGGCACTGCCTTTGCCGCAGAGCCACCCTTGAAATTCGGCGTCGGGCTCTTCCAGCCGGACAAGGAAAAGAACGATGCCACCTACCGCCCGCTGGCGACTTATCTTTCGGTGAGGCTCAATCGACCGGTCGAACTACGCACCGTCGATAGCTGGGAAGGCCTGGCCAAGTCGCTGGCCAACGGCGAGACCGACATTGCGCTGATCGGGCCGTGGGGCTATGTGCTGGCCAATCACCAGGCCGGAGCGCAGGTAGTGTCCACAATTCTGTACGACGGCAAGCCCGAGTATTTCGCCATCATGGTGACCCACCCGAACTCCGGCATCAACCAGCCAGCCGACCTCAAGGGCAAGACCTTCGCCTTCGGCGACAAGGGCTCCACCTCCGGCTACCTGATCCCGCTGCACTATTTCATGACCCAGGGAATCGACCCGGAGCGCTACTTCAGCAAGGTGCTGTATACCAAACATCAGGCGATCGAAACACAGGTCACCCAGGGTGTTCTCGACGCTGGCGCTGACTACAACCGCAACCGCAATGCGATGATCGAGCAGGGTCTGATCAAGGCCGAGCAATCGAAGATCATCTGGCAGTCGGCGCCATTGCCGAACGACGCGGTCGCGGTCAGCAAAGCACTGGCCGCCGATAAAGCCTTTGTCACTCGCCTGCAGGCAGCGCTCAGCGAGGTCGGTGAGGCCCTGAAAACCGAGCCCAAGCTGCTCCCGCCGCACTACAGCGGCTTTGTCAGCCGCGACAACAGCTTCTACAAGCCGATTCGCGACGCCGGTCTGGCGACAGGAATCCTGCAGGCGAAATGAGGCCGGTCCGTGCCCCGACGGGCCGCAACCTGGCGGTGCCGCGGCCGCTGTCGTGGGCGCCAAAGGCGATCCTCGATGTCGCGCGCTCCATACACACCGTGGTGTTCGGTCTGCTGCTGGCCAGCATCGACGACCAGAAACTCGTCGATCTCTATCGGCCGGATGCGGGTCGGAATCGAAGCACCTGCCCGGCTTCCGTCGCCCAGCGGTGGGAGGCTGGACGGGAGGCGTTTTCATGAACAATCGTGCCGATCGAAGCAAAGGATCTCGTGTTGTGTTGTAGCATAGTCACACACGTGACCCACGCGATCCTCAAATTCGCGCAGATCATCGCTGCCATCGTTATGCAATCTCTCCTTGCCATCGTGGCGCCCATGCCTGAACGAAAGGATTGACCCGTGAGCCCTGCGAAAATCAATGAACTCTTCGACACCCTCCGCGCGGCGTGTGCACGCCAGTTCGGTTTCAATCCACGCCAGGTCACGGCGGGAATGCGCTATGTCGGCACAGAGGGCCATGGCAAAGACCTCGTTCATGTTTTCCGGGATGCCGGTACCCATTCACAGGTCGCGCTCAAGAACACCTTCGCGACCTTGCGCGAAACGCACGGCGACAAGCCACATTGGCGTGAAGCCGAGAAGACTCATTACCAGAAGTCCGATGCCCAGATCGACGCGGAGATCGAGGCCAGGCAGGCCGAGCTCGATTTCACCCGCAATTGCTCGCTCTATCAGGACCATCGTGAACAACTATTGTCACACTACAAGGATTGGCCAGGCTATCAGGCCGGCGGGCCAAACCCGCGCGAAGCGGCGAGGGCGCTGATCGGCGCCCTCGCCGATGCCGACGATCCTCGGCTGGCGGAATTTGCCGAACACCTGCGTTCGAACGATCCGGAACATCTGGCGCATCTGCTGTTGGCGCCTTGCCACCTCGAGCTCGAAGCACGCAAGGCTGCGGCTGGCAACGATGGTCGCTAGCACGAGCCGGTGATCCGTGATCGCTCTGTTTTACGCCCATCCGCATCCAGCGCGATCGCGCGCCAATCGTGTGCTGCTCGATGCAGTACGCGAGCTGCCGTCGCTGACCGTGCGCTCGCTTTACGACACGTATCCTGATTTCGGGATCGATATCGCCGCTGAACGCAAGCTGTTGGTCGAGTCGGAACTGATCGTCTGGCAGCATCCGATCATGTGGTATTCGGCACCGGCGTTGCAGAAGCTCTGGTTCGACACCGTGCTCGCCGAGGGCTGGGCCTACGGCGAAGGGGGCACCGCGCTGGTCGGCAAGTCGTGTCTGTGGGTCACCACTACCGGCGCGCCGTCGGCAGATTACGCGCCGGAGGGAAGCCAGGGATATGGCTTCGAGGCCTTTGTTCCGGTGATGGAAATGACCGCCCGCTACTGCGGCATGCACTGGTTACCGCCGCAGGTCGTGCATGGCGCCCATCTGATCGAAGAAGCTGCGCTGCGCCAGCACGCCGCGCGCTATCGTGAGCGTTTGCTGCCGTTTGCTGGTGGGGAGCATCGTGGCTGAGCCAGCGGTGTTGCGCGATGCACTCGTGTACCTCGGCGCGGCCGTGGTCTGCGTGCCGATCGCCAAACGCGGCGGTCTCGGTTCGGTCCTCGGCTACCTGATTGCCGGCTGGCTGATCGGCCCCTGGGGCCTGAAGCTGGTCGGCGAAGTGGAGTCGACGCTGCACTTCGCCGAGTTCGGTGTCGTCCTGATGTTGTTTCTGATCGGGCTTGAACTCGAACTCAAACGCCTGATCGAAATGCGCCGCGCGGTGTTTGGCGGCGGTAGCCTGCAGATGGCCGCCTGTGGGTCAGCGCTGGCACTTACTCTGGTCGCCTTGGGTCTGCCCTGGCAGGCCGCGCTCGCTGCGGGACTGGCACTGGCGCTCTCATCGACGGCGATCGCTGTGCAGACGATGAACGAGCGCAACCTGATGGCGGCTCCGGTCGGCCGCAGCAGTTTTGCCGTGCTGCTGTTTCAGGACATCGCCGCGATTCCACTCATCGCGCTGGTCCCTTTTCTCGGTACAGCGGGTGGTGAAGGCGGTGCCGGCTGGCTAGGGGCGGCGAAAGCGCTGGCCGCGATCGCCGGCGTGGTGATCATCGGCCGCTTTCTCACGCGGCCACTGATGCGGTTGATCGCCAAGGCCGACGTGCGCGAGATCTTCACCGCGTTTGCCTTGCTGCTGGTGATCGGTATCGCGCAGTTGATGGCCGCGGCGGGTTTGTCGATGGCGCTCGGCGCCTTCATCGCCGGCGTGCTGCTGGCCAGCTCGGAATACCGGCACGCACTGGAAAGCGACATCGCGCCGTTCAAGGGCTTGCTGCTCGGACTGTTCTTCATTGCCGTCGGCATGTCGATCGACTTTGGCCAGGTGATCGCACATCCCGGCCTGCTCACGGTACTGGTGGTGGGTCTGCTCGCGGTCAAGGGGACGATGCTGGCGCTGATCGCCCCGCGCCTGGACGTTCCCCGCTCCGAGCGCTGGCTGTTCGCCGCGCTGCTCGCGCAAGCCGGCGAATTTGCTTTCGTGGTCTTCGGTGTCGCGCGCGAGGCGCAGGTCTTGCCGCGCGATTGGGAAGGCCTGTTGACGGCTGCCGTGGCGCTGTCGATGGCCGCCACGCCGCTGCTCCTGATCGCCTTCGATCGCCTGACGGCGCAGCGCGCGGGCAGCCAGCGCGAAGCGGATGCGATCGACGACGACACGGCAACGGTGATCATCGCTGGCATGGGGCGTTACGGTCAGATCGTCGGCCGCATGCTGCTGGCGCAAGGCATCCACATCACCGTGCTCGATCACGATCCCGACCAGATCGACACGCTGCGCAGGTTCGGCTATCAGGTGTTTTATGGCGACGCGACGCGGCTCGATCTGCTGACCGCGGCGGGTGCTGCCAAGGCGAAGCTGCTGGTGGTGGCGATCGACGACGTCGCTGAAAGTCTGGCGCTGGTCGATCTGGCCAGGGAGAGCTTTCCGGGCCTGGCCATCGTGGCGCGGGCGCGCAATGTGCGCCACTGGCTCGAACTGGCCGATCGCGGCGTGACGGCGATCGAGCGCGAGACCTTCGAGTCGTCGCTGAAGACCGCCCGTACGGCACTGACTCTACTCGGTGTTGAACCGTATGAAGCGCGTCAGATCGCCGATGCTTTCCGGCGGCATAACCTGGTGACGCTCAACGCGCTGTTGCCGCATTTTCGCGACGAGGCGAAAACCGTGGCCATCGCCAAGAGCGGCCACGAAGAACTCAAAGAGAACCTGCTGCGCGATCGCGAGGCGCGCGAGCAAACCGGTGCGGGTGGCTGGCACTGAGCGTCGGGTCAGGCGTCGCTATGGACCTTGGCTGGCTAAACCCGTGTGCGGCCATAGCCCGGGCGTTTGCTGTCATGTTTGACGACCAGAACCCGGATCTCGTCCGCACCAGCGCGATAGATCACGGTGTACGGAAAGATGCTCATGGCGAAGCCTCGCCGATCTCTGGTTCTTGGCGATCCGATCTCCGGGTGCTCGACGAGAAGGCTCGACAGCCGCTTGAACTCGGCCACGAATCGTGCCGCCAAAACGGCTGAGCCTTCGCGCTCGTAGAAGGCGGCAGCCTCCCGGATGTCTTGCTCAGCGCCAGGGTGCAGCGTGACTTTCATCCGGGGAATCGTGCCTCCAGCCTGGCGATGGCCACATCGAGGGGCACCGGCTGTACCGCGCCCGTCTCAAGTTCCTGTTCGCGCTCGTCAGCAAGAGCATCCCAGGCGGCTTCGGCTTCGCAGTCGACGTCCAGACTGGCAATAAGCCTATCAAGGAGCCGCGCCCTGTCGGCCAGTGATAGACGCAGCACCTCAGCTTGCAGCGTTTCCAAGGTGGGTGACATTGGCTTCTCCTGAGTGTGCGGAGCTATGAAACGACATCGAAAAAAGCGAAAAAAAGAACAAAAGCCGTCAGACCCTCATGGCGCTACGCGATGCCTTAGGCATGCCTTTTTCCCCTTCAGGAATACTCATGAGCGGTTGTGAAAAGTCTTCCGGCATTCCAACAGTTAATCCATGAGGAAAGGCCGCCTCGGAATATCAAAGAACTTATCCCAGAGCGCTTATCAGCCATTCGATTGTTAGTCATTGTCGGCGCGTTTCTTCTGCCGCGCCAGCCTTCGGGCTGTTTTTTCCTTATCAAAATAACCCATAGCCGCTGCAGTGTTGCATTCCTTGCAGTAGCCCTGTAGGCCATCTTTGCTCTTAGTTAGCTTGTGAAAGTCGTGTGCTGCTTTTGTTTGTCTACACTTGATGCAATATTTTGTGGTAACAGCGTCTGACATTTAGATGTTTACAACCTTATCGAGGAATTCTCTGGCGGCTTGCTTCTCTATATCGGACTCAGGATTTGCTATAAGGCGTCCGATAGTCTTCCCCTCAAACTGCGACACGCCCCTAGAATTTCTGCCAGCCCAATGTTTCAGTAGGATGGTAGATCTGAGGAGCTTGGTCTGAAACATTGAGACAAGTACCGTATTGGCAATTTTATCAGGGTCAACACCAACGAAATAAAACATGAAAATGGAATTTTCTGTCGCCAGAAATTCTAGCATCTTGTCTAGGTTATAAGCCTTTGGGTTTGAGTTCAATATCATTATCTTGGTCTTAACATCTGTCTCCGTATGATATTCATCAAAGATTCGCGTGTAGTCGCCAAGGCTGTTTTCCGTTTTGAACTGCGGCAAGCTATTCCTCCCATCCCTTAATGCTGCAATTAGTTCCTGTTGTAAACGCTCATCCTCGCCGGCGATTAGATATTCTATAATTCTTCCTCGCACATTTACATTTTCAATAAGTGCCGCAAGAAGGATTTCGTTTCTAAAGCAGCGGACCTTCTCATCAAGCTCCCGCTTTAGTTCGGCTGCGTCTGGTGAGGCGACAAACTTTACCGATCGCTCAGGGGCGTCCATAATCGTTAGTCGCGCAGCCTCGGTAACGAGATATTTCCTACCTGTCGGACTAATATCATTAGTTGCCTCAACCAAGCGAACAAGATTGCCTTCAAAACCTAATCCATGATGGATATTAAACAATCGCTCGAAATTATCAGGAAAATTCCTGATTCCTTCAAACTCTCTCATTATGTCTGAGCCATTTATGCTCCCTCGTATGTTGTTCTCGCGTAACTCTTGTGAACTGTGACTTATTTTTTTTAGAAAAGTTGAATTAGCCAGATGCAGGTAGTTTTTCTGTGGAGTGACAAGGCATGCTATAAATGGCCTATCATCGACTTTTTGGAGATTTGAAAGGGAAAGAACAGTATTGCTGAAGCTCTCATTCTTGGATGAACTAAACCTGATAGCAAAATCTGCACAGTAATAGACTGCGCGGTCTTGTGTCAGCGAAAACTTATCCGCAATTAAGTGTGTTAGCTTGCTCTTGTCGTTGATGCCATGATGGGTCGAGATAGAAACGATCAGTGCCTTTAGAAACTCACTCATCGAAAAGGCCTAGCATGCTTGTAGGGGCAATTCGCAGCTTGGTAGATTTCTGTTCGCTAAGCGAATTTCTTTCCCAGAAATAGCCATCATGATAGCCTTGAATGGTCGTGTCGTGGTCAGCTTGGGCGAGCCGTTTAATAGCCATTTGGCAGTATTCTGATTCTACTTCGACCCCACAAAATTTCCGTCCTAGCTTCTTTGCTGTAACGCACGTGGTACCCGAGCCTAGGAACGGATCAAAGACGAAGGCTCCTTTTTTAGAGCTGGCCAGTATGAGTTTTGCGATAAGCTTCTCAGGTTTTTGCGTTGGGTGGTCTGTATTCTCCGGCATAGACCAGAATGGAATTGATATATCTGTCCAAAGATTAGATGGATGAGTCAGACGGAAGTTTCCTGCGTCTGTTTCTTCCCAGTCTTTTGGGGCTCCAGATTTGTCTCGGTAGGGAGCTATAACTCTCTTCTTAACCTTGACGGCTTCAACATCAAAAAAATAGTCTCTGGACATTGTACAAAACCAAATGTCCTCAGAGCAGTTCTTCCAGTTAGTAGTAGCCCCCCTCCCTTTCTCGCGTTCCCATGTTATGCGGTTACGTACAATAAAATGACGATGCAATACAGACTGAACCGAGCTAGATGATTGCCAATCACAGCAAACGTATATCGATGCGTTAGGCTTCAAGCATCGAATCAGCTTCTGCATCCAGCTGTCAAGCCACTGCTCGTAATTAGCTGAGGTTGTTTTAGAGAACTTCGTTTCAGAAAATGTTTTGTTGAGGTTGTAGGGTGGGTCAATAACTAGAAGATCAATGAATGCATCGGGTAGATACCTAATGCATTCGAAGATGTCCTGATGAATCACGCTTCCGTGGATGTCTTCAGGTTTGACATTGGTTTCAAGGGTAATCGTTTTAGCAATGAGGCTTAGAGTCTCCTCGGCTGCAATGGTTAGAGTCCTATTGCGTGGCGCGCGGAGTTTTTGGGCAGGAATGTCTATGACGGGTTGCTTTAAGTACATTGCTTATAGTCCTTATTTGTTGTCCGTATTTATGCTATGGCGCAAGTTGACAAATTAAAGTGGCCGCCTGAGCAAAGACAAAACTGCACCGAATTTTAGCTGCACTACAGTTTGACCAGCATCTCGACAGCGCTGCCCCGGTTTTGCCCTTGGCGTGCTTTGTTCTGTCTCTCTTGTTTCTCCCCCCGGTTGCAGCACTGGCGGGGTCAGCTGGCGGGGTCAGTTCAGTCAGCTGGCGGGGTCAGTTCTAACATTCCAACAACCTCTTACGCGCCATGGGGAAATCCAACAGATTGCGCTTGGCCGCGCCGACCCAATGCGACAGACGATCGGTTCGAGAAGTGATGCTCATGGGCAAAGTATATCGGCTTCGGTCCATTCTGCAAGAGAGCCAAAGCGAACGTTTTCATAAAAAAAACATAAAAAGCATAAAAAGTAAAAAAGGGGTCAGACGGCCTTGATCATCATTCCGGCCGCGCCCACGCTCGCGGCACTGCTCCGGCGATATGGCGAGAGCACGCGCGCCCTCGGGTGGAACTACGCTGGACGCGCCGCACCCCAGTGCGGCACTCCTCGCCGGCGATCTCGGCATTGCGTACCGCGGATGGACCACTCCGGACTGGGGTGCGGCGCTCCGCGGTAGGTGGCCGAAACGATGATCAAGGCCGTCTCAGACGGTCGGACCCCTTACTTCCCTTGGCCGAACGCTGCCGACTATCTTGCCTTCCAATTCACCTTCACCTATCTCATGGGCAGACGGAAGGTATTTGCCTCTCGCCATTCAGGCAGCAACCAGCACGGAAACCAGACCTGTCGTGTGATTTGCCGCCTTGGGACGAATGACGATTTCCACGTCCTTGTCGAGTAGAGTAATGAAGTGTAGCAGGCGCTCCGACGAAAAACGACTCAGCTTGAAGTTGTGTAGCTCGGAAACATGGGGCTGGGGGATGCCGAAGATTTCGGCCACCATAGTCTGTGTCAGCTTCCGATCCTTGATAAGGTCGTTGAGGCGCATGGCGAGCTGAACACGAAGTTTCCGTTCTCCCGCGTCTGCAAATCCCAAGTCCCGGAACACGTCGCCCGTACCGCCTTCTACCGTTTCAGTTTTCCTTGCCATATCGTACCTCGTAGTCGTTGCGCGCCGTCTTCAATCGTTCACGGATGCGGTCGATGTCGGCCTTGGCGGTGCGGATGCCGGATGGCGATTTCTTCTGGAAGCAGTGAAGAACATAGACCGCCTTGGCGAATCGCACCGTATATGCGACCCGATAGGTGTCCCCAAGAAAATCCTCCACCAATTCGAAGACGCCGGTCCCTTCACCCTTCCAGTGCTTCGCTGTTGGGGGTTGGCCACCCATTTGCACCACCCCTAGCGCGTAACCGAACTCATCAACCACCTCCTCGGGGAAATCCAGCAGATTGCGCTTGGCCGAGCCGACCCAGTGCAACGGACGCTCGGTTCGAGGAGGGATGTTCATGGGCAAAGTATACCGAGTTAGGTATGTTCTGCAAGAGAGCCGAAGCGAACATTTTCGGCAGCGACCCTTGCATTCGAGCTGCGCCAGAGCAGCCGCCAGAGCTCCGCCTGCGCAAGCCGTGACAATCCAAGGGGCAGCGTCAGAGTAGGTTGACGATCACGGGTGCGGGAACCATAATGGTTGCCTTTTGGGGGCGATGACCGATGCCCACGACCCTGACGTTGAAGAACATTCCTGACTCCGTGTACGAGCGGTTGAAGGCTTCTGCGGCGCTGCACAGGCGGAGTATGAACAGCGAGGCGATTGTGTGCCTCGAAGCCGTGTTGGCGCCAACCGGGGTTACGCCAGCCGAGCGCTTGGCTCGCGCTCGCGAGTTGCGGGCTGCGCTGGAACCTACGAAGTTCCCGGCTGGTGAGATTGACGCCATGAAGCGTGAAGGGCGAGCATGATTGTTGTGGACTCAAACGTGGTGGCCTACTTGTACTTGCCTGGTGACTACACGCTTGCCGCCGAGGCCCTGCTTGAAAGTGACCCGGAGTGGGCAGTCCCTGTGTTGTGGCGCAGCGAGTTTCGCAACATTCTGGCGGGGTACATGCGAGGCAACAACCTGAGTTTCGAGCAGGCTGCTGCGCTGCAAGTGGAAGCAGAAGGCTTGCTTGCCGGCTGTGAGCACGAGCTTGATTCCAGAAGCGTCCTCGAATTGGTCCGCGACAGCGATTGCTCTGCGTACGACTGCGAATTCATTGCGCTGGCGCTAAAGCTGGGCACTAGACTGGTGACCATGGACAAGAAGCTTCTGAAAGCGTTTCCAGACCGCGCTGTGGCTTTGAATGCGGTCTAACGAATAAGGATAGATCGTGCGAAGCCACGATCTGATCCGTTTGTTGGACGAGCCCGG
>NZ_FLQX01000134.1 GCF_900089955.1 Candidatus Accumulibacter aalborgensis | reverse complement strand
TTTGGCTTGCTTTTCCAAGGATCGCCCTTGCATCGGGTTAACAGAGGATTCTAGGTTAACCGTTTTCTCATTCGTCTATATGACAAAAACAACAACGTCATCCCAGTGGCGAGGCCCTGGCCCTCTACTCTACCCGTATTCCCTGCCGCTCAGGACTTCAGGACGCAAGGAAAAACCCCCCGTCCTTGTGAGACGGGGGGTATAGATTTGCTTGGCTAGCCCGATTTTAGTCAGGCCGGCCAATCCAAGCTTCGCTTAGGCGATGATGTCGGTGAAAGCAAAGTTGGCTGAACTGATACCGGTCATGACAACCACACCATCTACGGCGCCATCGGAGTTCGCGTCGAAGAACAACAGACCCGTTGCATCGTTGACAGCGGCGGTAGCGGTGTTGTCCGGAATCGAGGTCAGATAGTACTGGACTACACCGTTGAGCGCCGTGCCTGCTGCTGCCAGCGCAGTAGCGTAGTCCGCAACTTCAGCGGCCTCAGCGTAATTGGACGCCGTACCAGCGACCAGATTCAAGTCAATCTTGTCGCTGTTCGACACGAAGTCGGTGATGAGATCCGCGGTGCCAATAGCCGTAGCGCCGATGTTGGAAGCGCCGGAACCGTTGAAACCACCTTTTGAACTCGTGACGATCGTAAAACCGCCATCTTCCGGAGTAGCGTCGGTGATATTGACACCCCACACACCACTACCACTCGCCGAAGCCGTTGTTGTAACGGTAGCGGTAGCGCCGTTAATCAGACCAGACAACCCTATCGCGACATCTTGCTCATCATCGCCAGCCAGTGCAGTGTAGGTAGCGGAAATAAGCGTCGCCGTCCCCGCCAACGTAATGCCAATGGTGTATTTCTCACCGGCGGTAACATTGCCCAAAACGGCAGTACCCACATTAACCCGATCGACCTGAGCGACATCTGTACCGTTAGCCAGCGTGGTGGTCACACCGGTAGCGGCGGGAGCCACCGAATTAATATCAAGGCCCGAACCGTTGGGACCTGCGACAGACGCTGTATCAGTGATGCTGAGGCCGCTGAAACCCGATAGCCCGGCAAATCCGGCAGCAATATTGGCAGCTACGGTGTTCACCGTGTCACCGTTCACCACCGACACCACAAGGGGCGAAGCCGCTGCAACCCCGTTGAGGGTGTAAGCGATGGACAGGTTGCCACTTGCGGTGGCTGCTGCGGTAGCCGTAATCAGCTCACGATCGACGTTCGGGGTCGTCGTAGAGTCAACCAAGGCCACCGGCGTGCTGGTACCCACGTTGAACTCGAACACGTCGGCACCCAAGCCGCCGGTCAAGGTGTCGTTGGAACCTGCAGCCTGGTCGGTGTTGCCACCGTTGAGGATGTCAGCCTTGCTACTGCCAACCAGGACATCAAACCCTGCCGTATTGCTGGTACCACCGGTGAGCTTGAAACCATTGGCGCCAGTTGCCAGCGTCATGTCAATCGTGCTGTCAAGGTCGACATCGGCATCGGTGAGCACCGCGGTGCCGTTGTTGGCGGTCGCCGCGGTGGCGACAAAGGTGCCGGCCGTGAACGACGCCACACCGAGAGCGGCGTTGGCAGTGGCCCCCGCAGACACGACCAGCACATCACCGGTCTTCAGACCGACGATGGTATCGGTGCCGGCATCGACGTTGTAGGTGTTGTTGCCGGCACCCCCGTTCAAGGTGTCGTTACCCGCACCGCCGGTGATGACGTCGTTCCCGAGGCTGATTGTGGTAATAGCATCCGCATTGGCCGACCCAATCACGGTCTGAGCAAGACCCGGGACACCCGCAACGGTCGCACCCGCCAGGTTGGTCATATCCACCATGGCATTCAGGTCAAAACCTGCCGCCGGAGAGGCAATCAGCGTCAAAGCGGAGATATCGACATTAACCGTCTTGATGTTGGCACCCAAGCTGAATGCGGACGCCGGCTCAGACGCATCGCCCACGATCTTGAGGGTACCGGCACCCACAATGTTGGTGCCTCCCAAGTCGAGTGCCTTCACCTGCCCATAGGTCAGTGTCAGGGTGGCACCCGTCGAAACTTCGATCGAGCCACCCGTGATGAACAGACCTTCGGTGTAGGTCAGTGTCAAGGGGTTATCCACCAACTGTGACAGACTCACAGCACCTTCAATGACCAGCGGCACGTTGATCAGACGCAGAGTCGAACCTGCGGTGAGCGTGACCGTTGGCGTCAGCTTCAAGAAGCTGCCCGCGAATGCGCCCGTGTAGTCGAATTGCCATTCGCTACCGGCGTTCAACGTCGGAGTCAGGCCATTCGCGGTCGCCAGCGTAGCAGTGGTGATGCCTTGGCCGCTGGTGAAGGTGAAGGCACGGGTTTCCTGTACACCACCCACCAAATCGTTCAGATCGCCGTTACCGTTCAGATCCGCAGTGTCGTTGGTGCTATCGATCTGCGCGATGACGCCGAGGTTCAAATCACCGTCGTAGCCAGACGCGTTGATGAAGCTCAACTCGTTACCCGCGACGCCGGCGTTGGTGGCGTTGCCCAGAGTGACCACGCCGTCGGAGCCGTCAGGATCCGGCAAGGGGCCAGCACCATCAGGATCGCGAAGCGGGTGCTCGGGCGCACCGCCATCATTCACGAACATCAGCGTCTGGGTATTGTTCATCTGCAGGGCCGGGCTGGTGCCAGGCGCCGTCAAGACCCCCGTGTAACCGGTCAGATCAACCGTCAGGGCGGTGATATCCGTGTCGGTCGTAATCACCGCCTGGATGTTCACGTTCTTGTCTCCGGTAAGCTTCAGCACGGCCGTCGGGTCATCATCAGTCGGATCCAGCGGGGTCAGACCGCCATTATCGGTAAAAGTGACGGTGCCGGTGTTCAGGCCCACGCCGGTGGCGTTGATGGTGAGACGCGGCAACTCGTCACGGGTCGGGCCACTGGAGATGTTGCCCAGGACGTTGGGGCCAGTCGGCAACGGGTTGACGCCCGCCTGCCAGTTTTCAGGCAGCAGGTAATGGCCGGGCGCATCAGCGAGCAAGGAGTTGATCGTGAGGGTACCAAACTCGTTGTTGTTGGCGATGGGGGTGGCCACGATGTCGTCGATGGAGATGGCGCCCACGTTGACTTGACCACCCAGATCCAGGGTCAGCTCCGACACACCCACCAGCTTGTCCGGATTGTTGAAGACCAGACCGCCGGCCAACTGGGTGAAGGACTCGACTTCGACCGTGCGGGCTACGTTTTGGTTTTCCGGTAGCAGCGTAGCCAGATCCGCCGTATTCACGACACGGATGATGGTGGTCGAATTCAGGTTGATGATACCGGTAGTCGGGTTCGCCTGAATTGCGCTCGGGCTGGAGAAGATGGACTCGACGTTCTGGCCATTGACCAATTGATCGTTGACCCAGACACGACCCAAAGCACCGTCATAGCCATTGGTTTGGATCTTGCCGGCGCTGATCGTACCCGTGATGGTATTGAACAACCAAACCACGCTGGTGTCCCGTTCGAAGTACTCGGGACTGCCGGGTGTCCAAGCTCCGCCAGCATCGTTATCTGCACCAGTCACGATGATGGCACGCTCGGCTTGCGCTGCGGTGCTGAAGCGTATGATCTGGCCCGTCAGCTCGTTGTCTATAGCCGGGTTAGTGTTGATGTCGTCCAGCGTGATCGAGAACTGACCGAGGATGGAATGGACGTTCGCGGCGATGTTACCCACCGAGACGTCGTTCGCACCCAGGCCCGTTGTGGCCAAGGTGATCGTGCCTTGCGTGGCCGTAATGCCTGTGACATCGAGGAAGGTGTAGTCGTCGGCAACGGTGTCCAGATCATTGCTGTCCAAAGTGTTACGCAGGTCGGTGATGTTGACCGCACCCTTGGCTTCTCCCGTCGCCGTCAGACCGGTAATGGTACCCGTGCCGTCGAGCTGGTCGAACTGAGCAGCGGTCAGGTCCAGCGTCGTGCCAGCCGGCACGATGATGCTGTCGGCACCACCCATGGTCGTCGCTGGATCGATGGTGACCACACCGTTGGTGTCCTTGATCGTGACCGTGCCGATGTTGATGCCAGCGGCAGCAACCTGGTCGAGCAACATGGCCGACGAACTGCCGTCCAGCTCGGTGATGTTCAGCGTCACGTTCAGGGCAGCCAGAGCAGACCATTGGTCAGCAGCGGTGCCCGCATCAGGGCCGTCCGCTGTGCCGATGGCTGCCACTTGTGCGGCAGTCAAGGTCAGGGTCGAGTTAGCGGTGAAGTGAACCTTGTCGACGTCGAAGGAGGTAGCCTGGGTGAAATCATTGCTGCCACCGGCGACCACGAGGAGATTATTTCCCACGACTCCAAACGCTGCGGGGGGCGCGGTGTAGCCATCGACCACGTAGATCTGGTCGAAGTTGCCCAGCGCGTTGCTGGAGGCGCTACCACCCGTCGGAACAATCCCTCCGATCACCAGAGCGCCAGAGAAATCGGCCGCATTGATATCAAGAATGTTTACTTCAGCATCCGTGATGTTGACCCCAGCGATGGTGATGTTGTTGGCACCCGTGAGTGTCAGCGTTGCGGGTGTCGTCGGGTTCGCTACCGTTGCAGTGGCGGCAAAGGTAAGGGTACCCAGTTCAACCGCCAGACCGTCACGCTCGGCGACACCCGCATTGACATTGACGACATCATAGAAGCCACCGTCAGACGTGGTAGAACCCGAAACAGGATCGCCAGCGTGCAGAATATTGTCAGCGTCAGCATAGGTGTTTACCGTCACATTGACCAGATTGTCAGCCGAACCCGCGTTCAGGCCGATATTGCCGATCTTGTTGGGTTGGAACACGTAGTTGTTGTTGCTGAGGCCTCGGGCGTCCAGGGAAGAGCGATCTTCGTAGGAGTTGATCGTCAGCGACTGGAAGATGTCGGTACCGTTGGTGTCACCCACCGTGACATTACCGATGGTGACATTGCCTTCCAGGTTCATGGTGACCGTCGTGGTGGCCTCCAACGTGGCCTGGTTGTCGTAGTTGACACCCGCAGAAACGCTGGTCAAAGCCTCGAAGGTGTTGACGCGATTAAAGCCGGTCAAGACATCTGGGATCAGTGCCTCACTGAACTTCTCGACAACAATGCTGCCAGCGAGCGTGGTCCACAACGATTCTTCAACCTGCCCATTGACAAGCGTATTGAGGATGTACAGGTGATTGATGCTGCCGTTGTACAAGCTGGTGTTGATCGGCGCTCCAACGCTGCTGAACAGCCAGGCAACGGCGGTGACGTCAGAGCCCGGAGTCACTTCAGTGATCTTCGTACCGCTGGCTTGTGCCTCGGTGCTGAAGCGGATCATCTGCCCATTGCCCAACTTGATTTCGAAGCCAGCCAGGCTGGAAGTGGGATCAAGCGTGACTGAGTTTGCGCCGAGTGTCACCGTGCCCTTGGGTGCAGTGATCCCGGAGACATCAATCAACGCCACATCCTTGGTGTCGATCACAATGTCGCCGTTGGCATCCTTGTTGTTGGCCAGACCGGTGATGGAAACCTTGCCGTCGCCCGTGATGGTGCCGGTGCCAGCAAGTTCGTTGAACTGGGCAGCAGACAGCTTCAGGGTTGTTGGCTCTACGCCATCCACCGGGTCATTAAGGTCCTTGGTCGGGGTGACGATGGAGTCTGCGTTGGCCAGATTGGCAGCGGCACCCAATTCGATCACCCCATTGCTATCGGCCAGGGTCAAGGTGCCGATGTCAATGCCGGCCTTCTCCAGCGTCGTCAGATCCAGGCTGAAGCCATTTTCGATTCCGGTGATGTTCAGCTTGGCGCCCGCCAGACCAGACCAGTTGTCGGCAATGCCGTCGGCATTGGCGTCAATAAATCCGATGTCTGCGACCTGGGCTGCGGTCATGGTCAACACGGAACCTGCGGCCAACTTGACAAAGTCGATGGCTGCGATATTCGCCAGAGTCGCCTTGGTCAGGTCAACATTGCCGGTCACTTCCAGCGTGACTATACCATTCTTGATTTCCATGGCGCTGCTAGCAACCACATCCGCAGCAATAACCACCACCGCGACGTTGCTGTTCGGGGTTCCGTCAGTTGTGCTTTGATCGACAGATCCGAAATCAAGCTTGGTGCCAGCAGCCAGGCCCGTTACCACCAAGTTGGCCTTGAAGGGCAAGCCGGTGCTGCTGTCGGTTCCGTTGATGGAGGTCACGGTGCCGGGGCCTGCCAACTGGTTGAACTGAACCACCGTCATCTCGACCGTGGTGTCGTTCAATGAGGCTTTGATCAACAGTGAATCGGCGTTGTTCAGGGCATTGCCCAGCACCGTCGCCGAATCAAGCGTTACCAGGCCCACGTCGTCAGCGATCGAAACGGTACCGATGTTCTTGGCGCCGAAGGCGGTCATGTCGATGGCTTGATTGCCCAGGTTTTCGAAGTTCAGGGTAGAACCTGTCACACCCGAACTGGTCGTCACATTGGCGGCACCCACAGCGAGCGCCTGGTCCACGGTCAGTGTCAAGGCTGCGTTGTTGGCATCAAACACGACTTTTTCCAGGCCGGTCACTACCGTCTTGCTCAGATCGGTCGTCGTTGGGTTGCTCAGTTGCAGTGTGAAGATACCCGCAACAGCGGATGCGTCCAAGGTCTGAAGTCCCGTGGCGACGTCCACGTTCAACAGATCGCCACGAACCGTCACCTTGCCCGCTGCCGTGAAGATCAGGTTATTGACGGAGTTACCGCCGACGGTTTGCACCACCAGGTCGCTCGCACCCGCCACCGTCACCGCGAGGATGTCAGCGTTGTCGATATCGATACTGGCCACATTGAGCGGACGAAGGGTCCCGGTGTCGAGGTTGACGAGGTTGACGGTAGCACTCGCCTGCGGACCCACACCTGACCAGAAGTACTCAGCATGCAGGTTACCGATGTTGGAGTAACTTGGGTTGCCGTCAGCCTTGGCGGTACCACCGCCTTCGAGCAGGAAGTTGGTGCCCCAATTGACTTGCAAGAAGTTGATGGTGTCGTTGTAGTTGCCACGCAGACCCAGTGTGGTCAAGCCTTTGGTCAGATCGCAGACGTAGAAGGTCGCGCTGCTTGCTGCCGCGTCTTCGCCGACACTGTCATCGCCGATGGCGGTGACGACGTACGTCTGCACGCCGGTGGATTTGAGGCCATTAGCATTGCCTGGAGATCCCACCGTGCTGCCATTGGTCAACTCAACGTCGATGCGGACATCGCGGCCCGCGATGACGTTACCCTTGACCTGCTTCACGTCCTGGAAGTTGGCGAGCACGAGCGCATTGAGGTCGCCGGTCAGGCCGGTGAAGTCGATAGTGTAGGCGTCGGTTTCGGGGGCAGCCCAATCTGGCGCACGACCGTCGGCCAAAGCCGGGTGCGTAGCATCGATCGCATCGCGGCCCAAATCAACCGCGTGATCGAAGGTGATGTCGGCACCACCGATAATTTTCAGCGTGGCGACTTCACTGACGATAGCGGCTGAAACCACCGGGGTCACATCGGAATCGATGGTCAGCGTGTCGGTCGAGCTGCTCGGCTTCGGACGCTCGTAACCGTTGACCGTACGGATGATCGTGACATCTTCGCTGGTGAGGAACGTGCCGGTCAGTGAACCGCCATCGGTCACCTTATAGGCGTCGCCGTTGTCGAACGGATCGAAATTCAGGCCGGCGTCGAGAATCCGGACCTTGCCATTCAGACCGTCGCTGCTGTCAATACCGTGCCAGGACACGTACTTCTGCAGTTCAGCCGCGGTCAGGGTCAGCTCTGCGTCGTTGTGCAGTTCGAAGTGCAGACGAACATTGGTGTTCAACTGGGAAAGGTCGACCAGACTGCTCAGCGTTGCATCGTGGCTGACCACGATGTACAGGTCTTCGGTGGCACCTTCTTCATCACGCAGGACGCTGAAGGGTGAAGCGCCGATGGTGTGGAACTGGTCGGCGGTAATGCGCAGTTCCTGCTTGAGGACCACAGCGGTGATAGTGGCGCCCGAGAGGTCGGCTTCAGTCAGGTCGCTGTTGTTTTCCACAAACAGATTGATGCCGGTACCCGTGATGGCGGAACCTTCCAGTGCGGTAATGCCCAGCTGGAGATCCACATCCGGATTGGTATCCAAATCGGTGATATCGCGCCCAAGGTAGATGGTGTTGCTGCCCGCACCCAGAGCCACCTTCAGCAAGGCGCCGGGGGCATAAGTGTCGACAAAATGATCGTCGTCCACATAGTGGGTGTTATTCGAGCCGTCAGCGGGATTGGGAGGGTTGTTTTCGTCCCCGAAATCGAACTCCGTATCCATACCGGAAAGGTAAACCTTGTCGGTACCGTCGCCGGTCGAGATGTTGATTTCGTAAGCGCTGACGGTGATGGTGTTGGTACCAGCACCGGCATCGATGGTGACCGCATTGGCACGCACTGCGCTTATGGTGTCGTTGCCAGCGCCAGTCGTGATGCTGACCGTGGCCGTGCCGAAGTAACTGCTGCTGACTGACTGATCGGCGTTAATGGCGTTGTTGCCATCGCCCGCGGCGATCGTCACGCTATTGCCATTGGTAGCGGTAATGGTATCGTTACCGGCACCCGTCGTGATATTCACGATCTTGCTGCTGTTGGTATTGACCACGTTCGCACCATCGCCAGCGTCGATGGTGACCTTCACGCTGCTCGTGGACGAAATATAGTCGTCGCCGGTACCACTGGTGATGCTGACGATGTCGCTGCCGTCGGTGACGACTGTGTTGTCACCGTTGCCCGCCGTGATGACGACCTTACCGTTATGAGTTGCCGTCGCGATATTCGTGACAGTGATTTCGTCATCGGCTTGCGTACCACGCACCGTGACGTTGTAGAAACCGTGGTCGCTGCCCCCACTGGGATTGCCGGTACCGTCCATCAACGTCACATCCAAACCACCCGTATTGGCAGACGCATCGATGATCACCGGACGCCCGGCATTGAAGCTGTCGGCCAGATTTTCATCGACCGCAAAGATGCCGGCGCCGGTGACGTTCATGCGGCTGATGCTGCCCCCGGCAAAGAACGAGTGCATTTGGTTTTCAATACCTTGTGAATCGATATTGAGCACCGAGGCGTTGTTCAGGAGGTTGATGTCGGCAGTGACATCACCCAGCGCCAGTTCGACATTGAGCGTACCGGTCAATCCTTGACCGTAGTGCAGGTTGACAGGTTTGCTGAAGCCCCCTTCGAGACGCAAATCGGCGCCATTGCGAATACCGACGACGGTCAGGGACCCCAGGTTAACCCCGGTGTCCCAACCCTCCGTCACCACCAGCTTGTGGATATCGGTCGCACGACTCAGATCGAGAACGCTATTGTAGAGGGCACCGGAACCCGAGTCGGTGAGGTCGCCCAGATGCGGATAGGCCGAGTTGCCCAGGTATCCATCGACGAGGAGGCTACTGTTGCCCGTAACGGTATAGACATTCGGCAGGTTCTGAACCTGGATCTCCTGGATGTTCTTCAGCAGCTTGGGCTGGGCGTAGGTGCCCTTGGCGTCAACTTGCAGCGTGTTGTAACCTCCGCCACCGTCGATGTAGGCGCCCTGCAGCAGCTCCAGGCGGCCGGCAACGATCAGGTCGTTGCCCGAACCGGTGACCACACCGGTTTCCACAGTGCCACCGTTATTGCTGGCGGTGGTCAGAACAATGGGTTGCAGTTCTTTATACGTGCCGGCCGGGTAGGTGACTTCTTTCATGAATAGGCGGGAATTGCCTTCTGCATCAAACAGGGCATCGTGCAGCATTTTGAAGTACTGCTCGCTGAGCACCACTTCGGCTGAGGCAGCGATACCGCCACTTGCGTTGATAACCTCAATTTTCGAATCCGTAATTTTAATCGTCGCGCCGCTATCCGAGCCCTCTTGCAGAGCATCCAGGATTGCTGTTAGATCAGTACCCGCAACGCCGCTCAGAAAATCAAGCATTTCACTCGCCGGAACGCCACCATCTTCAGGACCTTCGTTGGTCAGATTATTGGTGTTCCCGCCGCCCTGATTGTCTACACCGCTAGTTTCATTGTGCGGGTGCGGGTCGTAGCCCCAGTAGAGTACCGAATGGGTGCTAGCCGGGTGCGCGACGTCGACCAGGGCTTCCTTGAGCGTGAAAAGGTCCGTGACGTGCCCCTCAGTCGGCACCACGAAATTTGGCGTACCCGTGGCGGTTCCGCTGCCGGTGGGCAAAGTGGGGACGCCCAGCTCGGCGGCGAATTGGGCATAGGTCAGGTTGGGTGCAGTCGCGACGTCGCCCGTACTGGCGTTGGCGCCGATGTCGAAGGTGTAGGCGGACGCGTTGAGGATCTGGACCACGGCGCCGTTGGACAAGGTCAGTTGCACGGCATTGGCGGTGAAGATGCTGGAAGCGACGATCAGACCATCGGCCAACTGAATCTTGTTGGCGCCTTCCGTGTCGGTAATGGTAACAACGGCATTCGCCGGGATCAGCGACGTAATGATATAGGTGTCATCCCCCTGGAGGCCGCGATAATCGCCGTTGTTGACGGTTGGAATCATGAAGTCGTTGGCGCTTGAGCCGGCAATAGTAGCCATGGTAATTCTCCTGTTAGACTAAAAATTAATGGACCATCAAAATGATGCTGCGAGCACTCTAGGCCCCCAGCATGGTAACGCCAACAACATGAAAACTCAAGCCGTGGTCTCCACGACGATGGTTGCCAAGGCCGCATCTTTTATGCCAACCAAGGTCACACCACCCACGACAGCCCCGACCGGGTCGAGGTAGATACTTGTGCTACCCGGCGCCGGAAGCGCGAAAGGATTTTCGGTGATTACCACCCCAGGCAAGTCCTTGAACTGCGCTTCCGTCAAGACCAAGCCCGAACCGACGTCATTGAACACCAGCTTATCAGTCGCGACATCGAAGCCGGTAATGGTGACTTCGCCGTCGCCCGCCTTGGTGGCCCGACCGCCAACCATCTGGAAGTCGTAGACGAAAGCTTCGTGCGCTGCCGTCGCCGTGACTGGCGTATTGCCCAGATCAACGGTGACAAAGGGGGCGCCAGCAATGGAAACCGGCACGTGGTAATTCGGCGTACCAACGGCGGTTCCGTTGCCGGTCGGCAAAGTGGGGACACCCAGCTCGGCAGCGAATTGCGCGTAGGTCTGGTCGGGCGTGACCGCGACGTCACCCGCGCTGGCGTTGGCACCGATATCGAAGTCGAACTTGGCAGCGCCCAAGAGTTGAATTACGGCGCCGTTGGACAAAGTGAGTTGCACGGCGTTGGCCATGAAGAGGCTTGAGGCGATGGTGAGGCCATCGGCCAACTGAATCTTGTTGGCGCCTTCGGTATCGGTAATGGCGATAATGGCGTTCGCCGGGATCAAGGCGGAAAGGATATAGGTGTCATTTCCCTGACCGCCGCGGTAATCAGCCCCATCGGCAGTTGGAAGAATGAAATCGTCAGAGCTGGAACCCGCAATGGTAGCCATGGTGCTTGACTCCTGTTGTACCAAACTACTAATGGACAATCAAAATGGCGCTAGAGCACATGAGGGCCGTGCTCTAGCGCCAACAGCCGTTAACTCTAAACCGAAGTCTCCGCGACGATGTTCGTCAGGTTGGCATCCAGAACGCCGACCAGCGTCACACCACCCAGAACTGCCGCGAGCGGATCGAAGTAGATGCTCGTGTTACCCGGTGCCGGCAACGCGAAGGGATTTTCGGCGATTACCACACCAGGGAAGGCCATGAACTGCGCTTCCGTCATGAGCGGTGCCCCACTGACGTTGTGGAAAACCAGCTTGTCCTGCGTGACATCGAAACCGGTGATCGTGACTTCGCCGTCGCCCGCCTTGACCGCACGACCGCCGATCACCTGGAAGTCATACACGAAGGCCTCGGCCGCTGCCGTCGCCGTGACTGGCGTGTTGCCCAGATCGACAATGTTGAAAGCCCCAGGATCATTGATCGCTGTGTTCGCGACGGACGTACCCAATGCAGTACCCGCACTGGGGGCCGACAGAGTCACGCTGATCCCTTCACCGGTTTCCGGCAGAGCGTCGGCGGTAATCGGCACAACGACCGTCTTGGTGGTCTCGCCCGCAGCAAAGACCAGCGGGGTGGCGGGCGTTGGTGTGCCGGTATCGGTACCCAGCACCGCGCCGCCCGTACCGGCCAAGGTGTAAGTCACGTTCGTAGACGTCGCTTGCGCCGCGCTCAAGGTCACGATGTACGTGGCATTAGAGCCTTCTGTGACCGCCGCTGGGCCAGCCACTGAGAAGGTCGGGGTGATCGGAGCCGGAGCACCGCCGATAGCCGTGATGTTGCCGCCCGACACCGTGATACCGCCAGTAACCGGGACACCCACCAACTCGACCAGGAGGTCGGTACTGCTAGCACCGGCGAAGCCGTCGGTGATGTACAGGTACGAGTGCGCCTGACCACCATTGGTGTCAGGCTCGGCCCAGACCACCGAGCCACCCGCTGCGCCGGCGCCAAGGGCGCTGGCAACCGCTGAAATGTGCTGTGCGAGCGTGGTGTCAGCAACGTCGAAGGTAGCAACGCCCTGTGCGCTGATCTGAGCCGTACCCACACCCGCCGGCTTTGTATTAGCACCGAGGGTGATGGCAGCGGAGTTGAGGTGGATGATATCGTTGCCAAGGCCTTGGTTGGGCACCCCAGCGGGGGTAGCCCCATAAACCAGTGAGTCGGCGTCAACACCGCCATCCGCCGCCGAACTGTCTCCGGCGTTGAAGTTAATCGTGATGGCAGCAGCGTTACCTGCAGTCATCGCAATTTTGTCGGTACCGGTCCCAGCGGTGATTGAGCCTGCCGTTGCGACGGCGCTGCCGATCACGATGGAGTCGTTGCCGGCACCCGTCTGGAAGTTGTAGGCAATGTTTTGCAGGCCGAACACGGCGTCGGAAGCAACGCCACCGACGAAAGTCGTGAACCCGGCACCGGCGCCACCGCTGGCATACACGAAGTGTGAGTTCGCGTCGGTCACCGTGTAGGTATTGCCACCCGTCACGGTGAAGCCTCCGGCCACATTGACCCCGTTGGTGACCAAGGTTGCTCCCGTATCGACCAGACGACCGTTCAAGGTGCTGGAAGAAGCGTTCAGCGTTACACCGGTGAAGCTCAGCGTTAGATCAGAATCCCTACCCACGGCGAACATCGAATTGAGTTCGGCAGCGCCATCCCCGTTCAGGTCGATAACCGTCTCGGCGACGGTGCCAGTGCCCGCGATCACGTTGGTGGCCTTGGTCGCGTCGTTCGCAGTCCCAATGTTCACTCGCACGCGCTCATAGGTACCCGAACCGATATCGAAGGTGTTGTTGCCGTCGCTGCCGGTGACAAAGTCGTTGCCGGCACCGGACTTGATCACGTTGTCACCGCGGCCGCCAGCGATTTCGTCGTTGCCCGAACCGGTGGTGATGATGTCGCTCTGACCGGAGCCGGTGATGGTGTTGTTACCGTTGCCACCGTCGATGTTGATCAGTTTGCCCGAAGAACCGCTTGCCGAGAAGATATCGTTACCGGCAGCGGAGAGCTTCACCACAGCATTGTCACCCAGCGCGATCACCGTGGCTTTCACGTTGCCGCCCACCCCAGATGCGTCGAAGGTCGTCAGGCTGTTGTTGAGGGCATTGCCAGTGACCGTACCGACATCGACGTTACCTTCAGGAGCAACCAGTTTCAGTGACGTGGCGTCCTTGGCGAAGATATTGGCGATCGTCGTCGTGGCATCCTTGGCCGTGGTAGTGGTGTCAACCTTCTCATTCGCGACGTTGATGGTGATCGCTGTCGTGCCGTGAGCGGTCAACTGCCCCAGGTTATAGGCGCTTACACCCTTGTTCGGGTTTGCTGCACTACCCGGGTCGAGCGATGCGTTGATGTTGACCGTCAAATCTTGCTTTGCGTTGTTCGCCAGCGTCAGACCGTTGAAGTTCTGAACGGTCCGGGTCGATTCCCCGGCAGCGTTGCTGATCGTATCACCAAAAAAGTTGACCGAAGACAGGTTAGAGTTCTGCAGCGTGACCACTGAGGTCGTCATGGTGCCGAGAGGCGCCGGAGCCGTCGTGAAGATGGTCGGCTTGCCGACAACGCCGTGCTGCTCGGTTTCAACCGCCTGGTCGGAGAGCAGGGCCAGTTCTGTGATGCCGGTGGACTTGGCCAGGTCGATCGTGGTGGCGGCGGTGGCCATCAACTGAAATTTCTCGACGGCGGTCAGGGTCGGTGCACCGCCATCCTTGGAGTACCAGGCGCGAACGGTATCGGTACCGTCCCCACCAGTGACCGTATCGATAGCGTTGAGGAAGTTGGGGCCGTCAAAGGTCAGGAGATCATTGCCAGCACCCAGCTTGACAGTCTGAGCAAGCACGGTGGTGCCGTAGTTGTCTTTGTCCAGCGGCTGGCCAACGCGCAGGGTTAGATTGCTGAGCTGGGTTGCGGCATCGACGGTGGTAGCGGACAGCGCCGTTTTTACCGTGTAGCCTTTGCCAGCCGAGCCCCCGGTCAGGGTCACCGTACCGGTGAGACCGAGCGCCGTCATGTTGCCCTTGGAGTCGTTGCCGCTGATCGAGGTGACGGTGTTGGTTTCGTTGTCGTTGTCGTTGAGGGTTAGATTCTCGACGAAGCCGGTGTAGGCGTTTGCAGCGTTCCTTTCAGCTTCCAGACCGATCGCGTAGTTGTAGGTGCTGGAGGTGTTCAGGTCGGTCTTGACGGTCAGCGCGACAGAGTCCTTGGTGCCGCTAGCATCGGCCAGGCGAATATTGACGGTGTCGACAGCACCAGTCGGAGTGCCTTGGCCGGTGGCGCCAGCACCCGAAGCGTGCAGCAGGCTGATGCCGCCGTTGCCAAGGGTGGCACCCACTTCGCGCAGGGTGAAGGCGCCGTCCACTGAAGCAACAGATCCAGTTTTCTGTTCGTTGCGCAAGGCCACGGCAACCAGTGCTGCGTCGAAGGCAGCAAGGTTTACCGTCTGGGCGGCCACACTCTGGAGCTGGAGATTGAGGTTTTCGACATTGGTCACCGACGCGATGGCCTTGGTAGTATCGGTCTTGCCCGGCACTTCACTCGCACGCTTGACGTTGGCGTCAACAATCTTGAGCGTGTCCGCACCTGCGCCGCCGTCGACCTTGTCCTTAAG
The DNA here is from genome assembly GCF_900089955.1 of Candidatus Accumulibacter aalborgensis. Lineage (GTDB taxonomy): Bacteria > Pseudomonadota > Gammaproteobacteria > Burkholderiales > Rhodocyclaceae > Accumulibacter > Accumulibacter aalborgensis. The sequence continues at coordinate 62,843 of NZ_FLQX01000134.1, read as the reverse complement.
CACCGCAGAATCGGCAGCCAGCGACACGTTCGTCCAGAAGGTATCAGCGCCTGCGGAACCGGTAGTCGTCGAAAAGTATTTCACGCCCGAGTTGGCCGGATCAGCATGACCGCCCAGAGCGCTCGAAATATCGATCGCATCGGAGGTGCCGGTGAAGCCCGACAGGTCGATGGTGCGGATACCGAGGCCATCGCCAATGTTGATGCTGTCACCCAGCAACAACACGCGGTCGGTCTGCTGCAAGGTATTAACGATGGACAGGGCACCCGAACCGGTTACTTTCAGGCTTTCGAGGTCAATGGCTTCGAGACTGCTGATCTGGTTGGTGTTGGCGACGTTGAGGTTCAGCGTTTCGAAACCCTGCGTGTTAGGGACGTTACCCACGTGGAGCACGTTCATGTTGACGTTGGAAACCGTCAGGTTGCCGGTTTCGCCAGTGCCGGCAGCCGTCGTGCCAGCAAGCACGCCGTCGATATAGTTGAACGCGACAGTGTTGCCCACCAAGGCACTGTCCTTGACCGTCAGGTTGGCCGCTGGCTGGCCGATGTTGTTGATGGCCACTGCGTTGCCTGCTTCGGCCGTCAACTTGTTGATCGACAGCGTCTTCAGGCTGTCGGCGAAACGCACGTCGAGTGTGTTGGTATTGCCGGTGATCGCCAGACTGACTGTTTCGATGTTTTTCAGCGTCGGCGTGATGGAGGCAGCGCCGTTGTCGTTATGATTGCCCAAGGTCGCATTCAGCGTCGGGTTGGTGCCGGTACCCGTCAGCGTATCTTCGCTCTGCAGTGCGTTGATGCGGTCGGTGCCCGCCGGGTTGTAGACCAGACCCGAAGTAAAGAAATTGGCCGTAGCGACGTCAGTTCCGTTGGTAAGCGTGAAGGCCCCAGGGTTGGGGCCCGGCGGGAGGTCGGGTAACGACACAAACTGGGTGTTGGCGGCGTTCGTGCTGTAATTCACCGCGTTGGCGACCACAGTTTCCCAGGCGATGACGGACGGACCGAAGGAGGGGTCTGTAGTCATCTGTGCGTACGCGTTCAGGATGCCGGCGATGACGGCACCGCGTGCAACGACCGTGGCATTCAGTTGACCGGTAATGAAATTCACGGCAATCGTCGCGAGGTTGCCGGTCAGGCCCAGGTTCTTGGTAACCATGGCGGCGACGGCGCTGTTCGACTGATTGCCGAAGTCGCGGGCGTAGATCGTGTTGAAGAAATTTTCCGTACCCCCACCAGCGACGGCCGCCAGCACCTCCTGGTCGGTCTTGTAATCAAGAGCCACGTTGTACATCGCGCCAGCCCAGCGGGCGATGACGACGTTATTGGTTGAAATAGTTGCCATTTAGAAATTCCTTTCAAGGTGGATAACATTGCGCACAAAGCCGAGGCCTCGTTTCGGGAACACTCGCCACGACATTCCGAAGCGGAGTGCCCTGGCGAGTGTCCCGCCTGTTTTTGTTGCTGTGCCCTTAGCGACGCCAAAGGTCCGGGCGGTGAAACCTTTCGCTGCCAATCAACCGGACGAGCGCATCCTAGCGCACCGCCGAGGTGGTCCTTTGTGATTCCAGTCACAACGAAATGACTTTGCAGACTGAACTTCAAGGACCGAATTTCCAGAACCGGATTTCGCTTTTGCCACACCTTCTCAGTGGATGTGCTGCCACCGACCACAGACCGTATTATCGGCCGCGAAACCTGACGCCGAAGTATATCGCCTTATTATCCATGTTGAACAGATCGATGTTGCTTTTTTGTGATGTGCTTTCAAGGTAACCGACGATAGACAACTGATTCGTATAGGGAAATTCGTAGGCAACGCGACCCGAAAGGCGATCTATTTGGCGTGCCTGACCGCCCAGCAGGGCACTGTAGGGCAGTTGGTCGACGGCCCTGCCCCGCTGGGCCGATACAAAAACGGTATCCTGACCGAGGCGGTGGCCGACGCCGAGGGTGAGGTCCGTGCGCCGCTGGTCGCCCCCCAGGCGGGCGGCGTCGCTTGCGCGGTCTTCGCCGTTCTGCGCGCCGAGGTAGAGTTGCCAGTCTTCGTGGCGGCACGCCAGCCAGGCCTGGGGGCCGGAATAACGGCCGTCCTGGAGCGTGGAACGGGGGAACTCGCGGTTTTCGGCGCCATAGCCCAGGGTAATGGCGCAGCCTACCGGGGAAAGCTGGCGGGGCAGCTCGAAGAGCAGGCTCCAGCCGCTGCTGTGGTAAGTCACCTCGCCGCCCAGCCACAGCCGGGTCTGGTCCACCCGGACGCCCATCTGCCCCCCCAAGGCGGGATGAACGTAGGCGGCGTTGCCATTGACTATCCTCTGGTTCGTGTCGGCCTCGCTCGGGCTGCTGCGATTGGTCATTTCGCCGCTGATGACGACGAGTCCGCTGCCCAGGGAGCGAGCGGCGGCGCCGATCAGCGCCGTACGCAGCGCGCCGCCCGAACGGCGTTGCTCACTGGCGGCCAGTTCCACCGGGACACTGCCGCCGGGCAGGGTCAGCGTCAGGAACTGGATTCCCGGTGCGCTGTTGAGATTCGATTCGCCGCCCCCCAACAGCGCAATCGACCATTCCAGGCGCCAGCCGTCTTCCTGCCAGGCGCCGAGGCTGTCGTAAAGCCAGGCCTGCAGCGCAATCGGGATATCGGGGCGCTTCGCCACCTCACCAGCCAGGCTACGGGCGGAATCGAGTTCGCCCAGTTGAGCCAGCGCCTGCGCGTAATCGAGCTGAGCACCGGCCAGGTCGGGATCGAGGAGCACGGCTTTCTCCAGCGCGAGCGCCGCTTCCTGGAGGCGACCGAGGGTCAGCAGCAGCATCCCCTGATAGGCAAAATAGTCGGCCCGGTCGTGGCAGGCCTCGGTCAGGGTGGCGAGGCGAGCGACTTCGGCCTCGCGCAGGGCCGCGTCCGTTGGTGGCTGGGGGCGAAAGGACGGGGGACAGGGTGCGTCGGCGGAGGGCTCAGCCGCGGATGCCGGTCCGGCAGAAGAGGCCCACAGGGCGATCACGCACAGCAGGGCCCGTCCAGGGAAGTGGCGGAAAAAAGTCAACATGCTGGCCGCGTCGATGCGGGTTTCATCGTCGATGACTTCAGGCGAAAGCGTCGCCCGGGGAATGCGTTATGGGCTACCCGCGATTTCCGGGCTCATCCGGCAGCCCGCTGCTCGGCTTCCATCTCGAAGACGAGGCGCAGATGGCCAGGAGCGTATTTTACAGGCAGCGCATACACCATGCGCGGCGCCGTCAGTCCGGTCAGCAGGAAATTGCCTATGCAATGGGTGCGGCCCCGCTCGGCACAGACTGCCGCCACGGCCGCGCCGATCAGGATCGGCTGGGCCAGTTCGCCGGTGAGCGCCTGCAGACGGGTCGCGACGGTCACCGCCTCGCCCAGCACGGCGTGCGTACGCCTGGCAAGCGGCCCGAAAGATCCGATAAGGACGCTGCCGGTTTCGACTCCGATGCCGAGATCGAGCGGCGGCACCTGGCGTGAGGCAATGCGCGGCAACTGCGGCGCGCACGCCTGCCACAGCGCAGCCGCGGCATCAAGCGCATGGGCGCCATGGTCAGCGCAGGGTGCTGATCCGTTCCAGACCGCCAGCACGCTGTCCCCGACCATCTGTTCGACCACTCCGCCATACTCCTCTACGATACGGCTGGCAGTGGTGAAGAAGAGGTGCAGCACCATCGCGGTTTCCTCCGGCGGACGGCCGGCGCAGTAGGCGGAGAAGTTGCGCAGGTCGGCGTAGAGTACGGTGGCTTCGCGGCGCGTCGCGCGCACTTGGGCACAGGGCTCCTGAATGGCCACTTCGCGCGCCACCGGTTCGGGCAGGTAGCTGGCGAGGTGGCGGTAGAGCCGCTCGCGTTCGCGGCGGACACGGGCGAATTCGCCCGCGCCGAGGAAGGTGGCGGCAAACCCTGTGAACAGGCCTGCATTGACCCAGCCCAGCCACAGATGCTGGTCGAGCAGCAAAAAGGTGCTGAGCGCAAAAAGTGCCAGGACATTCGCAGCGGCAACGGCGGGAAGGACGATCGCCGGGCCGCGCGGCGCCAGGCGCAAAACGACAAGCAAGAGGAGCGCGCTGAGGCCGCCAGCCAGCCAGGGCCACAGGGGAGCGCCCTGCGGCGCGTAAGGGGTGCGCTCGTCGAGCATGGCGGAGAGCAACTGGGCGTGCACTTCGACGCCACTGACGGCGCGCCCCTGCGGGGTAGGGACCGCGTCGCGGGCGCCGAAGGCGGTGGCGCCGACCAGCACCCAGGCGCCCTGGAGCAGATCGGTGGGGGCCCGCCCCTGCAGCACGTCGGCAGCGGAGATGGAGACGAAGCCAGCGCGCGGCATCTGGTAAGACACGCGCAGGTAACCGGCACGGTCCAGTGGCAGACGCAGGCCGTCCAGGTCAAGCCACCAGGGCGGATCGAGCAGCGATGCGCCGGGACGCAGCCGCGGCTCGGCGCCGCTCGCCGCCATGACGCCAGCAATGACCAGCGAAGCGTAGGTCTTGCCGTCATGGCAGATCAGCGCCGGCACCTGACGGATCGCGCCGTCGGGGTCCACCCACGGGGTGATATGGCCGGCGAAAGCCGGGGCAAGGCCAGCGTCGGCGGCCATGTAACCGTAAGCCAGCTCGGTCGCCGATGGGCAGGCGGCGAAAGGCAGTGCCCCGGCCAGCCGGCCGCTATGCACTGGCAGCTCAGGCGACAGGGAGAACAACTGGGCCAGGACGGCGGGCGCCGGACTGGCCAGCGCGCGCGACAGGCGCGCATCGTCCTGGTTGGGTCCTTCGAACACGATGTCGAGGATTTTCAGGCCGACGCCTGCCTGATCCAGCTTTTCCAGCAACTCGGCCTGGCGGGCGCGTGGCCATGGCCAGGTACCGATCGCCTGGATGCTTTTTTCATCGATATCGACGACCACGACACGGCGCTCTGTCGCCTCCGGGTCAGCCATGCGCCAGGATAGACTGGCGGAAAGTTCGTCCAGTTGAGACAGTTGTGGTCCCCACAGGCCGCTCGCCACCAGCGTCAGCGCCGTGGCGGCAAGCAGGGCGCACAGGCGTAAAAGCGCCGGTCTCAGCAGCAGGCCGTTGGTCAATACCGCCACCTTGATCCCGAATCGCCGGAACAATTGTCTGAAATGGACCGTCATGGACGCGATGCGATGCTCTCAGCGGCCCCAGAGGGTGGCGCCCGTCAAGACGCCATTCCCCACGGGTTTGCTGAAGAAATAACCGGCCTGGCTGGTATCCAGGGACACGGCGCCGGCTACCCGCGCACCAGTGGTCGTGCTGAGGAAGATTCCGGTACTGGGGTCGATCGTTCCCGAAGCCGCCACCCCCTGCGTACCAATACTCGGCGCCGTGACAGCGAGCTGGGTGGTGAAGGTGCGGCGGCCGAAATCGATGCTCAGCGAGCCGCCATTTATGCTCGCCGCCACCAGCGTGTTGGACGGGTCGCGGTAAGAGGCTGCGCCGCTCTGCAGACGGAAATTCGTCACGCCGCTTGCGGTACTGAGGAAATTGGGAGCATTCTCGTTGCGGAACAGGAAGTAGTAGCCATCGCCGACGGTGACCTTGTTGCCGCTCAGCGCCTCCATGAAGGAGGTGGTCAAATCGTCACCCGGCACGGCGTTGGTAGCCCAGCGGCCCCAGACCAGAGTGCTGCGGGGCGCCAACACATCCATCACCGCTCCCGGGTTGCGACTGTCCGCCACGGCGGTCGCCGTAGTGGCGCTACCGACACGCTCCTGCTGCAGGATCGGGGTGACCTTGTCCGTCCCTTTCAGCGAATTGACTGGCTGGAACACCGGCTCCGACGCTGCCTGGCGATAGACCAGGGCCATGCCGTTCATGCCGTTCATGCTGCTCGCGAGTTCCCGCGAACGGGAGGTGCCGCAGGGACCAAAACCTTCGGCACGGCAGGCGCTGTCGAGCGGCGCGAGAACGATGGCGCCCTGGTTTACCAGGACGATGGCGCTATTCGCGGTGGCCTGGGTGACGAAGTCGGTTCCCTTGACGCCAATGGCCACCAGCGGCGTGTTCAGGCGGAACTTGTCGCGGGCCACTTGTGCCGCCAGCCCGGAGATGCCACGAACCGTTCCCGCTTCGAGGTGGAACTTGATCAGGGATTCGGCGGGATCGGCCGGGTCGTAGCGGTATTCGACGACGTGCAGCACCGAATCCGGCCGCACGCTGACCCGCGCGCCATCGACGAAGCGAATGTGCACATGGCCGTTAGCGGTGGTGCGGATAACATCGCCGGCGGCAATGTCGCATCCCTTTACGACCGGCTGGCCCTTGCCTTCGCGCTCAATCTGGCTGGTGCCGATGCTGAGGGTCACTTCGCCGACCGAGGCGGCCGCGCACACTGCCGATATCAGCAGTGCCCACATCACCACCACCCAGCGCAAGCTTCGGCAAAGCAGCCTGTTCACCGTGGCGATCCTTTGAGATTCAATAGCCGCAAGGATACGTCATTGGCCAGTGGGTGCGATGTGCGCACAATCACAAGGCCTTGACTGGCGCTGCGTGCGCTGGGAACCAGGGGCACGGCGGTAGCCCGACGACGAGGTGCTCAGCTTTGTGGCAGGTACTCCAGACCGGCTTGCGTCAAGCCTACCAGGTCGATGTTGCTGGCGTTGATGCCGAGTTCGGCGGCGGCGATGGCCAGGGAAGCCTGGGAGAACTGGCCGGCATCGATGGCTTTGGACCAGAACGTCGCTTCGGCCGAGGTCGGGCCATGTCCGAAAAGGTTCTCATACAGTAGGTCCACCTCCGCCGCGTTGGAAAAATGACCGCCCAGCTTCGCTGTCAGCGCTGCCATCATCAAATCCGGGTAGCTCATGCCCCCGTCGAGCAGGGCAAGGCCAATGCCGACGAAAGTCTTGTTGGCCAGGGAAGGCGGCCCGAAGACCACACCCAATATCTTGGCCGTCGTGCCAGCATCGCCGTCGGCGACATCGAGAGCAATGCTCTCGTCGGCAAACTTGAGCCGCTCGACGTTGAACAGGGTATCGCGGCCGTCGGTGCCGGCATTATCCAGGACGGTCTGCGAGCCGCCGGTAGTGGTCCGCGTGTACCGGGCAAACCTGCCGCTGAACACCGCGCTGTCGATGCCGCTGCCGCCATCGAGCGTGTCGTTACCGGCACCGCCGGCCAGTGTGTCGTTACCACCGCCCCCCCGCAGGACATCGTCGCCTGCATAGCCACTGAACTGATCATTGCGCTCACCTCCAGTCATGGTGTCATTGCCATCGAGGAAGCTCTCCGAGAGAAAGAATCCCATCCCCTTGCCCGTGCTCGCAATGCCGTTGAGGATGGGGGCCGTGAGTTTGGCCGAATCGCTTATCGAAAAAGAATCGCCCTGCGGCGATGTCCCAGTGAGGTAGCTCAGGGTCCCATTGGCCTGCGATCCGCTATAGGTCACGTTGCCTCCAACCTGCAATGTCCAGCCGGATTGCTTGTACGTCACTTGACTAAAACTGCCAGAACCATGTCCATTAGGATCAAGGCTAAAGCTTCCTGCTGCCGCCATTTCCAGGCCAGTAAACCTGAAGTGGAAGTCGGACATAGCGCCAGAGGCGCTCCCATCGTTAATATCGACCGTCAAGTTGCCGGCCAGAAACACTGAATTCCCGGAGGGATCCGAGTAAGTGATGCCAACGATGACCTGTCGATCGGTGTCCAACCCGGAGCCGCTGATGTCGACGACTCCTCCGTTGTCGAATTCGGCATGGTAGCTGGTGAGCGTCAGAGTCTCGGAAACGACGTCCAATTCATCGATCAAGTGGACTGTCCTCACCACAGATTCGGAAAGCTGACCAGCAAGTTGATTGGGGGTCGCAAACCAGGGCGCCCAGTTGGTGGTTGTAAAGCTCAAGGTTGCCATTTGACTGCTCCTTACAATGCGTGCTTACGCTTTTGGCATGTACTCTAGCCCGGCCTGCGTCAAGTCCGGTTCGACGTTGACCTCGGTCCACCCGCTGACGAACGAACTGTTGGGATGATCCGTGTAGGACATCACAATGGACTGTCTGGAATCCTCTGGCCCGGTCAAAATTTCAGAGCGATTGCCGGGAAATTCCCACTACCGCCCGGCCACGAGATGCAAGCGGAGCCACCCCTCTGTCCACGCTCGTTTACCGGCAAGAGGCGACTTCAGCGTGAGGCCCTCATGCTTGTCTTGTTTTAGTAGATGAACTGGAGCAAGTAAAGGGGGTTTCGTGGCCATCGCTTCTTTTCACTGATGCCTGCCTTTTCATATAGGAGAGAGTGTTATAATTTCCTATATGAACTCGCCGCTGCATCTTCTTCTGAACACCTCGCCCGAGCAGACTGCGCGCCTAGAGGCACTGCAGTTGGCTTTCGCGGAAGTATGCAATGCCCTGGCACCCTTGGTGCAGCAGACCCGATGCTGGAACCGGGTAACGCTGCACCACATCGCCTACCATGACCTGCGTCAGCGCTTTCCTCAGATCGGATCGCAGATGGTCTGCAATGCCATTTATTCGGTTTCTCGCACCTGTCGGGTCGTCCTACAACACCCCGATAGCCCGTTCAACGTCGCGCGCTATCCGGAACGTCCCTTGCCTCTCCTGCAGTTTCTGCCCAGCGCCCCGGTCTATTTTGACCGGCATACGCTCAGCCTCAAGGATGGCCTGCTCTCGATGTACACCCTCGACGGACGTATGCGTTTCCAGTTGTCACTGAAGGCTGAGGATGAATTGCGTTTCCATCAGGAGAGGTTGCGGGAGATCGTCCTCGCACGCACGCCGCAGGGCTATCAGCTTTCCTTCTGCCTGGTGATGGCGGAGGAAGATGAGGAAAGGCCGGCAGATCTTGCCGCCGAGATGCCGGAATATGTACTGGTGCACTCAGCCGATCCGGAAGTAGCCCCAGCCGGCCTGTCGTGAGCCTTTTCTTCGATCCACCTGCTGAAGGACAGGCCATCTGGCCTTTTTTGACATTCTGCGAGAGTCGTGATGAATCCTGCTGAAACCCGCTCGGAACTCCGGGAAGCCATCCGCGAGCTGAAACCCTTCTTCATGAAGGCCGCTTTGTTCAGCGTCTTTTGCACCCTGCTGATTCTGGCGCCGACCGGCTACATGCTCGAGGTGTACGACCGAGTCATCAACAGTCGCAGTTCGTACACCTTGCTCATGCTGACCCTGCTCGTGCTGTGGTTCTATATAATCATGGAGTTGCTGGAGTGGGCACGCGCTGGAGTGATGCATCAAGCCGGCCTGGCTCTGGATCGGAAACTCCGCGAGCGGGTCTTCAACGCGATTTTCGAAGCCAACCTGCGGCGCATTCCCGGCGGCACCAGCCAGGGGCTAAACGACTTGCGCACCATCCGGGACTTTCTGGCAACGCCAGCCCTGATGGCCCTGATGGACGCGCCGGTTTCGCTGCTGTTTCTCATTCTGATCTATCTGATAAATCCGCTGCTGGGCTGGATTTCGGTGCTCGCCGCCGTGATTCAGATCTTTCTCACCTATCTCACCGAAAAGAACACCCAGCCGCCTCTGGTGGCCGCGCAAAGAGAAGCCATCGCCGCCCAGAACTATGCCAACGGCAGTCTGCGCAATGCACAGGTGATCGAGGCCATGGGAATGCTGCGCAGCATTCATCAGCGCTGGATGAAAAAGCAGCACAACTTCCTGCGCCTGCAGGCAGAAGCGTCGGATCATGCGGGCGGCAATGCCTCGCTCTCCAAGATGCTGCAGACCACCCTCTCGGCAGCCCTCCTCGGCACGGGCGCCTGGCTGTCATTGAAGGGAGAACTGGCTGGCGGCAGTGGCATGATGATCGTCGCCTGGGTGCTCGGACCGCGGGTACTGGCGCCATTGGTCCAGGTGGTCAGCCTCTGGAAGAACGTCGTCAATGCGCGCGACGCCTATCACCGGCTCGACAAGCTCTTGCAGGGGCTGCCCGAACGTCAGGAAGGCATGCCCCTGCCACCGCCGAAGGGCAATCTCTCTGTTGAAGCGTTGATCGCCTCAGCCCCGGGTAGCCCGGTTGCGATCCTGCGCGGGGTTTCCTTCGCTGTGCCTGCTGGATGCATTATGGCCATCGTCGGCCCTTCGGCTTCGGGAAAGTCGACGCTGGCGCGCCTGCTGGTGGGTATCTGGCCTTCCGCTAGTGGCAAGGTGCGACTCGATGGCGTGGACATCTACCCCTGGAACAAGGCGGAACTGGGGCCTCATATCGGTTATCTGCCGCAGGACATCGAACTCTTCGATGGCTCGCTCGCCGAGAACATCGCCCGTTTCGGCGAGGTGGACAGCGCGAAGGTGGAAGCGGCTGCGCGTGCGGTCGGCGTGCACGACGCGATCATCGCGCTGCCTGAAGGGTACGAATCGCTCATCGGCGATGACGGTTGCTTTCTCTCCGGCGGCCAGCGTCAACGGGTGGGGCTGGCGCGCGCGCTCTATGGCAGACCAGAATTCATCGTTCTAGATGAACCGAATTCGAGCCTCGACGAGGCCGGAGAAGTGGCGCTGGTGAACACATTGCTGGCGCTCAGGGCACAAGGCAGCACGCTGATCGTCATCACCCATCGCATCAGCGTCCTCGCTGCTGCGGACCTGATGCTGGTATTACGCGAAGGACAGGTACAGATAGCCGGGCCTCGCGACGAGGTGCTGGCGGCTCTCAACAAGGCGGCGGCCCAAGCCGCCACCGCCCAGAGCGGCCTCGCTGCCGCTCCCGTCGTTTGATTCCTACGGCCGAACATGAAAACACCTTCCTTTTTTCAGCGCAGCGAACTGACGGCCACCCTCTGGTCTTTCCGGCGGGAGTTTCTGGTTGTGGGAATATTCAGCCTGGTGATCAATCTCCTCATGCTGACACCCACCATCTACATGCTGCAGGTCTATGACCGTTTCATGACCAGCCACAGCGAATTGACCCTAATCGCCGTTTCTCTGATCACACTGTTTCTGTTGGCCGTGATGGCCTTCGCTGAATGGTCGCGCTCTCGCCTCCTGGTGCGCCTCGGCGTGCGCCTGGACGAGCGTCTCAGCAGCCGGGTTTTCAACGCCTGCTTTGAGTCTCATCTCAATCAAAGCAGGGACAACCCGGTCCAGGCTTTTTCGAACCTCACCAACATTCGCCAGTTTCTGACGGGTAATGGCATCTTCGCTTTCTTCGACGCACCCTGGACGCCGATTTACCTGCTGGTGCTGTTCATGCTGCACCCGTCGCTGGGAATGCTTTCCCTGCTCTTTGCGGCCATCCTGACGGGGCTGGCCATCTTCAGCCACCGGCAGACCCAGGCCCCGACGCAGAAAACCACTGAAGCCGGTGTCGCCGTGGGAACGTATCTGCACAGCAAGTTGCGTAACGCCCAAGTCATCGAAGCACTCGGCATGCTCGGGGGTCTGCGCCGACGTTGGCTGGCGCGCCATCAGCAGCATATGGCGCTCAATTCCGCATCGCAGGACATACAGCGCCGCATTCAGGCATTTAGCAAATTCGTGCGCTACAGCCAGCAGTCCTTGATGCTGGGAGCCGGCGCACTGCTGGTGATCAAGGGGGAGCTGACGGTCGGAGGAATGATTGCCGCCAATGTGCTGATGAGCCGAGCCCTGCAACCGATCGATGCCATTGTCGGCAGTTGGTCGGGCTGGCAATCGGCCCGCAAGGCCTTCGAGTCTCTGGAGGCTCTTCTGCGTGACCATCCCAAGCGGCCGGCCGGAATGGTGCACGAGGACCTGCGGGGCGAAGTGCGCATTGAGAACCTTGTGGCGACGGCGACGAATCGGTCGCAACCGATCCTCGCGGGGCTGTCTGCCGAGTTTCCGGCAGGCGAAGTCATTGCCATCGTCGGCCCGTCCGGGTCCGGGAAATCCACCCTGGCTCGTTGTCTGGTGGGAATCTGGCCGGAAGTCCAGGGCAGCGTTCTCCTCGATGGCAAGCCTATTGAAAGCCTGGATCGGGGAGAATTGGGACCCTTTATAGGCTATCTGCCGCAGGACATCGAGCTCTTCGAAGGCAGCGTGGCTGAAAACATCGCCCGCTTCGGCGAGATTGACCCGACAAAGGTCATCGAAGCGGCACAACGGACCGGCATTCATGACATGACCCTGCGCTTTCCCCGGGGCTACGATACGCCCATGGGTGAGGCCGGCAGCTTCCTTTCCGGTGGCCAGCGGCAGCGTATCGGTTTGGCGCGGGCGATGTATGGCAATCCCAGCCTGATCGTGCTTGACGAGCCAAATGCCAATCTCGACGATGTAGGCGAAACGGCCCTGATCGTGGCCATAAAGGATCTGAAGGCGCAGGGCGTGACCGTTTTTCTGATTACCCACCGCATGAACATTCTCGGCGTGGCAGACCGGATACTGGTCTTGAACAACGGCGAGATCCAGATTTATGGCACACGTCAGCAGGTGCTAGCGGCTGCGCAGCCACCAGTACCTGCTGCAAATAGTGTCGTTACCAACACTCAACCCGCTTGATTTCTGATTCAGGACCCTCGTCATGGCTATTCGTAATATGTTCAATCGTCTCCAGGGCCCAGCGCCCACGACGCTCGATGGAGAAGCCGCGCCGCCGATGAACACAGGCCATCCCATGCGCGTTGGCCTGTGGGTGCTGGGGATAGGCTTCGGCGGCTTCCTGTTGTGGGCCTCGCTGGCACCGCTGAACCAGGGTGTGCCGACCAGCGGGCAGGTGGTGGTGACCGGCAATCGCAAAGCGGTACAGAACCTCGGCGTCGGCGTGGTCGAAGCGATCCTGGTCAAGGATGGCGACGAGGTCAAGAGTGGCGACGTTCTGGTCAGGCTGGATCCGACGCCGGCGCGCTCACAGTACGAGATAGCGCGCAGTCAGTGGTTGGTGGCGAAAGCCGCCGAGGCGCGCCTGCTGGCCGATGCCGAGGGCCAGTCGACGATTGTCTTTCCCGCAGAACTGTTGCAGGAAAAGAACGATCCGCGAGCGGTCAGTGCGATGGCCGTGCAGACACAGTTGTTGCATTCTCGGCGCTCCGGTTTGCAGGCCGAACTCGGGGCGATGAACAATACGCTGACCGGCCTGCAGTCGTCGGTGACCGGTCTGGAGGCCACCCGGCATGCGAAGGAAACGCAGTCGAAGCTGCTGCTCGAGGAACTGAAGGGCCTGCGCGAACTGGCCGCCGAGGGCTATCTGCCACGCAACCGACTCTCCGAGCAGGAACGACTGCTGGCGCAACTCAGTGGCGCCATTTCCGAGGATATCGGCAACATCGGCCGGACGCAGCAGAGCATCGGCGAAATCAGGATGCGCATGCTGGCGCGACAGCAGGAGTATCGCAAGGAGGTTGAAAAGGAACTGGCCGAAGTACAGAAGGAGACCAGCGCTCTCGACAACCGCCTCAGGGGACTCGCCTTCGAACTGGCCAATACCGAAGTACGCGCGCCGTCCGAAGGGATCATCGTCGGCTTGAACGTGCATACCGTCGGCGGCGTGTTGGCCTCGGGAACGCCGCTGATGGAAGTGGTCCCCAAGAACGAGCCCTTGCGCATCGATGTCCAGATTCCCACGCACATGATCGACAAGGTCAAGCTGGGCTTGCCGGTGGAAATCACCTTTCCGGCCTTCAACCAGAAGACCACGCCACAGATTCCCGGCGAGTTCGTTCAGGTCGCGGCCGACGCGACGGCCGATCCGCAGGGCAAGGTAGCGCCGTTCTATCGCGGCCAGGTGGTGGTGACGGCGGCCGGCATGACCAAGCTGACGACGCACGAGATCAAGGCGGGAATGCCCGCCGAGGTATTCATCAAGACCGGCGAGCGGACGATGCTGAACTATATCTTCAAACCGCTGCTTGATCGGATGAAGTCCGCTTTGACCGAGGAGTGAACATGAGGAAATGGACTGCCTCGCTGGCGGCTTGCACGCTGGCGCTATTATCGTCGGAGGTGATCGCTGCCGGCCTGCTCGATGCCTATCAGGCGGCGCGGCAAAATGATCCGACTTTCAAGGCGGCACGCTACGAGCGTGATGCCGGCCAGTACGCCTTCGATATCGGTCTTGCGGGTTTGTTACCGAGCGTCTCCATCAACGGATCCTATTTGAAAACCACCGGCGAACAAACGTCAACGGTATTCACCAACGTGAAGCAGTCGCTCGACTACAATTCAAAGTACACCGTCCTCGGGCTGCGGCAGCCGCTCTTCAATTACGACAGCTTCGTGCGCTACCAGCAGGGCGGTGTGCAGGTCGCTTACAGTGATGCCGTTTTCGACAAGAAGGAGGCGGAACTGGCGGTCAAGGTCTCGGGGGCCTATCTGGACGCTCTTTATGCAGCCGATCAACTGGCCCTTGCCGATGCGGAAATTTCCGCCTATCGATCGCAGCGCGAACTCGCCGAACGGAGGCGCAAGGGTGGCGAGGGGACCATCACCGACGTCGCCGAGGCCGAGTCCCGGCTGCAGCTCGCGCGAGCAGGTCGTGCCGATGCCGTCGACCGTCTCTCGGTGGCGGTGCGCAAGCTGGAAGGGATGACCGGCAAGGCGATGGCGCCACTGTGGGTACTGCGGCCGGATTTCATGCCGACTAGCGTGCTGCCCCCGTCTCTCGACGAATGGTCTGCGCTGGCCAACGGCAACAACCCGGAAATTCGCTCGCGGCGCAAGGCCTACGAGTTGGCCAGTCTGGAAGTGGATCGCACTCGCGCTGGCCATATGCCGCAAGTGGATCTCGTGGCTCGTGGGACGCAAGCGGAAAGTGACACGCTGTCCACGGCACGCCAGAAATACTATACCAATGCTATAGGCGTAGAATTCAATTTTCCTCTGTTTGCGGGCGGCAGAGTCAACGCCCTGACCGGGCAAGCGATTGCCAACCGCGAGCGCGCCCAGGCCGAACTCGACGGGGCCTTGACCGACACTCTGGTTGAACTGGAGCGACAGTTTCTCGCTGTCCAGACGGGCGCCAGCAGAGTTGCCGCGTATCGCAATGCGGTCGATGCCAGCATGGTGACGGCCGAAGGGATGCGGCGCGGGATGGCGGCTGGACTTCGGACCAATACCGATGTCCTCGACGCCGAACGTCAGATGTTCGTTGCTCAGCGCGATCTCGCGCAGGCGCGCTACGCCTATCTGGTCAACACACTACAGCTCAAGACGGCAGCCGGGGTGCTATCGGAAAAGGATGTCGCCGAGGTGGCGAGCCTGCTCGTGCCACGAGAATGATCCCCCGATGAGCGTTTCGAGCGAAGACAGCCCGATGAGCAGTCACACGCATGCCGTAACGCCAATGCCTGGAGAGAGCGAGTACTGCCCGGATGTGGTCGCTGTCGTGGTCACCTATGATCCGACCCCGGATATCTTGCTACCCGTGCTCGAAGCCGCGGCTCGCCAGGTATCGGCCATCATCGTGGTCGATAATGCGTCGAAACAATCGCCCCATGACCGGATCGCCATGGTGAGCCGGAACCTCGGTGCTGAAGTCGAGGTGCTGATCCAGACAAACAATCGTGGACTGGGCTTTGGCTATAATCTCGGCATCGAACGAGCACAACTACGAGCAGCGGCTTTCGTGCTCCTGCTCGACCAGGACAGCGAACTGGAGTTCGGGGCCGTCGCCAGGCTTCGTGCCGCCCATATCGAGCTTGCCCAACAGGGCCTGATGGCAGCGGCAGTCGGGCCACGCTATCGCGATGCCGGCGACGGTTCCCTGTCAGAATTCGTCCGGGTCGGCGGCTGCCGCTTCAAGCGTATCCCCTGCGAGGCAGGCCGCCGCACCGTCAATACCGACTTCCTGATTTCATCCGGCTCGCTGATGCCAATGGCGGCCCTCGAAGCCGTCGGGATGATGGACGAGGGGCTCTTTATCGATCACATTGATACCGAGTGGTGTTTTCGAGCCCGTTCGCTGGGCTTCGGGGTGTTCGGTGTGTGCGATGCCGTCATGCGCCATTCCCTCGGCGAGCGAAGAATGGCGATCTGGTTTCTGCGCTGGCGCAAGGTTCCGGTGCATCCATCGTTCCGCTACTACTATATCTTTCGTAATAGCATCCTGCTTCGTCATAGACCCTACATGCCAATAAAATGGCGGCACGCGGATTTGTCGCGCTTGTTCCAGATGGTCTTTTTCTTCGGCCTGCTGGTCCCCAACCGGCTGGCGAATATGCGCATGATGTGGCGTGGACTGCGCGACGGACTGAAGGGCGTGACGGGCAAGCTCTGAGTTGATGGGCCTCTAGCCAATAGCGCTGTCAGGTAATAGGGGCAATGCGCGGCGGCCACGCAAGGCTGAAATCATGAGCGCCGAGGGTGAGATTGGGAGAGTAGGCCGGGTCGGCAAGCAGTTCGTCCGACCACTTGTCCTGCATGAACGCCACTTCCGCGGCAAAACGTGCCTGTTTTTCAGGTGTCGTTTCTCGGCCACGGCTGGCTGACTCGTAATGGAACATCTCCGCATAAGGCGTCCAGACGTTGCGATAGCCCGCCTGCCGGAGTCTCAGGCAAAAGTCTACGTCATTGAACGACACGGACAGCCGCTCGTCGAGTCCGCCAATCTCTAGAAAAACAGATTTCCGCACAACCATGCAGGCCGCAGTAACGGCGCTCAGGGACTGATGCAGGGCCGCCCGGCCGAAGTAGCCGACAGCACCCCGCGCAGAATTCAGAAAGGAATGTCCTGCCACGCCGCCCACGCCCAGGATGATTCCGCCGTGTTGCAGCCTGTCATTTGGGTACCACAAACGCGCGCCCACAGCACCTATGGCATCCTGTTGCGCAACGGAAACCATCTCCTCCAGCCAGCTCGGTGTGATGATTTCAATGTCGTTGTTCATGAGGCATAGCACGCTGCCCCGCGCTTGCGCCACCGCTCTGTTGTTGAGCCGAGAAAAGTTAAATGGACCGTCGTCCCGCAGTACCCGGACGCCGCTCTGGCGCAGTTGATCAAGCAACTGCAAAGTGTCGGCATCCTCGCTGCCGTTGTCGATGACGATGATCTCGTAAGGAGAATAGGTGGTGCGTGCGCGTATTGATCCGATGCACAGGCGCAGCAGATTTGCCCTGTCCCGCGTGGGAATCAGGATGCTCACCTGTGGCGCCGGCGTCGGCAGAGAGAAGCGGACCCGGGTGTGCAAAGGAATTTCCGGCGCGGCTGTCACTTCTGCGGCGACGCCCCGTCGATGCAAGTGTTCACTCAATGCCTTATGGGCGGCTGTTAGGGCGTAGGGCTTTTCACCAATGGAACTCGCCGTACTCCCAGCGACGATCCGCCAGTGATAGAGCACCCGAGGTATATGTACAATCTGGTCCGGTCGCAGACACTCGATGGCGCGCAGGGCAAGGTCGTAGTCCTGCGAGCCCTCGAAGCCTTCCCGGAAGCCACCGACCGTGCTCAACAGCGAGCGCCGGTAGACTCCCAGGTGCGAGATCATGTTCTGTGCGAGCAGCAACTCATAATTGAAGTCGCACTTGAAATACGGATCGCAGCGCTGACCAGCGGCGGAAAGCTTGTCTTCATCTGTGTAGATCAAGCTCGCCTCGGGATGCTCTATACAGGTCTTGGCAACGAACCACAAGGCCAGTGGATGGAGCAAATCGTCGTGGTCGAGGAGGGCGACAAAGTCGCCGCTTGCCAGAGCCAGAGCCGAGTTGCTAGCGGCGGAGATGTGGCCGTTAACCGGGCGGAAGACGACCCGAATGCGTGCGTCTTGCGCGGCATGGCGCTCGAGCAGCGCCTTGACCGCGGGGGCGTCGGACGCATCGTCGGCGATACAGAGTTGCCAATATGGATAAACCTGGCCCAGAACGCTGCGTATGGCGGCTTCCAGCAGTTCCACATCGGAACGGTAGGTGGGCATCACCACGGCAATGGTTGGCGGCCGGTGCCAGGACTCGGCCATTTGCCGAAGCCGCGGATAGGATTTCAGCGGGGGTTCAAAACGAGCGATCCATGTGCTGTAGTCACCCTTGGGCAGATGCAATGCCGCGCGCTTCAGGAAGCGCCAGACCTTCGCCGGGTCAAGCAAGGCCTTTTTCAACCGCGGTCCGTAGCTAATCGCCTTGCGCGCCCCGCGCAGCGGCTTGGTGATGCGCCAACTGCTGCTCCGCCAGATCGCCTCAATATGTCTGTGCCTTTCATCGAGCAGTTGTTCCCGAGCCTGGATCTCCCATTCCAGTTCAAGCGTGCGCTGTTCCAACCCGACGATGACGCGTTGCTGCTCGACGATGCGCCCGTGCTGTTCGGTGACTCGCGCTTTCTGGTCCGGGTAGTCCCACACCCGGGCCATCATGCCTGCAATTTGCCCTTCGCGCCACAGATGCCGCCACTTGCCATAGAGGCGGGCATACTCCGGGCTGACGAAGGGAACAATCTCATGCACCCCTGAGCTGGCGTGAATTCGGTAATAGGCGGAAACCCCGGGAACATGAGCGAAGGTGGAATGACGGGCAATCTGCTGCCAAAAATCCCAGTCCTCGAACAGGTCGATGCTTTCGTCAAAACGGCAACCCAAATCAATAACGTCATGCCTGAACAGCACCGCATGCGGCGGCATCAAATTGCCTGCCAGCAGGCGCAGTTCGTCGAAAGGCAGATCGATGGGGCCGCCCTGCGATTCACCATCGGCATCGGTCGGCTGCACCCCGGTATAGGCAGCCAGCAACTCCGGATCATCCGTCAACGCGCTGGCCAGTTTCTCCACATGGTCGGGAAGGAGCCAGTCGTCATCGTCAAGAATGAGCAGGTAGGCGCCGCTTGCCGCGTCGAGCGCCGCATTGGCTGCGCGACAGCGATGCAATGGGTGGTCGGTCGGAATCAGGCGCAGCGGGTAGGGACCGCAGTTTGCCCCTAGCTCAGCGTGATTGGGCACCGCTGCGACCACCAGAATTTCGATCCGGGAATACGTTTGCCGAGCAACCGACGCCAGAGCTTCGTGCAGCAAGGACAGGCGATTGATGCTGCGGATCAGAATCGAAACCAGTGGCGAGAGAGGTACGTCTTCGTGCAAGGGTGTCATGTGCGGCAGGCTAGGCGGGCAGGCGCGATGGCCATCGAAGCGGCATTCTACCGAGCAATCCTCGTTTTGACCAACTCTTCAATTGAACCAACAACAAGCTGCGCGACGGCAATCATTGTTACACTACTGCCCTGCTGCCTTTCAACTCGCGTTTCGTCCTGCCGGTGCATCGCCAATGCTGTTTCCCCGCCATCGCCTCCTTTGTTGCCTTGCCTGCCTGGTGCTCTCGGCCTGCGCAACGGTCGAAAAACCACCTCCCGGAGATGCTGCGAAGACCGCGGTGCCGCATGAGCAGACGGCAAGAGTGCCGCCGCCAGCCGTCCGTCACAACTCGGCAAAAACCACGCCGTTCGCCGATGAGGAGGCCAAAAGGACGGTCTATTTCGCCTTTGGCGAGGCAACAATCGACAGCGAGGGCGCCGAAGTGCTGCGCCAGAACGCCCAGAAGCTGAAAGAAGATCCGCAACTGGTCGTGACCCTGGTCGGTCATACCGACAACCTCGGCAGCGCCGCCTACAACCTCGCTGTGGCCGACAAACGCGCCGAGGCGGTCAGCGAAAAGCTGCGCTCGCATGGCGTGCCGAAAGCGCAGATCAAGCGCCTGCCGGTCGGTAGCGAGCAAAGCGGCAAGCTGAAGTGCGAAACAGAGGCCTGCCGAGCGAGCATGCGGCGAGTCGAACTGGTCTATGGCCGGCGCTGAGCTGCGACGACGCCATCCACGGGAACTGCCGTTCAGCCTGCTGGTCGCCAGACGTTGCGACAGCCGGTTTCCCGGATGCGCCACGAGGCCAGTGCGCCAAAGCTTGCCGTTGCCGCGAGCAGCAACAGGCCCGCGTGGAAATCGTCCGGCGTGTACAGGCGTGCGCCGCTGGCGGTCAGACCACCCTGCCA
Organism: Candidatus Accumulibacter aalborgensis; assembly: GCF_900089955.1. Lineage (GTDB taxonomy): Bacteria > Pseudomonadota > Gammaproteobacteria > Burkholderiales > Rhodocyclaceae > Accumulibacter > Accumulibacter aalborgensis. The sequence continues at coordinate 43,011 of NZ_FLQX01000134.1, read as the reverse complement.
GGCCTGATCCATGACCCAGCCAACCAGCGGTTGCAGAATGGCCGCGGCCAGGAAGCCGCCCATGTTGGTCACGCTGGTCGACATCCCGGAGAGCAATGGCGGATTGACCTCCTTGGCGCAGGCCCAGGTAAGGGTAAAGCTGGCGGTCACCAGCCCCATCAGGGCAAACAACGCGTAGCTCAGGGTCAGCGGCAGAGTGGTCGCGGACAGCCAGACCAGCCAGATCAGCGCGTACAGGTGACTACTCGCCACGAGCACCGGCTTGCGCCGGCGGAGGCGGTCCGAAAGCGTACTGATAAGAACACAGCCGACGGCGAAAGCGGCGAAATAGAGACTGACGTGATTGGCCGCCACAGCACGGGTCATGCCATGTACCGCGGTCAGGAAAGGCGTCGCCCACAAGCCGGCAAAGGCAAAAAAACTGCCGCAGATGCCAAAATTGACGCCGGCTACCGGCCAGGTATCCCGGTTCTTCAGCACCGTCAGCAGTCCGGAGAGCACCACGGTCCGGTCAAAACGCGGTTTGCCGTCCCGGCTCGTAGCCGACGAACTCTCCGCGTGCTCCCGACGGTCGCCGAGCAGCCACCAGCAGCCGAGGCCCAGGGCCAAGGACACCGCGGACAGGCCGACAAAAATCACTCGCCAGCCGGTGATCTGCGCCAGCCATGCCAGTGGCGCGCCAGCCAGCACCGAACCGAGATTGCCGACCAGCATGCTGACGCCAACCAGGCTGGCGAAGCGCCGCTCGTCAAACGACACGGCGATGATCTTGAGCATGGCAATGAAAGTCACGGAAACGCCCAGCCCGATCAGCGTCCGTCCGAGCAGCGCCAGGTCGAGATTAACTGCCATGCCGAACAAGAGGCTTCCGACCCCGCCGACAACGCCGCCAAGGAGCAGAATGAGCCGCGGCCCGAGCGTGTCGACCAGGATGCCGGTCGGCACCTGCATGAGCGTATAGACGTAGAAGTAGGTCGCCGCCAGGACACCGAGCGACGATGCCGTGGTGTTGAATGCGGCGATCAGGTCCGGCGCTATGCCGGCCGGCGCGAAGCGCTGGAAAAAAGAGAGCACATAGGCCGCGACGACGATCGCTAGCGCCAGCGTGCGACGGCGGCGCTCTTGCGCAGCGAGGTCGCTCATGGGCTACCGCTTGCCGCCGCTCGACCGCCGCCTGCCGGCGGCAATGACCTTCCGCTGCTGTCGCCGAGGTCGCCAATGCTGAAGCGCTGGACCAGGGACATGGTCAGCAAGGCCAGGGCTGCGGTGAGGGAAAGCCGGCTCATCAGACTGAGGCGACGCGGCGCTGCAATCATGTCACTCCTTCATTGTTTACGGTCAGCGCGGAATGCTGTAGCAATCAGGCATGCAGCACCACACCGCGCCGAGAGGGCAATCGACCCGAGGGTACGAGGCTGCGCGCACGTATCGAGCAGCGTGAACGCTTACATGCTGCGGCGGTACTGACCGCCCACTTCATAGAGCGCTCCGGTGATCTGTCCGAGCGAGCAGACGCGGACCGCGTCCACCAGGACCGCGAAGACATTGCCGTTGTCGATCACCGTTTGCTTGAGTCGTTCAATCATCGCCCCGGATTCTGCCGCGTTGCGGCCTTGGAAGTCGCGCAGGCGATTGAGCTGCGATTGTTTTTCGTCTTCGGTCGAACGTGCGAGCTCAATCTCGATCTGGGCGTCGCCCTTCGGGTTGCGAAAGGTATTCACGCCGACGATCGGGAACGAACCGTCGTGTTTCTTGTGCTCGTAGTAGAGCGACTCTTCCTGGATCTTGCCACGCTGATAGCCGGTCTCCATTGCTCCGAGGACGCCACCGCGCGAGGCAATGGCTTCAAACTCCTTGAGCACGGCCTCTTCTACCAGATCGGTCAACTCCTCGATGATGAACGAACCCTGATTCGGGTTCTCGTTCATCGCCAGACCCCACTCGCGGTTGATGATCAACTGGATGGCCATGGCGCGGCGAACGGACTCCTCGGTCGGCGTGGTGATTGCCTCGTCGTAGGCATTGGTATGCAGCGAATTGCAGTTGTCGTAGATGGCAATCAGCGCCTGCAGGGTGGTCCGAATGTCGTTGAACGCCATTTCCTGCGCGTGCAGCGAGCGACCCGAAGTCTGCACGTGATACTTGAGCTTCTGGCTGCGCTCGCTGGCGCCATACTTGTTCTTCATCGCCACCGCCCAGATGCGGCGGGCGACACGGCCGATCACCGAATACTCGGGGTCCATGCCGTTGCTGAAGAAGAACGACAGGTTGGGGGCGAAATCGTCGATATGCATACCGCGCGCCAGGTAGGCCTCGACGTAGGTGAAGCCGTTGGCGAGGGTGAAGGCCAGTTGCGAAATCGGATTGGCGCCGGCCTCGGCAATGTGATAGCCGGAAATCGACACCGAATAGAAGTTGCCGATGTGGTTGTGGACGAAGAATTCCTGGATGTCGCCCATCATCTTGAGCGCAAATTCAGTCGAGAAGATGCAGGTATTCTGTCCCTGGTCTTCCTTGAGAATGTCGGCCTGGACGGTGCCGCGAACATTGGCCAGGACCCAGGTGCGGATCTTCTGGATCTCGTCTTCGGTCGGCTCACGACCGTTGTCGGAACGGAATTTCTCGACCTGCTGGTCGATCGCGGCATTGAAGAACATCGACAGGATGATCGGCGCCGGACCGTTGATGGTCAGCGAAACCGAGGTCGTCGGTGCGCACAGTTCAAAACCGTCGAACAGCGCTTTCATGTCGTCAAGCGTGGCGATCGATACGCCCGAGTTGCCGACCTTGCCGTAGATATCCGGCCTGGCGTCCGGATCACAACCATAGAGGGTCACCGAATCGAAGGCTGTCGACAGCCGCTTGGCGGGCATGCCCTCGGAGACTTTCTTGAAGCGACGGTTGGTACGGAAAGCATCGCCTTCGCCGGCGAACATGCGCGTTGGGTCCTCGTTCTCGCGCTTGAAAGCAAAGACGCCGGCGGTATAGGGGAATGACCCCGGTACGTTCTCCTTCATCAGGAAACGCAGCACTTCGCCGTCGTCCTGGTAACTGGGCAGAGAAACCTTTCGGATGCGTGTTCCGGAGAGCGAGGTGCTGGTCAGACGCGTCCGTATCTCCTTGTCGCGGATCTTGACCACATACTCGTCCTGGGCATACAGCTCGACCGTCTTGGGCCACATGTCGAGCAGTTTCTTCGCTCTGGCGTCGAGTTGCCCGTCCTTCCAGTGGATCAGTTCATCGAAGTCGCCGGCCGCCTTGCCGCGGGAGACAAACAGTGCTTTCGCCGTCTTCAGGGATTGCCGCTGGCGAGCCACGTCAGCCTGCTCGGCACTGTGCGCGTGGTAACTGCGGACCCCTTCGGCAATCTCGGCCAGGTAACGTACACGCTGCGCCGGAACGATCGCCCGCTGATTCGACGACTGGCGAACGGTAACCAGGGGCAGCTTGCCCTTCTTCAGCTTCAGGCCATGTGCGTGCAGCTTGGCGGCGATCGCCTGGTACAAGGCCGTCAGTCCGTCGTCGTTGAAGCGTGCAGCCATCGTGCCATAGACGGGCATTTCGTCAGGGCTTTGGCCGAAAGCCTCGTGGTTGCGCTGATACTGCTTGCGCACGTCGCGCAGGGCATCCTCGGCGCCCTTGCGGTCGAACTTGTTGATGGCCACGAAGTCGGCAAAGTCAAGCATGTCGATTTTTTCGAGTTGCGACGCCGCGCCAAACTCGGGGGTCATCACGTAGAGCGAGGCATCGACCAGCGGCACGATCGCCGCGTTGCCCTGACCGATACCCGAGGTCTCGACGATGACCAGATCAAAGCCGGCCAGTTTGCAGGCGGCAATCACTTCGGGCAGCGCGGCAGACAGCTCAGAGCCCGTTTCGCGCGTCGCCAGGGAGCGCATGTAGATGTTCGGGTGCTCGATCGCGTTCATGCGGATGCGGTCGCCGAGCAGAGCGCCACCGGTCCGCTTGCGCGAGGGGTCGATGGAGACGATCGCCAGTTTGATGGTGTCGCCCTGGTCCAGCCGGAAGCGCCGCACCAGTTCGTCGGTCAGCGACGACTTGCCGGCCCCGCCAGTGCCGGTAATGCCCAGCGTCGGCACCTTGAGCCCGGCGGCAGCAAGAACGATTTTCTTGCGCAGCGCTTCCGGATAAGCCCCATTTTCCAGTGCGGTGATGATTTGCGCCAACTTGCGGTGATCACCGGCTTTCAGCGCGGCGAGCACAGCGTCCGGGTCCTGGGGTGCCAGCGTCGACAGGTCGAAGTCGCACTTCGCCGCCACCTCGTTGATCATCCCCTGCAGCCCCAGCGACTGTCCGTCCTGGGGAGAATAGACCCGCGTCACGCCATAGGCGTGCAGTTCATCGATCTCGCTCGGGACGATCACCCCACCGCCACCGCCGAAGACCTTGATATCCGCTCCACCACCCGCCTTCAGCAGGTCGATCATGTACTTGAAGAACTCGACGTGGCCACCCTGGTACGAGGTGATGGCGATTCCCTGCACATCCTCGTGCAGCGCCGCGTTCACGATCTCCTGCACGGAACGATTGTGCCCGAGGTGGATGACCTCGGCGCCCGTCGCCTGCAGGATGCGGCGCATGATGTTGATTGACGCATCATGGCCGTCAAACAGCGAAGCCGCAGTGACAAAGCGCAGTTTGTGCTTGGGCTTGTAGGGCAGAAGCTTCTTGGCAATCGAAAGGTCGGTCATGGCGTTCGCGCTCCACAAAAATCAGAAAGGTTCGGGGTACCAGGAATTGCACAGGAACACACATGGTAGAAAGGTGGCTGCAATAAAGCCATTACCCAATACGCCGCAAACAATGTAAATATTGCCAACTTGAAATATCTGTCAATACACTACCTTGCGAGAAGACGATGCCCTACCCTGAGAAGACCGCCAGGCCTATGTCCGGTTCCGTCCCGCCAGTTGGGGGCGGCCCGACCACGACAAGAGCGTCGGTGGCGGTGGCCTTCGTGGACGGAATGCTGGCCGGTCTGCGACATGCAGGACAGGCGACCGAGCCGCTGCTCGAACGCGCTCACATCCCTGCGGAGGTCCTGAGCGACGCCTCCGCTCGGGTTCCCATAGACCGCTATGCCGAACTTTACAACCTGATCAACCACGAACTCGACGACGAGGGCTTCGGCCTGTTTTCCGTTCCGCTACGCGCCGGCACCTTCGAGTTCCTCTGTCGCAGCATCATCACGGCTCCGACGCTGGCCGGGGCAATCGAACGCAGCATCCGCTTTCTGCGCCTGGTGCTCCCCGATTTCGCCGTCCGTCTCGACAGCCGGCAGGAACTGGCCTACCTGGTGATCACCGAAGCCCGCCCACTGCACATCGGCCGGGTCTTCGCCTTTGAATGGTTGCTGCGCCTGCTGCACGGGCTTTTTTCGTGGCTCGTCGGACGCGGCATCGTTCTCGACTCGGTGGCCTTTCCCTACCCACGGCCGGAGCATGCGGATGATTATGCGCTGATCTACACGGCGCACTCGATATTTGACGCCGAAAAGCTGACCGCCACCTTTGCCGCCAACCTGCTCGAGTTGCCGATCCGTCGCGACGAAACCGCCCTGCAAACCTTCCTCGATGGCGCACCCGGCAAGCTGACGACCCTGTACCGCCGCGACCGCGAAATGGTCTTACGCGTGCGCAGGGCCCTGCGCGATGCGCTGCCGGTGCCCAAGGCGCTGGCGGAAGTCGCCTGTGCCTTGCACATTTCGCCACGCACGCTGCACCGTCGACTCGAAGAGGAGGGATCAAGCTTCCAGGCCGTCAAGGACGCGCTGCGCCGCGACGTGGCGATCAACAGCCTGGCCAAGAGCGGACGCCCGGTGGCGCAGATTGCCGCTGACCTGGGTTTCGCCGACACGGCGGCCTTCTACCGGGCCTTCCTGAGGTGGACCGGTATGGCGCCGGCACACTACCGGCGGCGACTGCAAGCGGCTGGCGGCGGGGTGAGCGGTCGCGGTCACGACGCTTCCGGGCCGCCTTGAGGACTCACTGACCTCGGCGGCGGCAAGACGGGCGGAGCGCCTCTCGTCGTGCCGCGCCGGATCATCTGTCGGTCATGAAGCGCGTCGCGTTCTCAAGATCGGCGTGGGTGCTTCCGCTATAGAGCGCGTTGACGAATTTCCGCCAGATCAGGTCGGGCTCACCCAGACGGAAGCCGTAGACGCCATTTCCCGTGTCCCTGGATGCCTCGACCTGTATTCTCGACACTTCGGCGGGGCCCAACTGGATAGTCACTTCACCCCAGACATTGATCGGCACAGCGGAGCGCGAGTGCGCCTGGAAACCGTAGCGTGAGAGTTGGGTAATCTCGATCTTGTATTTGGTCTCGCATCCGTCGGGTGCCACCACCGAAAATCTGCCTGGGCATCTGACCGAAAAGCGTCGGTGACGCCGGCGAACCTGGTCGTCCTGACCGCCTGCGCCAATCGCCGGCAGAACGCCCTGATACGCCGGCAGATCGTAGATGGTGTGCAGCAAACACTTCTTCCGATCGCTCAACTGAGCAAACACGTGCGTCCGCACATTGAAGAAATGATCGAGCAGGTCCGGCGTCAGCACCGGATCGTTGGTGGTGTAGAAGCGTCGTTGCGGCAGTTTGATGTTGGACAGCCTGACCGCGGTGAAAAAAGCAAACAGATTTCGTTTCGGTGGTTTGGACCCGTAATGCTTCTTGAAGATCTCTGGCGCCGAGCCGAGGTCGAGTGTCGCTCCCACCGCCGGCGCGCCATTCACAAAATCGTAATTCTCGACCACATTCTGTGTCAGACGTTCGAAAAACAACAGGGATTCGTACATCTCGATGTGGCGGGGATTGACGGCAATGACCAGATGCCGGGTATCAAAGAAAGTGGTGCAATATTCGTACATGAACTTCATAAGCGGGAACAGGATACTGCCGCCCGTCCGGCGAAATCGCTTGTGCACCGCCAACGCCGAAACCTCGGCGATGTTTCCCTTCTTCTCACGTATTGCCGTCAGATCGAAGATCCTCTGCAATGGAAACCCCAGCACGCTTTCCCGGATCAAGGACAGCGTGCCGACCACCTGTCCGTCGTACTTCGCGCACAAGGTCGTCGTCGTCGGTAGTGCGTGGTAAATGGTGACGCGCATTCCCGAGGGATCAGGCTTCATGAAGCCGCTATCGACATAAGCGTCGTGCAGCAGAGTAAAGCAGGCCTCCAGCTCCTCCTTCGTGTCGGCGATCTTCAGCACCAGGCGCTCGCTTGGTGCCGGGTCGCAATCGACAAACGTTCGATAGATAGCGAAGCGCCGGTTTTGTGGGAGAACATTGAACAACTTGCGCAGCACCCCGTGCAGCGCCTTTCGTACCCTTGACACTAGTCTTCTGGTCATCCCCTTCCCTTTGGCAACGATGGTCGTCCGCAAAGCAGCCCATCCCGATGCGGGCCGGAACATTCCTGCCGTTCACGTCGACGAGGCCACGGCACCACTGTGTACTGTACCCAAATCCAGGGGCAAGGTGCACACTCCGCGCTCACGACATTTTCGGGCTCCATCTTAACAAAAGCCGTCAACGCTGCTCCGGTTGTTTGCCTCGCGTGTCCATATTTCTGCCGGCCCCCTGGTCTGCCGGCTTCGGAAGGTGAGTATACTGTCCAACCGACTCCCTGCCGGACCAATCCCTTGCGCCCTCCTGCGCGCAATCGTTGCAGCCATCATTGAGGCACAACCTGGAGACATGACCATGCTCGCTGTGGCGCGAAAGTTGACTTTGAGGACCCGCCTTTATGCCTTGCTCATTGGCATGCTGCTGGGCCTGCTCGCCTTGGGAAGCTATTCGGTCTTCGAACTGCGCCAGCACATGCTGGAGGAAAAGCGCCTGGCCATCCGCGCCGTCGTCAATTCGGCCATTGGCGTGCTGCAACATCAGTACGCGCTGCAGCAGGCGGGCAAGTTGAGCCAGGAAGAGGCTCAGCAGTCGGCCAAGGACGCTCTGCGCGGGAGCCGGTTCAACGAAGACGACTACCTGTTCATCTACGACTTCAGCGGCACGACCATGATGCACGGCACCAGACCCGAGCGGGAAGGCAAGAACACGCTCGATGCCACGGACCCGACCGGGAAAACCTACGTCAAGGAGTGGATCGAACTGCTGCAGCGCAATGGCGAGGCGACAATGGATTACCTGTTCGCCAAGCCTGGCGCCGACAAGCCGATCGCCAAGATCGCCTACGCCAAGGTCTTCGCGCCCTGGGGCTGGTGGCTGGCCACGGGTATATACATCGAGGATGTGGACGCCGCCTTCTGGCGCAGTGCCCGCAGCAGCATTGCCTTCGTGGGGTTGATCAGCGTATTGCTCGGAGCCCTCTGCTGGACCATCAACCGCAGCGTGCAACAGCAGATCGGTGGCGAACCCGCGCTGGCAGTTGCCCAGGTCGAAAGCTTGTCCCAGGGAGACCTGACCCGGAGCATCACCTCAAGCAGCAGTCAGGACGGCAATCTGCTGAGCGCGCTGGCGACCATGCAGGCCAGGCTGCATGGCGTCGTTCTCGATATTAACCAGGGTACCGAAATGCTCGCCAGGGAATCCGGCGAGTTGTCCATCGCGGCCAGCGAAATCAGCCTGGCTGCACGAAACCAGGCTGAAGCCAGTGCCGCCAGCGCTGCGTCCATCGAAGAGCTCACGGTCAGCATCAGCGAAGTATCCGGGCTTGCCCACATGACCGAGGACAATTCCCGCAAGACGACTGAGCTGGCAAACCAGGGCGCCGATGTCGTCCGCCGAGCGGCGGGTGAAATCGAGGGGATTGCCGTTTCGGTGCGGGATTCAGCGACGCGTATCGATTCCCTCGTAGGCCGCTCCCGGGACATCGGCACGATTACCAATGTGATCAAGGAGATCGCCGATCAGACCAATCTGCTGGCCCTGAATGCCGCCATCGAAGCGGCGCGTGCCGGCGACCAGGGGCGGGGATTCGCCGTGGTGGCTGACGAGGTGCGCAAGCTGGCAGAACGGACGACGCAGGCCACGGCTCAGATCGGCCAGATGGTCAGCACGATCCAGGGGGATACCAGCGCAGCCGTATCGGCCATGCAGAGCGCCGAGCCCAAGGTGCGCCAGGGGCAGGAACTCGCCTTGCAGGCCACGGCGGTGCTCGACGAGATCCTGCGCCATGCCGAGGATTCTCTGGCCAGGGCCCGTGATGTGGCCAACGCCACCGCGGAGCAGGCGATCGCCGCCACAAGCATCGCCGGTCACGTGGAGAGCATTGCCTCGATGACGGAAGAGACCGATGCCGCGGCCCGATGCAACGCCGACGCTGCCGAGCAGTTGAAAAAACTCGCGGGAGAACTCCAGGCCGCAGTTTCGTATTTCAAAGTGTGAGTACGAAGATCAACGCTGGCTGGCATCTTGCCGATAATCCACCGCAGCATCGGAAAGGGTGAACAGCAGGCTGGGACTGCTTACCCCGATCTCATTGACACATCATGTAACATCGAACTACTATCCTGGCAAGCATATGGTTGAGTCGAGTCATGGAATACAATGTTCGAGTGCGCAGACCATTAGGGAGAGGCGAGCCTTGGGCGGCTGAAAAAAGTAGTGTTTTGTAGCAATCCAACCAGTTCATTTTGAGGCGCCATATGAAAACCAGACTGCTTTCGCTGCACGCTTCGTCCACCACCGCCAAATCCGGTTTCGCCATGCTGCGGACCGCACTCACCGCGACCGTTGCTTTGACACTGCTCCCCTTGAGCACAGCTAGCGCCACCCCATACTTCGCAACACAGACCGGTCAGCGCTGTACCTACTGTCATGTACAGGCCCCTACCAATCAGAACCAGCAACTAAATGACACGGGCATTGCCTTTAAAGCCAACGGATACAATCTTCCGCAAAGGCAGCCTGTGTGCACCATGCAGCAGATGCAACTATTTGATAACAATCGAGTATACCGCGGCGTATTCCCTGTGCAAGTCTGCAATTAGGAGCTTGGCTGCGCGAACTCCTGAAAAGGGAATACTCCGACAAAAAAACGCCGCCGTACTTCGCGTGCGGCGGCGTCATCGTACGGCGCGTACTTGCTTCGCCTACCTCTTCTTCACCGCCGGCAAATCGGTACACACCCCCTCATAGACCTCCGCGGCCATGCCTACCGACTCACCCAGCGTCGGGTGCGGGTGGATGGCGTCGCCGATGTCGGTGGCATCACAGCCCATTTCGATGGCCAGACGTAGCCCTATCCATTCGGTAGCCAATTTTCATCGAGAACTTCGGTTGCAGTCGCCCAAGGACAATTGCGTGGGAGCTTGTCTATCCCGATTCCCGTCTCGTCACTGGCCAGATCGCATGCATCGCCCCAGGCATCGGCCCACCAGTCCGGGTCGTTGAGGCAGCCGCGCAGACTCGGTGTTTTGTCCAGGCGACGGGCAATTCTGTGGCGCTGATTGCTGATTGTCACCTCCCAGCTCGCACCCCGGCGCTCGGGTTGATGCTGCCACTTGAGGAGATGGGCCAGGAGGATGGCCATTCGGGTGGCCAACTCGCGCTGCTCGCTCTTTCCCACGTCTTCAATCTCCTCCGCGATATGCTCCCGGTCAAGTAGATCAAAGCGCCCGGCTCGAATCAGTCGGGCTTGCTCGCTGGCCCATGCCACCACGTCCGTTTCGTAGTCTGTTCCCATGGCGACATCCCCATAACAAGATTTGTTGCGCTGCTTGACAAAGGCTGAAACGCCCTTTTCCGCCCCGTCATCATTTCCGAAACCGGCATCCGCAGTCAAGCGACTACGCACACAAACGTATCGCTTTCGGTTCAGAGAAAGGATGACGCCGCCGTACTTCGCGTGCGGCGGCGTCATTGTACGGCGGGTACTTGCTTCGCCTACCTCTTCTTCACCGCCGGCAAATCGGTACACACCCCCTCATAGACCTCCGCGGCCATGCCCACCGACTCACCCAGCGTCGGGTGCGGGTGGATGGTGTGGCCGATGTCGGTGGCATCACAGCCCATTTCGATGGCCAGACAGACTTCGCCGATCAGGTCGCCGGCGTCGGTGCCGACAATGCTGCCGCCGATGATGCGGTGCGTTGCTTCGTCGAAGATCAGCTTGGTGAAGCCCTCGGCGCGACCGTTGGCCAGAGCCCTCCCCGAAGCCGCCCAGGGGAATATGCTCTTGCCGTAAGTGATCCCCTCGGCCCGGCATTGATCTTCGGTCTTGCCGGCCCAGGCGATTTCCGGATCGGTGTAGGCGACCGACGGGATCTGCAGGGCGTCGAAACAGCGCTTGCCGCCGTGTGCGGCTTCGGCTGCGACATGCGCTTCGTGCACCCCTTTGTGCGCGAGCATCGGCTGCCCGACGATATCGCCGATGGCAAAGATGTGCGGGACGTTGGTGCGCAACTGCGTATCGACGGGAATGAAGCCACGCTCGGTAACGGCGACGCCGGCTTTCTCGGCATCGAGCTTCTTGCCGTTCGGCGAGCGGCCGACAGCAACCAGAACGAGGTCGAAAACTTCCTTCTCGTCGCTGCTGTAGCTGACCTCGATGCCTTCAGGGCGGGCCGCTGCGGCGACGACGCCGGTGTTGAGCAGGATGCGGTCGAAGCGGTGGGCGTTGTGCTTTTCCCAGACCTTGACCAGATCGCGGTCAGCGCCCGGCATCAGCACCGACCCGAGCTCGACGACGGTGATTCGCGAGCCGAGCGCTGAGTAGACGCTGGCCATTTCGAGGCCGATGATGCCACCACCGATGACCAGCATGCGCTCGGGGATCTGCCGCAGTTCGAGGGCGCCGGTCGAGTCGACGACGCGCGGGTCGTCGGGCATGAAGGGCAGCGGAATGGGTTGCGAGCCGGCGGCGATGATCGCTTTCTGGAAACGGATCAGCTTGCTGCCGCCACCGGCAAGCGCGACTTCGAGATGATGTGGGGCGACGAACTGGCCGACACCCTGCACGACTTCGACCTTGCGCCCCTTGGCCATGCCGGCGAGACCGCCGGTCAGTTTGCCGACGACCTTGTCCTTGTGGGCACGCAGTTTGTCGAGGTCGATGCTTGGTGCTGCGAAGCTGACACCGCAATCGCCCATGTGCTGCGCTTCGTCCATCACGCCGGCGATGTGCAGCAGGGCTTTCGACGGGATGCAACCGACGTTCAGGCAGACACCGCCGAGCGTCGGGTAGCGCTCGACGAGGACGGTCTGCATGCCGAGGTCGGCGCTGCGGAAAGCCCCTGAGTAGCCACCCGGGCCGGCGCCGAGGACAAGCATTTCGCATTCGAGGTCGGCGTTGCCGGTAATCGGCGCCGCGGCCTGCGGGGCCGGTGCGGCGCTGGCCGGTGCCGCCGCAGGAGCGGATGCTGCCGCCTGGGCAGCGCCGGCAGTCTCGATCACGACGACGATCGAACCTTCGGAGACCTTGTCGCCCAGGGCGACCTTCACTTCCTTGACGACGCCGGCAACGCTGCTCGGGATGTCCATCGTCGCCTTGTCGGATTCGAGGGTGACCAGGGGGTCGTCGACCTTGACCGTGTCGCCGGCCTTGACGCAGATGTCGATCACCGGCACATCGTGATAGTCGCCGATATCCGGCACTTTGGCTTCAATGATCTGGCTCATGATTTTCTCCCGATCAGAGCAGCACGCGCCGCATGTCGGCGAGCAGTTGCGCGACATGGACGTTGAAACGGGTCGCCAGCGCGCCGTCGATGACGCGGTGGTCGGCGGAGAGCGACATCGGCAGGATCAGGCGCGGCGCGAACTCCTTGCCGTTCCAGACCGGTTTCATCACCGACTTGCTGACTCCCAGGATGGCCACCTCAGGCGCGTTGACGATCGGCGAAAACTGCGTGCCGCCGATACCGCCAACACTCGAAATGGTGAAGCAGGCGCCCGACATGTCAGCCGGGCCAAGCTTGCCGTCGCGCGCCTTCCTCGCCAGTTCGCCACTTTCGACGGCGATCTGGCTGACCGATTTCTGGTCGGCGTTCTTGATCACCGGGACGACCAGGCCATTCGGCGTATCGGCGGCGAAGGCGACGTGGTAATACTGCTTCAGCACCAGGTTGTCGCCGTCGAGGGAACTGTTGAACTCGGGGAACTTCTTCAGCGCCACCGTGCACGCCTTGATCAGGAAAGCGAGCATGGTGATCTTCGCGCCTGACTTCTCGTTCTCCTTGTTGATCGCCACGCGGAAGGCTTCGAGGTCGGTGATGTCTGCGTCTTCGTGATAGGTAACCGCCGGGACCATCACCCAGTTGCGCGCCAGGTTCTGGGCGGAGATCTTCTTGATGCGCGCCAGCGGTTTGACTTCGACCGCACCGAACTTGGCAAAGTCGACTTTCGGCCAGGGCAGCAGATCGAGACCGCCGCCTAGCGATGGCGCGGCTGCCGCCGAGGCCGCCGGAGGAGCGGTCAGCACGCCCTTGACGTAGGCCGTGATGTCTTCCTTGAGGATGCGGCCCTTGGGTCCGCTGGCCGTCACTTTGTTGAGATCGACGCCAAGTTCGCGGGCCAGCAGGCGCACCGACGGGCTGGCGTGCGTCCTGGCGCCGGGCGCGAGTCCTGGAACCGGCACGACGGTTGCTGGCGCAAGCTGCGCTACGGCAGGGGCCGGCGCGCCGGTGGCGTCGGGCGCCGCCGGTGCGGGCGCCGGAATGGGGGCGCCGGCAGCCGCCGGCGAAGCAGCGCCACTTTCAATGACGACGACCACCGTTCCCTCGGAAACCTTGTCGCCGAGCTTGACCCTCACTTCGCGGATGACGCCGGCCGCCGAAGACGGAACGTCCATCGTCGCCTTGTCGGATTCCAGCGTCACCAGCGCGTCGTCGATCTTGACCGTGTCGCCAACCTTGACGCAGACGTCGATCACCGGGACGTCGTGGTAGTCACCGATGTCGGGAACCTTGACTTCGAGCGGCGCGCCGCTCGTCGGCACCGCCGCAGTCACGGCTGCGGCTACGCCAGTGGGAATGGACACCGAAGCGGGCGGAGGCGGAGGCGCCGCTTCCGGAGTGGCGACTGCGCTCGTCGCAGTCGCCACTCCGGCAGACGCCTCAAGGACGACGACGACGGCGCCTTCGGAAATTTTGTCGCCGAGTGCGACACGGATCTCCTTGACCACTCCGGCCACCGGTGACGGCACATCCATCGTCGCCTTGTCGGATTCCAGGGTCACCAGTGCCCCATCGACCTTGACGACGTCGCCGACGGTGACGCAGATGTCGATCACCGGTACATCATGATAGTCACCGATGTCGGGGACTTTTACTTCGATCAATTGACTCATCAGAGGGCTCCCTTAAACCGTCGTCGGGTTGGGTTTGTTCGCGTCGATGCCGTACCTGGCAATCGCGTGCGCGACCTTGGTCCGATCGATCGTGCCGTCATCGGCCAGGGCCTTGAGCGCGGCGACGGCGATCCAGCGGCGATCGACCTCGAAGAAGTGGCGCAACTGCTCGCGCGTGTCCGAGCGACCGAAGCCGTCGGTGCCCAGCGTGACGTAGCGACGGTTGATGAAGGGACGGATCTGCTCGGCGAACATGCGCACGTAATCGGTCGCGGCGATGATCGGGCCGCGGGTGTCGCCAAGGCACATTTCGACGTGCGAGCGCTTCCCCTTTTCGGTGGGATTGAGCATGTTCCAGCGCTGCACGTCGTTACCGTTGCGCGCCAGCTCGGTGAACGCCGGGCAGCCCCAGAGGTCGGCATCGACACCCCAGTCGTTCTTGAGCAGTTCGGCAGCGGCGATCACTTCGCGGAAAATCGTTCCCGAGCCGAGCAACTGCACGCGCGGCGCAGCCGGGTTGCTGTCCGACGACTGGCCGCGGCGCAGCAGGTACATGCCCTTGAGAATATCGGCTTCGGCGCCGGCCGGCATTTCCGGATGCTCGTAGTTCTCGTTCATTACCGTGATGTAGTAGAAGACGTCGTCCTGTTCCTGGTACATCCGGCGCATGCCTTCGTGCATGATCACGGCCACCTCGAACGAGAAGGTCGGGTCGTAACTGATGCAGTTCGGAATCAGGCTGGAAAGGATCAGCGAATGACCGTCTTCGTGCTGCAGACCTTCGCCGTTCAGAGTCGTCCGGCCGGCGGTACCGCCGATCAGGAAACCGCGGGCGCGCTGGTCGCCAGCCGCCCAGCAGAGATCCATCGTGCGCTGGAAGCCGAACATCGAATAGCAGATGTAGAAGGGGATCATCTGCACGCCATGCACCGAGTATGCGGTCGCCGCAGCGATCCAGTCGCTCATCGCGCCGGCTTCGTTGATTCCTTCCTGGAGCACCTGACCGTCTTTCGACTCCTTGTAGAACATCAGTTGATCGTGATCTTCGGGGACGTAGTTCTGGCCGTCCTGGTTCCAGATGCCGATCTGCCGAAAAAGACCTTCCATGCCGAAAGTGCGCGACTCGTCAGGAACGATCGGAACGACGTGCCGACCGATCTTCTTGTCCTTGAGCAGGATGTTGAGGAAGCGGACGATGGACATCGTCGTGGACACCTCGCGGCCCTCGCCCGAGGCCTTGAGCAGCGCGTCAAAAGCCGACAGTGCCGGTATTTCGAGCGCCTCCGCCTTGCGTCGACGTTGCGGCAGGTAGCCACCGAGGTCCATTCGCCGCTGCCGCATGTAGTTCAGTTCGGGCGAGCCTTCGGCGAACTTCAGGTAGGGCAGTTCCGCGACCTGGTCGTCGCGCACCGGCAGGGCGAAACGGTCACGGAAGCGTTTGATCGCCTCGTAATCGAGTTTTTTCTGCTGGTGCGAGATATTCATCGCCTCACCGGCCTGGCCCATGCCAAAGCCCTTGATGGTCTTGGCCAGGATCAGCGTCGGCTGGCCCTGGTGTTCGACGGCGCTCTTGTAGGCGCTGAAGATCTTGAAGATGTCGTGGCCGCCACGGTTCAGCGCCCAGACCTGTTCGTCGGTCCAGTCGGCGACGAGTTCCCTGAGCTCCGGGGTGTTGAAGAAGTGCTCGCGAACGTAGGCGCCATCCTTGGCCTTGAAGGTCTGGTACTCGCCGTCGATAGCCTCCATCATGCGCTGCTTGAGGATGCCTTTCGTGTCGCGCAGCAGGAGCGTGTCCCATTGCGTTCCCCAGACCAGCTTGATGACGTTCCAGCCGGCGCCGCGGAAAGTGCCTTCGAGTTCCTGAATGATCTTGCCGTTGCCGCGTACCGGACCGTCGAGACGCTGTAGGTTACAGTTGATGACGAAAATCAGGTTGTCGAGTCGCTCGCGCGCGGCCATGCCGATGGCGCCGAGCGATTCGACCTCATCGGTTTCGCCATCGCCCAGAAAGGCCCAGACCTTGCGATCGCCGGCGGCGATGAAACCTCGGCTGTCGAGGTACTTCATGAAGCGGGCGTGGTAGATCGCCTGCAGCGGGCCGAGGCCCATCGAGACGGTCGGGAACTGCCAGAAGTCGGGCATCAGCCAGGGATGCGGATACGACGAGATGCCGTGACCATCGACTTCCTGCCGGAAATTGTCCATCTGCTCGTCGGTCAGGCGCCCAAGCAGATGCGCGCGGGCGTAGACGCCGGGTATCGAGTGCCCCTGAAAGAAAATCAGGTCGCCGCCGTGCTGCTCGGTGGGTGCGTGCCAGAACCACGAGAAGCCGACGTCGTAGAGCGCCGCCGCCGAGGCGAACGAGGCGATGTGACCACCGACGTTGCTGTCCCGGTTGGCACGCACGACCATCGCCATGGCGTTCCAGCGAATGTAATTGTGAATCCTGATTTCCAGGTCGGCGTTACCCGGATACTTGGGCTGCTGATCGACCGGGATGGTATTGATGTACTCGGTGGTGGCGCTGTACGGGATGTCGATTCCCTCCTGACGCGCCTGCGAAATCAGGCCATCGATCAGGAAGTGGGCGCGCTCGACGCCTTCCCTGTCGATCACGCCGCTCAGTGCGTCTTGCCATTCCTGTGTTTCCTGCGGGTCCGCATCGGTGATGCCGGCCGACAGCGCGTTTTCGGGCAGATCTGCCATGACTGTGTCTCCTGGGCTGCAGAACGGTGAAATGAAGAGTGAAGAGTGTTTTCTACGCGCCGAAGTCTACGGCAGCACAGAAGGTTAGTCTCTTATCCGGGTGCGCGGTACCGCAGCGCAACAAATGGCAGCGTCCCGCATTGTAAAAGACTATCCTGCATCGTGCAATTTACAACCCACAACCACCCTGGCGGGCAGCGCTTGCACCGTGACATTGACAGCAGGCGTTCAGGAAAGTTGATCTGCGCCAACGTGAAAATGCCCTGAGCCGCTAAGGTCCAGGCTTTGTTTGGCCCTTTTTTTCGTGCGCCAGACGATGACCTTGACCAGCGGGTGCCGCTGACGTTCGCTCGCCAACGCCGGTTGCACGCCGCAAGCCGAGATGTTCACCGTCAACGATACCGGCCGTCTCGTGCCGCCGGTCGTCGAACTCAACCGGCAGGCTTTCGCGGCGGGTCGGGCGGCGGCCGAACAGGCGGCACGAGCGGCGGCCGATGCAGCCTGATTTGCGCTAGAATCCTGCCCTCGGCGTCGATCCATTGATGGGTCTTGCCCTTTGCACAGCACACCTTTCCTCTTTCCCCGGCCACTGCAGAAGAATTCAAGATGACGGCAAAAATCCTCGACGGCAACGCGCTCGCTCAAAAGCTGCGCACCGATTTCAAGACGCGTGCCGAAGCGCTGGCCGCCCGCGGTACCCGCCCCGGACTGGCGGTGATTCTGGTCGGCGAAGATGCCGCTTCGCAGGTCTATGTGCGCAACAAGGTGAACGCCTGCGCGCAAGCTGGTTTCCATTCGGAGAAGATCACTTACACGCCCGATGTCGACCCGCGCGTCGTCCTGGAGAAGATTGCCGAGCTCAATGCCGACCCGAAGATCCACGGCATCCTGGTCCAGTTGCCGCTGCCCAAGCACTTCGACTCCGACGCGGTGCTCAGGGCGATTGCGCCGGAGAAGGACGTCGACGGTTTCCACGCCGAGAATGTCGGCGCTCTGATGCAGGGCCAGCCGCGTTTCATCCCGTGCACGCCCTACGGGATCATGAAGTTCTTTGCCGAAGCCGGCATCGATCTGAAAGGCAAGGAAGCCGTCGTCCTTGGCCGCTCGAACATCGTCGGCAAACCGATGGCCATGCTGCTGATGCAGGCCAGTGCGACGGTGACCGTCTGTCATTCGCAGACCCGCGACCTGGCATTCCACACGCGGCGCGCCGACGTGCTGGTCGCCGCGCTCGGCAAAGCGCGTTTCGTCACCGCCGAGATGGTCAAGCCCGGCGCCGTGGTCATCGACGTCGGCATCAATCGTCTACCCGACGGAAAACTGTGTGGCGATGTGGATTTTGCCGCAGTCAGCGAAGTGGCCGCCTGGATCACGCCGGTCCCCGGCGGCGTCGGACCGATGACCATCACCATGCTGCTCGCCAACACGCTCGAAGCGGCCGAAAGAGGGACCCGCTGATGGCTGCCAGCGAACCGCTGGTTGGCGTCGTCATGGGTTCCGACTCCGACTGGCCAACGATGCAGGCGGCGGCGGTCATGCTGAAGGAGTTCGGCGTCCCTTTCGAGGCGCGCGTCGTCTCGGCGCATCGCACCCCGGATCTGCTGGTCGAGTACGCCGAAGCGGCCGCCCAACGCGGCCTCAAGGCGATCATTGCCGGCGCCGGCGGCGCCGCGCACCTGCCGGGAATGCTGGCGGCCATGAGTATCGTTCCGGTGCTCGGCGTGCCGGTGCAATCGAAGGCACTTTCCGGGCAGGATTCGCTGCTCTCGATCGTGCAGATGCCAAAAGGTATCCCGGTCGCCACTTTCGCCATCGGCGAGGCGGGCGCAGCCAATGCGGCCCTGTTTGCCGTCGCCATGCTGGCCACCGTCGATCCTGAACTGGCGCGGCGCCTCACCCAGTTTCGGCGAACGCAAGCCGAAAAGGTGATGGCGATGAAGCTGCCGGAAGTGTGAGCTGCATTCCTTCAGCATGCCGATAGACGAGCCCGCGCCGGCACGATGATTCTTCCCCCGTTAACGCTCGGCATGCTCGGCGGAGGCCAGTTGGGACGCTTCTTTGTCGCTGCGGCACACGAGATGGGCTACCCCGTCTGGATTCTCGACCCCGACCCGAACAGCCCGGCCGGCCTGATCGCCGACCGGCATCTGGTCGCCGCCTACGACGACTATGCGGCGCTCGACGAGCTGGCGCAGAGCTGCGCGGCGATCAGCACCGAGTTCGAGAACGTCCCGGCCGGCACGCTCGACTATCTCGACAAATTCACCGCCGTCCGCCCATCGGCAAAAGCGGTCAGCGTCTGCCAGAACCGTATCGCCGAAAAGAACTTCCTGCGTGAGAACGACCTGCCGCATGCCGACTTTGCCGCCGTGCACTGCGAACAGGACCTGCGCGAAGGCAGCACCGGCCTCTTCCCCGGAATTCTGAAGGTCGCCCGCTTCGGCTACGACGGCAAGGGTCAGGCCGTGGTCGCCGGGAGCGACGAGGCGCTTGCCGCTTTCCAGCACTTCAAGGGAGAGACCTGCGTTCTCGAAGAGAAGCTCATGCTCGACGCGGAGTTGTCGGTCGTCCTCGCGCGTGACGAAGGCGGCAGGATAGCCAGCTTCCCGACCGTCGAGAACAGCCACCGCAAGGGTATCCTCGACGTTTCACTCGTTCCGGCGCGAACTTCCGACGCCCTTCGCCGCCGCGCCGCCGACCTCGCCGGGAAGATCGCCGAGCGTCTGGGCTATATCGGCACGCTGGCGGTCGAGTTCTTCGTCGTTGGCGGCGAACTGGTGATCAACGAGATGGCGCCGCGCCCGCACAACAGCGGACACTACACACTCGACGGGTGCATCAGCAGCCAGTTCGAGCAGCAGGTTCGCGCCCTGTGCGGCTTGCCGCTCGGCGATGCGCGCGCGCACTCGGCGGCGGCGATGGTCAATCTGCTCGGCGATCTGTGGTACGAAAGCGCCCCTGCCGGCAGCCGCTACCGCGAGCCGGACTGGTCGAAGCTGTTCGCCTTTCCCGGCCTCAAGCTGCACCTGTATGGCAAGCATCACGCCAGGCCTGGCCGCAAGATGGGGCACTTCACCGTTCTCGATACCGATCCCGACCGGGCGCGGGAAAAGGCGATGGCGGCGCGTGCGGCGATCGGCATCAGCGATGTTCCCTGACCAGGCCGACCTCGATCGCGCCGTAGCGCTGCTGCAAGCCGGCGAACTGGTCGCCTTTCCGACCGAAACCGTCTATGGCCTCGGTGCCGACGCGGCCAACCCGGCCGCCGTAGGCAAGATCTTCGCGGCCAAGGGTCGGCCTGCCGACCACCCGCTGATTGTGCATCTGCCCGGCGGCGGCGGCCTCGACCGCTGGGCGCGGGAAATTCCCACCATCGCCTGGGAGTTGGCCGAGGCGTTCTGGCCGGGCCCGCTGACGCTGATCCTCAAGCGCGCACCGGCAGTGCCGGCCGCCGTCACCGGCGGCCAGGACAGCGTCGGTCTACGCGTACCGGCGCATCCCGTGGCACTGTCCCTGCTGCGGGCCTATGCCGAGGCCGGTGGCGGGGTCGCTGGCCTATGCGGCGTCGCTGCCCCGTCGGCCAACCGCTTCGGGCGGATCAGTCCGACCGAAGCGGCGCACGTCCGCGACGAACTCGGCGACGCCGTGCCGTTGATACTCGACGGTGGACGCTGTCAGGTCGGCATCGAGTCCACGATTCTCGATCTGACGCCGGGCGACGGCCAACCGCCACGCCTGCTACGCCCCGGACGAGTCACGCCTGAACAGATCGGCACGGTCATCGGCATCCTGCCGGAAATCGGCATCCGGCGACCGGACGACGGGACGCCACGGGTCTCAGGGTCGCTCGCTGCGCACTATGCGCCGACGACTCCTCTTCGTCTCGTGACGACCGCGCGCCTTCCCGAAGTCATCGACACCCTGCGCCAGGCGGGTCGCCGCTGTGCCGTGCTCTGCCATGGTGAGCTGCCTTCCGCCGCTGGCGCGGCGCATGCCTGGCGCCGATTGCCGGCCGACCCTCGCGGCTACGGCCGCTCGCTCTACGCAGCCCTGCGCGAGCTGGACCAGACGGCCGCCGACCTGATCGTCGCCGAGGAAACTCCGGCGACGCCGGCGTGGGCAGCCGTCGCCGATCGCCTGCGCCGGGCCGCCTGCGGTGCTGGTCAAGGAACGGATTTCGTGCCTCGCACGTGACTGCCCGGCGTCGGCGTTCGCGTGCTGGTCGAAATGTCTCCGGGATTGACGCCCCTTGTTCAAGGCTCATATACTCTCAATAGTGCCGTGGGATTTCCTACCCTTCTACGCGGCTCCTACGCTACGCTGTAGCGATACCGAATTTCAATTCGGACTTGGCAGAATGTGGCGACGCGGCCGAGCGCACGCGCAAGTTCGGAACGGCCGCAACCAACCTCAAGGTAAACCGACCATGAAACGAATTCCCCTCGTCGCAATGAGTTTTGCGCTCGCTACCGCCGTCGCGGGTTTGGCGACCAGCCCGGCAACTGCCCAGTCTGCGGTAATCCCTCCGTCACTCGTCACCCCCGACAAGGTCGAGACAGGCATCGGCACGCTCGAGTTCAAGAACGGTGCGCCGAGTCAGGCAACCCTGGACAAGGTCTACGACAACCTGCTGTTCACGCACGCATTCAACGCCTTCGTCAACACCTACCAGGGCGTGAACCAGGCGGCGATGCACAGGGGCCTGCTGGAAGCCGGCGTCAAGGACAACGAGATGATGATCTGGTCCGGGTTGATGGACGCCAAATCGCTGTTCCTGACCGCCAACGCGGACACCGTCTATTTCTTTGGCTTCCTCGACCTGAGCAAGGGTCCGATGGTCTTCGAGGCACCGCCCGGGGCGCTCGGGGTCATCGACGACATGTGGTGGCGCTGGGTGACCGACTTTGGCGCACCCGGCCCCGACCGTGGGCAAGGCGGCAAGTACCTGATCGTGCCGCCCGGCTACAAGGGCCAGTTGCCCGAGGGCGGGTTCTTCGTGGTGCACGCCAAGACGACGCGCGTCGCTCTTTTCGGCCGCGCCTTCCTCGAGAACAACGACCCGAAACCGGCCGTGGAGAAGATTCGCAAATTCACCAGGATGTACCCGTATGAAGTCGGTGGTGTCGGCACCAGCATCGCCCAGTTCCTGAGCGGCGACGCCAGGCTCGCCCGCCCCACCGCACCGCCAGCGATGGTCTTCCACGAAGGCACCGGCAAGGTGATGAACACCATTCCGCCGAGCGACTACAGCTTTTACGAGTTGCTCAACGAGACCGTACAGAACGAGCCAGCGACAACGCTCGACCCGGAACTGATGGGTTCGATCGCCGCCATCGGCATCGTCAAGGGCAAGCCCTTCGCGCCCGACGCGCGCACGAAGAAGATTCTGACCGAGGCGGTTGCGCTGGCCAACGCCACCTCGCGCAGCCTGTTCATGAACCCCCGCGACAAGTCCTGGGCCTACTACCCCGACTCGAACTGGCAGAACATGCTGTTTGTCACCGGCTCGGAGTTCGAGACACCGATTCCGCTGATCACCAAGGACGGTGTCAAGCCTTTCCCAGCCACCGGCTACCGCACACTCGATGCACGCTCGGCCTTCTTCTACGGCGTCACCGGCATTACGCCTGCCATGAGCATGCGCCTGCCGGGAATCGGCTCGCAGTACCTGTGGACGATGGTGGACAAGGACAAGAACTATTTCGACGGCGCCAAGACCTACAAAGTGACCCTGCCGAAGGACATCCCGGCCGAGAAGTTCTGGTCGTTTACCTTGTACGACTTCATGACACGCTCGATGCTCGATACGCCGCAGAATTACCCGCGCGCCGGTAGCCAGAGCTACCCGTCGCCGGCGGCAGAGCCAAACGCCGACGGCAGCACGACGGTGTATTTCGCGCCGAAGCAGCCGGAGGGCGTGAAGCGCGGCAACTGGATTCAGACCATGCCCGGCAAGGGCTTCACGCCGGCGCTGCGGCTGTATAGCCCGCTCGAACCATTCTTCGCCAAGACCTGGCGGCCGAGCGAGATCGAACTGGTGAAATGATCGCCCTGTTTGCCCCTTCACTCAACACGCGAGAGCCCATGAAAAACCTCAAGCAAATGCATCTGCGCCGGCGGCTGGTGGCCGCGCTGGCTGGCGCCGGCTTCGCCGTCGGTACGGCGCTGGCCCAGTCGCCCGCGATCCCGCCGTCGCTGCTCACCCCCGACAAGGTCGACAGCCGCATCGGCACGCTCGACTTCAAGGACGGCGCGCCAAGCCAGGCAACGCTGGACAAGGTTTACGACAACCTGCTTTTCACGCACGCTTACAACGCTTTCGTCAACACCTTCCAGGGTGTGAGCATGTCGTCCTTCCGCGACGGCATCGTAAAAGCCGGTGTGAAGGACGGCGAGTTCATCATCTGGCCGAAGCTGCTCGATTCGAAGGCGCTGTTCGCGACAGCGAACGCCGACACCGTCTATTTCTTCGGTTTCGCCGACCTGTCCAAAGGCCCGGTAGTGTTCGAGGCGCCGCCAGGCGCGCTCGGCGCCATCGACGATATGTGGTGGCGCTGGGTGAGCGATTTCGGCCTCCCCGGTCCCGACCGCGGACTGGGCGGCAAATACCTGATCGTGCCACCCGGCTACAAGGGCCAGTTGCCCGAAGGCGGATTCTTCATCGTCCAGGCAAAGACGCTGCGGGTCGGCCTGCTGGGCCGCGCCTTCATGGACCACAACGACCCGAAACCCGCGGTCGAGACGATCCGCAAGTTCACCAAGGTCTATCCCTATGAAGCCGGCGGTGTCGGCACTCCGATCGCCGAGTTCCTGAGCGGCAAGGCCAGCCTCGCCCGCCCCACCGAGCCGCCGCCGCTCAAGTTCCACGACGGCACCGGCCTGGCGATCAACACCATGCCGCCGAACGACTGGAGTTTCTACGAGGTGCTGAACGATCTCGTGCAACAGGAGCCCGCCACCGTGCTCGACCCCGAGCTGATGGGCTCGATCGCGGCGATCGGGATCGTCAAAGGCAAGCCCTTCGCTCCCGATGCACGCACGAAGAAGATCCTGACCGAGGCGCTGGCACTCGCCAATGCCACCTCGCGCAGCCTGTTCATGAACCCGCGCGACAAGTCCTGGTTTCTCTATCCTGACTCGGCCTGGCAGAACATGCTGTTTGCCACCGGTTCCGAGTTCGAGACGCCGATTCCGCAGATCACGCGCGAAGGCGTCAAGCCCTTCCCGCCGACCGGCTACCGGACGCTGGATGCGCGCACCGCCTTCTTCTATTACATCACCGGCATCTCGCCGGCGATGGCCATGCGGCTGACTGGCGTCGGCTCGCAATACTGCTGGGCCACGGTGGACGCGGACAAGAATTACCTCGACGGCGGCAAGACCTACAAGGTGACGCTGCCCAAGGGCATCCCGGCCGAGAGGTTCTGGTCGTTTACGCTCTACGACACCATGACCCGCTCGATGCTCGACACGCCGCAGCGCTACCCGCGCGCCGGCAGTCAGAGTTATCCATCGCCGGCCGCCGAGGCCAGTGCCGACGGCACGACGACGGTGTACTTCGGCCCGACGCAACCCAAGGGCGTGAAGCGGGGCAACTGGATCCAGACCATGCCGGGCAAGGGATTCTTCCCGATGCTGCGCCTGTACAGCCCGCTCGAACCGTTCTTCACGCAGCAGTGGCGGCCGAGCGAGGTCGAGTTGGTGAAGTGATGGCGCTGGTTCGATCGTGAAACGCGCGGGTCGCTTCGCATGGAGCGGCCCGCAACTCGTCAAACATAATGTAAAACGCCAAGGCCAGTTCGATCTTGTCGATATGCCCCAGTTGCAGGGCTTCCGCCCGACAGCCATTCTTGAGGATATTGAAAAGTATTTCAATTTCCCAGCGCGCGCGATACCAGTCAATCAGTTCTGCGACCGCTTCGAGGCTGTCGGCCTCTCGATTGGTCAGCAAGCGCCACTCAATGCGCTTGATCCCTTTGCGTGCCCCGATCTCCTGGGCAATCACGCAGGTCACCCTGAACAGACCCCGCCCTGGCCATCCGACAACTCGACGCAGCGGGCAGGAGAACTTCGATCACGCCCAGCGCTTCGCCCGAGCGGACTTTCGCCGACAGTTTGCCGCCCTCGGGGAGGCAGCGATTGTGTTTGGAACGGACTACGGTGGACCATGGGTGTAGGCGAGACGAACACATGGCTGGCGCGCAGCAGCTTGCCCGGCGGCAGCGCGCGGATGTCGCCGAGATCGAAGAGCAGCGCCCGCTTCTCGAACAGCAAGTCGACGTAGAGCCCGGGGTCGCCGAACGGCGGATTCACGAGCTGCGGGTGGAAGGTCGGACGCATGCGGAACGGGACGAAATGGACGACGCTCAGATCCGCGCCAAGGTGGCAGCCATTCTCGCGCGTTGTCGCACATCGGGCAAGCGGCCATGGCCTGCTGCGATGTTGTCTTCCAGATGGTGCTCTTTGCCGGTTGCCGGAATGACACAGGTCACCGCCGGCTCGGCCAGGATGAACTTGAGGAAGAACTGGGCCCAGCTTGCGCAGTCGAATTCCGCCGCCCATGCGGGCAGCGCTTTGCCGCGCACCTGCGAAAACAGCGATGCCTTGGCAAAAGGCCGATTGATGATCACCGCTATCCCCAGATCCTGCGCCAGTGGCAGCAGGCGCATTTCGGCGTCGCGTTCGGCCATGCTGTAGTTGATCTGCACAAAATCAGGTTTCTCGCCCTTCAGCACCACTTCGAGTTCGCGGTAGGCACTCTCGTGGTAGTGCGTGACGCCGAGATAGCGAATGCGTCCCATCTGCTTCCATTCGCGCAGCGTCGGCAGATGCACCTGCCAGTCGACCAGGTTATGCACCTGCATCAGTTCCAGGCGCTTCGTCCGCAGCCGGCTGAACGACATCTCCATTTGCCGGATGCCTTCGGCGTGTCCTCGGGTCCATACCTTGGTGGCCAGGAACAAGCGGTCGCGCAGGCCGAGCTTCGCCGCCAGATCACCGACTACCTCCTCGGAGTTCCCGTACATCGGCGAGCTATCCACCATCTGCCCGCCCAGCGCCACGAAACGCGCCAGCACCTGTTCGAGGGCGGGACTGGCCGAATCCGCGACGTCGAAGCTGTGGTAAGTGCCCAGCCCTACCGCGGCAATCAGTTCGCCGGACGACGGGATGCGTCGCCTGAGCAGACCGCTGTCCGCGATCGTCGGTACTGCGCCGAGAACACCTCCCGCCAAGGCGAGCCCGCCTGCGGCAATCGTCTTCAGCGCCACGCGCCGCCCATCAACGACCGAATCGCCATTGCCTGCCCTCATCATTCGCCCCTTTTCATCGTTGCCCCGGTTTCTGGCCGCAATTGCCCAAAACCGCGCCGGGAGTGCCCGTCGCGCAATGGCTCATTTCGCCCGGAAGACACCCCTCACAAGCCGGATCTGGCCTTCCTGAAGACTACGCCGTGCGTCCCCGGCTTTTTGCGCGAGATGGTCGACGAACACCGCCAAGGTCAGCGGACTCGGTGCCGCGTATACGGGAGTCATGGTCCAATGCGCGTCGCTGGTATCTTCAAACACTTCAGCAATGAAGCCACTCTCGCCGAGAACCGAGCGCAGCTCGTCGGCAGAAACAAGGAAGCTGTCGGCAGTGTCTGTGGCCCAGGGAAGGGGAAAATAGGAGGCAGCCGCTTCCCCAGCGACCATATCCTGGAAGGCGAACCGACCGTCCAACTTGAGGACCCGATAGATCTCCGCGTAGAACCTCGGCCCCAATCTGCGCCAGTTCCAGCAATTCGAGCGAAGCACGGAATCCGCCCGTGTGGAAATGGTCCGGTGACCCCAGCGCCTCGGACCACAGGCGTTGCTCGGGACTCAAACCAGCCGCACGGACGGCCGCCAGTATTCGCGCCTCGATGTCGCGGGCTGAGTAATGTGCTTTCAGACCAGCCATGAACAACTCCTCCTAAAGATTGGTCGTGTTCGGCACATACCGACTACCTGCCACATCGCGTGCAGCCATTGGCTCAGCCCAAACTGGAGGTTACACCTAACGGCGCCACGAGCAAGTGGCGAAGCGCCAAAACGTGACATCATGTGCCCCCATGCAAGCACCTTTGACAAAGCCGGTATGATCCGCCCGCGCGACTCTCTGCGGTTGGCGCTGCGTGCGATCACCGCGCACCGGCTGCGCAGCTTCCTGACGCTGCTTGGCATCGCCGTAGGCATCGCGGCGGTGATCCTGCTGACCTCGATTGGCGAAGGCATCCACCGCTTCGTGCTCGCCGAGTTCACGCAGTTCGGCACCAATGTGATCAGCGTCGCGCCGGGCAAGACCAAGACATCGGGCCACTCGCCGACTGGCATCCCGACCTCGGTTCGGCCGCTGACGCTCGACGACGCGCGCGCGCTCGAGCATCTGCCGCATATCACCGGCATGACCGCCACGGTCTGGGGCAACACCGAGATCACCGCCAATGGCCGCCTGCGGCGCACCACCGTCAACGGGGTCAGTGCCGAGATGCTCAAGGTGTTCAGCATCAAGGTGCGCAGCGGCCAGTTCCTGCCCGCCGAGGACGCCGACAACGCGCGCGCATTCATCGTTCTCGGCGCCAAACTCAAGGAAGAACTGTTCGGCGCCGAGAATCCGCTGGGCGCGCGGGTGCGCGTCGGCAGCCTGCAGTTTCGCGTCATCGGCGTTCTCGAAGCGAAGGGGCAGTTTCTCGGCATCGACCTCGACGACGCCGCCTACATCCCGACGGCGCGCGCGCTCGAACTCTACAACCGCGACGGGATCATGAAGATCGACCTCTCGTACGAGGAAGGGGTACCGGCCGCCGCAGTCGGCGCGCGCGTCGTGGCGACGCTCAAAGCGCGCCATGGCCGCGAGGATTTCACGATCACGACACAGGAAGACATGCTGCGCACTCTGTCGAACATTCTCGACGTGCTGACCATGGCGGTGGGCGCGCTGGGCAGCATTTCGCTGCTCGTCGGCGGCGTCGGCATCGTCACCATAATGACCATCGCGGTCACCGAGCGCACCGGTGAAATCGGCCTTTTGGTCGCACTCGGCGCACCGCGGCGAACGATCCTCGGACTGTTCCTCGGCGAGGCCATCGCCCTCTCGGCGCTCGGCGGAGTGTTGGGCCTGTTGCTCGGAATGGGCCTGGCGCAGGGGATTCACCTGCTGGTGCCGGCGCTGCCGGTGCACACGCCAATCAGTTTCGTTCTCCTGGCCGAGGGCATCGCCGTGCTCATCGGCCTGCTCGCCGGTGTGCTGCCAGCCAGGCGTGCGGCACGACTGGACGCGGTCGACGCGCTGCGCGCGGAATGAATGAAACCGAATTGATCAGGAGCGCCCTCGGGGCGCCTTTTGGCAGAACAAGGAGAACAGCGTGTTTTCGGTAGACGCTCAGTTTAGAACGCGGCGCCCATGCCTCAGAACGCCTTCAGTACCGCTATGAGGATGCCGACCGAGATCGTGAGGAAGGCGCCGAGCTTACTTGACCCCTTGACTGGAAGACCCCTCAGGTCACCATCCTGACCGTCGCGCCGTATCTCGCGAGCTTGGCGTCCGCGGTCAGCAGGATGAGCGGCTCGGTGAGGCTTTGCGCAACCAGTAGCCGGTCGAAAGGGTCTTTGTGGTCGTCGTGGATCGGGAGTGTGGCGACCGCGAGCAGATGCGGGTTGGTGATATCCAGCCACTGGAAGCCCTGAGCCTCGATGTTACCGACGAACTTGTCCAGGTCCAGGCGCAAGCGGCCTAGCGACAGCTTGATGGCCATTTCCCACAAGGAGGCGCGGCTGACGAACACCCCTTT
Source organism: Candidatus Accumulibacter aalborgensis (assembly GCF_900089955.1). Taxonomy (GTDB): domain Bacteria; phylum Pseudomonadota; class Gammaproteobacteria; order Burkholderiales; family Rhodocyclaceae; genus Accumulibacter; species Accumulibacter aalborgensis. The sequence goes on along the minus strand of NZ_FLQX01000134.1, from coordinate 14,227 downwards.
GTCGTTGCTTTCAATCATTTCGCGCGCCTGTCCCGGCAGGGCGGGATGGCCTGCCTCCCACCACAGGATGAGATGGGTGTCGAGCAGGAGTTTCATGGACCGGATTGCTGAAGGCAGTCAAATTGCTCATCCAGAGGATGATCGAAATCCTCGCCAATCCAGATTTCCCCGGCCATGGCTCCCGGCGGAGCAATCTTCCGGACGCCAGGCTGATAGGCAATCAACCTGGCGATCGGCATACCGGCCCTGGCAATCACGATTTCCTCACCTTTCTGGACCTGCTCCAGCAGTTTGGACAAATGCGTCTTAGCCTCATGGACGTTGACGGATTGCATTCTGCGCCCCTCTTGTGGACTAGATATTAGTCTACCCGGATTGTCGGCCAAACGGAAGGGTCGGCATCCGCGTGTTTGGCGAGGTTGAGGGCACACTGGCGACCGGCACGACTGCGGCCAAGCGCGGAGAGCTCCTCACCCGCGCCGTGCACGGCAACGAGCGTACGCCGGAACTCGCCAACCGGCGCTACCAGATCAGCTCGGGCGCTCTGCGCACCGTGCGGGAACAGGAGATTACGCTCCACCAAGCGCGGCGAGTGGCGCTGCGAATGCAGTCGGAGCAGTGGCGCAGGGTCAAACCAGCGCTTGGCGCTGGGCGGCAGCTTCGAACCTGTACTGGCGCCGGTAGCGAGGGCCGGCGAGGTCACTTTCTCCTCAGCGGATCAGATCGACGGTCAGCTTGACGACGCTGCTGGTCGCGCTGAGCGAGTGGTCGTAACTGAGCACGACATTCGACGCCAGCCGCTTGCCCACGCTCACGATCTGGCCGGTGGTCGTTTCACTGGCACCAAAGCCGGCAGTGCTGGCGATACGGCTGGTCTGCCAGCGGCCTGCTCCGTCGAGCGTGCCCGTACTGATGCCGAATTCGTCGATGCCGAGACTGCGCTGGATGGCCTTCAGCGGGCCGCCGTCCTGGCCGCCCCCTGACGGTTGATCACCACATCGCCGGACAGTTGCGGCGTACCGGCGCGCACGATCTGGACGATGCTCGCTACGCACGCCGGCAACGTTCCGGGCGAATCCGCGCACAACCGGATAGCAAGGCGCTCGCGTCCTTTGCAATTCATGAAATACCACTATTTTTTCATTCGTGATATGACGAGTAATAATCAGGGGCAACGATGTGACCCCGCAGTGCACAGGGGTAAAGCCACCCTCCATCGGCGACGTATTGTCAGGCTTTGCCGGTTTATGACCATTGTGCTATGGTCCGACATCATCACGACCGACAAGAGGCGCCATGACGATGAACGTCAATCTTACCCCTCAGCTTGAGGAAATGGTCCAGAGAAAGATGGCGTCCGGCCTCTACACCTCTGCAAGTGAGGTTGTGCGCGAGGCGTTGCTCCTCATGGACGAACAAGACCGGGTTCGGGCGGCCAAGCTCGAACAAACGCGCCAGGATATTCGCGACGGCCTCGACAGCGGCGAGCCAACACCGTGGGATCCCGATGAAATCAAGGGCGAAGGCCGCAAGAGAAGATCCGCGCGCGTAACGAAATTGAAACCGGTTTACGAAGCTTCCCTGCAGGCCGGTACATCATCTTTTACCAGCAAATCTCCGAGGGCATCGAGATCGTCCGCGTACTTCACAGTGCGCGCGACTTGAACGCCATCTTTGACCCGGACGACTAGAAGCCGTCTTCGGGGTTGAAGGTCGCGCCACGACCGCGCGTGAGGCCCCTCGCGTGCTCGCCGTCATTTGCTCGACTCGCGCCCGAAACGGTAATTCCACAGCAGGTCGAGCCCGGTGTCGGTTCCGGCGCGACCGACCAGGGAAAAATTGCGGCTCAGATCGACGGTCAGCTTGACGACGCTGCTGGTCGCGCTGAGCGAGTGGTCGTAACTGAGCACGACATTCGACGCCAACCGCTTGCCGACGCTCACGATCTGGCCGGTGGTCGTGTCGCTGGCGCCAAAGCCGGCCGTGCTGGCGATACGGCTGGTCTGCCAGCGGCCCGAGCCGTCGAGCGTGCCCGTACTGATGCCGAATTCGTCGATGCCGAGACTGCGCTGGATGGCCTTCAGCGGGCCGCCGTCCTGGCCGCCCAGGATCGTCTGCGCGGCGGCCAGCAGCACCGAGGCATCCTTGCCCCCCTGCTTGTCGGGCCCGTGTCCGAGCACCAGCCAGGAGAGCTTCTCGGCATCAGGCACCTCCGGGTCGGAGATCAGCCGGACGAGCGGCCGTTTGGCGGTCCCGGTCACCTCGACTCCGGCCTCGACCGGCAGGTTGGGGCGAATGGCGCGGATGTTGAGGCCGGGGTTGTCGATCAGTCCCTGAAAGTTGAGGATGCCGCGCTCGATCTCGAGCTTCTGGCCGTAGGCGTCGAAACGACCATCCCTGGTGCGGATGGTGCCGGTGGCGCGCGGCAATCCGGCGCCCTCCGAACGCAGTTTGACGGCGCCGACGAGGCGGCTTTCGACGCCCGCACCGCGAAAGTGGAAGTTGCGGCCCAGGTCGGCGTCGAGGTTCACCGACAGCAGGCGCGCCGGTGCCGAAGGCTTCACCTGGCCGGCCCCCTGCCGCTTGATGACCACATCGTCGGATAGTTGCGGCGTCCCGGCGCGCGCAATCTCCCAGTAAGCAGCGTCGAGCTTGAAGCTGCCGACGACATCGAGCACGCGCTCGCCGAGTTTGATTTTCCCATCGCCGGAAACAAGCAGCCATTGATCTGGTCGCTGCATGACGCCCAGGCGATCGGCCGTCACGGTCAGAAAACCATCGACCTGTCCTGCGTGAAGCTCGCCGCTGGCCTCGACGCGTCCCGGTTTGCCGGTCAGGCTGGCGGCGTCGATTCCCGGATCGAGCAGCAACGCGCGTGGCATCGGCTGCAACACGCTCTCGAAAGACAACTGTTTGAGGATCACGCGCAGATCAGCGGCAGTTTCGCCAGCCAATTGCACGAGCAGCGTGCCGCGCTCGAGCCGCATCCCCTGGTCGAGCATGCGCACGGCGAGTTGCTCGCCTCGCCATTCGCCGCTGAGGCGCGGCTGCGCCGGGGTGCCGCTGACCCCCAGGTCGCCGGAAAGACGGCCACCCAGTTGCCAGCCATCGCCGATCAGCGGGCCGGCCCAGGCGAGATCCGGGACAGTCAGCCTGAGCTTGCCGCGCCACGGCGCCAGCCGGTCGATCAGCGCAGCGGCGGAACTGGCAGCGCTCAGTTCTCCGTCGACTTCGCCGAGCCGCTTGCCGCGCAGCCTGAGCTGCGCTTCGACCCGGCCAGCGCCGACCTGCAGGCTCAGGACGCCCTCCTCCATGCCGAGCGGCAAGGCGCCGACGACGAGATCACCGCTCTCGCGCCACAGCCGCAAGCGCCCCGTCGGCAAGGCGGAGCGTACCGCCTGTGCCGCCTGCGGCGCAGGCGCTGCAGGGCCGGCGCTACCAGCGCCAAGCTCCCACTCGGCATTGAGACGCAGCGGTTCGCCGTTGCTCTTCACCGCCGCGGCAAAGCCGCTGAACCACTCCGGGAACTCGGCCAGCGTCGCCGCCAGCGGCAAGCCGCGCACGCTGCCGGCGGTCTGCCAGCGTTCTTGTTCGTAGTGCACCCGCTCAAGCTTGGCCGTCCAGCCGGCACCGGCGAACTGCGCCGGGCCGGCGCTGATACTGCCGGCAGTGGCCTGCAGCGGCATCGCCGCGAGCAGCCGCAGGAAGGGTCTGCTCTGGTCGGTCGCGGACGACAGCGTCAGCTCGCTCAGCGTGCCGGCCCAGCTCATCGCGGCCGGTGGCGAGGAAAAGCCGCCGTCGAGCAACAGATGCAGATCACGTTTGCCCGGCAGGCTCAACTGGCCGCGCAGACGATGCGCGCTGCGTACGCCGTCGGCATCGAAGACGAGATCACGCAGCGCGCTCTCGCCGCTGGGCAGATCCACCCCGGCAACGCGCAGCTTGCCGCTCAGCGTACCCTGGCGACCGTCGCCAAGACGAGCTTCGAGATCGAGCCCACGGATCTGGCCGCGGCCCGCGACTGCCAGACGCAGCGAATGCAGGTCCGCGGACACCTCGGGTGTTCTCAGGCTGCCACCGAGGACTAGCCTGCCATTCAGGTCGCCGGCCACACCCAGCGGATCGAGCTTGGGTGCGGCGATCGACACCGTCAGGAGATCACCCGGGGCGCCGAAAGCGCCTTTCGCCGACAGGCGGTTGCCGGCCACCGCCAGTTCGACGTCGGCCTGGCGTAACCGCTGACCGGCGAGGTCGATCTCGCCGCGACCGGCCAACGACTCCTTGCCGAAGTGGCTGTCGCGCAGTTGGAAGCGAAGTCCGAGAGCGAGTTGCGGATGGCTGCTTCCCTGCGCGTCGAAGTCCGCGTTGAGGCGCGCCGCCGGCAGCTTTGCGAAACGGCTGGGATCGAAATTCTTCAGGCTTCCGCGCAGGGCAAATTTCCCCGCGTCGAGCAGGGCGATCTTGCCGCTGGCGGCGAGTTGCGCGTCGCCGGCATCCAGCCGCAGCGTGTCGACGACGACTTCGGCCGGGTCGATGACCAGTTTGCCCTGGATCGCAAAATGCGGGTCGCGCAGTTCGGCGGCAAGTGACTGGCTATGCAGACCGAGCGTGGCGCGCAGCGGACCCGCCAGTTGTGTGCGGCGCAGGCCGCTGTACAGCGCGCTCGCGTCGAGCGCGCCGACCGTGACGCGCAGCGCCAGTTCGTCGTCGCGCAGCGTGCCGCTGCCTTGCAGGCGTCCGCCGCCGGACAGCCGGGCATCGAGATCGTCCAGGCGCAGCTCGCCCGCGCTCAGCCTCAGGCCGGCGACCAGCGAGTCGAGCGGCACGCGCTGCCGGTCGATGGCGCCCGGCAGCCGGTTGACCACCCGCAAGCGTCCTCCGAGGTCGGTGCCTGCATCGCCCAGCGGCTGCAAGTCGACACGCACATCGAGCGCAGCCTGGGGAGCGCCGCTGATCCAGGCTGCCGGGTCGATCGCCGACAGGCTGGCGACCGCTTCGCGGACCGGCTGTGACGCAAAGGGGCTGATCCGCGCCGAGAGTTCGCCGCTGAAGTCCTCGCCGGCGAAGTCCTTGCCTGCATCCTTGCCTGCATCCTTGCCTGCATCCTTGCCAGCATCCTTGCCGCTGCCCTGGTCACCCTGCTTGCTGCTGCCCTGGCCACCCTCCTGGCCCGATCGCGCCACCAGCGGCCGTGCGCTGCCCAGCACGACGAACTCTTCGAGACGACCGTCGGCGGAGAGATCGAAAGCGAGCTGCCGCCCGCCAGCTTCACCCTCGATGCCGGCTTTCGCTTGCAGGGCAAACGGTCTGTCGGCGGCCAGCGAGGCTTCGCCGACGACGGCGAGCCCGGCGACGCGGACCTGCAGTTCGGGCAGGCGATGCAGCGTGCCATCACTCGACAGGCGAGCGGCAAGCGCTTCGGCGATCAGCACCGCCTTGCCTTCCGGGTAAGCGTGGTCGCCGACCTCGATGCGCCCGACAGCCAGTTGTTCGACCTCGATCGCCAGCGGTAAGCGCAGGCTGTCGGGCAGGAGCAGCGGCTCGCTGCTGGCCACGTTCGCCAGACGCAGGCTGGCTGCCGCGATGCGGCTAACGGCGAAGCGACCGTGCAGCAGCTCGGCCGGACGCCAATCGAACTGCAAGTCCTGCACCTGGACATCGAGCGTCTCGCTGCGCCAGTGCACGGAGGCCACGGAAAATGATCGACCAAGCGCGCCGGCCGGGGCCACGATGCTGAGCTGCCCGGCAGCCAGCCGTTCGATCATCTGGCACGCCAGGCGCAGACCGGCGGCGCTACCCAACAGCCAGCCGACGCCGGCCAGCGCCAGCAGCAAGGTGCCGCTGCCGGCAAGCCACGGCCAACGTCGGCGTTGCCGTCGCGGCACAGCCGCCTCCTGGTCCGCCGCTGCGGGCTCTTCACCGGCTCCTCGATTGGCATCGTGGTTCAAAACGGTATGGCCAGCGAGAAGTCGAAGCGCAGCGAGCCGTCGCGCTGGCCATAGGCGAGGTCGATTCCCAGTGGTCCGGCCGGACTCTTCCAGCGCGCGCCGACGCCGTAGCCGACAGCCAGATTCATCGCCTGCGGCTCATCGACTGCGTTACCGGCATCGACAAAAGCCGCCGCACCCCACGTTGAACTGATCCAGTGCGTGTATTCGGCGCTCATCGTCATCAGGTAGCGCCCACCGACGACCGCCGAGCCCTCCTTGACACCCAGGCTGAGATACGGGTAGCCGCGCACCGAATTGGTGCCGCCGGCGCGAAAGAGAAAATCCTGCGGAATGCCATTCGACGACGGGGCAAAGGTGGCTCCCAGCTCGCCGCGGAAGAGCAGCGCGTCGCTGGCGGTCAGCGGAAACCCCTGACTGTAACGGAAATAAGTGCGCACGAAGTTCTGGTCGGAAAGCAACTGTTTGCTGGCGCCGCCCAACTGCACCTGCAGCGCGATGCCCTCGGCCAAGTCGAGTGGGTCATCGGCATGCCGCCAGGTCCAGCCGACGAGGGCGGTCAGCGCACGGTTGGTGGTCGACGGTGCGCCCTGCGGCGACTGCCTTTCCTCCTGCCAGTTGAGGTTCAGACGCTGTTCGACGCTGCCGAAGCGCTGAAGACGCGTCGCCCCGACGGCGAAACGCTTGATGCCCAGATTCTCGATATCGGAGTCCTCGACGGCCGTACCGACACCGTCACGCCGCTGCCTGTCGTCGGGCGGAAAAAAAACGTCCGCATACGCTGTCTGGCGCACCTGCTCGATGCGCACGCCGGTCTGCAGTTCCCAGGCGCGGCCGAACAGATCGCTGCTGCGATAGGCCGCCTCGACGCGCGCGCCGGTATTGGTGCTGTAACCCGCGCCAAGAGTCACCTGGTGCGGTGCGCGCTCACGCAGTTGCACGCGCACCGGGGCGGTCAGCCATCCATCCTCCGACAAGGTCGACGCGCTGCCCTCGTCACCCCGGGCCAGCAAGACACTCACCGAGACGAAGTACGGCGTGCTCTGCAAGGCCGCCTGCAAGGCCAGCAGCCGGTCTTCCCGGTATTCGTCGCCGGGCGTGACGCTGTGGTTGAAGCGCCTGACCAGTTCCTGCGAGTAGCGCTGCAGACCGCTGATCTCCAGTTCGCCGAAACGGTAACGCGGGCCCGTTTCCGCAGCGACGTGCAGATCCACGCGGCGAGCCTCGGGATCGACGTCGGCGCGGGTATCCAGCAGGCGGGCGCCTGCGTAGTCGACCGCCAGCAGGTCGGCGAGCAGCGATTGCTTGGCAGCATCCCATTCGGCCTGCCGGAAGGGCTGGCCGGTTTTCAGCTTCCAGTTGCTCAACAGCGCCTTGCGCCGGGTGGTGTCGAGATCACCGGCTATCTCGATGTCCACGACGCCGATCAGCGAGCGCGGGCCGGGGTCGACTTCCAGCCGCAGCAACTCATCACCTTGGCGCAGGACGACGGTCGGTGAAAAATAACCCTCGGTTGCCAACAGCTTCGGCACCTCGCGCTGCATCCGGCGCTCGAAGGCTGCCTGCGCCGTGGCGTCAGCGACATCGCCGAACTCCAGGAAGCTGCTCAACAGTTCGCGCACGTCGTCCGGCGCCACCAGTTGCGGCACGGCGGCGACGGCAGGCAGGGCGAGCAGCAGCGCTGCGAGGGCAACAAAGGGTCTGTGCATTCAGTGGTCAGAGCCGGCATGGCAAACGGCCAATGGTGGCCGGGAATGTTCCGTCAGCACGCCGGAAAGCGTCGGCAGCCCGGCCTGACCGGCTTGCCGACGGTGACAGCAGGCGCCATAGGATACACCTTTTGCGACAGCATTCTGCAGGATCAACATTCGGCTGGGTGCCGGGCAGGCGCCCGCCGAGTGAGTTGCTGGTAGCCCAGAAACTCAAACCCCTGCCCTTCTATCCGGCAATCCCCGAGGTGGGTTTTGTCCGCGCCCAGGGTCAGGCCGTTGGCCTTGATCGACCTGGCAACTTCTGCCATTGCGGTCTGCGCTTGTTCTACCGCTTGTTCCACGCTTTGGCAGAGGATGACGAAGTCGTCCGCGTAGCGCACCATGCGCTAACCCAGCCGTCCCATGTGTTCGTCGAGGCGTCGATCGCCGGTCTGCGATAGCGTTCATGCGCAGCCATTCGGAACGACAATATGCGCCATACTTTGTTGTGCAGGACAAAGGGAAGCACCCATGAAGACTTGTTGAGGTGCACGACATGAATATTCACCGCACTCCACGGCCGCTCCTGTGGTCGCTCGTTGCCGTCGTCGCTGCGCTTGTCGCCTCGGCGGCTGCGCTCGGCTCGTCGGCAGCGCCTGCCGCCTGTGCCACCCCTCGCGGCTGGTGGCAAGCGTTCGGCAAAACCACTGTAAGCGTTGCCGGCAACGAAGTGCTGGCACGGGCGGCCGCCGCCGAAATTGTGCTGCTCGGCGAGCGCCACGACGACGAGGATCAGCATCGCTGGCAGGCGCAGGTTCTGGCCGGGTTGCACGCGCTGCGCCCGGACCTGGTGATCGGCTTCGAGATGTTCCCACGCCGCGTGCAGCCAGCGCTCGATCGCTGGGTGGCGGGCGAGTTGACCGTATCGGCACTGCTCGCGCAAACGGCGTGGGAGGAGACCTGGAACATTCCAATAGGACTCTATCTGCCGCTGTTCGAATTCGCGCGCATCAACCGCATCCCGATGGTCGCCCTCAATGTCGATGCCAAACTGACCCGGGCCATTGGCGACAAGGGCTGGGATGCCATCCCCGAGAGCGAGCGCGAGGGCGTCGGCCGGGCGGCGCCGGCAAGCGAGGCTTATCGCGATTTGCTGTTCAGCGTTCATCGGCAGCATGCGCACGGCCAGGATGCGCGCCGCGGCAGCGCTTTCAAGCACTTCGTCGAGGCCCAACAGAATTGGGACCGCGCCATGGCCGAGGCGCTGCTGGCCCGGCGGGGGGAAGGACTACAGGGGCGCTCGCCGCTGGTCGTCGGCATCATGGGCAGCGGGCATCTGCGCTACGGCCTCGGCGTGCCGCATCAGTTGCGCGATCTGGGTGTCGGTGGCGTCGTCACGCTCCTGCCGCTCTCAGCCGATGAGGATTGCCACGAGATTCGCCCGGGCTTTGCCGACGCGGTCTTCTCCTTGCCGACAAAACCCGCGACACCGGTGCCGCCGCCGCGCCTCGGCGTTCAGCTCGACGACGCCGAAACCGGGCAGGTCGGCGTGCGCGTGCTGGCCGTCACCGCCGGCAGTCTCGCCGACCAGAGTGGACTCGCCGCCGGTGACCGCCTGCTCGAAGTCGCCGGTCGGCCGGCCACCAAAGCCGGCATGGTGATCGAGGTGGTGCGCGCATCGCCGCCGGGCACCTGGCTGCCGCTGCGCGTCAAGCGCGGCGAAGCCACGCTCGACGTCGTCATCCGCTTTCCGTCCGCATCGTGAAGCGCGTCTGGATTGCTGGCGCTCTCCTGCTCCTGGCAGCAGGGGTCGAGGGCGCGCCGGGGCTGGACCTCGCGGTGACGCTCGATCCCGGCACGCGGCGACTCGAAGTGGTCGCCGAGCTGCCGGTTTCCGGGCGAAGCTTCGAGTTCGAGCTGCATGAATCCTTGACCGTGAGCGAGGCAACGGCGGCCGGCCATACGCTTTTGCCGGCCGACGCGACCAGCAGGCGTCGCGGCGATCCCCACGCCAACACCCGTCTGTGGCGGATCGCCCTGCCGGCAGGCGCAACGGGGCTTCGCCTGACCTACGCCGGCACGCTGCCGGCGACCGAATTGAGCCGCGACCATCGTCAGGTGCTGCTCGGGCTGCCGCCGATGGCGGCGCCTGAAGGCTCGTTTCTTCCTGCCGGCAGTGCCTGGTATCCGCAGCCTTCGGGTGCACTGTTCGGCTATCGCGTGCGCCTCTCGGTGCCCGGTGAGCAGCGCGCGCTGGTTGCCGGCCGCCTGCTCGATGAGCGACTGCCGACCAGCGCCGGCGATCGCTACCGGGCCGAGTTCGAGTTCCCGCAGCCGACCGACGGCATCGACCTGATGGCTGGGCCATGGCGCGTACGCGAGCGTCTGGTGGCTCGCGAGGGCGCGCCGGCGCTGCGCCTGCGCAGCTATTTCCCGGCCGACATCGACGACGAACCGGGGCTCGCCGAGGGCTACCTCGCCGACAGCGAGCGCTACATTGCGCGCTACAGCCGACTCATCGGCGCCTATCCCTATGACGCCTTCTCGATCGTCGCCAGCCCGCTGCCGACCGGCTTCGGCATGCCGACGCTGACCTATCTCGGCGTCGAAGTCCTGCGCCTGCCGTTCATCCGCGCCACCTCCCTCGGTCATGAAATCCTTCACAACTGGTGGGGCAACGGGGTTCATGCCGACGCGCGCGGCGGCAACTGGAGCGAGGGTCTGACCACCTTCCTCGCGGATTACGCCTACAGCGAGGATCGTTCGGCGGCGGCCGGGCGCGACATGCGTCTTGGCTGGCTACGCGACGCCGCTGCGCTGCCGGCAGCGGACCAGCCGGCGCTGCACGACTTCCGTTCGCGTCGCCATGGAGCCGATGAAGCAATCGGCTACGGCAAGGCGGCGATGCTTTTCCTTATGCTGCGCGACCGCATCGGCGAAGCAGCGTTCCGGCAGGGTCTCCGCGATTTCTGGCAGGCGCAGCGCTTCCGCCGGGCCAACTGGGACGACCTGCGGCGTGCCTTCGAGCGTGCCTCGGGCGCCGATCTGCGCGCCTTCTTCGCGCAGTGGCTGAACTCGCGGCAGTTGCCCGAGGTAGCGCTCGTCGACGCCGTAGTCAGCCGCTACGCAACCGGCTATCGCCTGCGCCTGACACTGCGTCAGGAGAGCCCGCCGCTCGCCCTCCGCTTGCCGGTCGAAATCGCCGCTGGCGAGCGACGCGTCGTGCGCTGGGTGGAGTTGGACGGCGCGCGCACGCTGGCCGAGATCGATCTCGACTTTCGCCCGGAGCGGCTCCGCCTCGACCCCGAAGCACGCGTCTGGCGCCGGCTCGATGTGGCTGAGCGGCCGCCCATCCTGCGCCGCTGGGTCGGTGCGCCCAAGCCGCGCTGGGTCGTTGTCGGCGGCGATGCAGCGTTTCGCGAGGCGGCCCAGATCGTCGCCGGTCGGTTTTTCGAGCGGCCGGCGACGCCGCTCGGCTTGCCGGATGTCAAAGCGGCGCTGGCTGCCGACGAGTCGGTGCTGCTCATCGGCACACCGAGCGAGATCGACGTCGCGCTGGCCGTCATTGGCTTGCCGAAGCAAGCGGAAGCCCTGGGGGAAAACGGCGGGCGCGGCTCGGCGCGGGTGTGGACGATCGCCAGCGGACCGCTGCTCGCGGTGGCCGCTGCCGATGCCGCCGCGCTGGTTGCGCTGGCGCGGCCGCTGCCGCACTACGGCGGGCAAAGCTGGCTGGTATTCGATGGCGGGCGAGTCATCGAGCGCGGACTGTGGCCGGCACAGGCGCCGGTGATCAGCGTGCGGAGCGAGAAACACGATCAAGACCGTTCCAACAGCCCCGCGTCGTGGTCACCCAAGGCTTGCGTATCGACTTCCCACCCGTCGCGCGCCTCATCCGAGCAATAGCCATTCACAATCGAGTCTATACCCACAATTGATTGGACCAATGGGCCAGGCGATCCTAGACTTGGATCGTCTGGCGTGCATACGGGAGATTCTTCAAGTGATCTCACGCGAAGAGATTCGTTGATCGATCGGTGCCCAAACTCCAGACTGAATCGGGTAGTCGATTTCAAATAGCCAAAGGAGAGAACCATGCCAAGCGATACAAAATGCCCGTTCTCGGGCGGTGCTGGCAGCCACACTGTGTCCAGTGCCCCGACGAACGCAGGCTGGTGGCCCAAGCAACTGAACCTGAAGATGCTGCACCAGCAGTCCTCAAAGTCCACTCCCATGGGCGAGTCGTTCAATTACGCCGAGGAGTTCAAGACTCTCGACCTGGATGCCGTGGTCAAGGACCTTCATGCTTTGATGACCGACTCGCAGGACTGGTGGCCGGCGGATTACGGCCACTACGGGCCGTTCTTCGTCCGCATGACCTGGCATGCTGCGGGTACCTACCGCATCGCCGATGGTCGCGGCGGCGCCGGCACCGGCGCGCAACGCTTCGCCCCGCTCAACAGTTGGCCGGACAACGGCAACCTCGACAAGGCGCGCCGCCTGCTCTGGCCGATCAAGCAGAAGTATGGTCGCAAGCTGTCCTGGGCCGACCTGATCGTCCTCACCGGCAACGTCGCGATGGATTCGATGGGCTTCAAGACCTTCGGTTTCGGCGGCGGCCGCCCGGACATCTGGGACCCTGAGGACGAAATCTACTGGGGCCCGGAAACCACCTGGCTGGGCGACGAGCGCTACAAGGGCGACCGTGAGCTTGACAACCCGCTTGGCGCCGTGCAAATGGGCCTCATCTACGTGAATCCGGAGGGCCCGAACGGCAAGCCGGATCCACTCGGCTCGGCGCGCGACATCCGGGAGACCTTTGCCCGAATGGCGATGGACGACTACGAGACCGTCGCGCTCACCGCTGGCGGTCACACCTTCGGCAAGGCTCACGGCGCCGGCGACACCGCCCACGTCGGTCGCGAACCGGAAGGCGCGGGCATCGAGGAGCAGGGCTTGGGCTGGATAAGCAGCTTCGGCTCCGGCAAGGGTGTGGACGCGATCACCAGCGGTATCGAAGGCGCCTGGACCCCCAATCCCATCAAGTGGGACAACGGCTACTTCGAGACCCTGTTCGGCTACGAGTGGGAGCTTAGCAAGAGCCCGGCCGGCGCCCACCAGTGGAAGCCCAAGGACCCCACTGCGGCGACCACCGTGCCGGATGCCCATGATCCCGCCAAACGCCACGCCCCGATGATGACCACGGCCGACATGGCCATGCGCATGGACCCGGCCTACGAGAAGATATCGCGCCGCTTCATGCAGAACCCGCAGGAGTTCGCCGATGCCTTCGCCCGCGCCTGGTTCAAGCTGACCCACCGCGACATGGGTCCGCGCTCCCGCTACCTCGGCAAGCTGGTACCGAAGGAAGCGCTGATCTGGCAGGACCCGATACCCACCGTCGACCATGCGCTGGTGGATGAGCAGGACATCACGGCCCTGAAGGCCAGGATCCTCGCCGGTGGTCTGTCCATTTCCCAACTGGTCACCACCGCCTGGGCGTCGGCGGCGAGCTTCCGTGCCAGCGACAAGCGTGGCGGCGCCAACGGCGCACGCATCCGCCTCGCGCCGCAGAAAGACTGGGAGGTCAACCAGCCGGCCGATCTGGCCAGGGTGCTGCCGTCGCTGGAAGCCATCCAGAAGGAATTCAACGGCGCGCAGTCGGGTGGCAAGAAGGTCTCGCTGGCCGACCTGATCGTGCTTGGCGGCTGCGCCGCCGTCGAGGCCGCAGCGAAGAAGGCCGGCCACCATGTAAATGTTCCCTTCTCGCCGGGACGCATGGACGCGTCGCAGGAAGAGACCGATGCACACTCGTTCGCTGCACTGGAACCGACCGCAGACGGGTTTCGCAACTACCTGCGCAAGGGACACGAGGGTTCGGCGGCTGAGCTGCTGGTGGATCGGGCCAAGCTGATGACGCTGACTGCTCCCGAAATGACGGTTCTGGTCGGTGGCCTGCGCGCCCTGGGGGCAAACTTCGGGCAGTCCAAATACGGTGTTTTCACCAAGCGACCCGAAACATTGACCAATGACTTCTTCGTGAATCTCCTCGACATGAACACAAAGTGGCAGCAGTCCGCCACAAGTGAAGGCGTCTTGGAGGGGCATGATCGGGCGACGGGCGAACTCAAATGGACGGGCACCCTCGTTGATCTCGTCTTCGGTTCGAACTCCCAGCTCAGAGCCCTCGCAGAAGTCTATGCGTGCAGCGACTCGCAGCAGGCGTTCATGCACGACTTTGTGGCCGCCTGGAACAAGGTGATGAACCTTGATCGCTTCGACCTGGCGTGATCTCGGGGGATAAGTCTTAGAAATCCTGTTCTGGCCGATGTCCGATGGCAGCCTGGGCAACTTGCTCGCCAAACTGAGGTATCCTTGGTCGAGATGCCCTTCCTGATTCGACAGGGAGGGCTTACCGCTTACCGCCCTGGAGACACCATGCGCCTGAATACCCTCGATCCCGAAGCCGAACCGTTGCGCGCCGAGATCGACACGCTCGAAGAACCGACGGTGATCGAGTTCGGTGCCTCCTGGTGTGGCTACTGCCGGGCCGCCCAGCCACTGATCGGCCCGGCTTTCGCCAGTCATCCG
>NZ_FLQX01000133.1 GCF_900089955.1 Candidatus Accumulibacter aalborgensis | reverse complement strand
GTGATGTGGCGCGCAACGCCGGCATGCCGGCGGCCAAGGCGCATCGTTACCTGGTCAGCTTCATGCGCATGGGGCTCGTCGAACAGGACGCCAACAGCGGGCGCTACGATCTTGGCGAGTTTTCGCTGGAACTCGGGCTGGCGAGTCTGGCACGGCTTGATCCGGTGCGCCTGGCCGGACCGGTGCTCGACGACCTCTGTGAACACATCGGCGAGACAGTCGCCCTCGCCATGTGGGGCAATCGCGGTGCAACCTGTGTGCGCTGGCTCGAAGCTGGCGGCCCGGTGACCGTCACCCTGCGCACTGGCGTCGTTCTGTCGCTGACTTCATCGGCCACCGGTCTGGCCTTCGCCGCGTTCTACCGCTCGCCCTATCTCAAGAAGATGCTCGACGCCGAACTACAAGCGACGGCCGCGGCCAGGGATACAGATCCGGCGGTATTGCTGTCGGCGCTGACCGAGCAACTCGGCGAGATCCGCCGCCACGGAATCGCGCGCGCTTCGGGCAGCTTCACGCCGGGGATCAATGGTTTCAGTGCTCCGGTGTTTGATCACAGCGGCCACATGGTCGCGGCGATTACCTCGCTGGGCATCATCGGGAGTTTCGACCTCGACTGGGATAGCGCGATGGCGCAGGCCACCAGGGACGCTGCGGCGACGCTTTCCAGGCGGCTTGGGTACGGCAGCGTTGACTCTGGTGCGCCGGAGAAACCAGCGCCGGTGGCGAGCAAGGCGCGTTCGGCTGCCGGCAATGGCGCCGGTGCGTAACTGCCGTCCGGGATGCGGCGCGTGCTGTATTGCGCCATCGATCAGCACTCCGATACCCGGACACCCGCAGGGCAAGCCGGCCGATGACGCTTGCGCCAACCTGACCGACGATTGCCGCTGCGCCTTGTGGGGGACGCCCACGCGACCGGCATTCTGCGCCGGGCTACGGCGGTCAGCCGAGATGTGTGGCGAAAATCGCCCACAGGCGATGGCCTGGCTGTCGGCTCTGGAGCGGGCAACCCGACCCTGAGCGCTGCAATGCTAGAATGCGGCTTTTTGTCGAAAGTCGCCTGTGGACCTGCTGCTGTTGCTGAAAGCCCTGATTCTCGGTGTCGTTGAAGGCGTCACCGAGTTCTTGCCTGTCTCTTCCACGGGCCATCTGATTCTCGCCGGTGACCTGCTCGATTTCAACGACGAGCGCGGCAAGCTGTTCGAGATCGTCATCCAGTCGGGGGCCATCCTGGCGCTGTGCTGGGAATACCGGAGCAAAATCCTGCAGGTCTTGCTCGGCCTGCCGAGTGAGCGGGGAGCGCAGCGTTTCGCGCTCAATCTGCTGGTCGCCTTCCTGCCGCTGGCGGTCATCGGACTGTCGTTCGGCAAAGCGATCAAGGCGTCGTTGTTCAACGCGCCGGTGGTGGCAACGGCGTTTATCGTCGGCGGTTTGATCATTCTCTGGGCTGAGCGCAGGAAGCACCGCATTCGTGTCGAGTCGGTCGATGACCTGTCGTTGACCGACGCCTTTGTGCTTGGCTGCGCGCAGGCGCTGGCGCTGATCCCCGGCACTTCGCGTTCGGGAGCAACGATCATCGGCGGGCTGTTCCTCGGGCTGTCACGCCGCGCAGCGACCGAGTTTTCGTTCTTCCTGGCCATTCCAACGCTGATCGCGGCGACCCTCTACCAACTCTACAAGGAACGTGCGCTGCTCTCCTTTGACGATCTGGGGATGTGGGTCGTCGGTTTCGCCGCTGCCTTCGTCTCGGCGTTCTGGGCGGTACGCGGGCTCCTGCGCTACATCAGCACGCACGACTTCTCGATCTTCGCCTGGTACCGCATCGCTTTTGGTGTCGTCGTACTGGCGACCTGGCATTCGGGCTTGGTTTCCTGGAGCAGTGGCTGACGTGGCGGCGCCGCGCATCGTCTATCTGCACGGTTTTTGCTCGTCGCCGGCTTCCTGGAAGGCGCGCCTGCTCGGCGAACGCCTGGCAGCCGCCGGCCTCGGTGATCGTTTCGTCTGCCCAATGCTGTCACCGGTCCCTGTCGTCGCGATCGCCGAAGCCGAGGCGCTGCTGGCGCGTGCTGATGGTCCGACGACGCTGGTCGGCAGTTCTCTCGGCGGCTATTACGCGACCTGGCTCGCCGAGAAGCACGATTTGCGCGCGGTATTGATCAACCCGGCGGTGATGGCACCCGTCCTGCTCGGTGGTCTGGTCGGGAACCAGACCAACTTTCATAGTGGCGAGACCTTCACCTTCACCGACGAGCATGTTGAGCAGTTGCGCGCGCTCGAAGTGGCCTGCGTCACGCCCGCGCGCTACCTGTTGCTCGTCGAGGCCGGGGACGAAGTGCTCGACTACCGCCTGGCCGTAGCGCACTATGTCGGTAGCCGGCAGATCGTCCTCGCGGGCGGCGATCACAGCTTCACACGATTTCCCGACATGTTGTCTCAAATCCTTGAATTCTGTGGGTTATAATCGTCGCGATGCATGTTCTATTTGAAGAAGACGGCGCTTTCAGGACGGCCACCATGGTCATCGACAACGACAGCTCGTTGCAGGTCGAGACGGCATCCGGCAAGCGAAGCAAGATCAAGTCGGCGAGCGTCCTGTTACGCTACAGCGAGCCGCCGCCAGCGGCCTTGCTCGACCAGGCGGAGGCGCTGGCGGGCGGAATCGAGCACGACTTTCTCTGGGAGTGCCTTGGTGACGACGAATTTTCCTTTTCTGATTTTGCCAACGAGTACTTCGGCCATGTGGCCAGCGCGGTCGAAGCGTCTGCGCTGCTGCTGGCCCTGCATTCGGCACCGATTTACTTCCATCGCAAGGGGAAGGGGCGTTTCCGCAAGGCTCCGGCCGACATCCTCCAGGCAGCTCTCGCCGGCCTGGAGAAAAAACGCCAGCAGGCTCTGAACATCGAGCGGATGATCGGCGAGCTGAAGGCTTTTTCACTGCCTGCCGAGTTTTCGCCGCTGCTCAGTCAGTTGCTCTACAAACCCGACCGCAACCGCGGTGAGACCAAGGCACTGGAAGCAGCGTGCAGCGAAACCGGCCTGTCGGCCGCGCATCTGCTGGCCAGGTGCGGCGCCATCCGCTCGGCGCACGACTACCATCTGCAGCGCTTCCTGCTCGATCAGTTCCCGCGTGGTACAGGCTTTCCTGCCTGTGATCCGCCGCGGCTGCCGACCGCTCTGCCGCGGGCTGATGTGCGGGCCTTCTCGATCGACGACGCGACGACCACCGAGATCGACGACGCCTTCTCGCTGCAGACGCTGCCCGGTCTTGGCTGGCGAATCGGCATCCACATTGCGGCGCCATCGCTGGGCATCGCACCGGAATCGCCACTTGACGGCATCGCGCGCGAAAGACTGTCGACCGTTTATATGCCCGGAGCCAAGATCACCATGTTGCCGGATACGGCAGTGGATCGCTTCACTCTTTCGAGCGGCCGCGAGTCACCGGCCATTTCTCTGTACCTTACGGTCTCGCCCGACTTCGAGATCACGGCGCACGAGTCACGTCTGGAAGTCGTCCCGGTGGTCGCCAACCTGCGCCATCATGACATCGAACCGCTATTCAACGAGCAGACGATCGCCGCCGGACTGTCCGACTTCGCTTTTGGCGGCGAGTTGTTGACCCTCTGGCAACTGGCCAATGCCTGCGAAGGTCGGCGCGGCAAGCCGTCGGCAATGCAGGGTAACCACGATTACAACTTCCGCATCGACGGGGACCTCGCCGATGCCGAGGCCTGTCGGGTCGAGATTTCCACCCGCCGGCGCGGCAGTCCGCTCGACAAGCTGGTCGCCGAGTTGATGATTGTCGCCAACAGTACCTGGGGCGGTCTGCTGGCCAGCACGGGCGTTGCTGCGATCTATCGCGTGCAGACCGGCGGCAAGGTACGCATGAGCACCGTGCCGCAGGCACACGAGGGCCTCGGCGTGAAGCAGTACGCCTGGTCGTCGTCGCCGCTGCGCCGCTACGTGGACCTACTCAACCAGTGGCAGCTGGTGGCCTGCCTGCAGGGTGATACGCCACCGTTTGCCGCGCGCTCGGATGCGCTGTTCGCAGCGCTCCGCGATTTCGAACTCACCTACACCGCTTACGCTGAATTCCAGCGCAGTATGGAGCGCTACTGGTGTCTGCGCTGGCTTCGTCAGCAAGGACTGGAGAGCATCGAGGCGACGATCATCGGTCGCGAGAATTTGGCCAGACTGGACCATCTACCTCTCGTCCAGCGTGTGCCGTCGGCGCCTGAACTCAAGCCCGGTCAACGACTCCGCCTACGCATCGAGTCGATCGACTATCTGACGCTCGAACTGGGCTGCCGCTACAGCGAAACGCTGGTGCCCGCGGAGACCGCCGGCACCAGTGCCGATGACCCCGTGCTGGAGGTCGTCGATTGAAGTGAGCGCCGGAGGGAACGCCAATGTGCGCGAACTGTTCGCACCTTTGCTCGCCGCGCGCAGTCTGTGCCTGGCTCTGGGCGCCTCGCTGCTGTTGCACGCCTTGTTGCTGGCGCTGCATTTCCGCTTCCCGGATGCCTCGCGCGCCTTCCAGGATAGGGCACTTGACATCATTCTGGTCAATAGCCGCTCGGCCAGGAAACCGGCCGACGCCCAGGCGTTGGCGCAGGCCGATCTCGATGGTGGCGGCAACACAGAGCAGCAGCGGCGCGCCAAGACTCCCCTGCCACCGGCACCCAGACATCAGGAAGGTGACGACCTCGATCACTCGCAAAGGCGAATCCAGGAACTCGAAGCCCACCAGCAGAGACTGGCGGCGCAAACGCGCAGCCCGAACATCGTCGCGCCGACGCCGAACAAGGAAGCCCAGCCTGATCCAGCTCCCGGTGTCAGTGGTCGTGACCTGGCACAGAGTGCTCTGGCGCTGGCCCGCCAGGTGGGCGAGATCGCCAAGGAAGTCGATGACTATAACCAGCGGCCGCGCAAGAAGTTCATCGGCACGCGTGCCGACGAATACCGCTTTGCGCAATACTCCGAGGATTGGCGGCTCAAGGTAGAGCGTATCGGCACTCTGAACTACCCCGAAGCCGCCAGAGGAAAGCTCTACGGCAGCCTGGTCCTGACGGTGACCATCAAGAGTGATGGCAGCGTGGCAGCGGTCGAAATCAACCGCTCGTCAGGGCACAAGATCCTCGACGACGCCGCTCGCCGGATCGTCGCCATGGCGGCTCCCTTCGCCGCCTTCCCGCCGGCCATCCGGCACGACACCGACATCCTTGAGATCACCCGTAGCTGGAACTTCACCCAGCGGGACAGCCTGGAGACCAAGGGCGCGATGAAGCGATGAGCGATCGTTACTGCGTCTTCGGCCATCCGGTGGCGCACAGCAAGTCGCCGGTGATCCACGCCGCTTTCGCCGCTCAGTGCGGGCAGGACTTGATGTATGAAGCGATCCTGGCGCCGAAGGATGGTTTTGCCGAGAGTGTGCGCGGTTTCGTCGCCGCCGGCGGTCGGGGTGCCAACGTCACCGTCCCGTTCAAGGAGGAAGGCTATCGACTGGCGACTCGGCTGACCACCCGGGCCGAGCTGGCCGGTGCGGTCAACACGCTGCTTTTCGATAGCGCCGGCACGCTCGGTGACAACACCGATGGCGCGGGCCTGTTGCGTGATCTCACCGTCAACCTTGCCTGCCGGCTCGCCGGTCGGCGCATCCTGCTGCTCGGCGCAGGCGGCGCGGCGCGCGGCGTTCTCGGCCCGCTCATCGACGCGCATCCGGCGACACTGGTGATTGCCAACCGAACCCCTGCCCGTGCCCGCGCGCTGGTCGAGCGCTGCGCCGGGGCCGCATCACTTTTCGCCGGTGCTTACGCTGAACTCGCCGGCCAGTCTTTCGATCTGGTGATCAACGCGACTTCGGCGAGCCTTGGCGGCAAGCTACCGCCCTTGCCCGTGGGGATCTTTGCGTCCGGCAGCCTGGCCTACGACATGATGTACGGCCAGGGCGGGACGCCGTTCCTCAGCTTTGCCGCCAGCCAGGGCGCGGCTCGTCTGGCCGATGGCCTTGGCATGCTCGTCGAGCAGGCGGCCGAGGCCTTCCATCTTTGGCGCGGCGTCCGTCCCGATACGGCGCCGGTGTTGACCCTGCTCCGTGACGCTACGACCAGCCCACCAGCGTCGCAATGAACCGGCTTGGCGTCTGGGCGCAAAGGCTGAAGCGGCTCGTTCTCGGTTTCGTCGCCCTCTTGCTGCTCTATCAGCTATGGCTTTTTGGCTGGGTTCTGTGGTGGAACTGGGTCAACCCGGACACCACCCGCTTCATGAACATTCGCCTCGACGAGCTGCGAGTCAAGGACCCGCAGGCACGACTGCAGAAGCAGTGGGTCGACTACGAGAAGATTTCGGTCCACCTGAAGCACGCTCTGGTCGCTGCCGAGGATGCCAAGTTCGTCGATCATGAAGGTTTCGACTGGGAAGGCATCCAGCATGCGCTCGAGAAGAACCAGAAAAAGGGACGCGTCGTCGCCGGTGGCTCGACGATCTCGCAGCAGCTCGCCAAGAACCTCTTCCTGACGCCTTCGAAGACCCCCTGGCGCAAGGCGCAAGAGGCGATCATCACCCTGATGCTGGAGACGCTGT
Organism: Candidatus Accumulibacter aalborgensis; assembly: GCF_900089955.1. Lineage (GTDB taxonomy): Bacteria > Pseudomonadota > Gammaproteobacteria > Burkholderiales > Rhodocyclaceae > Accumulibacter > Accumulibacter aalborgensis. The sequence goes on along the minus strand of NZ_FLQX01000133.1, from coordinate 82,971 downwards.
GGAGCAAGCAGCGGATTTTCGAAGTCTATCTCAACGTCATCGAATGGGGTAACGGAGTGTTCGGCGTCGAGGCGGCTGCCCGCCACTATTACGGGGTTTCTGCGACGCAACTGTCGCGCCAGCAGGCCGCGCGGCTGGCCGGGATGGTCCCCAGTCCGCGTTTTTACGACAGCAACCGCAACGCGCCCGGGCTGGCCAGGAAGACGGCGATCATTCTCGGCCGCATGCCGGCGGCCGACGTTCCCTGACGAGTCAAGGCTTAGAGGAATCCATCGCCACTGGCGAGTCGTTCGCCGGGAAATTCCGAACGGGCGTGCGGGCCACTTGCCGGCGCGATGGCGACCGCTTCACCGGCCTGCGCTATACTCATGATTTCGTCGACACCTCGCCGGTCTTTCCCGGCGGTCGCTCAAGGAGTAATCACCCCATGAAGCTTCGCACGATTTTTCTGCTGCTCATTCTCGGCGCCATCGCCGCTTTTTCAGCACTCAACTGGAGCGCTTTCCTCGCGCCGACGACGCTCTCGCTCGGACTGGCGGACGTGCAGGCGCCGCTCGGAGTGGTCATGCTTGGGGTGGTTGCCTTCATCACCGCCTTTTTCCTGATTTTCGTGGTCTACATGCAGGCCTCTGCGCTCTTTGACTCTCGCCGTAATGCACAGGAGTTGCAGCTCAACCGCGAGCTGGCAGACAAAGCGGAAGCATCACGCTTCACCGAGCTGCGCAGCTTTCTTGAGGTGGAACTGCAAAAACTGGCTGGCCGAAGTGCTGGATCGTCAGTACCCGCTGATCCGACCATCCTGGCCAGACTCGATCGGCTCGAAAAGGAACTGCTGACCGCAATCGAGCAGTCAGGGAACAGCCTGGCCGCCTCTATGGGCGAAATCGAGGACCGACTGGAAAGGAACGGCAGTAGTCTGCCACCGGGCCAGCCGAGCGCGTATTGAGCGGCTTGCCTTTGCCTCTGCGCCCAGTAAAATCCGCCAGCCATCACCGGAATTTCAGCCATGGCCGATCGCCTGATCACACCCTCCGACGCGGCCGCGATTCTCGCTGAGGCCCTGCCGTACATCAAACGCTTTCACGGCAAGACCATCGTCGTCAAGTATGGTGGCAACGCGATGACCGACGACAAGCTCAAACAGTGCTTCGCGCGTGACGTCGTACTCCTCAAACTGGTCGGAATGAACGTGGTCGTCGTCCATGGCGGAGGTCCGCAGATCGAAAACCTGCTTGGCCGGGTAGGCAAGAAGGGGAAGTTCATCCAGGGAATGCGGGTCACCGATGACGAGACAATGGAAATCGTCGAGATGGTGCTTGGCGGTCAGGTCAACAAGGACGTGGTCAACCTGATCAATCAGGCCGGTGGCAAGGCGGTCGGTCTGACGGGCAAGGACGGCAGTTTCATTCGCGCCAAAAAGTTGCTGCTGGCCAGCCTGGCCAATACCGAGGACCTCATCGACGTTGGCCAGGTTGGCGACATCACCCAGATCGACCCTTCGTTGATCGGCCACCTGGAATCCGGCGGTTTCATCCCCGTGGTAGCGCCGATCGGGGTCGGCAAGGGCGGCGAAACCTACAACATCAATGCGGACGTGGTGGCCGGCAAGATTGCCGAAATTCTCAAGGCCGAAAAACTGGTTCTGCTTACCAACACCCCCGGAGTTCTCGACGAGAGTGGCAGCTTGATTACCGGCATGACGCCGAAGCAGATCGACGATATGGTCACTGATGGCACGTTGTCCGGCGGTATGCTGCCGAAGATCAGCGCGGCGCTCGACGCAGCGCGTAACGGCGTCAAGAGTGTGCACATCATTGACGGTCGTGTCGAGCATGCCCTGTTGCTGGAAATTCTGACCGACCACGGGGTCGGCACGATGATCAAGTCGCATTGAGCGGGAGGCCGTGCTGAAAGCCGCTTCGCCGGTCTGGCTTTTTGACCTCGACAACACACTGCACAACGCCAGTCGGCACATCTTCCCGCATCTCCACCGTTCGATGGTGACGTACATCCGTGACCACCTGAATGTCGATGAACATGATGCGACACGCCTTCGAGAGGACTACTGGCAGCGCTACGGCGCCACCCTGCTGGGTTTGATGCGGCACCACGGCACCGATCCACATCATTTCCTCCGGCATACGCATCAGTTCCCGGATCTCGAGCGCATGCTGGTCTTCGAGCGTGGCTTGAGAGCCATGCTGCGCCGCTTGCCGGGGCGCAAGATCGTTTTTTCCAATGCGCCGCTGCGGTACAGTGAAGCAGTGCTCGAAATCGGCGGCATTGGCGACTGTTTTGAGGCGATCTATTCGGTTGAGCGTATCCGCTTCCAGCCGAAACCCGCCATTGGCGGCTTCCGTCATCTGTTGTGCAGCGAACGTTTGGCGGGCCATCGCTGCATCATGGTCGAAGACTCGTTGTCCAACCTGCGCACCGCCAAGCGTCTGGGCATGCAAACCGTCTGGCTGAGCCGATCGACGCGCCAGCCGGCCTGCGTTGACATACGACTGCTATCCATTCTCGACCTGCCGCGCCACCTGCGGCGCTTGCGGACTCAGGATCCTTCACCTTCAGGGGGCGCGTGCCCATCCACATGACAGCACCGGGCTCGCCGGAGCAGCAGCTTCGCGAATACAAGGCAATCCTCGACCATTCGGGGATCGCCGTGGTATGCACGCGCCGCCGCCGCGTGTACCGCTGCAACCCGCGCGCCGAGGAACTCTTCGGCTGGGCTGCGGGAACGCTGGTCGGCCAGCCGGATCTCGTTTTTTACCCGAACAACGAGGCTTGCGAAGCCCTGCGCCGAGAAGCTCGTTCCCGCCTGAGCGTTGACCAGAGCGTGAATCTAGAAACCCGGTTGGCGCGCCGCGACGGCGGCACCTTCGTCGCCCATCTCGTCGCGCGTGCGATCGACCCGGATGCGCCGGGCCTGGGAACGGTGTGGATCGTTCGCGACATCACCCAGGAAGTCAGCGCGCGCGAGGCCAACGCCCGCCTGCTCCGCGAACAGCAACTGGTTTTCGAGAATGCGAAAACCGGCATCGTGATCCTGCGTGATCGCGTCATCCAGCGCTGTAATCGGCGTTTCGCCGAGATTCTGGGTTACGCGCCGGAAGAATTGATCGGCAAATCAAACCGTATCTACTACCCGAGTGATGAGGCCTGGCTCGAGACCGGCCGCCGGGCGTACGCCATGATTGCAAAAACCGGAAGCTACGACGGCGACACGGTCTTCCATCGACGCGACGGCACGGCGATCTGGGGCCGCATCACCGGCAGCATGATCAACCCGGCGAATCCCGACGAGGGCTACATCTGGCTCTATGAAGACGTCACCGAGAAGCGCCTGGCGGCCACGGCGATGGACGCTCTGCTGCGCGAACAGACGCTGATCTTCGAGCGGGCACCGATCGGCATCGCTTTTGTCCGTCAGCGAATCATCCAGCGCTGCAATGCGAGCTTCGAGAGGATCTTCGGCTATTTGCCGGGGCAACTGATTGGCCAATCGACGCGCGTCTGCTTTGCCAGCGAAGAAGCCTGGAGCGACAAAGGCGAGCGCGCTCGTCTGCTCATCGACGAGTGCGGGAAGTTCCTTGGCGAGGTGGAGTACCGCAAGGCCGATGGCAGCCTCCTCTGGTGCCGGGTGACCGGCAGTCTGGCCAACCCGGAAAACCCGGAGGAAGGCCATGTCTGGTTGTTCGAAGACGTCACCGCTCGCCGAGCGGCCGAAGAAGCTTTGCGGCAAAGTCATGTCGAACTCGAGCAACGCGTTGTCGAACGTACCCAGGAGTTGTCGCAACAGCTTCATTTTCTGCGCCAGTTGATCGAGGCAATTCCTGGTCCGGTTTTCTACAAAGACCGGGACGGCCATTATCTCGGCTGCAATCAGGCTTTTCTCGACTTCACCGGCAAGAAACGTGGCGACATAATCGGCGCCACGGTCTACGATTTTGGCCCACGTGACCTGGCCGATCGTTACAAGGCGGCCGACGACGCGCTCTTCCAGCGATCTGGCTCGCAGGTATACGAAGCCAAGGTCCGGGACGCTGAAGGCGGCTACCGCGATGTCGTCTTCCATAAAGCCACCTATGGCGAGCCTGGAGAGCCCGGCGGCGGTCTGATTGGCGTGATGCTCGACATCACCGAGCGAAGAAAGATGGAAGTGCGTCTGCAGCAGGCAGCGACGGTTTTCGACAGCAGCGCGGAAGGCATCACGATCACCTCGCCGGATGGCAACATCATCGCCGTCAACCGCGCCTTCACCGAGATCACTGGTTACCGTGAGGATGAAGTAATCGGCCGTAATCCGCGCATCCTGCAGTCGGGACGTCAGCAGCCTTCGCTCTACGTCGCGATGTGGCAGGCCCTGCGCAGTCGCGGGCGCTGGCAGGGCGAACTCTGGAACCGGCGCAAGGACGGCCAGGAGTTTGTCGAGTCGCTGACGATCAGCGCGGTCAGCGACGCGGACGGGCGGGTCACGCACTATGTCGGGGTATTCTCCGACACCACCGAACTGCGCAGGGCTCACGACCAGCTTGATCATCAGGCCCACCACGACCCCTTGACTGGCCTGCCCAACCGCCTGCTGCTGACTGACCGTTTGCACAAGGCACTGCAACGTGCCCATCGCGACAGGACCGGACTGGCCGTTCTGTTCATTGATCTCGACCGTTTCAAGAACATCAACGACACCCTTGGCCATCAGGCCGGCGACCGCGTTCTGTGTGAAGTAGCGCTGCGCCTCGAGAGGCTGATGCGCGAATCAGACACCGTCGGGAGGCTCGGTGGCGACGAGTTTCTGATCGTCATCGAGGACATTGTCGATCCCACAGTCGCCTCGATGATTGCCGACAAGATCCTCACCGTCCTGCAGGCTTCTCCGGTCACTGTCGAGCACGAGTTCTTTGTCGGTGCCAGCATCGGAATCAGTGTCTTTCCCCAGGACGGCGAAGACGGCGATACCCTGATGAAGAACGCCGATGTAGCCATGTACCGGGCCAAGGAACGTGGCCGTAATACCTACGAGTTCTTCACCAAGGATCTCACCCAGTCGTCGCTGGAGCGTCTGCAAATGGAGACCGACCTGCGACGAGCGATCGAGCGCGAGGAGTTGAGGGTTTACCTGCAGCCCCAGTTTTCGCTGAGCACGGGCAAGGTGGTCGGGGCGGAGGCTTTGCTGCGCTGGCAGCGCCCGGAGCAGGGTCTGGTTCCGCCGGGGGATTTCATCAAACTGGCCGAGGAATCGGGGCTGATTGTGCCGATCGGCGAATGGGTGCAGCGGACTGCTGGTGGCCAGTGGGCGGCGTGGGTCGCCGCCGGCCTAAATCCGGGCGTGCTGTCGGTGAACGTTTCCGGCGTCGAATTCGCGCGCGGGCGCATCGAGGAAACCGTCCGCAAGACGCTGGAGACCTCTCAGTTGTCGGCGCAGTTCCTTGAACTGGAAATTACCGAAAGCGCCATCATGAGCCATGCCGAGAGCAGTCTGCAGGTTCTGGACAACCTGCGGGCGATGGGCATCCGCCTGGTCATCGACGATTTCGGTACCGGCTACTCGTCGCTGGCCTACCTGAAACGTCTGCCGCTCAACAAGTTGAAGGTCGACCAGAGCTTCGTTCGCGGCCTACCTAGCGACACGGAGGACTGTGCCATTTCCCGCGCGGTCATTGCGCTTGCTCACAGCCTGCAACTCACGGTAATCGCCGAAGGCGTCGAGACCGAGGCACAACGTGACTTCCTGATCCGTGAAGGCTGCGACGAAATGCAGGGTTACCTGCTCAGCAAGCCGATACCCTTCGCCGAGTACGAACGGCGCTTCCTCGGTGGCTGATCTGGCTCTGCCCGCTGCAGCGGCGCCCCGCCTGGCCTTCGTCGACGCCTTGAAGGCGGTGGCTGCACAGTTGATCGTTCTGCATCACCTGGCTTTTTACGGGCCGATGTCTGATCAGGCCCTGCCGCTGCTGCCGTCGCTGATCTCCTGGCTGAGCCAGGACGCGCGCATTGCGGTGCAGGCCTTTCTCGTCATCGGCGGCTTTCTCGCCACGCAGAGCCTTGCTCCCGCCGGCGTTCTGCTGGCAAGCCAACCGCTCGCGCTGGTCCAGAGACGTTACCTCAAACTCGTCACGCCCTACCTCGCCGCCGTCCTGATCGCCATCGCCTGTGCGGCCATTGCTCGTGCCCTGATGGCCCATGACTCGCTTCCCGGCGTGCCAACCGTGCCGCAGATCGTCGCGCACGCACTCTTGCTGCAAAGCATCCTCGGTTACGAGGGTCTGTCGGCCGGCGTCTGGTATATTGCCATCGACTTCCAGTTGTTTGCGCTCCTGCTCGGAATGCTGTGGCTGGCTCGGGGCATCGGTCGCCGCGGCGATCGCACGCACGTCGCGGGTGCCCTGCTGGTTGCGGCGCTGGCGCTGGCGTCGCTCTACCACTTCAATCGTCACGCGGACTGGGATATCTGGGGCGTGTACTTCTTTGGCGCCTACGCGCTTGGCGTGCTGACCTACTGGGCGACCAACCGCAAGCAGGCGACCGGATGGCTGTTGCTGATCGTCGTGCCGGTGGTCATCGCGCTGCTGCTCGACTATCGTTCTCGCATTGCCCTCGCGCTGCTGGTTGCAGTGGCGCTTGGCCTGGCGCGCCGCACTGGTTTGCTGGAGACCTGGCCACGGGCGCGCCTGATCGCCTTCCTTGGGCAGATCTCCTACTCGGTATTCCTGGTTCACTTCCCCGTCTGCCTCGTGATCAGCGGCCTGTTCTCGCGCTTCGCAGCATACGACCCATGGATGAACCTGATCGGCATGATCATCGCCTGGCTGGCGAGCGTCGCAGCCGGCGCGCTGTTCTACCGCTTCGTGGAAAGTCAGTCGCTACGTGGATTCTGGCGCGGCCGCCCGGCTTCCGGTTTCAGGCAGAAGCCTTGAGCCATGCGGCAGCAGTCAGTGCATAGTAGCTCAGGATACCGTCGGCGCCAGCCCGCTTGAAAGCGAGCAGGCTTTCAAGAACGCAAGCCTGCTCGTTCAGCCAGCCGTTCTGTGCGGCTGCCTTGAGCATCGCATACTCGCCACTGACCTGATAGACATAGGTTGGCACCTTGAATTCTTCCTTGACGCGGCGGACGATGTCCAGGTAGGGCATCCCTGGCTTGACCATCACCATGTCGGCACCTTCAGCAAGATCGAAGGCCACCTCATGCAGCGCTTCGTCGCCGTTCGCCGGGTCCATCTGATAGGTGTATTTATTACCCTTGCCGAGCTTGGCAGCCGAATCGACCGCGTCGCGGAAAGGCCCGTAGAAGTTCGAAGCGTACTTGGCCGAGTACGCCAGGATGCGTGTGTGCACCTGCCCGGCGGCGTCAAGCTCACGGCGAATTCGCCCGATGCGACCGTCCATCATGTCGGACGGTGCGACGATGTCGGCACCCGCCTGGGCATGGACCAGCGCCTGCCTGGCGAGGACCTCTAGCGTTTCGTCGTTGAGCACATAGCCGCGCGGATCCTCGGCGTCGATCAGGCCGTCCTGGCCGTGGCTGGTGTAGGGGTCGAGAGCGATGTCGGTGATCACGCCAAGTTCGGGGAACTCGCGCTTCAGTGCGGCGACGACGCGCGGCACCAAGCCGGCAGGGTTGTACGCTTCTGCGGCAGCCGGCGTCCTGTTCGCCGCGTCGATCACGGGGAACAGGGCCAAGGCCGGAATGCCGAGCGATAGCGCCTGCTCGGCTGTTCTCAGCAGGCGGTCGAGGCTCTGCCGCTCGATTCCCGGCATCGAGACGATCGGTTCGGCGCGCCTGACGCCTTCCAGGACGAACACCGGGTAGATCAAGTCATCGGCGGTCAGTCGCGATTCACGCATCAGGCGCCGGGAGAAGTCATCGCGGCGCATGCGACGCATGCGCGTGGCGGGAAAGCGTGCGGAGTAGTCCATAGAATTCGCTGCGATCAGATAGACACAATTGATGGGGAAAATCGACTTTTGCGGGGAACTGGCGGAGCCGCCCGCGACTCCTATTTAGCAGATGGCCACGCCATCTCCCGCTTCACCTCCCTGAGCGGGCGCCTTATGCATATAAGGCATGTATTACCCCCGGCCCCCCCTTTTGCCGGGGGTTTTTTTTGTTCATTGCCTGCCGCGGCTGCCCGCGCTGCGAGCGCCCCAACCCATGGCACTGCGCTGCTTAGGGCGCGCTTTTCTTTCGCTCGACAAGCCGGTTGGTGGCAGCGTCTCGTCCCTGGTCGTCAAGCCAAGCCAAGCGGCAAGAACTGCCTCGGCTGCCGGGACGCCCGACTTCTGCAGACTCGAAAAAAGTTGCACCGTGCACTGGCCACCCATGTCTTTCACTGCTGCCTGGACCGCACGCAAAGCGAGCACCTGCTGCTGGCGAGTCAGCTTGTCGGCCTTGGATAACAGGACATGAACAGGTTTGCCGGTCGGTGCAAACCAGCCGAGCATTTGCAGATCGAGTTCGGTCAGAGGATGGCGGCTGTCCATGATCAGAACCAGACCGCTCAGGGCCGCACGGTGCTGTAGATAGGGTGCCAGTAGCGCTTCCCATTGCGACCGGATTTCCTCCGGTGCCTTGGCGAAGCCGTAGCCGGGCAGGTCGACCAAATATTTGCCCGGTTCGAGGCGGAAATAGTTGAGGTGCTGGGTTCGTCCCGGCGTCTTGGAGACAAAAGCCAGCCGCGAGTGATTGGCCAGGGTATTGATTGCCGAGGACTTCCCGGCGTTCGAGCGTCCGGCAAAGGCGACTTCACATTGAGAATCGGTGGGCAGGTCACGCAAGTCGGCGACCGTCTTGTCAAAAGCGGCATTCTGGAAAAGGGGCATCAAGGAACCCGCGAGTAGGTGGAGACGCTGGCGACGCGCGTCGGGACGGCAAACTGATATAGAATAGCAGGTTTGTAACTCCGCTTCTCGGGCCTAAGATTTGTCAATGTTGTCAATGGGAGTCTGGACATGATTCGTACAACGGTACTTGCGGTTCTCCTGGCCGCCAGTTTCCCCGCCTTCGCCACAGAACAGGCCAAGCCTGACCTCTCAAAAGCCAAGGAAATCGCCGAGGGCGTGTGTGTCGCCTGTCACGGTGCCGATGGAAACAGCCCGGTGCCAGCCAATCCGATTCTTGCCGGCCAGATTTCCGAGTATCTGTACAAACAGTTGAGCAACTTCAAATCAGTGGACGGAAAGCCGGCCTTGCGCGACAACGCGATCATGAGCGGTATGGTCGCCGCACTGACCGACGAAGACATGAAGAGTCTGTCGGTCTATTTCGCGCAGCAAACACTCAAACCCGCGGTGGCCAAGGAGGAAAAACTCCTGGCCGAAGGCAAGACCCTGTGGCGCATGGGTGACTTCGAAAAGGGGGTCCCGGCCTGCGCCGGCTGTCACGGCCCGGCCGGCGCCGGTCTGCCCGCACAGTATCCGCGGTTGGCCGGACAGTACGCGGAGTATACGGCGAACCAGTTGAAGACCTTCCGGCATCACGAGCGTGCTAATGATTCCGAGAAAGTGATGCGGACCATCGCCGGCAAGCTCTCCGACCACCAGATCGAAGCCGTCGCCGAATATGCTGCCGGATTGCGTTAGGTCAGCGCTGCGGAGCGGATTGGCGCCTCGGCCGCTCGCTTACCGAAGGCACCGCGCTTCGTACCCCTTGGCAAGCAACGCCTGACGCTCTAGTATGGTAGGAACTTCCTGACCAGAAAGAACGATTCATGAAGACACTCAGGCAAATCCTTGCCGGCAAGAGCGGCCCACTGGTGATCGTCTCTCCGGACGACGCTGTTTTTCACGCTTTGCAGGTGATGGCCGATCACAATGTCGGCGCGGTTCTCGTGCTCGACGGCAAGCACCTCGTGGGCATCTTTTCGGAGCGAGATTACGCCCGCAAGGTGATTCTCTACGGCAAGGCGTCGCGCGATACCCCGGTGCGCGAGATCATGACCGACAAGGTGCTCTATGTCACCCCTGACCGGACGGTTGACGAGTGCATGGCGATCATGACCGACAAGCACTTTCGCCATTTGCCGGTAATCGACACCGATGGGCAGGTGGTCGGCGTCGTTTCCATCGGCGATGTGGTCAAGGAAACGATCTGCGCGCAGCAGTTCATCATCGAGCAGATGGAAAAATACATCACCGGCTGAGTCGCCGGGACCGTTCTTGCAGATTCGTCTGTTCTTCGCTCGCCGGCCCTGTATGCACCGCTCGGGGTAGATACGCCTGATGCTGGTTCTCGGAATCGAATCCTCGTGTGACGAAACGGGGGTCGCGCTGTACAGCACCGACGCTGGCGGCGGGCTTCTTGCGCACGCCCTGCACTCACAGGTGCGCATGCACGAGGACTATGGCGGCGTGGTGCCGGAACTCGCTTCCCGCGATCATGTTCGACGCCTCGTACCGCTGCTTCGCCAGGTGCTGGCCGACAGCGGCTGCTCGCTGGCCGAGATTGGTGCCGTTGCCTACACGCAGGGTCCGGGACTGGCAGGGGCGCTCCTGGTTGGCGCGGCATTTGCCGAAGCGCTGGCGGCCTCACTGGGGGTGCCAACCTTGCCGGTTCATCACCTCGAAGGTCACCTGCTGTCACCGCTACTCTCGCGCAACCCGCCACGCTTCCCCTTTGTCGCCTTGCTCGTCTCGGGTGGCCATAGCCAGCTGATGCGCGTGGTCGGCGTCGGCGAATACGAGTTGATGGGCGAAACGCTCGATGACGCGGCCGGTGAAGCTTTCGACAAGACCGCCAAACTGCTCGGTCTTGGCTACCCCGGCGGCCCCGCGCTAGCAACGCTGGCCGAACGTGGTCGACGCGACGAAGTGAGGCTGCCACGCCCGATGTTGAAGTCCGGCGATCTGAATTTCAGCTTCAGTGGTCTAAAGACGGCCGTGGTCACCAGGGTCCGCGAGTTGGGGGCAGTCAGCGACCAGCAGCGGGCAGACATTGCGCGCGGATTCCAGGACGCCATTGTCGAAGTGCTGGTCAGCAAGGCGCTACGCGCTGTATCAGAGAGCGGTCTGCAGCAATTGGTGGTGGCGGGTGGCGTCGGCGCCAACCGCGAGCTGCGCCGCCAGCTTGATGCTCATTCTGCGACGGCAAGGATTGCCGTTTTCTACCCCGAGCTTGAATTCTGTACTGACAACGGCGCCATGATCGCGCTGGCCGGAGCCCTGCGGACCCAGGCGGGGGTTCCTGCCAAGCCGGCAGGCGCTTTCGCCGTGCGCCCGCGCTGGCCGCTGACCGACACCTAGCGTCGCTGTCGATCGGCCGGCAGTGAGTTTCGCGCCACTAGGACTTCCGCGGGCCGATCTTTGGCTCTGTGCCGGCCATCAGGCGCTGCAGGTTTTGCCAGTGCTTGCCAATCAGCGCCATCGAAAGGATACCGACGACGGCCACCAGGCCATTGTTTCCCCACAACAGAAAGGCGTAGATAGGTGCCGCAGCAGCCGCCACCAATGCCGCCAGTGACGAATAGCGCAGCGTGAAGGCGATGAATAGCCAGGTGCATAAGGTCGCCAGACCCAGCCAGGGGTCGATAGCCAGCAATACGCCAGCAGCAGTGGCCACCCCTTTCCCCCCCTTGAACTTGAGAAAGACGGGGAACAAGTGGCCGAAAAAAACCGCCAACGCTACCAGCCCCACCGTGTAGCCAGTCAAGCCGTATTCCGCGGAGTACCTGCTGGCCAGAAAAACGGCCAGCCACCCTTTGGCCGCATCACCGATCAAGGTCAGGATCGCCGCACCCTTGTGGCCGCTGCGTAACACATTGGTGGCGCCAGGGTTCCCCGAACCGTAGCTACGTGGATCGGCAAGCCCGCAAAGGCGACTGGCTACCAGCGCGAAGGAAATGGAGCCGAGCAAATACGCAGCAAGGATCACTGCGAGGGTGATCAAGAACGGAGGCATCGGGTGTGGTTGGGATAGTCGGTGGTGCTCTGGGTTAGAATGCGCAAACTGTCGTCGCCAGGAGCCTCGCGCCCGGCAGCCCATTTTACACCGACATGGCACACAGCCGTATGGACATCATCTTCATCGAAGACCTTCGCGCATCGACGCTGATCGGCATCTACCCGCGCGAAAAGGCGATGCCGCAGACGGTCGAAATTTCGCTGCAAATCGGCACCTCAACCGCCAGCGCCGGAGCGAGCGACGACATCCGCGACACTATCGATTACTCGGTCGTCGTCGACCGCCTGCGCGCCGAGCTTGGCGCCCGGCACTTCAATCTCCTCGAAAGGCTCGCCGAATACGTGGCGACCTTGCTGCTTGAGGACTTTGGTGCCACCTGGGTGCGCGTCTCGATCGCCAAGCTCGGCATGATGCGCGGCGTGCAACGCGTGGGTGTTGTCATTGAACGTGGTGCACCCGCCTGATGCCTTGATCCCTCGGGCCCTCGATCACTGTCGACGAGACTGACCGTCGGGGATGGCAGGTGGGTGGCGCAAGAGGACCGCCAGTCAGGTCTCAGAGGCCATGGGGAAGCGGCTCAGCCGCTCCTTCAGCAGCATGGATGGCAATGACGATCACGGAGATGTTGTCGCTGCCACCACGGTCGCGTGCCAGCTCGATCATCTGGCGACACGCACGCTCGGCGTCCAGGGATGCCGCTATTCCGGCAATCTCCTGGGGTTCGACAGTGTCCCACAGACCGTCGGAACAGAGCACGAAGCGGTCGCCGATCCGCAGCGGGTCGCAACGCTGGGTCACGATCGACAGTTTTGCTTGTGTGCCGAGAGAGCGCAGGAGGACGTTGCGGGCCGGGTGGTGGCGCGCCTGTTCACTGGCAATCAGCCGTTTTCTCACCATGTCGGCGACCAAGCTGTCATCCTCAGTCAGTTGCGTGCTCTGGCCGGCAAAGCAACGATATAAACGGCTGTCGCCGACATGCGCGAACAGAACGCCCTCGCCCACCAGAACCATGGCGGTCACCGTCGTTCCCATTCCATCAAGCTCACTGTCCGCCTCGGCGGCCTGAAATATCGCGCTATTTGCCGCGCGCAGGGCCAGAGCCAGACCCTGCCCAGGGTCATCGCCCGGCGTGGCAAAATAGTGGCGACAGATCGTGTCCACGGCCATCGCGCTCGCTACTTCACCCCCGTTGTGCCCACCCATGCCGTCCGCCACCACCGCCAACACTCCGAGGCGCCGGCGGACCTCGGGCGCTTTCGGCGAAACGAAGGCCAGCGAGTCCTGGTTCGAACTGCGCACGCAACCGATGTCACTCGCCGTGAAGGCGTCAAGTGCGTAGCCCAGGGGCTGCGCACTCATCGATCGCCCAGACGAAGCCTTACGACCGAAGGGACCAGGCCGGAAACCCGTAATCGCTCCCGCCAACCGTGAACTCCACTTGCCCATCGTCATGTTCCTCGCGCTTGAGCGTCAACCCGGCTCGCGTGCCCACTTGAGACTGCTTCCGGACGCCCCTCGCCATTGTGCCAGTCCGCCAGAGTTATACGTGCATTGCGCGGTAAATTTCGATCGTCGCGAGACTACGTGCGACCCCGTCAGTGGTGGCATCAGCCCATACGCCGTCAAGCCAGCGTTCTCTGGACACAATGTGCGGTGATGGCCTTCGCAGTGTCCGCCAGACCCACGAATGTCGACAATTGAGGTAAGCTCGCGAGATCTGTCAGAGTGGAGTAAATATGGCCCTGCTTGTTACTGGCGCTGCCGGCTTCATCGGCAGCAACTTCCTTCTCGATTGGCTGGCTCAATCCGACGAACGGGTCATCAATCTCGATGCACTCACGTATGCCGGCAACCTCGACAACCTCGCCTCGCTCCAGAATGACGCCCGTCACTGCTTTGTCAAGGGCGACATTGGTGACTTTGACCTGCTCTCCAGACTCCTTGCCGACCACCAACCCCGAGCCGTGGTCAATTTTGCCGCCGAATCCCACGTCGACCGCAGTATCCATGGCCCGGAAGCGTTCATCCAGACCAACATCGTCGGCACCTTCCGCCTGTTGGAAGCCGTGCGTGCTTACTGGAGCCACCTGGTCGGCGAAGCGAAGAACTCGTTCCGCTTCCTGCACGTGTCTACCGACGAAGTCTACGGCTCGCTGGCCCAGGGTGAAGCGGCCTTCACCGAGACGACGCGCTATGAACCCAACAGCCCGTACTCTGCCAGCAAGGCTGCCAGCGACCACCTGGTGCGCGCCTACCACCACACTTACGGCCTGCCGGCACTGACCACCAACTGCTCCAACAACTACGGGCCCTACCACTTCCCGGAAAAGCTCATCCCGCTGGTCATCCACAACGCGCTCGCCGGCAAGCCGCTGCCGATCTACGGCGATGGCCAGCAGGTCCGGGACTGGCTCTACGTCACGGACCATTGTTCCGCCATCCGCTGCGTGCTGGAGGCGGGCCGTGTGGGCGAGACCTACAACATTGGCGGCTGGAACGAAAAGCCCAACCTCGAAGTCGTCCACACGCTGTGCGCCATCCTCGACGAACTGAAACCGAGAATCGACGGCCAGCCGTACCTGGCGCAAATCACCTACGTCGCGGACCGTCCCGGTCACGACCGGCGTTACGCCATCGACGCCGGCAAGATCGAACGCGAACTCGGCTGGAAACCCGCCGAGACCTTCGAGAGCGGTATCCGCAAGACCGTGCAGTGGTATCTCGACAACCAGTCGTGGGTGCATAACGTCACCAGCGGTGCCTACAAGAAGTGGGTTGGCCAACAGTACGGAACCTGACGATGAAAATCCTGCTCACCGGAATGCATGGCCAGGTCGGCTTCGAACTCCAGCGGGCCCTGGCTCCCCTGGGAGAGATTATCGCGGTCGACCAGTCGGAATGCGATCTCGCTGACCCTGCCGCAATTCGCCGCCTGCTGGCGGCAGCCCGACCGGACATCGTCGTCAACCCCGCTGCCTACACGGCCGTCGACCGGGCCGAAGCCGAGCCGGAACAGGCGCTCGCCATCAACGGCCGGGCCCCTGGTGTTTTTGGCGAGGAAGCGGCGAAAGTCGGCGCTTTGGTGGTCCACTACTCGACAGACTATGTGTTTGATGGTACCCGGCAAGGCGCTTATACGGAGGACGACCGGCCCAACCCGCAAAGCGTCTATGGCAGAACCAAACTCGCCGGCGAGCAGGCCCTTCAAGACAGCGGCGCCAAGCACCTCATATTCCGTACCAGTTGGGTGTTTGGTGCACACGGTGCAAATTTTGCCAGAACGATGCTGCGCCTTGCCGCCGAACGTGACGCGATCAATGTTGTTGCCGACCAGTTCGGCGCCCCCACGTCGGCCGCGTTGCTCGCCGATGTGACGGCGCAGATCCTCGGCAGGTACGGGCGTGACCGTGACCGTGACCGTGGTTTTCCCTTCGGCCTCTACCACCTGGTTGCCGGAGGTGAGACAAGCTGGCATGAATACGCCCGCACCGTCGTTCGTGCCGCCAATGCCGCTGGCCGGTCACTCAAACTTGCGCCTGAAAACATCCTGCCGATTGCCACCTCGGCTTACCCGCTGCCTGCCCCGCGTCCGGAAAACTCGCGCCTCGATACGAGCTGCCTGAAGACGACTTTCGGCCTGCACCTGCCCGACTGGCGACACGGGCTGGACCATGTCCTGCAACAGATTCTCTAAGCGAGCAACTCATCATGCGCAAAGGCATCATCCTCGCTGGCGGTTCAGGCACCCGCCTGTATCCGGCTACTCTGGTGATCTCGAAACAGCTCTTGCCGATTTTCGATAAGCCGATGATCTACTACCCGCTCACCACGCTCATGCTGGCCGGTATGCGGGACATCCTCATCATTTCAACGCCACAGGACACACCGCGCTTCGAGCAATTGCTCGGCGACGGCAGTCAGTGGGGCATCAGCCTCGACTACGCGGTGCAGCCCAGCCCGGATGGCCTGGCGCAAGCCTTCATCATCGGCGAAGGATTTATCGGTAACGATGATTCTGCGCTGGTCCTGGGCGACAACATCTTCTACGGTCACGAGCTCAACAGGGTGCTGGCCAAAGCGAGCGCCCAGCAGACTGGCGCCACCGTCTTTGCCTACCACGTGCAGGACCCTGAGCGCTACGGCGTGGTTGCTTTCGACGAAACGGGACGCGCCACGAGTCTCGAAGAAAAGCCGCAAGAAGCCAAATCAAACTATGCGGTGACCGGTCTGTATTTCTACGACAACCATGTGGTCGACATTGCCAGGAGCATCAAGCCGTCGGCGCGCGGCGAACTCGAAATCACCGAAGTCAACCGGATATATCTTGAAAAGAACCAACTAAGCGTCGAAATCATGGGCCGCGGCTATGCCTGGCTGGATACCGGTACGCACGAATCGATGCTCGAAGCCAGCCAATTCATCCAGACCATCGAACGTCGCCAGGGTCTCAAGGTCGCCTCACCGGAAGAAATCGCCTGGCGCCAGAAATGGATCGATTCCGCCCAACTGGAAAAAATGGCGCAGGCGCTGGCCAAGAATGGTTACGGACAATATCTGTTGAGTCTTCTGCGGGAGAGGACATTTTGATGGCTGCGACGCCAACCGCGATTCCTGACGTCATGGTCCTCGAGCCCAGGGTATTCGGCGATGATCGAGGCTTCTTTTTCGAAAGCTTCAACGCCCGTTCCTTTGAACAAGCCACCGGCCTCAAGCGGGTTTTCGTGCAGGACAACCACTCAAAATCTACCAGGAATGTCCTCCGAGGCTTGCACTACCAGATTCAGAACCCGCAGGGCAAGCTGGTGCGTGTGCTCCAGGGAGAGGTCTTCGATGTGGCGGTCGACCTGCGAAAAAGCTCAAAAACCTTTGCTCAATGGGTGGGTGTTCATCTGAGCTCAGAAAACAGGAAGCAACTCTGGGTGCCGGAAGGCTTTGCCCATGGCTTTGTGGTGCTCAGCGAAACAGCGGAATTCCTTTACAAGACCACCGACTATTACGCTCCCGATTACGAGCGCAGCTTGCTGTGGTGCGACCCTGCTGTGGGAATCGAGTGGCCGATAGACGGTGAGCCGAAGCTTGCTGCCAAGGACGAGGCAGCCCTTACCTTGAAGCAAGCCGAGTTGTTTGCGTGATCGACGGTCCCTGTTCGAGGCCGGACCGAAGACCTTGCGGGGTCCACGCCAAGCTTGCCTCGCAAACCCTCCTTCGCCACACGCATTCAGCCGAGCAGGCTGGCAGCAATGTTGACCGTCAGAGCCAGCAGAGTGGTGTTGAAGGCGAAGGCGATTATCCCCTGCGCCATCGCCAGGCGGCGCATCCGCGAGCTGGCGATGGCGATATCTGCGGTTTGGGAAGTCATGCCGACGACCATGGCAAAGTAAAGGAAGTCCATATAGACTGGGGCGTCCTTACCGGGAAACTTGAGGGGGCTATTGCCGTGTTTGGCGAGGGAAATGTAATAGGCGTGCGCGTAGTGGAGGGCAAACGAGGTATGCACAAGCATCCAGGATGCCACGAAGGTCACCGCGACCAAAGCCAGGCGCAGGCTTTGCCGACTTGGCGTGAGAGTTTTCAGCCCGGAAAGTTCAAGGACGATGGCAGCAATACTGGCCACCGCAGCGGCCACAGTCAGGAAGAGAACGACCGCAGCACCGTCATCCTGCATGCGCGCACGCCGCGTCATGTGGTCCAGGGACGCGCGGGCCATAATCACCCAAGCGAGTATCAGATATAGAAGCGCACCGACGTCCCAGGTGACCAGGGCTCGGGTCGAGGAGGTGAACTCCGCCGGCAGCGCGAAGAAAGTGAGCACGGCCACGGCACAGGCAGCAAGGAGCCGCGGTCGCGCGCGTACCTGGTGCCGCAGTGTGCTGATCCGGGAAGGCGCAGGATTCACCGGAATTGCCTGCGGTAACGAAAGGCTGCTTCGAACAGGCTGCCGGCTTCGCCGCTAGCGGGATTGGCGTCGATCAGCCGCTCGAGCCATACCGAGGTGTCATGCTGCGGCCACTTGTCGGCGAGCTGGTGGCGCATGGCGCTGATGCGATGGGCCAGGTCAAGCCATTGGTCGGGAACGGTCTGCTTCAAGTAGAGAAGCGAGCTGATATCCGCCAAGGCTTCGCCCCAGGTTTCCACGACGCCGCTCTTGACCACCGAGGAATAGCCCTGGATAGTCATGTTGTCTTGCTGGTACACCGGCGGCAGAACCTTGTCGAAATCCTCGCGCACATAGGCTTCGCGCTGCTCGATGCAATGCGTAACCTCGTGCACACACATCGCACGCAGTAGCAGCGGCATGTCGCTTTCGGCGATGTCGGCGAAAAACTGCGTCAGGCCGTCTTCCGGCTGCGTGTTGAAGAACACAACGCAGGAATTGGTGTCGAGGTTGAGACCTGCCGAGAGCAGGGGACGAGTCAGGCCATTTTTCTGCGCATCCAGCACCTCCAACGACATTCCCTCCCAGCGAACCAGTCCGTCGATGTCGTTCAACGCCTGACGGAACTGCTCTTCCGTCGGATAGCCAGCCGATTGCACGGGTACCGCCCAGAGCAACGCCAACGCCGCGATGGCGAACACCTTGCTCCATTTCCCCGCCATGATATCACCTCGCTTCCTCGTGCATGTCGCCCGCTTGGCTGCCATACAGACTGTATCGGCAGCCAAGCGGGAAGCTTGAGGAAGGTGCCTGGCCTCAATGGATCTCCGTTGTATCGACGTTAACGCTGGCGCGTGCCTGCCTGGTGTCGCGGGAGGCGAGGAGTAGCCGGGTCAGCGAGTCACGCCGAGCTTCCGCGCCGAGCGTCGCCAGGCTGGCGACGCTCTGGTAAAACAGCGCTAAGTCGTGATTATGCTGCGCCAGCAGAACCTCGAAGGCCGGCACCAGCTCACTGTAGAGAGCGAGTGATACCAGCTTGGCGTTATTCAAATCCTCGCCAAAGAACCGGTCGTAGCCGGCATAGCCGCCCCAACTTGTCTTCAGATCGGCGTAATCGCGCCGCAACGCGGCGAGCAGCGCGAGCTTGCCGTCGTGCCGGTGATCGCTGGCAGGAGGCGTTTCATAGAGATCCTGAAATTTCTTGCGGTAATCGCGCATCAGCCCGGCAAAGGCCACTCTGCGTACCTGCTGCGCCTCGAAAGCATTCAGTTGCTCTGGAGTGGCATGAATCGCCAGCCAGCGCCGCAGTCCTTCGTTCTCCACCGTTGTGGCGAAGGACTCGTTGAAGGGCGAATCGTCCGGCACAAAAACGACCTGGTGTGCCAGTTCATGAAACACGGTCCGCGCGACTTCCTGGGTACCCAGGCGCAGGAAGGTGTTCAGCACCGGGTCGTCGAAGTAGCCCAGCGTCGAGTAGGCGGGCACACCGCCGACAAAAGTGTCGTAACCGTCCTCGCGCAGCTCCGCTGCCAGGCGTTCGGCGGCCTGCCGGTCGTAGTAGCCGCGGTAGTTCACGCAGCCCACCATCAGCAGGCACCAACGCTTTGATTGCAGGGAAAATTCAGGCGCCGCGAAGACATTCCACAGCACGTAGGGGCGCCCGACGTCGGCGTAGGCACGATAGCTGTTGTTGTCAGGCAGGCCCAATGCGCGGCTGGCGAACTCGCGTACGGACTGCACCTCCTCAAGCTTCTTCCTGAGTGTTGGGTCGCTGGCAGGATCGCCAACGATGTCGTTGATTGGCAGGGCTGCGCGCATCACATCGAGGTGTCCGTTGATCGCCTGCGCGTAGTAACCGAAGTTGCTGCAGCCGGCGACCCAGAGGGCCAGCGCGAGCGGCAAGAAGCAATTTCTAGTCTTGTCGATCATGTTGAAAACGACCTGTCTGCAAGAACGACGCGATCTGCGCGGCACAGCGCCGCGAGGCGAGCATCTCCGAGTGCGCTATGGGCAGCTCGATGGAGTCGGCGGCGCCGGCCAGTCGCGTTTCCGCCAGCGCTACCACGCCGTCGTTGGGCTGGGGCAAGCCGGGAACGAGACGGCCCAGGCCGACGCTGCGCGTACCGGCCAGTACACCCACTTCTACGGCAGATCCGGCCCCAACTGTAGCGTCGGACGCGCGAGACAACCACTCCATGATAGAGCGGCCAAGAAGCGCGGGCATTCCCGCCAGCCCCGCCAGTCGTCGCGCGCAGTGGCTGTCGAGGCAGGGTGTGCCAAGCAGTACCACCCGGCGCAGGCGAGGATCCGGCATTTGCCGCAACATGTCCAGAATGACGAGTCCGCCGAGACTGTGGCCGACCAGATGGATTTCGGTCGCGTCCGTCGTCGCAACAAAGTGCTGCAGCCCCTGCACGTTCTGCGACAGCTTCAGGCGTACGCTGGGATAGCCGAAGCGCAGTGGACGGTAGCCATGTTGCTGCAGCCAACGGTCTTGCAGGGCAAACACAGCGGCCGGCGTCCACAGGCCGTGCACCAGGATGACGGTGGCCGCTGTGTGGCTCGGCAGAGATCGCCTGTCAGGGTTCACGCGTCGTTCCTGCGTAGCGGCGGATAGCCTCGCGATGAGCCGGCATTGATGATGGTAAGATAAAGCGCCGCACAAGGTGCTGCGGCGGAGTGGCGGAGCGTCCAATGGTATTTCGCCGGCAGGAAAAACGAAAGAGGCGACAGGAAGTCGATGGCCGAACAACAGGCAGAGAAAGCTTCGATACAGGTCATCGAGCGCATGATGTCGCTGCTCGAAGTACTGGCCACCATGCCGGAACCCGTGAGTCTCAAGATTCTCGCCAAGAGCAGCGGACTGCACCCGTCAACCGCGCACCGCATCCTCGCGGCGATGAGCAACGCCGCGATCGTCGAGCGGCACGAAGCTGGAACATACGCGCTAGGCATCCGCCTGCTCGAATTGGGCAATATCGTCAAGTCGCGGATCAGCATTCGCCAGGTGGCTAGGCCGTACATGCAGCAGTTGCACGAAGCGGTCGGCGAGGCCGTCAATCTCGGCATTCGCCGCGATGACGAGATCATTTACATCGAGCGCACTTCGAGTGGCCGCTCGCTGGTGCGTGTGGTCTACCTGGTCGGTGGCCGGGCACCACTGCATCTGACCTCCGTCGGCAAGCTGTTCCTGGCCGCTGACGGGGCCGCCGAGGTGCGCGCTTATGCCCGACGTACCGGCCTGCCGGGCAAGACGCCGCACTCGCTGACCCATCTCGACGCTCTGGAAAAGGAGCTCGACAAAATTCGCCGGCACGAATTTGCCGATGATAATGAGGAGGCCGAGATCGGCCTGCGCTGCATTGCGGCGCCTATCCGCGACGACGAGGGCCAATTGGTCGCCGGGGTCTCCGTCTCGGCACCCTCCGATCGCCACAACCCGGCCTGGGTGGCGCCGATCAAGGCGGTGGCCAACGCGATATCGGTGGCCCTGGGTTACCGCAAGGCACTGCGAAGATGAGCCCTGCCGGAATCGATCAAGGAACTAACCCGCAGTACCACGACGCGCAAGCATCTGTGCACTGGGGTCAACGAAAAGCGGCCGGTGCGCGTTAGAAGAAGCTTGCCGGGCGCCATGCAGAGCGATGCCTGGTGGTTTGCCAATCCCATCTACCGAGGAGGAACCTAATGCACAAGCTCATTGCCCTGTTGGCCGGTCTGCTGATGATCGCGCTGAATTCCTTTGCGGCGGTCAATGTCAATACCGCCAACGAGAAGGAACTGCAGATGCTCACCGGCATTGGCCCGGCAAAGGCCAAGGCGATCATTGATTATCGGACCAAGAACGGTGGGTTCAAGGCCGTCGACGATTTGACCAAGGTTCCCGGAATTGGTCCGGCAGTCCTGGGCAAGATGAAGAGCGACGTGACGTTGACCGGGCCGACCGCCGCCAAGGCCGGCGAAGCGGCCAAGCAGCCACCTGGCCTGGTAGCTCCCGCTGCATCGCCCGCTACGGTCGCCAAGCCGATGGCTCCGGCAGCCACCCCCGCAGCGGCAAGTGTACCAGCAACGCCAGCCACCCCGGCGCCGGTCAAGCGTGCAGGGGCACCCGCTCCGACAGTTGCGGCAGTTCCCGCAGCCCAGGCTGAGCCCGTCAAGCCGGCGGCGCCTGCCACCCCCGCCGCGGCAAGTGCGCCGGCAGCCAAGACCACATCGGCACCTGTTCCAGCTACGGCAGCTCCAGCGGACAAGAAGGCAAGCAGCAAAGCAAAGCAAGACGCTGAGCAAGATGCAAAGAAACCGGACGCCGGCGCCGCAAAGAAGTAGTCGTATTTCACTTCACCGTCCTTGCCCAGAGACAGACCCCGCCTCGGCGGGGTTTTTCATTGGCCGCGCAGGGCGTCCGCGTCCGGCCGCGCCGCACGACCGGCGGGCAGAGTCAGGAAGCTGCTCGGCCGAAGCGCGGTGATGGCCTGTAGTGCCAGCTCCAGCGAGTCGCGCCGGAGGATCATTTGAGCCTTCCGAAAATACTTACGTGGTAACATCACCTCACCTTTGACCGGATCATTGTCGAGCGTGCCCTTGCGAACTGTCAGTGCTCTCAGCGTTCTCAGTGCCATTGTGCTGCCGGCCCTCCTCGGCGCCTGCACACCGGGTACGCTCACCGGAGGGCCGGGTGCGGGACATCTGCAGGCCGACAGCGTGCTTCGCGCGCAGGGATCAATTCCGCCGCCCGTTCACCAGAGTGTATCGCTGCCCCGCCCCAGAGCGACGGGTAGAACCGAAACCTATAGCGTCGTCGTGAACAACGTCCAGGTGCACGATCTGCTTTTTGCCCTCGCGCGGGACGCCAGGCTGAATGTGGACATCCATCCTGGAATCACCGGGGTGGTGACGCTCAACGCCATTGACCAGACCTTGCCGCAACTGCTCAGCCGCATTGCCAAGCAGGTCGATATGCGCTTCGAGATCGAAGGGCCGAACCTCGCGGTGATGCCTGACACGCCCTACCTCAAGAACTACAAGGTGGACTACGTCAATATCGCTCGTGATGTCACGGGTACGATATCGACCAATACGCAGATTTCAACCAGCGCGCTGGCGACCGGTGGCGGTGGCGTCGCGGGCACCGGCAATACATCCCGCATACAGATCGAGAACAAGTCCAGGAACCGTTTCTGGGAGTCTCTCGAGAAGAATCTGAAGGACCTGCTGCACGAAACGGACAAGGTTTTCCCGGAAGGATCGACCGAGACCGTGACCGAGCAGGTAGGATCGCAGAGTACCACAGGGACGGGAGCGACGGCGCCGACCATCGCCGCGGCGCGTGGCAGTCATGTCACGCCGACGTTGGCCGGCAGTCCGAATCCGGCCACGCTGCAAAACACGGGTGCACTGGTCGTCAAGCGGATGACTTTCCGCGAAGCCGCAGCGGTGATCGCCAACCCGGAAGGAGGGGTGATCACCGTCAGGGCCACCGCCAAGCAGCACGAAAAAGTGCAGGAGTTCCTTGACCGGGTCATGGGCAGCGCCCGGCGGCAGGTGCTGATCGAAGCGACGATCGTTGAAGTGGGACTTTCCGACGGCTACCAGCAAGGCATCGAATGGAGTCGTCTGACCAGCGGGACCGAGTACAGCATCACGAAACCGACCCTGACAACCAACGTGCCCAGTGCCGTCACACCCTATGTCATCAAGTACCGTGACCTCAACCCGGTGAGTCTGCTGTCCACCGTGGAACTGCTGCGCGCTTTTGGCACCGTCAAGGTGCTTTCCAGTCCGAAGCTGGCGGTGCTCAACAATCAGACGGCGACGCTCAAGGTTTCGGAAGACTTTGTTTATTTCAACGTCAAGCAGGATACCGTTCCCGGCGGTCCCAACACCAATGCCACGGTGACGACGACGACCACGCCGCAGTCCGTTTCCATCGGTTTCTTCATGAGCCTGACCGCGCAGATCAGCGACAGTGGCACCGTAACCCTGAACGTCCGCCCGTCGATTTCCAGTATCGCCGAGCTGAAACAGGACCCCAATCCAAGCCTCGCCGCCAACAACATCAAGAACCTGGTGCCGCAGATTCGCATGCGCGAGATCGAGTCGATGATGCGCATCGAGAGCGGCGATATCGCGGTCCTCGGTGGGCTGATGGAGGACCGGCTTGATAACCGGACCGGCCGCCTGCCAGGCCTGGGCGACATCCCCTTCTTCGGCGAGGTGTTCAACAATCGCAACAATTCGTCGACCAAGTCGGAACTGGTCGTGATCCTGCGCCCGACCGTGATCAAGGACGCTTCCATCGATGGCGACTTCAGCAGTTTCCGGCAGTCCCTGCCCAACCGAGATTTCTTCAAGAGCGATGAAGTCTACCGGCCGTTCTCGCTTCCCGACCGTAATCCGGAGCCCCTTCAGTGAGCCTGCTGATGGATGCCTTGCGGCGCGCCGAAGAAGCCAAGCGGCTGGCCGACCCGTCGAGCCGTGTGGAGGCCGCCGCTCCTGCGGACGAAATGGCCCTCGACCCCCTCGAGTCATTGCCCAATCCTCACCCAGGCCAGCTAGCGCAGGTCTCGCGGCATCTCGACGCGGACCCGACGGACGCGGCAGCCAGTGCGATACCGCGGCCACAGGGGAGAGAGGAGCCCACGTTCGCTGACGCCGCAAATCGCCAGGCAGCCGGGCGCGCCGCGGCAAGAAACGTGTTTGCCGCCAAAGAGGCGCCCCGTTCACACGCGTCGTTGTGGCTCTTCCTTGGCCTGGTCGGCGTGGCGATGCTGAGTATCGGGGG
Organism: Candidatus Accumulibacter aalborgensis; assembly: GCF_900089955.1. Classification (GTDB taxonomy): domain Bacteria; phylum Pseudomonadota; class Gammaproteobacteria; order Burkholderiales; family Rhodocyclaceae; genus Accumulibacter; species Accumulibacter aalborgensis. The sequence continues at coordinate 58,416 of NZ_FLQX01000133.1, read as the reverse complement.
CTACTTCTGGTGGCAGTTGCAGTCCATCGGCGGCAGCTCGATGGGCCGACCGGCGGCAACGCCAGCGCGGCTAACCCAGGCGGTCCTGCCAGCCACCCCGGTGGTAGCTGTGGCGCCACCGCCGGGGTGGCTGGCCCCGGAATTGACCCCAGCGCAGCCGCGCCAAGCACCCGGAGCATCCGCCGCCACGTCGCGTGCGGACCGCCCAGCAAGGGAAGCGGTAAATATCCCGCACGGAGAAGCGCCGGCATTGTTCCGCCCAAGCCATCCCCGAGCGACACCGGAGCAGCCTCTCAACCGTGCTTACGAAGACTTGCAGGCGGACCGGCTGGACGAAGCGCGTCGTGGCTACGAACAGGTGCTGCGCGTCGACACCCGAAACGTCGACGCGCTTCTCGGTCTGGCCGTGATTGCCGCTCGTCAGGGGCAACTCGATCGGGCGCAGCACCTCTACAGGCAAGTGCTTGAAGCCGACCCAACCGATGTCACTGCCCAGGCAGCGCTGATCAACCTGCGCGGCGAGGGCGACGCGGGACATGCCGAAAGCCGTCTGAAAATCTTGCTCGCCAGTCAGCCGGACTCGCCCGCGCTCCATTTTGCGCTGGGCAACGTGTATGCCTTCCAGGGTCGCTGGAGCGAAGCGCAGCAGGTCTACTTCAAGGCCTATGCCGTGGAACCCGACAACGCGGACTACATTTTCAACGTCGCGGTCAGCCTCGACCACCTGCGCCAGAACAAGCTGGCGGCACAATACTACCGCATGGCATTGGGCGCCGCGCAAACGCGGAACAGTGCTTTCGACAAGGACGCGGCGGGCAAACGCATCCTTGAGCTACAGCCGTGATGCCAAGATACTAGCCATCCGACGATGAACGAGGCTGGCGCTCACGCCCATTCCCGGCCACTGGGGCAGATCCTGATCGGCAAGGGAATCCTGAGCGAGGATCAATTGCGCATCGCCCTGCTCGAGCAGATGAAATCGAACAGGCCGATCGGAAAACTTCTGGTCTCGCTCGGCTTTGTCTCCGAGGCGACGCTGCGTGAGGCGCTCTCCGAGAGCCTGGGCAAACCGAGCGTCGATCTGTCGCGAGCCATCATTGACCCCTCGGCGCTGAAATTCGTCCCCCGCGATCTGGCCAAGCGCCACCATCTGCTGCCGCTCGACTACGATGCGGGCCATCATCGTCTGACGCTGGCCATTGCCGACAGCAACGACATCGTTGCCCTCGACAGAATTCGCGCGCTGGCCGACGGCGACATCGAGATCGACACCCTGCTCGCCGGCGAGACCGAGATCGATCGCGCCATCGACCAGTACTACGGCCATGAACTGTCGATCGACGGCATACTGCACGAAATCGAAACCGGTGAAGTCGACTTCCGCGGCCTGCAATCATCGGCTGACGAGTACAGCCAGCCGGTTGTTCGGCTGATCGATTCGATTCTCACCGATGCCGTCAAGCGTGATTCTTCCGACATCCATTTCGAGCCGGAAGCGAGCTTCCTGCGCATCCGCTACCGGATCGACGGCATGCTGCGGCAGATTCGTTCCCTGCACAAGACTTACTGGCCAGCGATGGCGGTGCGTATCAAGGTGCTCTCGGGAATGAATATCGCCGAAACGCGCGCTCCCCAGGATGGGCGTATTTCGCTCAACATGCGTGGCCGGCCGGTGGATTTTCGCGTCTCGGCACAACCGACGATTCACGGCGAGAACATCGTTCTGCGCATTCTCGACCGGCAGAAGGGAATCGTACCGCTCGAAGGCCTGGGTCTTGCCGCACAACAGCTAGACCAGCTCAAACTGATGATCGCCCGTCCCGAAGGAATCATATTCGTCACCGGCCCCACGGGCAGCGGCAAGACGACGACGCTCTACTCGGTCCTCAACCACATCAATTCCGAGGGGGTCAACATCATGACCCTCGAAGACCCGGTCGAGTACCCGATGACCCTGGTGAGACAAACCTCCGCTGCCGAATCGGTCAAACTCGATTTCGCCAACGGGATTCGCTCGATGATGCGTCAGGATCCGGACATCATCCTGGTTGGCGAAGTTCGTGACGCTGAGACCGCCGAGATGGCGCTGCGGGCGGCAATGACCGGTCACCAGGTCTATTCGACCCTGCATACGAATTCCGCGATTGGCGCCATTCCGCGCCTGCTCGACATTGGTGTGCTACCCGACATCATGGCCGGCAACATCATCGGCATCATCGCGCAGCGGCTGGTACGGCGACTGTGCATCCATTGCAAGATTCCCTATCAGGTCGAGGCCCACGAGATTCGCTTGCTGGGCAAGCTGGCAGACGGAACGCGACCGGTGATCTATCGCCCGGAAGGCTGTGAGCGCTGTGAGTTCCAGGGCTATCGCGGGCGCCTGGCGATCATGGAGCTCCTGCGGCTCAACGTCGACATGGACGAACTGATCGCTCGTCGCAGCACAGTGCGCGAGATGCGCCAACTCGCCGAACGACAAGGCTTCGCCACCCTGGCTGACGATGGCCTGCGACGCGTTCTCGACGGATCCACCGCGCTCGAGGAAGTCGGCCGCGTCGTCGATCTTACCGACCGGATGTAAGCCTGGTGGCGCTCTATACCTACAAGGCGGTCAATGCCGATGGACGGAGGGTCCTCGGACGGATAGATGCCATCAACCTCGTCGACCTCGAGATGCGACTGCGGCGAATGGAGCTTGACCTGATCAGCGGCGAGCCAGTCAGTCATCGCGGCCTGTTTGCCGGCGGTGGCGTCGCCCGCAGGGAACTCATCCACTTCTGTTTCCATCTCCAGCAACTGGTGCGGGCCGGTGTGCCGGTCATCGAAGGGCTGACCGACCTGCGCGACAGTCTCGAACATCCACGCTTCCGCGAGGTAGTGGCCAGCCTGATCGAATCGATCGAAGGTGGCAAGACGCTTTCGCAGGCCATGGCCAGTCATCATCGCGTGTTCAACAAGGTCTTTGTCAGCCTGATCCGGGCCGGTGAGACCACCGGCCGCTTGCCGGAAGTCTTGCACAGCCTCAACGAATCGCTGAAATGGGAGGACGAGCTTGCGTCGCAAACGAAGAAAATGGTCGCCTACCCAGCCTTTGTCGGCCTGGTCGTTCTCGTCGCAACCTTCTTCCTGATGGTTTATCTGGTGCCGCAACTCAAGATGTTCGTCAAGAACATGGGGCAAGTACTGCCCTTGCAGACGCAAATCCTGTTTTTCGTTTCCGACCTGATGGTTGCCTGGTGGTACCTCGTCCTTCTGCTGCCTCTGCTGGCCACGCTTGCTCTGCGCATGCTCCTGCGCAGCAACCCACTGGCACGCTTCCGGTTTGACGGACTCAAGCTGCGCCTGCCTCTTCTGGGCCATATCCAGCGCAAGATCGTTCTCTCCCGCTTCGCCAACACCTTTGCCCTGCTCTACGCCTCCGGCATACCGATTCTCGAGTCGATCCGCACCACCCAGGATGTCGTCGGCAACCTGGTCATCCGCCGCGGACTGGAGCGTGTCGAACAACTGATTGGCGACGGGCAGAACGTCACCGCTGCCTTTCACAGTACCGGCTTCTTTCCCCCGCTGGTGATCCGCATGCTGCGCGTCGGCGAGAACACCGGCGCACTGGATGAGGCGCTCCTGAATGTCAGTTACTTCTATACCCGCGACGTGAGGGAATCGGTCCAGAAGATGCAGCAACTGATCGAACCGCTGCTGACCATGGTCATGGGTGGCCTGCTCGGGTGGATCATGCTTTCTGTCCTCGGGCCGGTCTACGACGTGATCAGCAAGATCAAGACCTAGCAAAGCCTCAGCCCCATGACCGCTCGCCGCCTTATCTACGTTTGCGCCCATCGGGTGACCGCTTTTCACTGGCGAGCTGGCGAGCTGATCGAAGAGGGGTCGTTTGATGCCACGGCAGCCGGGCAACTGCAATTCGCCGGCTATCTCGCCGAAAATCCGAAAAGCATTTTTTTGCTTCTGGCCAACGTCGCGGAAGAAGGTTTTCAGATCGAAACGATTCCCTTCCTGCGCGGCAGCGATCGCCACGCCATCGTCGCGCGCAAGCTGGGGCAGGCCTTCTTCAACGCTACGCTGACGGCAGCGATCTCGCTGGGCCACGAAAAGACAAGGCGCAAGGACGAGCGCATCATGCTTGCCGCGTTCACCAACTACGAGGTTTTCGCTCCCTGGTTAAGTGCCATGGCGCGCGCCGAGGTGGCTCTGGCCGGTCTCTACTCGCTCCCCCTGCTCGGACCGACCCTGCTCAAAAAGCTCGGAGTGAGCGACGAGCGCTGTCTGTTGCTGACCATCCAGGACCAGAGCATTCGTCAGAGCTACCTGGAAAAGGGCGAGCTACACTTCAGCCGCCTGACACCCCTGCACCACAACAGGGTTGCCGGTTTCGCGCAGACGTTTGCCGATGAAGCGCTGAAACTCCAGCAGTATCTCGTCAGTCAACGCGTCATTGGCCGCAAGCAGCCGATCACCGCCTATCTGCTCGCCCATGCAAGTGCCAGATCAGCGATAGAGAGCTGTTGTGGCGACAGCGATACCTTGTCGTTCACGATCCTCGATATCGCGGACAGCGCCGACAAGTGTGGTCTCAAGGCTTTGCCGGCGGGCACCGACTGCGAGCCGCTCTTTCTGAAGCTGCTGACCACTGAGCGGCCAGCGGCCCAGTTTGCCAGCGACGACCAGCGTCACGACTACCATCTCTCGGTTGTCCGCGCTGTGCTGCGGGGCGTCGGCGCCGTGGTGCTGCTCGGTTGCCTGTTGTGGTCCGGGAAAGAGATGTTCGATAGCGCCCGCCTCAACGACGAAATCGAGGTCATCAAGACCGAAACCGAGCTGGCCCGCCGCGGCTACGAGAACATTGTCAAGACCTTCCCGCCGATTCCGACGACCAGTCAGACTCTGCGCGGCGTCATCAATCGCTACGTCGAATTCGAAAAAGCCAGTGTGTTGCCCGATGAACTCTATCGCGCAATCAGCGGCGCGCTGCAAGGCGCGGCGTCAGTGGAACTCGAAGCGATCGAATGGAAAGCGACCGGCGGGCCGTTGTCACGTGCAGCGGGCAGTGCCGAGGCCGGGCGTACCACTTCACCGGCCGGAGCGAGCGAGACTGCCATCGTACGTGGCAGCCTGAGGCTGGGCCCAGACAGCAGTCCGCGGCAAGTGCTGCACGTTTTCAAGCGCCTGCTCGACGTTCTGAGGCGCGACCCAGGGCTGGAGGTTGAGGTGCTGCAGCAGCCTTTCGACGTTGAGTCAGGAAAATCGCTCAAGGGAGGCGAGGCGGCGATTGAAGACCAGCAGACGCGCCAGTTCAAGGTCCAGATCCGCAGGGTGGTCGGCGAATGAAATTTGGCCGCAGCGACTTGCGCAAGGTTCAGGCGAGCCTTCTGGCTGCTCTGCTGATGGTCGCCGCGGGTAGCACGGTCCTCTACGTCGCGCACGGCGGCATGAGGAGCGCGCAATTGGCCAGAGTGACGGTCATGGCCGAGCGTAACGAGGCCGATGCCAGGCTCAAGCAGGTCCGTGACGAGGAAATCGACATCAAGCAGAAATCAATCGTCTTCAACAAGCTGCAGGAGCGTGGCATCATTGGCGAAGAGCAGCGCCTGGAGTGGGTGGAGTTGCTGAAAGAAATCCGCGACCAGCGCCGCCTGATCGACCTGCAGTATGAGATCTCGCCACAGCGTCTGCTCGAAGGCAACCCGGCCGGCAATTTCGTTTTCTACGCGAGCAGCATGAAACTGCAGCTAAAACTGCTGCACGAAGAGGACCTTACCCGCCTGCTTGCCGATCTGCGCAGGCAGGCCAGGGCGCTGATCCTGGTCAGGGCCTGCACGGTAACCCGTCTGCCAGCGATCGCTGACGAGCGCAACGGTGGCCGGTCGAACCTGCTGGCTGATTGCGAAATCGATTGGCTGACGTTGCGTGATGCGAGCGGAAAACAGGGGCCGGGTGGGGGGGTAGGAAACAGGGAGGCAGGAGGATAGCCGATGAACAGGTTCTCGCCCGCAGCAGACGCCGCCATTGCCCTGGCACTTGGCGGCTGGCTGTTAGTCCTGGTGCCCTGCGCAGCCCGCGGCGCCGACGACGCACTCGGGCGGCTGTTTTTCACCCCTGAGCGCCGGCAGCAACTCGACCGCCAGCGAGAAATGAACATCCTCGACAAACAGCAGATTCAGGCGGATCCGACGCTGACCATAGACGGTGTCGTCACCCGTAGCAGTGGCAAACGGACGGCGTGGGTGAACGGCAGGCCGCAGAATGAAGACCAAACGGCGAATGGCCTGACCGTGACACCTCGACTAGGGGAGCCGGGCAAGGTGTTGGTCGACAGCAGCGATTCGCCGCAGGCGAAGGCACGGGTCGGTGAAACGGTCAATCGTCACACGGGCGAAGCGAGTGATCTGCTGAACGGCGGTCGGATCAGTACCCGATCAGCCGTCGCCAGGTAGTCCGTGCGACGAAATCATTTCTCGGCTTTCCCGGCTCGCCAGACTGGCGCCGCATTGCTCATCCTCATGCTCTTCATCTTTCTCGCCGCCACCTCCTGGGTCCTGGGGCGGGGCGAGGCCATAGGCGCACGCAACCAGCTCGACAAGGCGACGGCCGCCGCGATGGCCCAAGCCAAGGAAGCGCTGATCGGTCGAGCGGCGACCGACCAAAACCGCCCCGGAAGCCTGCCCTGCCCGGACACCAATAATGATGGCGGGGTCCCACTTCTGGTCGGCAACCATTGTCCTTCGTACATCGGCCGCCTGCCCTGGAAATATCTCAGGGTGGGCGATCTGCGCGATAGCGCCGGCGAGCGCCTCTGGTATGCTCTGACACCCGCCTTGCGAGATGATAATTCCGCCCAGCCGATCAACCCCCAGAGGCCTCTGGAACTCACTCTCGACGGCCGGCCGAATATCGCGGCCATCATCTTTGCCCCCGGCGCCCCCGCAGCAAACCAGTCGGGCCGATCGAGCAACGCCGCTGCGGACTATCTCGACGAAGCCAACCACGCCTACCCGAACAGCGCCTACATTTCCGGACCGCCGTCACCGACCTTCAACGACAAGGCACTGGCCATCACCCGCGACGATATCTTTCGCACCGTCAGCCAGCGCGTCCTGGCAGAAATCCGCGGCCCGGATGACAACGCCGCGGGCCCGCCGACCTACGGCTTGCGCCGTTACTGGGCAGCCTACTCAACCTTCCCCTGGGCCGACAGCGGTAGCGATGGCGTTGGCGACGTCGGTACGACCAGCGGTAAGCTGCCTTACAACGAGCTGATGATCAACCCGGTTTCCGTGGTCTGGCTGAGTGCCAACGGCTGGCTGCCCTTGATCACCTACCAGCGACTCAGCCCAAACCTGGCCAGGCTGGGAATAATCGGCAGCAACCAGACCATCGACGTCATTCCATGCCCAGCTTCACCCTGCCCCTGAACAGTTCTGGCAAGCAGGGCGCCGGCACGCCGTGTGGGGGAGGTTTTTCCCTCGTCGAAATGGCGATCGTGCTGCTCATCGTTGGCCTACTCCTGGGTGGCCTGCTTTTGCCGCTATCGGCGCAGATCGATCAGCGGAACTACAACGAGACGCAGCAGCAGATCAGCGAGATACGCGACGCGCTGATCGGCTTTGCCGTCGTCAACCGCCGCCTCCCGAGGCCCGCAACCTCGGCGACCAACGGGGCGGAGAATCCGGCGCTTTGTCCGGCTGCCGGCTGCACTGGCTTGATTCCCTGGGCAACGCTGGGCGTCAAGAAAACCGACGCCTGGAACCATATCATCCGCTACAGCGTCACGCCGGCCTATGCCAATGCCCCGTTCACGCTGACTACCAACGGCAGCTTGAAGGTGAAGACCCGCGATAGCGCGGGCATCACCAGCTACCTCATCGGCAGCGACAGTAGCTGTAGCGCGTCGCCTTGCGCGCCGGCGGTCATTTACTCCACTGGCAAGAACAACTGGGGAATCACCGAGGACGGCACCGCACTGGCGGATGGATCAAGCACCAATGTCGATGAAGACCTCAATGCCAACCCCCAGGCGAACGCGTTCTCGACCCCGGTCTTTTTTTCCAGGAATCCATCCACCGTTCCGGTGGGCGGAGAATTCGACGACATCGTCGTCTGGATTCCGCCTTACCTCTTGATGAACCGCATGATCTCGGCAGGCCAACTTCCCTAGACCCCATGACTGCCGAGCGGACCTTCCTCGACCGGCTGCGCCATGCCGGTATCTCACCGACCGACTGCGAAGAACTGCGCCTGCAGAAATCTCTGCTGATCTTTGCCACCGGTTTGATCAGTTGCGCCTCGATGGTCTGGCTGTTGATCTACTGGCAACTCGGGCCGCGCTTCTCGTCCAACCTTCCTTTTGCTCTGCAGTTGCTGCTCGTCGGCAATCTGCTGGTGTATCTGAAGACGCTCGACTTCAACTGCTTCCGTGTCGTCCAGTTGTCGCTTTTTCTGTTCACCCCCTTCGTTGCCCAGTGGAGTATCGGCAGCTTCATAACCGCCAGCGGAATCAGCATCTGGGCCTTGCTGGCGCCAGTGGGCGCGGTCCTGTTCATTGGCCCGCGGCAGTCGGGCGCCTGGTTTTTCGCCTATGTCTTTCTGACCGCGCTGTCCGGCGGTTTCGACTACTATCTGGCGGATTCCTTGCCCGCGTCGACGTACAAGGTGCCGCCGCAGACCGCGGCGTTCTTCTTCGCGCTCAACTTCGCCGCCGTGTCTACCATCGTCTATCTGCTGCTCCGCTACTCGGACAGCGAAAAGCATCAGGCCCAGGAGCGCCTGCAGGAAGCGCATCGCCTGCTGCAAATCGAACAGGATCGCTCCGAGAGGCTACTCCTCAACGTCCTGCCGGGGCCGATCGCCGAGCGCCTGAAAAACAGCGATCAGACCATTGCCGACGGATTTGCCGAGGTGTCGGTGATGTTCGCCGACATCGTGAACTTCACCAGGGTCGCTGAAGGTCTGACTCCGCAACAGGTCTTCACCATGCTGAACAAAATTTTCTCGTCGTTCGACGAACTCGCCGAGCACTATGGCCTGGAGAAGATCAAGACCATTGGCGACGCCTACATGGTCGCCGCCGGTCTCAATGACGCGCGCAGTGATTACACCGAGGCCCTTGCCGACATGGCGCTGGAGATGTGCGCGCTGCTCAACCGCGATTTCAACATCAACGAGATGCACCTCGAGCTACGCATTGGCATCGGAACGGGACCAGTGGTTGCCGGCGTCGTCGGCAAGAAGAAGTTCATCTACGACCTTTGGGGCGATACGGTGAACATTGCCAGCCGGGTCACTACCGAGGGCGTTCCCGGCAGGGTCCAGGTCGATGAGCGTAGCTATCGGCGCTTGCGTGGTCGCTTCGATTTTCACGCACCACAGACGCTTCTGCTCAAGGGCAAGGGGCCGATGGTGGTTCATCGGCTGATCGGCCGCCGGGCAAGCGCGATCCTTCAAGCCTAGTCGAGCGCTGAGGCCGCAGGGTGCCGATTTGGCCGTTACAGCTTACTAGCCGGGCAGGAGACGCAGGTTGAACGCCCGCTCGACCAGCCATATACCCGCAACCAGCGCGATACAAACGGAACCGGGAACGAGTACTCCGCGCCGGTAGAACCACGTCGTGCGCAAGCGGTAGGCCATTGGCAGGAAAGCGGCGACGATCGCGAGTTGTCCCACTTCGACCCCGACGTTGAACGCGACCAGGGCCAGCAGCAGCGACTCCTGCGGCAAGCCGAGATCGGCCAGCGCGCTGGCGAAACCGAAGCCGTGGATCAGGCCGAAGAAGAATGCCATCGCCCAGCGACCGCGATAGACGACGGGACGCACGTTGTTCAACGCGGCCAGGACGACGGAGGCCGCGATGCACGACTCGACGAGCCGCGACGGCAGACTGACGACGGACAGCGCAGCCAGAGAAAGCGTAATCGAGTGGGCCAGTGTGAAGGCCGTCACGACCTTCAGCACGTCGACAAAGGCGGCGCGAAACGACGGCGAGGGCTCCCAAGGCTCGCCCGGAACGGTCGCGCGGACGAGCACCGCGGGCAGCAGCAGCGACAGCAGGAACAGGATATGGTCGTATCCCGTCCAGATGTGCCAGATGCCCTCGTTGGCGTAGTCGACGAACTGTTTCCAGTTTGACTGTTCGCCCAGCGTAAAGCGCTGTACGGGTGCGTCGCTGCCCAATATCGCGGCGCGGGTGTTTCCCTGCGCGTGCAGGTTGAGCAAGCCGCGATGCTGCGGGTCAATCTCGGCGAACAGCCGATAGTCGACCGCGAGGACCTTCGGCGCTGCGGCGCATTGCGCGGTGAAACGCAGCACCTCGTAGGCGCCGTCGCTGTGCTTGTCGATCAGATGCCCGGTGACCGTCGCCGGGCACGGCGCATTGTGCGGCCCAAGCGTCAGGCGCGAGAGCGCATAGGCAGCGATGTCGGCATGCTTTGCACGCAATTCGCCCCACGTGATCGCACCGTCCTGGTTCGCGTCTAGCCCCAGCGCGAAATCGAGATCGCGTAGCGCGATATCCCATTGGCCGTCGACCGTCGCGCCGTCTACTTTCAGCGTGAGGTAACTGTCTGAGGGCTTGTGCGCATGCGCTGGCTCTACGACCAGAGCAACGATCAGCGCGACGATCGCGAACGGCAGGCGCATCATTGGGTGGTGTTTCGTCGCGCCGTCGCGCCGACCAGATTTGCCACGGCTTGATACTCGATTCCCGTCTCGGCCAGCCAGCGCCGAACGGTGGCCAGCGCGTCGGCATCGCCGGTGGCGGCGACTGCTTCGGCGAGGATGCGCAAGTCGGCAGGCTCGCGCTGCACGCGCCAGTTGTCGCGGGCAAGAGAGAGCGCCCTGGCCGGATCACGGTCAAGGTGGAGTGCGAACCGTGCTTCCTCGCGCCGGTGCACCGTGTCGCCACGGGCGCGGCTGGCGTCGAATTGCGCGCGCAGTGCGCCTATCGTGGTCGCCGCTTCGGGTCGCTGCAACGCTTGCTGCGCGAGGCCAAGACGAAGCACCAGCGGATCGACCCGCGTCTCGTTGATCACCAAGGGCACGACGTCGTCGGGCCTCCCCTGGTCGAGTAGCCAGTCGCTATACGCGCCGATGAGGTACAAGTCCCGCGCATCCGCCTGAAGCGCGGCCGCGAAATGGGCTTGGGCCGCAGCGTCACCAAGTCGATGCGCGATCTCGCCCAGCGTCGTCTCGCCATAGGCGCGGCTGGCCGCATCGATGCGCGGCAGCGTGGCCAATGCGCGCACCAGCGAATCGGCTGCCCGCCGGGCTTCGCCGGTAACGCTGTCGATCGCGGCGACACAGATGACCACGTAGATTTCGGGCGCAGCTTTGGCCAATGTCGTGCAGTCGGCACGCGCATCGGCGTATTTGCCCTGAACCGTGAGCACGGTGGCGCGGGTGAGTAGCGCCTGTGCATTCCAGGGCTCCCGCCTCAGCGCCGTGCTCAGGTCGCCAACCGCAGCATCGAAATCGTGGAGGCTTTGCCGAATGGTCGCGCGTTGCACCAATACCGGCGTCGGTGCATTCGGATCCCGCCACCACGGTGCGAGCGCGGATTGCGCATAGCCAAGATAGCGTGGATCGCCCTCCTGACGGGCGGTGCGGATGTAGGCAGCAGCGAGCCCAGTGGCGCGGGACACATTCCCCGGCGCCAGCGCCAGTGCTGCCTGCAGTGCCTTCAGTTGTCGATACTGCGGCGTGTTGCGCTCGGCAAGGCGCTCGAGGACCTGCGCATCATCGGTCGGCACAAACGGCGCCGCACGCAGGCTATGGGCGCCACTGGCCACAGCAATCAGTGCGATTGTCGCGAGGTGCCGACACGCCGATTGCAAGTCGCCAATCCATCGCCTCATCGACGCTACTCCCCGAAAATGATCATGTTTCAACATCCACCTGGGCGCGTCGCGTGCCCGGAACGTGCCCAGGCGGTGGGGTCAGCTTCCCGTTTTCCCAGGCGACCGTGCACAAGAAACGCGGAACGGCTCCCGCTGACGGCAACCATTCCGCTTTGCTCAGTCGAACGTTAAGGAGCAGGTATGTCTGGTTCGGTCGGAACATTGATTCCGCCGTGCCCCTGAAGCAGACCCTGGTGGGCAGGAGCCAGGAACGGAAACCTGTCGAGATAGTCCTTGTCGTTGACCTCGACACCCTTGGCGAGGCCGGCAGCCGGATTACCCGCGACGATCAGGCTGATCAGCACGCTGTTGACGTTCACCTGGTTGCGGTTCGGGGCCGTGCCGCCGCCCAGGCGACGCCCGTTCGGGAAGCGCGAGTCAATCGCCGCGTCGAGCGTGAGCACGTCGCCGGTGGATCCGTCGGCGACCGGAATGGGCCGGCCGAGGTTGATCGCGGTGATGATGTCAAGGCGTGGGCCCTTGAGCACGCTGACCGTGGCCGGCGGGACGCCCAGTGCACGGTAAATGCCCAGCGCCTCGGCGTCACGAACCAGCACCGGGTAAAGGATGTCGGCGCCGAAGTTGGTGACGTCGCGGTCAGGGCTGGAGCGCAAGTACAGCGTCTGACGCTGGGTGCCGACGAGCCCGGCATTGAACAGCGGCAGCGCGTTGCGGCCGACCTGGACCCAGTCGCCTGATCCTTTGTAGCCGGTGATCACGTTGTTCACGTCGACCGACTGCACGCGCTGGCGGTTGATCGTCGAATGTACGCGCAGCAGGCTGTCGGTGGTGTTGGCAGTCGAAGTGCCGTTATGTGGAATGCCGTCCGGAAAGATCTCGCTAATGGGTATCTCGATCGCGATCGAGAAGACGTTGAATCCAGTGAACACGTCCTTGCCCGGTGGGCGGCGCGCGCCGGGAATGCCTCCCAGGTCATCGCGGTTCAGGTTGACCAGGTCGAAAATCCCCTTCTCGTCGAGCTGGTAGGGATCGTCGAACTGCCCGGCAATGACGCGCCCGCCGTTGCTCAAAGTGCGGATGAAGGTATCGACGAAGTTCTGGTCGTATAGCCCGACTTCGCGGCTGGATGGGTCGCCCGAGTCGTAGCCATGGAAGGCACCCAGACCGTAAACGAGGCGGTCGGTTTGCGGGCCATGGTTGTTGGGCAGGACCGGGATACTGTCGCCGAGCACCGTCGTGCGTGTGGGGTCGATCTCGTCGAGCTGGATCGGGCGGTTCGAGCGCACGATGCGGGTAACCTTCATCGTCTCGGTGCCACCGGTCAACTGCCAGAGCAGCTCGTTGCCGCCGCCCAGGGGATCGCTCGGGCTGGGCGCGGCTTCGGGGTTCAGGGTGTTCTTGAACTCGACGCGGTAGACGAACTTGTCGGCAATGCTGGTGCCCATCCCGATGTGGAACTGATAGCGGTAGCCGTTGCATGCGCGCAGACCCTGGTTGCCCTGGCCGGGCTCGTGCAGCGGGTTGAAGTTCATGATCAGGTAGAGCTTGTCGTGCGTCGCGGGCTCGACCCAGGCGTAGGTGTCGGTGTTGTCGGCACATGGCTCATTGAGCACCGCCAGCGCTTCGCGGTGGCTCGATGCCTGGGCAGCGATGCTCATGGTGACCAAGGCGATCACCGCGATGCTGGGGATCCAGCGCTGTACGTTCTTGCGGATCGAAGTCATGGATTCACTCCTTAAGGTGATTCATACCGCAGCCACCCCACTCGTGGCCGCCCAAAGGCACCGCTGTATGACTCGAACGGTGACTACAAGGCTCTACGCGGCAGCGTGGCGATCGGATGCATCGATGAACACGCGCGGCGACGCGTGACACGCGCAGCAGCCAGGCCGAGCATCAATAGCGCGAGTGTGCCGGGGAGCGGGACGCTGGCGCTGTCGGCCCCCAGGATGTCGAGTGCCCACGCTGCAGTTTGGCCGCCGAAGCCCGGGTTGCCAAAGCCGAGGAATCCGTCGCCAAGCGTCGGGCCGTTGGCAAAGTTCGCTACCTGCGATAGGGCCACGGTATACGTTCCTGCAAGCAGGGGCGTCAGCTGCAGCAGCGCGTCCAAGCCCGGGCCGCTGTCGTCGTCGCCGTCGAACAGAATAGCTCCGTTGCCGGTACCGGAGAAAAGCGCGACGACCGGATCGAAGCCGCCCGCAGCGATCGAGTTGCCCGCTGCGTTCGTTCCGCCGGCGTATGACCAGGTGCGCAGCGTGACGTTGGAGTCGGACGCGAGCGAAAAGACGAACAACTCCACATCGTTATCGCTCGCCAGATTGCCGCGGAAAGAAAAATTGGCAGCGAGCGCGGATACGCTGCTCGTCACCAGGACGGCGGCCGCGATGCGGGGGACCCAGCGCTGCACGTTCTTGCAGATCGAAGTCATGGATTCACTCCTTGAAGAGATTGATACCGCAGCCACCACAGTCGTGGCCGACCAAAGGCACCGCTGGTTGACTCGAGCGGTGACTATGAAGCTCTACGCGGCAGCGCGGCGATCGGATGCGTCGCGATGAACGCGGGCGGCGACTTCAGGCCTGGCCGATCGCTGCGCGGGTCGACTCGTGTCGGGTCAACGCGAAGCACACGTGACCCGGCACATTGCTGGCCAGGCGCAATTGGTAGCCACTGCTTTCAGCTTGTCGTGCCGCGTGATAGAGGCCGATGCCGAGACCACTTTCCGACGCCACGGGTGCGCGCAGCAGGTCGGCTAACACGCTGTCACTGACCATGCTGCCGGTGTCGCATACGCTGAGCAGTGAGGCGTCTGCGGCGAGCGTCGCACGCACCTGCAGGCCACTTTCCGATTGCGCTTTGAGCAAAGCGTTGTGCAGCAGATTGTCGATGACGCTGTCGAACAGTGCCGTGGGCAGCAGCGCGTCGGGGTGGACCTCGACCGGGGTGAAGCTGACTGCCGAGTGGGCGTAGCGCTGCTGCTGGATGGTCCACCACATGGCGGCTGGCAGCACGCCACCGACCTCGGTTTCTGGTTTCTGCAGCTTGGCCAGAGTCTGCTGCAAGCGCTGGGTGATCTGCGGCAACTGCCGCTGCAGGAGCCCGTCGAGCCGCTGGTCAGCGCTGCCGTTCATGGTCTGCGCCAGATAACACAGATTGTTCAGTGACTGCAGCAGGTTCTTCACGTCGTGCGTGAGGCGAGCGCCGGTTTCGTGGATGGCACGCAGGTAGCTGACCTGCTGCAACTCGCGAGCCCGCACCTTGGCGATGTAATGCTCGTTGGCCAGTTGCGCCAGCAGATGGAAATGCCAGACCAGCGCCGGGCTAAGCTTGTGGCGGGTATGCAGCGTCAGCAATACAGCTTGTCCGGGGAAATCATGCGCGAAGCGTGACTCGCTGCCGAAGCAACCGCGGCGCGCACCGACGGCCCAGGTGCCGCCGTCTACCCAGGGTAGATCGAGCATTTCGTCAAGGGCTTGCGACAGGAACTTCTCCGGGTCACCCTCGCGGCTGGCCAGGATCGTCAAGCGATGCAGCCAGGTCTCGAAGGGCAGGCCGATGGTCAGCAGATAACGCGAAAAGAAGACATCAATGCCGGTAAAGCCTGGGCGCGTGTTCCACGCCCAGCCGATCAGCAGGAGCAGGACGGCCATCGAGATCAGGGTGTCAAGAACGGCTTCGAGATACACGGACTGGCGCAGGAGCATGAAGGCCAGACTGCCGAGCACCAGGACGGCGATAAGCAGGAAGATCAAGAGACTGTAGAACAGATCGACCATCGTGCTGCCCGGCCGATCACTCTCGCGCGACAGGGGCAGCAGCGTCATGGCCAGGAGGAAGAGGGGCATGCCCCAGGTGAACTCGCGTTCAAGGGAAGGGCCGCTGACATTTGGCACCACCTTTGGTACCAGCCAGAAAAGCAAGGCCGCCAGCAGGTAGGCGAAGGCGATCAGATAGAAAATACGCGTCGGACGATGATCGGTGAACATCACTCGCCCGCCGACCAGGGCGGCCAGCAGGATCACCCAGACGATCATCAACCACCAACCGTACCAGGCGACACCGCAACCCAGCACCAGCGCAATCACCGCCAGTCCGCCGAGATCGACCTTCCGTTCGGCGTAGACGAACGGCTGCCAGAGGATGAACAGCCCGACGTCCACCAGCCAGCACAGGAAGCCGAACGCCGTCCCGCCATCGGCCACCAGCGCCAGATGCAACAGCGCAAGCAAGGCAATCAACAGCCAGCGCTGGCGCTGCCGCAAGGCGTTCCCCATCCGCTCGAGAACGGTCATGAGCCACACCCGGCTGTTGACGGCAAACCGATGCGTAGCGCCGGCGCCTGCCCGACTCTGGGCGATGGTGTCCAGAAATCGACAGATCGGCAGGGGCTGGCGGCCAATAGAGCGAAAATACGCTGGCACGAAATGTGCTTTGAACCCGCCATGATTGTCGACACTGCGTGGAGAACGAAATGAAAAATCAACAGTCCGGTTTTACCCTGGTCGAGATTGCCATTGTACTCGTCATCATCGGCCTGTTGCTTGGCGGGGTCTTGAAGGGACAGGAGCTGATAAACAGCGCCAAGGTAAAGAATATGGTGGGCGATTTCCGTACGGTCTCGACGCTCGTCTATGGTTACCAGGATCGCTTCAAAGCGTTCCCGGGCGACCAGTCACAGGCACAACTGGATGCGGCTTTTGGCGCCGGGGTGGCTACTGTTTGCACAGGCAGCACCGGCTGCGCACCGAACAACGGGCGCATCGACGGCGATTGGAACAGCGGCGGCGCTGATGGCAAGGGCGTTACGACCAGCGAAACATCGGTATTCTGGCAACACGTTCGCCTTGCCAACCTGGCCACCGGGCCGACCAAGCTTGACGATCTCAACTATCGGCCACGGAATGCCGACAGCGGCTTCATCGGCATCGAGAGTGGCACGCCGGCGCCGTGGATCAAGGACATGCGGGGTTCGTTTTTTGTCTGTTCCGATGGCATCCTTGGGCGCTACGCCAAGCAGATAGATACCACGATGGACGACGGCAACACCGCCGGCGGCTCGGTTCAGGTGGCGAAAGTCGATGCCAAACGAGGCGACGCAGCCGTGGAGACAAAGGACATCGTCGACAGCACCCCGTACACCGTCTGTACCTCGTACTGAGCCGCGCGCGGCGCGCGATGAGCGTGCCAGGAGCTTCTGCTATACTCGGCAGATGACGACTGCCGCCTGCTCATGAGCCAAATCCAGCCCTCAGCGAAAGCGCTCGACCTTGCCCGCCAGGTGCTGCGCATCGAAGGCGATGCCGTGCTGGCCTTGATCGACCGCATCGACGGTGCCTTCCTGCAAGCGCTGGGGTTGATCCTCAATTGCCGCGGCCGCGTGATCGTCAGCGGCATGGGCAAGTCCGGGCATGTCGGGCGCAAGATTGCTTCGACGCTGGCCAGCACCGGAACCCCGGCCTTTTTCGTTCATCCGGCCGAGGCCAGCCATGGTGACCTCGGCATGATCACCCGCGATGACGTGCTGATTGGACTTTCCAATTCGGGCGAGAGCGCCGAACTGCTGACCATTGTGCCGAGCATCAAGCGCCAGGGCGCCAAACTGATCAGCGTGACCGGCAATCGACAGTCGTCGCTGGCGCTCGCAGCCGACGTTCATCTCGATGCGGCAGTCGCTCAGGAGGCTTGTCCGCTCAATCTCGCACCGACCGCCAGCACGACGGCGGTGTTGGCGCTTGGCGATGCGCTGGCGGTGGCTCTGCTCGATGCGCGCGGTTTTGGCGCTGAGGACTTTGCCCGTTCGCATCCCGGCGGCTCGCTCGGTCGCCGCCTGCTGACGCACGTTCGCGACGTGATGCGCGTCGGCAGCGCGCTGCCGGAAGTTCTTTCCGAGACCCGTGTGGCCGACGCCATCCTCGAGATTTCGCGCGGCGGCATCGGCATGACCGCGGTGGTGACTGATCAGCGTCGGGTGATCGGCGTGGTCACCGACGGTGACCTGCGGCGCGCCTTCGCCCGTGACCTGGACCTGAGAACGCTGTCTGTGGCCGATATCATGGGCCAGCGGCCACGCACGATCGGGCCGGACCGGCTCGCCGTAGAGGCCGTCGAGATGATGGAGCAGCACCAGATCAACCAGTTGCCGGTGGTCGACGACAGCGGCCTGCTGGTCGGCGCGCTCAACATGCACGACCTCTTCAAAGCCAAGGTCATCTGATGGCCGGGGCTCGCGAACGCGAGGACGCAGGGGCCCGCGCCCGCAGGCTCAAGTTGATGGCTTTTGACGTCGACGGCGTGCTGACCGACGGCTCGCTCTTCTACACCGACGAAGGAATCGAGATCAAGGCCTTCAACACCCTCGACGGCCTTGGTCTGAAGATGCTGCAGCAGGCAGGGATTACGGTGGCCATCATTACCGGCCGGCGCGCACGTTGCGTCGAGTTGCGGGCGAAGAACCTCGGTATCCGGCACCTCTTTCAGGCGGTCGACGACAAGCGTGGGGTGATGAATTCGCTGCTCGCTGAACTGGGACTGAGCGCTGACGCTGCCGGTTACATGGGCGACGATATAGTGGATCTGCCGGTGATGAGCGCGTGCGGTTTTTCGGCGACGCCTGGCGATGGCCATGCGCTGGTCCAATGCCACGTCGCGCTGACGACCGTCCGTGGCGGCGGCCGCGGGGCGGTACGCGAAGTATGTGAGTTCATTCTCGATGCGCAAGGCAAACTCGCTGCCGTTCTCGCGCTTTACCTGCCGGTGGCCGGGCAATGACGCGGGGGAGTACCGCGCTCCTGCCGCTGAGCCTTCTGATCGCTCTGGCCGCACTGACATTCTGGCTGCGCTACGCGACCGAGTTGCCGACCGTGCCGAACGATGGCAAGACCCGCCATGATCCCGACTTCGTGGTCACTGACGCCAAGGTACGCAAGCTCGACAAGGACGGAAAGCTCCAATACACGCTGCTCGCGGACGAGATTCGCCATTACCCGGATGACGATGCGAGCGACCTGGCAAGACCAAAGCTGGTCTACCTGTTCCCGACCCGGCCAACGGTCACCATCAGCGCCGAGCAAGGACATGCGAACTCGAAAGGCGAGCAGGTGGATCTCAAGGATCGGGTCGAAATGCGACGCGCTGCGACCGGCAAACACGAGGAGTTGGTCCTCGAGACAGCCGAACTTACGGTCCTCACCGATGAGGAAAGAGCCTTCACCAAGAGCCCGGTGGTCATCACGCAGGGAAAGTCCTGGGTTAGAGGAGTCGGCATGAAGGTTGATCACCAGCTGCAGACCTACGTGCTGGAATCTCAGGTCATGGGACAAATTGAAAGTCAACCGGCCAGGAAGAAACCGTAGACATGAAGAATACCTGTTGCTCCCTCTGCACGTGCGGCGTCCTCATAGTCCTTTCGCTACCAGCGTACGCCGAGCGTGCCGACCGCGAGAAGCCGATTCACCTCGAAGCCGACCGGATGAGCATCGACGACCTCAGCAAGGTACAGACTCTTGATGGCAATGTGGTCCTGACCCAGGGAACGATGGTCATTCGCACCAATCGCATGGTCGTCACGCAGGATGCCGATGGCTTCCAGAAAGGTGTTGCGACCGGAGGTGCCAATGGTCTGGCCCGTTTCCGGCAGAAGCGCGAGGGACTCGACGAATGGATGGAAGGCGAGGCTGAGCGCATTGAGCACGACGCGCGCAGCGAGACCACCCAGTTCTTCATTCGTGCCTGGGTCCAGAGCGGGCTCGACGAAGTCAGAGGCCCGTATATTTCCTATGATGCGCTGAACGAGAAGTACGTCGTCAACACCGGTACTGGCGTCAAGAGCGCCACTGGCGCGCCGCAAGCGCGGGTGCGCGCGATCATTCAGCCCAAGAGCAAGAGTCCCCCTGATCAGAAAGGTACGCCACTGATGCTCAAACCCGCACCAAACGTCAACCCGAGTGTCGACTGAAGCGTGATCCATAGCGCCGACCGACAAGCGCCACCGCCAACGCGCCAACGCCAACCTCTTGACGGCTGGTTGATGCGGCATAGCAACAAAGATCCTCCTCGCCGACAAAGAGCCAGGAGTAATGAATGTAATTGTAGTTAAAACATCATGATATGAATTGTTTGTCGCAGCAAAAAAATACTTGACATGCAGTTCAAGAGGGCTATAATTCGACACATGGTGCAGTGCAACAAAAGGTCTGAGTGGCGTGACGCACAAGGATCGGTAAGTTAACCATTGCACACTTTGTGCCCCACCTTTACTGAGGAGATCTACCGTGTTCAAAACACCCGAACAATTCGCCGCCGCCAACAAGGCTTCCGTTGATGCCATGCTGACTCTCGCCAACACCGCGCTGGCCAGCGCCGAGCGCATCGCGGCGTTGAACCTGAATACCGCCCGCTCGATGCTCGAGGACGGCGTGGCCAACGCCAAGGCGATGCTCGGCGCGAAAGACCCGCAAGAGTTTTTCTCGGTGCAGGCTTCGCTTGCTCAGCCGAGCCTCGAGAAGGCAGTCGCCTATACGCGCAGTGTGTATGAAATCTCGGCGCAGTCGAAGGAAGAAATTTCGAAGCTTCTCGAAGCGCAGTTCGCCGACTTCCAGAAGCAGACTCTTGGTCTGCTCGAGAAGGCGGCCAAGAATGCGCCGGTTGGTTCCGACGTCGCGGTTTCCGCCGTCAAATCGGCAATTTCCGCCGCGACCTCTGCTTTCGATAGCATGAACAAGGCTGCCAAGCAGGTTGCCGATATCGCCGAAGCCAATGTCGCCGCAGCCACCAACGCCACCGTCAAGGCCGTTGGCGCCACTGCTGCCAACGCCAAGAAATAAGTCTGAACCACTGTCATTCACGGAGATATCCATGAGCACTATCGATCTAGAACAACTCGCCCAGAGCCAGAAAGCCAACGCGCAAGTCATGATGACCCTGGTTCGCACGGCTTTCCATGGTCTCGAGCAACTGTCTGCCCTCAACCTGGCTGCCAGCCGCGAGTTGTTCAACAACAGCACCAGCGGTGCGCAACAACTGATGGGCATCAAGGATCCGCAGCAACTGAAAGATGTCGCTGCTTCCTTGGCGCAGCCGAACGTCGACAAGCTCATGGAATACTCGCGCAGCCTCTATGAACTGGCCGCCAACATGCAGCGTGAAATCACTTCGGTGATGGAAGATCAGTACAGCACCATGCGCCACAATGCTACGGGCATCATCGAGAAGACCGGCGTAGCGACGCCGATCGCCGGCGACGTGTTTGGTGCGGCGATGAAGCAGATGATGAACGCTTCGAGCACGGCCTTCGAGAACATTTCGCAGATGGCCAAGCAGATGACCGACATCGTCGACACCAATGTGAAGGCGGTTACCAGCGCAACGGCTCAGGCCGCCGCAGCCCTGACCCCGAAGAAGTAAGTCTTTCGCGCTGCAGGCGCGTGATGACCCACGAACCCCGGCTCGCGCCGGGTTTTTTTCGTGCTTGCCTGGGGTGTAACGCGCTTCGCTGATTGCACCCTACAGTCCAGATAATCGTGTTTGTCGTCTACGGCCGCCATTGCCAGTTGATCCCGCGTTGCTCGACCTCCTGCCGTATCGCGGCCATCGCCTGATCGGCGATGGCCGGATCGCCCTCGACCCCCAGTTCAAGGTGCCGTCGCTGCCCGTCCTCAGAGATCGACGGCAGGCTGAAGAGCCGTAGCGCCGGAAACTCGGTGATGACGCGCTCCATCAAATCGAGCAAAGCGCTTTCGTAGGCGTTTGCTCCGGTGAGCAGAAATGCTCTTTCAACCGTCGGGTGATGGTTGAAAAGATGCGCGTAGAAGGTATCGAGGGCCCATTCGGCCATCGGATGTGCCATCTGCGGAAAACCCGGCAGGAAGTGGTGATCGCGCACCCGAAACCCCGGAATGCGGTTGAACGGGTTGGGGATGATGTCGACGCCGCGCGGGAAGGTGCCAAGCAGCAGTCGAACGTCGGTGGTCTCGGCGCCGAAGCGGGCACGGATTTCGCGCGCGGCATCCGGATGCAGGACCAGGTCCACGCCCAGGGCTTCCGCTACCGCCTGCCGGGTGTGGTCGTCGGGTGTGTTGCCGATACCGCCGAAGCTGAATACCACATCGCCGGCGGCCAGGCTGCGCCGCACGGTCGCCGCGATACGCGAGCGTTCGTCACCGAGATATTCGGCCCACGACAGGCGCAGGCCGCGGACGGCCAGTAGCTCGGTAATCCTGGCAAAGTGGCGGTCGATGCGTTTTCCCGACAGGATCTCGTCACCGAGGATGATGGCCCCGAAATTCATGGTATTTCCTTTTCTTTGGATGGCTGAGCGAACACGGTCACCACCGCCCCCTTCCGTGAGCGACGCAGCGCTTCGAGGCAGTAGTGCGTATAGGCCAGCGCAGCCAGCGTCGGCGTCAGCAGGCCAACGACCGGGATGTGGGTCAGCAGCGCCAGGATCACGCCAAGGAGCAGCAGCGGGAATCCATGGCCGTGGCGCAGGCGCTGCCATTCGTCGTCGGTCGCGTGCAGGGTCAGCGCATCGTAGGCAAAGGTGCGGCGCGTCAGCCACGCCATCCACAGGATCGGCAGCAGCAGGGCCAGCCCGGGGATCAGCCACAAGGGCAGCGTCAGCAGCCAGCCGACGATGAATAGCAGCACCGCCGAAACGCTGTTCCACACCGCCCCCGTCAGGCTGTCCGTGCCCAGACGCGCCAGTTCCGGATAGTCGGCGACGGCCACCTGTTCGAGCAACAGCGGCATGACAAAAATGGCGGCCAGCAACATCGCGGTGACGTAGGCCACGGAGAGAACGATCAGCCAGCCACCGAGCACTGCCACCAACTTGGCCAGCCAGATCGCTCCCCAGCCAGCCAGCCAGGTCAGCGGTGGCTGCTCGAACAGGCTGGCGATCAGGTGTTCGAGGAAGAAGAGCGCCAGCCCGACCCAGATCAGCAGCGCCACCGCCGCCGGAGCGAACAAGAGCAGCCAGACCCGCCCACGTCCGAGCGTCTTCACGCTGCGCAGCAGCGCCAGCATCACCTCATTCATCGTTCGCTCCTGCGGCGGTCATCGAATGCGCACCGAATAATCGTCGAAACAAGGGTTCACAAGCTTTCCCACATCTTCTGCAGCCGCTTGCTTGATACCGGCACCGGAGTGCGCAGTTCCTGTGCGAACAACTGCACACGCAGTTCCTCGAGCAACCAGCGGAACTGCTCGATCTGCGGTTCGCCGACGCCCTGCCTGGCGCGCAGACTTGCCCGACGCGCATAGAGGGTCCACAGCGGCGCATACTCGGCCAGCAAGCGCGCATCGCGGGCGGCGCCCAGGCTGCCGGCGGCCTTCAACTTGTCGAGACGCAGGGTAATCGCCTGCAAGTAGCGCGGATAGTGCTGCAGGCGCTCGAAGGGCGTATCGACGACGAAGCGCTTGCCAATGAGGCGCGCGAGCTGCGCTTCGACATCCTGCACGGTGTCGCGATAGACCTTGAACGCGGGCAGTTTCTTCTGCAGTGCCTGCCAGTCGCCGAGGATCTGCCCGACCAGGCGGCAGATTTCCTGCGCCAGCAGATTGAGCCTCGGCTTGGCCTCCAGGCAGCGCGTCCTGAAAGCCGCCTCATCTCTTGGCCACGGTTCGCCCAGGCAGGC
The DNA here is from genome assembly GCF_900089955.1 of Candidatus Accumulibacter aalborgensis. GTDB lineage: Bacteria > Pseudomonadota > Gammaproteobacteria > Burkholderiales > Rhodocyclaceae > Accumulibacter > Accumulibacter aalborgensis. The sequence goes on along the minus strand of NZ_FLQX01000133.1, from coordinate 34,916 downwards.
GCGCGCGAAAGCCAGATCGAGCAACTGCCGGCGCAGCTCGTCGAGCGTCCCTAGCGCCATGAACTGCATCGCCATCTGGGAGAGTCCGGGCAGGTTCTTCTCGAAATACTTTACCTGCTCGCGGAACTGCAACCTGAACAGCCGCAGCAGGCCGGCTGCATGCGCCTGCCGTGCCTCCTCGGGCGAATCGAAGACGCACAGCGAGACGCTGTCGCCGTCGTCGGTGAGGCCGGCGTAGCCGAGGATCCGCTGCCCGCCGCGGCCCTGGACTTCCAGCAGCTCGGGCAGTTCGCCAAAAGCCCAGTCGGTCATCCGCGAATACCCGTCGGGAGTTTCGTGCAGCTCGGTGAACTCCTGCTTCGCCTCGCGCCCCCACTCGGCGCGCAGTTCGCTTAGATTGCGGCTCATCGCGAGCTGGCGCCCATTCTCGTCGAGCAAGCGGAAACTGAACGACAGGTGCGCCGGCAAGGCATCGGCGCGAAAGGCGTCGGGAGTGATCTCCCAACCACGCGCGTTGAGCCCGCGCGACTGCAGGATGAAGCTCACCAGCGCGGTCACCAGCGGCTTGTCGGCAGGCGCCACCTGGGTCACGAACTCGGCGGCGAAGGCCGGCACCGGTACCAGCTTCGCGCGAATTTTCTGCGGCAAGGTCTTGACGAGCTGTTGGACCTTTTCCTTGAGCAGCCCCGGCACCAGCCACTCGCAGCGCGCCGCCGGCAGTTGGTTGAGTTGTGCCAGCGGAACGGTCAGCGTCACGCCATCGCGCGCACTGCCCGGTTCGAAGTGATACGCCAGCTCGAAGTCGACGCCGCCGAGGCGCAGTTGATGCGGAAAAGCCTCACTGGTCACTCCGGCGGCCTCGTGCCGCATGAGGTCTTCGCGCTGCAAGTAGAGTAGTTGCGGCTGCTCACGTTCGGCCTCGCGCCGCCACTTGTCGAAAGCGGCGGCGCTAAAGATCCCCTCGGGGACGATCTGGTCGTAGAAAGCGAAGATCAGCTCGTCGTCGACCAGAACGTCGGGGCGGCGCGATTTGTGTTCGAGTGTCTCGATATCGAGCATCAACTGCTGGTTGTGGGTGAAGAAACCCCAGCGACGCGCGAACTCCTCGTTGACCTCGCCCTCGACGAGAGCCTGCCGGATGAAGATCTCGCGTGCGACAGACGGATTCAGCGGCCCGAAGTTAACCCGCCGACGCGCTTCGACGACGATGCCGTACAGCGTGATGCGCTCGAAAGCGATCGCCTGCATCGCCTTCTGCTCCCAGTGGGGGTCAAACCAGCTCCGCTTGAGGAGATGCGCGCCGACCTGTTCGAGCCATTCGGGTTCGACGCGCGCTACGCAGCGCGCGAACAGCCGAGTCGTTTCGCTTAATTCTGCCGCGACGATCCACTTGCCGGCCTTCTTCTGCAGCGCCGACCCCGGATGAATCAGGAACTTGATTCCGTGCGCGCCGAGGTAGTGCCCCGAATCCTCCGACTTGCAGCCGATGTTGCCGAGCAGACCGGCGAGCAGAGCGCGATGAATCGAGTCGTAGGCCGCCGGCAACTGGTTGTCTCGCCACTGCTGCTCGGCCGCCAGCGCGTGCAACTGGCTGTGAATGTCGCGCCATTCGCGCATGCGTAGCGCGGACACGAAGTTTTCGTGGCAGGCCTCGACCAGCTTGCGCTGCGACTTGCGCTGTTCGAGCTCGGCTGCATACCAGTCCCAGAGCCTGAGCCAGGAAAGAAACTCCGACTTCTCGTCGGCAAACTTGCGGTGCGCGGCGTCGGCCGTCCCCTGCCGCTCCTGCGGACGCTCACGCGGATCCTGCACCGACAGCGCGGCGGCGATCACCAGCACCTCGCGCAGGCAGCCTTCGTCGCGCGCGGCGACGATCATTCGTGCCAGCCGCGGGTCGAGCGGCATTTTCGCCAGCTCGTGGCCGACCGGGGTCAGCGAGTTTTCGGCGGTCACCGCGCCGAGTTCGATCAGCAACTGGTAGCCGTTGCTGATCGCCTTGCGCGGCGGCGCTTCAAGGAAGGGGAAATCCTCGATGTCGCCGAGGCGCAGCGCTTTCATGCGCAGGATCACGCCGGCCAGCGACGAGCGCAGGATCTCCGGATCGGCATACGCCGGCCGCAGCGCGAAGTCCTGCTCGTCGTAAAGGCGGATGCAGACGCCCGCCGCGACGCGGCCACAACGACCGGAACGCTGGTTGGCCGAAGCCTGAGCGATCCTTTCGATCTGTAACTGCTCGACCTTGTTGCGATACGAATAGCGCTTGACGCGCGCCAGACCCGAATCGACGACGTAGCGGATTCCCGGCACGGTCAGAGAGGTCTCGGCGACGTTGGTCGCCAGAACGATCCGGCGGCCGACGTGGGGCTTGAAGATCCGGCCCTGCTCCTCGGCCGACAGACGGGCAAAGAGCGGCAGGATCTCGGTGTGTGGTGGGTGGTGCTTGCGCAGCGCCTCGGCCGCCTCGCGGATCTCGCGCTCGCCGGGCAGGAAGACCAGCACGTCACCGGGTCCGACGCGATGCAACTCGTCGCAGGCGTCGGCGATCGCATCGTACAGGTCACGTTCATCGTCGCCGGTAGCATTGCCGGCGGCGTCAGTCTCTGCGGTGTGTAGCGGGCGATAGCGCAGCTCAACCGGATACAACCGGCCCGAGACCTCGATCACCGGCGCGGCGTCGAAGTGCTTCGAAAAACGGTCGGCGTCGATCGTCGCCGAGGTGATGATCAGCTTCAGATCGCGCCGCCTCGGCAATAACTGCTTGAGGTAGCCGAGCAGGAAGTCGATGTTCAGGCTGCGCTCGTGCGCCTCGTCGATGATCAGCGTGTCGTACTGCTCCAGCCACGAGTCGCCCTGCGTCTCGGCGAGCAGGATGCCGTCGGTCATCAGTTTGACGAAGGCATCGGGTGACATGCGATCGCTGAAGCGAATCTTGTAGCCGACGAGGAGCCCCAACTCGCTGTGCAGTTCCTGAGCGATGCGTGTCGCCGTCGCCCGCGCGGCGATGCGCCGCGGCTGTGTGTGCCCGATCAGTCCGGTCGTTCCGCGGCCGATATCGAGACAGATTTTCGGAATCTGCGTCGTCTTGCCCGAGCCCGTCTCACCACAGACGATCACCACCTGGTGCTTCGCGATCAGCGTTGCGATCTCGTCGCGCCGCGCGTTGACCGGCAGGTCGTCGGCGAACTCGGGGCTAGGCAGGCGCGCTCGCCGCGCCGCCACGGCAGCGAGCGACTTGTCGAATAGTCTGTCGCGCTCGGCCTGCAGCGCATCGCGCTTGGCGCCAAAGAGGTGCCGGAGGTCGCGCGCCATCGACCGCAGACGGCGCTGATCAACAGCCAGGCAGTCGGCAAGAGGGTTGGCGGGCGGAGGCGGTGTGCGGGTGGCCAGAGGTGTGGTCTTTGCGATCATCGGTTTGGGAAAACGGGCCACTGGGGCCACCCTGGCAGGGCGACGACCCTCCGCCACGCCTGGCACATGGCCACCTGAGCGTCTCGCCTGGTAGCTCCGTGGGCGGGGTCAGGCCGCAGGGCGTACCCAACATCCGGCACCAGAAGCGTCGGGTTACGCTGCGCCAACCCGACCGACGGAGCTATGGGACTGGCCACGCATGCCAGTGAGAGTGCCATCCTCGCATTGTACACCAGTGCGTCGAGCGGACTCCGAACTCCGAACTCCGAACCTGGGCTCCATGCCCACCGCGCTTGAGCACGTGGGTGTAGGTCAACCATCGTGCTTGGGTCGGCATGTGTTGCTGGCCTACAGTGGCCACCAGGGAGACAACGGTCCCCACCAAACGTCGTGCTGGAAGCGCCAGGCTCAGCTTCCCATGCCGGGAACGCTGCCGGCGCCTTTCTTGCGCACGGCGTGGACCCTGGCCAGACCGCCGCGCGCCGTTTCCCGATAACTGGCCTTCATGTCGCGACCCGTCTCCCACATGGTGCGCACCACTTCGTCGAAGGAGACGATATGCTGGCCATCAGAGAGCAGGGCGTAGGCGGCGCAGTCGACGGCGCGTACCGCGGCGACGGCGTTACGTTCGATGCAGGGGATCTGCACATAGCCGCCGATGGGGTCACAAGTGAGGCCGAGATGATGTTCCAGCCCCATCTCTGAAGCATATTCTATCTGGCGCACCGAGCCTCCCAACAGTTGTGCGGCGGCAGCGGCCGCCATCGCGCAGGCCGTTCCCACTTCGCCTTGGCAGCCGACTTCGGCGCCCGAAATCGAGGCGTTGCGCTTGACGATGTTGCCGATCAGCCCGGCCGTCGCCAGCGCGCGGTGGATCTTTTCGTCGGACAGTTTCGCCTGCTGTTGCAGGAAGAAGAGCACGGCGGGTAGCACACCCGAGGCGCCGCAGGTCGGCGCGGTCACCACCTCGCCGCCGGCGGCATTCTCCTCGGACACGGCCAGCGCGTAGGCGAACTGCAGCGCGGTCTGTCCGAAGTAGCCGGCAAGGTTTTGCGCGCGAGCATGATAAGCCGAGGCCTTGCGCGGCACATTCAGCGTACCCGGCAAGCGGCCTTCGGCGTTCAGGCCGGCGGCGATGGTTTTCTGCATGCTGATCCAGATGGCCCGCAGATACGGCCGGATGGCTGGTCCTTCGTGGTGGTCGACCAGTTCCCAGATCATCAGGCGCTCACGTTCAGTTTCTTCCAGGATCGCCTGCATGCCGGCATAGGGATAGATATCGTCGCCACCGTCGGGCCGGCCGTCTTCGTCGAGCAGGGCACCGCCGCCCACAGAGTACACCACGCGTCTGGCAAGGACGCTGTCGTCGGTGTCGAGCGCCTCGAACTGAATGCCGTTGGGGTGACGCGGCAGCGAGTGATCGGGCAGCCAGACGATGTCTACCGGTGTCGGCGAAAACGGCGCGCTGACGGCCAGATCGGTGAGATGGCCGCGACCGGTGGCCGCCAGGGTGCCATAGAGCGTGACCCGCAGGCGTGCCGCCGTGGGGTATGCGGCTTTGAAGTCTTCGGCGGCAAAGCGCGGCCCCATCGTATGACTACTGGAAGGGCCAAGGCCGATGCGGTAGAGTTCTCGCAGGGATTTCATGTCCTCAGCATCCCGCTTGGGGGGGGCACGAACGGCTTTTTGCGTCGTCGAAGACGCCGCCCTGCGCCACTGCTTGGTCATCCCAGTTGATGCCGAACAAGGCCTTGACCTGCACGTCCCACAGGCCGATGTTCGCCAGCTCGCTCTTCACCGACGCCGGAATCAGGCCGGGGTCTTGCAGGTGCGCGCAGGTGGGCAGGATGATGTCCTTCTCGTGGCAGTGCTGGATGTTCGTCTGCCGTTGGGCTTTCTTGTCGTGCAGCTCGATCATTGAGTGTCCTTGATATTTACGACTCCAGCCCCAAACCGCGTGTCGCCGACTGGATGTCTTTCAATTCCATATTGCCGTATCTGGATGCGCTTGGCGAGGAGTGCCTGCGCCGGCTGAAGAACTCTCTTCCTTGCAGACCCATCACGTGGGCGGGTCGAGCGGCGAACTTTCTTGCTAACGGCCTGAATTTCCCGTAAGTTGAGCGTCCACGTTGGGGGTGCCGGACTGTTGTCTGGGTGCGGCTGAGAGAGTCCCTTCGAACCTGTACGGGTCATGCCGTCGTAGGGAAGCGGAAGGCGTCTGCTTGCGCAGTGTGTTGTTCTTTGCCATCGCTCGCTAGGCCAGGCCCTTGCACGCTCGACGTGTCAGCAGCGGCTTTTGCCATACCCCTTTGCAAGGAAACATCATGAACGCTAACGAACGATTCATCGCTAATGACGCCCACGTCGATGAGGCGGCCATCAAGCCGCTCCCGAACTCTCGCAAGGTCTACATCGCAGGTAGCCGACCAGACATTCGTGTACCGATGCGTGAAATTTCTCAGTCGGACACCGACACCGCTTTCGGTGGCGAGAAAAACCCGCCGATCTATGTCTACGATTGTTCCGGTCCCTATTCCGATACGCAGGCGAAGATCGACATTCGTCAGGGCTTGCCGGCGCTACGCGCGCAGTGGATTGCCGAGCGCGGCGACACCGACACTTTGTCGGGTATGAGTTCCGATTTCGGGCGTACTCGTGCGGCCGACCTGGCCTTGAATGAAATGCGCTTCCCCGGCCTGCAACGCAAGCCTTTGCGCGCCAGAGCAGGTGCCAACGTCAGCCAGATGCACTATGCACGGCGCGGCATCATCACGCCGGAAATGGAGTATGTTGCCATCCGCGAGAACAACAACCGACGCGCCTACGTCGACCAGTTGCGGGCTTCCGGTCCACAGGGAGATCGCTTTGCGCAGATCCTGTGCCGCCAGCACCGGGGCGAAAGTTTCGGGGCCACTATTCCCGACGAGATCAGCCCGGAATTCGTTCGCTCGGAGGTGGCACGCGGCCGGGCGATCATCCCTTGTAATATCAATCACCCGGAAAGCGAGCCGATGATTATCGGCCGCAACTTCCTGACCAAGATCAACGCCAACATCGGCAATTCAGCGCTCGGCTCGAGCATCCAGGAGGAAGTCGAGAAGATGACCTGGGCGATTCGCTGGGGCGGCGATACGGTGATGGACCTGTCGACGGGCAAGAACATCCACGAGACGCGCGAGTGGATCATTCGCAACAGCCCGGTGCCGATCGGGACAGTGCCGATCTACCAGGCGCTCGAGAAGGTCAATGGCAAGGCCGAAGACCTGACCTGGGAAATTTTCCGTGATACCTTGATCGAACAAGCCGAGCAGGGGGTCGACTACTTCACGATTCATGCTGGGGTGCTCTTGCGCTATGTGCCGCTGACCGCGACACGCCTGACCGGCATCGTCTCGCGCGGCGGTTCCATCATGGCCAAGTGGTGCCTGGCACATCACAAGGAGAGTTTCCTGTACACGCACTTCGAAGAGATTTGCGCCATCATGAAGGCCTATGACGTCGCTTTCAGCCTTGGCGACGGCCTGCGCCCCGGTTCGATCTACGACGCGAACGACGAAGCTCAACTCGGTGAGTTGAAGACCCTCGGGGAACTAACCGAAATTGCCTGGCGGCACGACGTGCAGGTCATGATCGAGGGTCCGGGCCATGTTCCGATGCACATGATCAAGGAAAACATGGACCTGCAGCTCGATCAGTGCAAGGAAGCGCCGTTCTACACCCTTGGCCCGCTGACTACCGACATCGCTCCCGGTTACGATCACATCACCAGCGGTATCGGTGCCGCGATGATTGGCTGGTTCGGTACCGCCATGTTGTGCTACGTGACACCCAAGGAACACCTTGGCCTGCCGGACAAGGACGATGTCAAGGAAGGGATCATTACCTACAAGCTTGCCGCCCATGTTTCGGATCTGGCCAAGGGTCACCCCGGTGCCCAGATTCGCGACAACGCCCTGTCGAAAGCACGTTTCGAATTCCGCTGGGACGACCAGTTCAACCTGGGCCTAGACCCGGACAAGGCGCGCGAGTTCCACGACGAAACCCTGCCCAAGGAATCGGCGAAGGTAGCGCACTTCTGCTCCATGTGCGGTCCGCATTTCTGCTCGATGAAGATCACCCAGGAGGTGAGGGAGTTTGCCCTTGCGCAGGGTGTCAGCGAAAGCGAGGCGCTGACCAAGGGCTTGGAGGTGAAGGCAGTTGAATTCGTCAAGGCTGGAGCCGAAGTCTATCGCAAGCTCTGAAGGGCCCGCCGAGCGCGGCGGATGCGCTGACCAGGCGACCCAGATCCCGACTGGTCAGCGCGGGGTCGGGCCGTCGATCGACTGACGGATCGACCACTCAAAAGTCAAAAGTCGCTTGCTGCTTCCCAGAGCACGAAGCCATCTTCCGTGCGCGTCCACTCGAGAATTTCGATCAGCGGGTAGGCGCGCTGACCCAGGCCGACTCGCGCAGACTCGGCCTCGCTGGCGCTGTCTTCGCTGGCCGTGGCGTCCTCGGTCGCTGGCGAGGGCGTGCTGCTCGCGGCGGCAGCCGCCAGGCGCAGGCGCTCGATCGCCTCGGGTAACTGTTCGGTGGTAATGACTCCGCGCGCCGTGCATTCCTTGCCAACGATGTCGAGCAGTTGGCGCGCCACGGGGGCGAACATCATGATCTGCCCTGAGGTGCTTGAAGTAAATTTGACCAGCATGGGTGAGTCTCCTTGAAATTGATGATCATGCGGTCTATTGTCGCCGCTCGTACAAGGAAGAACAAGAGCGGGTTGAGGTTAAGGCGGATGACATGTTCGACGCAGCGCGGGCCGTGACGTGCATCCCGGAGGGAGAATCGCGTTCTGAAGGGAGGCTGCGGTGCAAGGCGGAACAATGATGGAGCTGGAACGTTTGCTCAGGTCGCAAGGTTTTGGCAGCCGGGCCGAGTGTCGTGCTCTGGTCTGCGCACAGCGAGTCCGCGTCAGAGGGCAACTCTGTGACGAGCCGCTGGCGCAGTTTGAGCCGGATGGGCTGACTTTTGCGGTCGATGGCGAAAGCTGGACCTACCGGAAATTTGTCTATGTGGCGCTGAACAAGCCCGCTGGCTACGAGTGCTCGCATCGGCCGCAGCACCACCCGAGTGTGTACTCACTCCTGCCGCAGGCCCTGCTCAGGCGGGGTGTTCAGGCCGTTGGGCGGCTGGATGCGGATACGACAGGCTTGCTGCTGATGACCGACGACGGCCAGTTTGTGCACGCCTGCACTTCGCCGCGAAAGTTGGTCGCGAAGGTCTATGAAGTCGGTACGCGCCATCCGGTGGACGACGCCCAGGTCGCTGTCCTGTTGAACGGTGTGTGCTTGCACGACGAGCCGACGGCGGTCGCCGCGGCAGCGTGTGAGCGACTGGACGACCGGCGCTTGCTGCTCACCGTGACGCTGGGAAAGTACCATCTCGTCAAGCGCATGCTTGCTGCCGCAGGCAATCGTGTCGAGTCTCTGCATCGGCTGGCGATTGGTGGCCTGGCGCTGCCGCCGGGACTGTCTCCAGGTCACTGGATGTGGCTGGAAGCCGACCAGCTTGGCCTCCGCCAGGATTTTCGGCGATGACTCTGACTGAACTGCGTTATATCGTGGCCCTGGCTCGGGAGCGGCACTTCGGTCGTGCGGCGGAGAAATGCCACGTCAGCCAGCCAACGCTCTCGGTTGCCCTGAAGAAGGTCGAGCAGAGGTACGGCGTGATGGTCTTTGAACGCTCTTCGACCGATGTTCGGCTGACGATGATCGGTGAGCAGATTGCGGCGCAAGCCGAGAGGGTGCTCGATGAAGCCGACAGACTCAGGGAGATCGTTGAGCAGGGCAAGGATCCGCTGCAGGGCCCTCTGCGTCTGGGGGTGATCTATACCATCGCGCCCTACCTGCTGCCACGGCTGATCCCTGCCTTGCACGCTCGCGCCCCGCGGATGCCACTCTATCTGTACGAGGATTTCACCGTCAATCTGGCGGCGCAACTTCGTCGCGGTGATGTTGACGTGATTGTCGTCGCGCTGCCTTTTCTTGAGCCCGGCATTGTCTCGTGTGTGGTGTATGAGGAGCCGTTCTGTCTGGTCATGCCCAGCGGGCACCCATTGGCACAGCAAACGCTGATCGACGCCGATCAGGTGGCGGCCGAGAATCTGCTGTTGCTGGGCAACGGGAACTGTTTTCGTGATCAGGTGGTACAGGCCTGCCCGCAGCTCGCTGTACCTGGTGGTACCGACGGCGCGCTGGAGGGCAGTTCGCTGGAAACGGTGCGTTACATGGTGGCGAGTGGTGCTGGCATCTCGATTGTGCCCGCGTCGGCTGCGGCGACGTGGCCGCAGGATGATTTGCTGCTGCAGTCACGCCAGTTCAGTGCGCCGGCACCAGTGCGCAGGGTGGTGGTCGCCTGGCGGGCGACGTTCCCGCGACCACAAGCAATCGATCTCCTGCGCGCAGCGATTCTTGACGCGCCACCACCTGGCGTCGTCGTTGTATGAGCAAGTCCGGCGCCGTGTGCGCTGCGCATGGCATTGAGTAAGGGGCGAGGGACATCCCGATTTCGCGCTTGGCGCGCGTACTCCCGGCGGAATTGTTCCACGTGAAACAGCCACCCGCTGGCCGCTACTGCAAGCGCGCCGCTAGCTCGTCGCCTTCTTGCTACGACCCTTTGTCGTCGCAGCGCCCGGCGGCACGCTGCTGTCCTTGACTGCGATATCGCCGGTGGTCGCGGCCCGTGTTTTCTTTGCCGGCGCCTTGGGCTCACGTTTCTCGAACTCGAAGCCCACTTTCCCATCCGCACCGCGAACCAGGAAGGCCGAAAACTTCCGCCGTGTGCGAGCGGAGACGAAGTTTCTCAGCAGATCGGTGCGCCCGCTACTGAGCAGTTTTTGCATCTGGTCGGCTTCGACGGGTTGCTGAAGAATCACCTTGCCAGACCGGAAGTCACAACTCTTGGCTGCTCCCTGAGACTTCTCGCAGACGTAGGACATGCCATGCTCAAAGATGCGCGCCCCGCATTTCGGGCAGGCACCCAGCGCTTCACTCGCCGAGAAGTCCACCTCGTCACCCGAACCATCGGCGCCTTGTCCGAAATCGAACTCGGGGGCATTCTCGGCGTTGAGCTGGATGATGGCGTTGAACGGACGCCCCATCTTGTTGCGGAAACCACTTAAGGGGCCGACTCTCCGCCGAGTCAGCAGATCTTCGATCTCGGCAGCCTCGAACTGACGCCCGGCGACAATTTTCCATAAGCCGAACTCGCACGCCTGGCACTGGAACTTCTTGTAAGTTTCCTTGATCAAGCCCCCGCACTTGGGGCAAGGTGTCGACAACTCGCCGAAGTCGCCAGGGATTGTGTCGCTGTCATAGCTCTTGGCGCGATCGACGATGCGTTGCGTCATCGCCGCAATTTCCTGCATGAATTCGCTCCGTGACAACTCACCTCTTTCCATCCGGGCGAGCTTCCATTCCCACTCGCCGGTCAGTTCGGGTGCCGTCAGCTCGGCGATCCCGAGTCCGTTCAGGAGGGTCATCAAAGAGAAAGCCTTGGCCGTCGGCAAGAGCTCGCGGCCCTCGCGGTGAAGATACTGTTCGGCGAGCAGATTCTCGATGATCTGCGCGCGCGTCGCCGGGGTTCCCAAGCCCCGGCCCGCCATCGCGGCCCGCAAGTCCTCGTCATCCATCGCCTTGCCGGCGCCCTCCATTGCCGACAGGAGGGTGGCTTCGGAGTAGCGCGCGGGTGGCCTGGTGTGGTGCGCGCTAAGGACCATCTCCTGGGAATTGACGCTTTCCTCTGCTTGCACGGCGACCAGATTACCCTCGTCGCCGTCCTGCCCCTCGCGGCCGTAGACGGCGAGCCAGCCTGGATTGACCAGCACCTTGCCCTCCGTCTTGAAGGGCTCGCCGTCGACACGCGTGATACGCGTCGTTATCAGGTATTCTGCGGCTGGATAGAAGACGGCAAGGAAGCGCTTGACGACCATGTCGTAAAGCTTCATTTCAGGTTCGGAAAGGTGCTTCGGTGCCTGCAGCGTCGGAATGATCGCAAAGTGATCGGATATTTTTGCGTTATTGAAAATGCGCTTGTTCGGTACGACCCATTGGCGAGCCAGGATCTGCTCGGCAAAGGGGGCATAACGCGCCAGAGCGGCTTCGTCGTGACCCTTGCCGACACCTTCGCCGGTAAGCATGGAGAGCGTGCTGACAACCGTCTGCCGATAGTCCTCGGGCAGCGCGCGGGAGTCGGTACGCGGATAGGTCAGGATCTTGTGCTTCTCGTAGAGTGCCTGCGCGAGGCCCAGGGTGGCCTTGGCGGAAAAACCGAAACGGCCATTGGCTTCTCGCTGCAGGCTGGTGAGGTCAAAGAGCAGCGGCGACAGTTGTGTCGAGGCCTTGGACTCCTCGCTGACCGTCCCGTCCTGGCCGGCGCACTTTTGCTGCAGCAGGGTCGCCCGTGTCTCATCCCATAGACGATCAGCACGGGCATGCTCGTCGTCATCCTTGCCCTTGAACTTTTCGTCGAACCACTTGCCACGGTAGCAGCCCTCGACACAGGCGAAAACCCCTTCGAGTTCCCAGTAGGCGCGAGGGATGAACTTCCGTATCCGGTCTTCCCGTTCAACCATCAATGCCAGCGTCGGCGTCTGAACGCGGCCTACCGTGGTGAGATGAAAACCGCCGGTCTTCGAGTTGAAGGCAGTCATCGCACGGGTGCCATTGATGCCCACCAGCCAGTCTGACTCCGAACGACACACCGCCGCGTCGCCCAGACCGTGCATCTCGGCGCCGGTGCGCAGGCGGAAGAAGCCATCCCGGATCGCCTGTGGGGTCATCGACTGAAGCCATAGGCGCTCAACCGGCTTGCCATTGGTGGCGTGCTGGTTGATGTAGTTGAAGATCAACTCCCCTTCGCGGCCGGCGTCACAGGCGTTCACCAGGCTGACGACGTCCTTGCGCTTGATCAGTCGGACGAGCAGTTTGAGGCGCGGCTCGGTTTTCGCAATCGGCTGCAGGGCAAAGTGTGGAGGGATCACCGGCAGGTGCGCAAAGGACCACTTGCCGCGCTTGACCTCATATTCCTCCGGGCAGGCGAGTTCGAGGAGGTGCCCGATTGCCGACGAGAGGACGTAGTCGTCACTCTCGAAATAGTCGTCGTGCCGGACGAAGCCACCGAGCGCACGCGCGATATCTGCAGCGACGGAGGGTTTCTCGGCGATGATCAGTTTCTTGCTCATGGGCGTCTTCATCAGTCCGGGAAGGTGGCGAAAGTTCAGGCTTTGATAATCCGTTGATAGCGGCCGCCGGGCAAACTGGCGACCTGACCGTCAAGTTCCAAGTGCAGCAGCATCACCGAAACGGCGTCAGCCGTCAAGTTGCTGCGCCGGGCGATGTCGTCCAGGCTGCAGGGGTCGAAACCGACGCTGGGCAGCAAGTCACCCGCCTTTGACGAACTGTCCGACGCCGCCGCGGCTTTCGGGGGAACGCTCGCCCAGCCAATTTCGTCGAGGATGTCCTGAACCGTTTCCACCAGCTTCGCGCCCTGCTTTATGAGCTTGTGGCAGCCGCGCGACTGCGGCGAATGAATCGACCCTGGAACGGCAAATACTTCGCGCCCCTGCTCGGCTGCGAGTCGTGCGGTAATCAGCGAGCCGCTGTCAACTGTCGCTTCGACGACCAGTGCGCCACGTGAAAAGCCCGAGAGCAGGCGGTTGCGGCGTGGGAAGTTGGCGGCCGCGGGCGGCGTGCCCAGAGAAAACTCCGACACCATGGCGCCGCGGGCGGCAATGTCCAAAGCGAGTTGCCGATTGGCGGCCGGGTAGATGCGGTCGATACCGGTACCGATGAAAGCCACAGTATTGCCGGCTACACTCAGCGCACCGCGATGGGCCGCTGCATCGATGCCCAGCGCCAGCCCGCTGACGACGCTCAGGCCGGCTTCGGCAAGCGCCGTTGCGAAGCGCTCAGCGTTCTGGACTCCTTGCGGCGTGGGGTTGCGGCTACCGACGATGGCCAGAGCAGGTTCGTTGAGCAGTTCGAGGCGGCCGCGAACGTAGAGCAGCGTCGGTGGATCCGGTATCTGCAACAGCGCCTGCGGATAGCTAGGGTCGGCCAGGCACAGCAGGTGTTGATCGGCGCCCTGTGACCAGACCACGGCTCGCTCGATGGCCGCACGGTTATCGGTGTCGAGCAACAGTTTGGTCGCCTTGTCGCCGACGACGTCAGCGAGTGCACTGCGCCCCGTCCGAAAGACTTCTTCGGGATGCCCGAAGATGTGCAGCAGTTTGCGCTGCGTCTCTCCACCGATGCCCGGGATCAGCGTCAGGCGCAGCCACTCGGCCGGCGAGTCGGCCGCATCCATGGCTACGGAGTGCTGACGAAGTCGTTGACGTCTACGGTCCCTTCCGATTGCACCACCAAAGCATACGAAATTCGCTCAAAGGCCCGGAAAACGAACAGCAGACCGATACGTTGCTCAGGGATTTTTACCGTCGTGGCCCTGAACTCTTCATCGGGATGCTCAACGATGACGCGATTACGTGCCAGTGCCAGGACGTGGCCGATCTCGATGCCGTCTGTCGCACCACGATTGATCGCCACAATCGAGCCACGCCCGGCCGCATCGACGCCGCCGTAAACGGAAATCACTCGCCCACGGACGGGAAAGTCGGGTTTGTGGGGTATGTAGGCGATAAGCGGTGGCGGCAACACCGGCAGCAGGCGATCACCACGGCCGATCTCCTGCTTCATTTGAACCACCTCGAAGGTGGCCGGATTGCCCGGTTCCAGTTGTTTCGCGGTGCCCAGATAAAAGGCCTCGTAGCCGAGTATCTCGTTGCTTTCCGGGTCATGCAGGGCCTTGCCGTTGCGGTAGATCTGCCACATCTGCCTGGTCGGGTCGGCATTGACGACAAAGGCAAGATCACCATTGCCGATGTACACGCGATCCTGTTGTGTCGCAAGGATGCGCGCCGCTCCGTCAAGAGCGTGGGCTTCGACGATCAGCGGGTCGGAAAGGAATGGCCTGATGACGTTGGGAGGAATGGCCGGAATTCCGCGCTCGCTTGACTCGGCGTAAATCTGTGGTACCAGGGTGGCGCTCTGCAGACGCAGCCGAGGTATCCCCTGTTGATCCCGCTCGAGGACTATGACATCACCGGGAAAAATGCGCTGCGGGTTGGCGATCTGGTCCCGGTTCATGCGCCAGATCTCCGGCCAACGCCAGGGGTCCTTGAGGAACCGCGCCGAAATCGCCCACAGCGTGTCGCCGGGCACGACGATGTGCCGGTCTGGCGCGCCATCGGCGAGTTGAAGTTCCTGTCCGGCCGCGCAGCACAGCGCGCTGACCATGGACAGCATGAACGCGAATATAATGCGGATCATCGTGTTATCCTCGTAGGGCGGTTGCGCACACCGGATGGAACTCCCGGGCGCGGCCTTGTCCCATTTTTCCGTTAGCCGGGTCGGTTGCTGCCGTCATCAAACACGGCCGGCAAAGGGCGTCGGTATTTTCAAGACACTGCGTTAGATTCTGCACGTAGTTATTTCTTGGATCAAGCTTTTTATGTCTCTATTGCCGATACTCCGTTTTCCCGATCCACGCCTCAAGAAGGTCGCCGCGCGCGTCAATCAGGTTGACGACGGCATTCGTCGCCTGGCGCGCGACATGGCCGAGACGATGTACGAGGCGCCTGGCATCGGTCTGGCCGCGACACAGGTGGACATTCACCTGCAGCTCATCGTGATCGACGCCTCGGAAACGAGGGATCAACTACTGGCGCTGATCAATCCCGAAATCATGGAACAGAGTGGTCTGCAGGTGTGCGAGGAAGGGTGTCTTTCGGTCCCCGGCATTTACGACAAGGTCGAGCGCGCTGAACACGTCGTCGTCCGCTTCCAGGATCTCGAAGGAAAGGAGCAGACCGTCGAAGCTATCGGCTTGCTGGCGGTTTGTCTGCAGCACGAGATAGACCATCTGCAGGGGCGCGTTTTTGTCGAGCATCTTTCGCAGATGAAGCAGTTGCGCATCAGGAACAAACTCGCCAAGCAAGCCAGGATCACCGCATGAGACTGGTATTCGCCGGTACCCCGGCGTTTGCTGCGCGCGCGCTGCAGGAAATCCTGTCCGCCGGACATCAGGTGGTCCTGGTGCTGACGCAGCCCGACCGCCCCGCCGGCCGAGGGATGGTGGTGCGCTCGTCGCCGGTCAAGCAACTGGCACAGGCGGCGGGCATCCCGTTTTTTCAGCCGTCGACGCTGAGAGATGCCTTCGCGCAAGAACGGATCCATTCCGCTGCCGCCGACGCAATGATCGTTGCCGCCTATGGCCTGATTCTGCCGCAGGCGGTACTCGACATGCCGCGCTGGGGCTGCATCAACATCCATGCGTCTCTGCTGCCCCGTTGGCGTGGTGCGGCACCAATCCAGCGTGCGATCCTGGCCGGCGACCCGGAGACGGGAGTGTGCATCATGCAGATGGAAGCCGGGCTCGATAGCGGTCCAGTATTGCAGTCGGCGAGCCTGCCGATTGGCGACGACGAGACGGCGGCGTCGCTGCACGACAAACTGGCGGAAACGGGTGCCCGGCTGATCGTTGACGTGCTGGCGCGCCTGCCACTGGTGGCGTGTCCGCAGGCGGAAACGGGGGTCACCTATGCGGCCAAGATCGACAAGGCCGAGGCGATCATCGACTGGCGTCTGCCGGCGATGGAGCTGGCGCGGCAGGTCTGCGCCTTGAACCCGTTCCCTGGCGCCTCCTGTTGCGTAGACGGCAAGGTGCTGAAGATCTGGCGGGCGCAGACCGAGACTTCTGGCGGTGAGCCGGGTGTGATTCTGGCGGCTGACCGGGCCGGCATCGTGGTGGCTTGTGGTGAAGGGGCTTTGCGCATTACGGAGTTGCAGAAAGCCGGCGGGAAGACGCTCTCCGCAGCGCAGTTTCTCGCTGGGAATCGTCTCGTCGTGGGTTCTCGCTGTTCCTTGTCGCAGCCTTGAAATCTTGCCTGCCGACAAATGTTCCACGTGGAACATTCCGCTCAGTTAAGGTCGTTTGCGCTGTGGCTCAGCCGCGCGAAAAAGGTGTTGCAGGATGTCGGCGAGGCGATAGCCAGCCAGGGTGACCCTGCTGCGGGCAATCGCCAAGGCACTCTCGTGAAACCGCTCGCTGATCGTCGGCACTGCAGATCCATCCAGCGGATACGCATGTTGGCGGGCAATCCGCCAACTTTCATCGATCCACTGCTCTGGAGTGCCCGCTGACGCCGGGCGCGGGTAAAGCGACGTCAGCGTGTCAACGGCACTTTCAAGTCTGCTGCCGCGCAGCCAAGGCGGGCCCGGGAGGTCGTCCCAATAGCGGTGAAGAGTCATCGACGGGTGGGCTGCAAAGGGGTTGATGATGGTCGTCTGATTGCCTCCATTGTCGCTTTGCCCGTTCAATGCGTAGCGACTGGCGGTATGCAGCGGCTGATGCGCATCGCCGACCAGGTGAATCAGCCAAGGCAGCGCGTAAGCTCGGGCACTGATCTTCTCCTGCGGGTCGCCCACGATCCTGGCCAAGGCGGCCAGTTGCCGATCAATGATTCCGGGCGATGGCCAGACCCTGGCGCCAGGATTCAGTGGTCGGTCAAGGTAGTGCCAGTGCAGATGACGCTCCATGTCGGGAAAGCCCGGCTCGGTCGCCGTCGGTTCATCGACTCCCGCGGTGTAGAAACGCCTGTCCCGGCGGATGTCGTCGGGCCAGGTCGAGGCTTCGACGAAGGCTGTCAGATCCGGGTCGGCGCCATTTGCGTGCGCCTGCCAAGACTCGAAGTCGGGGTGCTGCCGCAGAACTTCAGCAATTGCCGCTCGCGTCTCCCCGTCCAGCGTCTGCCAGGCAACCATCGCACTGATGCGATGCCCTGCGGCATTCCAGGCGGCCGCTGGCAAACTGACCACAAGGAGCAGCAGCAGCCGAAGACACCGAAGACACGTTCGCAGGCTACTGGCTCCCGCGCAACTCCTAGCGGTCAAGGCTGATGTCTTCCTGGGATATCGGATCTTCAACCGGTTCGAGATGGGTGAACACCGACGCGTGCGGCAGCACGTCGCGGATTTCTCGCTCCAGTTCCTCGGCCAGTTGGTGGCCGCGGGCGACGGTCCAGTCTCCGGGGACGAGGACATGCAAGGAAACGAAGCTGCGTGAGCCCGATTCCCGGCTGCGCAGCGCATGGAACTCGATCCCCTGTTGCCGATAACGATCCAGGACGGCGATTACCAGCCCGTGCTCCGTCGCCGGCAAGCTGCCATCCATCAACCCTGCCGCTGAGCGCTGGAGTAGACGCCAACCGGTCCACACGATGTTGCCGGCGACCAACAAGGCCACCGTCGGGTCCAGCCAGAGCCAGCCGGTGAGGGAAACGCCGCCGAGGCCTGCGATCACGCCGGCCGATGTCCAGACGTCGGTCAGCAGATGGTGCGCGTCGGCCTCCAGGGTGATCGACCTGTGCCGCCTGCCGGCAAACAGCAAAACAAGGCCAACGACCAGGTTGATCAGCGTCGCGGCCAGCGAGACGGCCAAGCCCGGGCCGAGCTGTTCGAGCGGCGCCGGGTTGAAGAGGCGGTCGACCCCAGCGACGGCGATCGCCCCAGCGGCGCACAGGATCAGCAGTCCCTCGAAACCACTGGAGAAGTACTCGGCCTTGCCGTGGCCAAACGAATGCCCGTCGTCCGCCGGCTGTTCAGCAATGGCGAGCATGGCCAGGGCCATCACTGCGCCGGCCAGGTTGACCAGTGATTCGAGTGCATCCGAGAGCAGCCCGACCGAACCGGTCATTTTCCAGGCGATGCCCTTCAACGCGATGGTGGCGAGCGCAGCGCCGATTGAAAGCCATGCGTAAGGTTTGAGCGAAGGGGTCTGCATGGGCATATTATCGTCGCCTTGCGACGATCTCGCCACGATCAGGCATCGTGCTAAACTCGATACCCACTCGTTTGCAGCGAAACGCGACCTTGTCATCTTCAACTGTCCCCTGCTCGCCCCGCCGCGCCCTGCGCGTGCGCAAGTCTGCGCAATCCGACACACTGCCGGCGCAGCGTGCGGCGCCGCCAGCGTCCTGCCGCCTACCCTCTGATTCCCTGGCCTTCAGCCTGTTGCTGGCCGCCCAGGTGATTTCCGCCGTTCGCTCCGGGAAGAGCCTGACGCACGCACTGACCACACTGAGCAGGGAAGCCCCGGCTGCCCGCTCCGCAGCCCAGGATGTCGCCTTCGGCACCCTGCGCCGTTACGGGTGTGGCGAGTTCCTTCTTTCCCGTCTGCTGGAAAGGTCCCTGCCGCACGCGGCAACGGAGGCCCTCCTCCTGGCCGCCCTCTACCGGCTGCACACTCGTCCTGACGCAGCCCACATGGTCGTCGATCAGGCGGTTGCTGCGGCCGGCGAACTGGCTGCTGGCGCTTTCAAGGGCTTGGTCAATGGCGTGCTGCGCAACTACCTGCGCCAGCGCGAAGCGCTACATGCTGCCATGGCCGATGACGACGAGGCAGCGCAGCAACACCCGAGCTGGTGGCTGGCACGTTTGCGCCGGGCGTATCCGGATCGCTGGCCGGCGATTATCGCTGCCGGCAATGGCCAACCTCCGATGACGCTGCGCGTCAATCGCCGCCGCGGCATGCTCGATGGCTACGCCGCGCGTCTGCAGGCAGCGGGATGGCCCGCCCACCAGGTCGGACCCGATGCGCTGCTCCTGCACAAGGCCGCAGCGGTCGACGCCTTGCCGGGTTTTGCAGATGGGCTCGTTTCGATCCAGGATGCCGGCGCTCAACGTGCCGCGCAACTCCTGCTGCCGCTGGCCGGCGAACGCATCCTCGACGCCTGTGCGGCGCCGGGGGGGAAAACGGCACATCTGCTGGAAGTGGCAGATATTGAGCTGCTGGCGCTGGACATCGACGAAAGTCGAACCAGGCGCATCGTGGACAATCTGCGCCGGCTCGGTCTGGCGGCGACGGTCAAGGTCGCTGATTGCCGGGAATCCGAGCAGTGGTGGGACGGCCAGCCATTCGATGCCATTCTGGCCGATGTACCGTGTTCTGCGTCCGGCGTCGTTCGTCGCCATCCCGACATCAAGTATCTGCGCCGGGAAAGCGACATACGCCGCTTTGCCCACCTGCAGGCCGAACTTCTTGACCAACTCTGGCGCTTCCTGAAACCGGGAGGACGACTCTTGTATGCCACCTGCTCGGTGTTCCCGGAGGAAAACGGTGCGCAGATAGACGCCTTTCTCGTTCGCCAAACCGACTCCCTGCGCTTGGTCGAAGAAACACTCCTGCCGCAGGAAGAACATGATGGATTCTATTATGCCTTGTTGCGGAAAGCTCCCTAGCTGGTTCTGCCTGGCTCTGCTTCTGCTGTTCGCCTCGCTTGGCGCACAGGCTGCCGACATCAGCGCCCGCAATCCGCAGCTCTCGGTCGGCGAAGACGGCTATGTGCTGGCGGCCGACTTCAGCATCAATCTCAACGCCCGGCTCGAAGACACCGTCGCCAGGGGTGTTGCCCTCTACTTTGTGGTCGATTTTGAACTGACCAGGCCTCGCTGGTACTGGCTCGACGAGGAAGTGGTCAGCCGGAGTCAGTCATTTCAACTTTCCTACCACGCCTTGACGCGACAGTATCGATTGTCCAGCGGCGCCTTGCACCAGAGCTTTGCCACGCTCGACGAGGCCATGCGCATCCTGTCGCGTCTGCGCGACTGGCAGGTGCTCGACAAAGGTTCGCTGACCGCTACCCAAACCTACTTCGCCGCGGTGCGCATGCGCCTGGATGTGACACAAATGCCGAAGACCTTTCAGGTCAACGCGTTGGCCAATAGAGACTGGAACCTGAGCTCCGAGTGGGCGCGCTGGAATGTTACGCCCGGCGATCTCGCTCCGTCCGCGGGAATGACAAACCCGGTGCTCGCCGGCGTCAGCGAAGGTAAATGAAAAGCCTGATCGTCGCTGCCGCTTCGTTTGGCGGCATTCTCTTGTTTCTACTCGCCTCGGCAAGCGCCAATACGGCACTCTTCGCCCGCCATTACCCGTGGCTGCTGGGTTTGAATGCGATCGTCGCACTTTCGCTTCTGGCGCTGATCGCCTGGCAACTGTGGGTCTTGTGGGGAGAACACCGGGCCAAGGTCTTCGGCTCACGGCTCAAATTGCGCCTGATGCTGATGTTCGGCCTGATGGCTGTCCTTCCCGGCGTCCTCATCTACGCGGTCTCTGTACAGTTCGTTACCAAGAGCATTGAAACGTGGTTCGACGTTCGCGTCGAAAAGGCCCTTGAGGCGGGATTGAATCTGGGGCGCAGTGCGCTTGATTCGCTGCTCGAGGATCTGGCTGCCAAGGCACAGTCCATGGCACTCGAACTCGGCGAACGATCGGAAGCGCAGCGGCGCCTCGACCTCAATCGCTTACGCGAGCAAAGCGGCGTCCAATCCGCGGCCCTGTTTTCGACCGCCGGCGCCCTGCTCGCAACGGCCACTGGCGAACTGACCGCCCTGCTACCCTCGCAGCCCGCCACCGAACAATTGCGCCGGGCGCGCACCGAGCGCCGCTATGCGGTGATCGAGAGCCACGGGGAGCACGATCTGACCTTGCGCGTACTGGTTGCCGTGACGCCGCCGGGTCTCGGCGTCGAGACGCGCATCCTGCAACTCATCGAGCCGGTGCCGGGCAGCCTCGCCCAGAATGCAAACAGCGTACAGACGGTCTATGCAGACTACCAAGAACTCTCTCTTGGCCGCGAGGGACTGACCCGAATCTACGCCATGACCTTGACGCTGACCGTGCTGCTCGCTCTATTCACCGCCATTGCGCTGGCTTTCGTGCTGGCTCGCCGTCTGTCGGCACCGCTATCGATCCTCGCCGAGGGAACCCAGGCCGTGGCGGCCGGTGACTACACACCGCGGCAGGCGGTCTACAGCCGCGATGAGTTGGGCGTTCTGACCCGCTCGTTCAAACAGATGACCAGCCAGCTCGACGAAGCGCGGCGCGATAACGAACGCCATCGCGCCGAACTTGAAGCCGCGCGTGCTTACCTGGAGTCGATTTTGGCCAACCTCTCGGCTGGTGTGCTGGTCTTCGATCAGCGCTTCGTTCTGCGGACGGTCAACGAAGGTGCGCTGACCATTCTGACCGACGACTTCACTGGTCTGCTCGGCTATCCTGCCGAGGTTTGGCCACGGCAGCAAGTGCTTGGCCAGGCCATCCGCGATGCTTTTGCCGAGCACGAGCGCAGCGAATGGCAGGAACAAATGGAACTCGACCATCCGGACGGGCTGCCGCAGATTCTGCTGTTGCGCGGCACAAAGCTACCGGCGGGGTCGCACGGCGGCTATGTCGTCGTTTTCGATGACGTCACCCGACTGATCGCCGCCCAGCGCAGCGCCGCCTGGGGCGAAGTGGCGCGCCGATTGGCGCACGAGATCAAGAATCCCCTCACCCCCATTCAGCTTTCGGCCGAACGACTGCAGATGAAACTGGCCGACCGGCTGAGGGGCGCCGATGCCGACATGCTCAGTCGCTCGACACAGACGATCATCACGCAGGTTCAAGCGATGAAGCGGATGGTCAATGATTTCAGCGACTACGCACGCATGCCGGCGCCCGACCTGGGTGCGCTGGACCTCAACGCCCTGGTCTCCGAAGTGCTCGGCCTCTATGAGACCTCCCAGGCGCCGATCGAGCGGACACTTGCTCCGAACTTGCCGCCAGTCTCGGGAGATGCGACCCAGTTGCGTCAGATCATCCATAATCTGCTGCGTAACGCCGAAGACGCACAGGAGGCGGTGGACTGCCCGCGCACCGGAATCACCACCCGCCGTACCGACAGCATGGCCGAACTGGTGGTCACCGACCAGGGGCCGGGTTTTCCGCCGGAAATCATGGCCCGCGTCTTCGAACCCTATGTGACCAGCAAGGCACGTGGTACCGGCCTGGGTCTGGCGATCGTCAAGAAGATCGTCGATGAACATCATGGCCGCATCAGGATCAACAACCGCCAGCCAGTCGGTGCCGAGGTCAGCATTCTGCTACCGCTGGCGTCCTTGCCGAACCCCGGCCGTCATTTCAGCAAACCACCTTCCGAGACCTGACCATGGCGCAAGTATTGATCGTCGATGACGAAATGGGCATTCGCGAATTGCTCTCCGAGATCCTGGCCGACGAAGGCCATTCGGTCTGGCTGGCCGAAAATGCAGCGGTGGCGCGCAAAATTCGCGCCGAACGGCGACCCGATCTGGTCTTGCTCGACATCTGGATGCCCGATACCGACGGCATTTCATTGCTCAAGGAATGGTCCGCGAGCGGCCTGCTGACGATGCCGGTGGTGATGATGTCCGGGCACGGCACGATCGATTCGGCGGTCGAGGCGACGCGTATCGGCGCGACCGATTTTCTCGAGAAGCCGATTGCGCTGCAAAAGCTGCTCGCCACGGTGAAGAAAGCGCTCAAGCACGAAGCCGTGCTGCAGAAGCCGCCGCTGACCCTCGACGTTTTCGCCCGCTCCCCCCTGCTCAAGGATCTCAAGAGGCGCCTCGAACAGGCTGCGGCAAAAACCTCCGTGTTGCTGCTCAAGAGCGCATCGGGAAGTATCGCCGAAATCTGTGCTCGCACCCTGCAAACGCACCGCGCGCCATGGCTGGATCTGTCGTCGCTGAGCGCGCCGCTGACCCAGGAAATGTTGCAGAACGCCGTTGGTGGCATCGTCTTCATCGCCGATCTGGCGCAGTTCGGGAAGCTGCAACAGATGAATCTGGTCTTCGCCATCGAGCGGCTGGAGCGCCACAACCTGCAGATGGTCGCTGCCTCGACCCGCCCGCTGACCGCTCTCGTCGAGGCTGGCTGGGATCCGCTGCTGATCAACCGCCTCGGTGAAGTGTGGGTGGCGCTACCCCAGATCTCCGGCCACGCTGACGATGTCCCCGAGATCGCCGCCTTGCTGCTCGCCCATCTCGCCGAGCGCGGCGACGTTCCCCTGCGTCATTTTTCCAGCGGTGCCCAGAATGCGCTGCGTCTCCACCGTTGGCACGGCGAATGGGCAGAACTTCTGACCACGGTCAAGAGTCTCGCGCTCTCGGCGCTCGAAGAAGAGATCAGTGCTGACGATGTCGCCCGCATTCTGCAGAGCGAGGCCGGCGAGGTCGCCACACCGCTTGCCGCGATGTTCTTCGATCAGCCACTGCGTGAGGCGCGCGAAGCCTTCGAACGCCTGTACTTCGAACACCACCTGAGTGGTGAGCGCGGTAACATGACCCGTTTGGCGGAAAAAACGGGCCTGGAACGGACCCATCTCTATCGAAAGTTGCGCCAACTAGGTCTGCATATCGGTAGGCGCGGCGAAGAGCGCGACTGATGTAGCATCGACTGGCGCTCAGGGAGATCAAGGAAATGCGGATCGTCATTCTGGGTGCCGGCCAGGTCGGCGCGAGTGTCGCCGAGAGTCTGGCTTCTGAAAACAACGACATCACCGTTGTCGATAGCGACCAGGAGCGCCTGGCATACTTGCAGGATCGTCTCGATCTGCGGACGGTGGCCGGCAACGCCGCCTATCCCTCGGTACTGGCAAGCGCCGGTCTCGATGACGCCGATCTGCTGATTGCCGTGACCCAGAGCGACCAGACCAATCTGGTGGCGTGCAAGGTGGCGCACAGCGTCTTCAACGTCCCCGCCCGCATCGCCAGGTTGCGCGCGCGCGACTTCCTGGACAGCGAGAAACTGTTGGCGCCGGAGAACTTCGCCGTCGACTATGCCTTGTGCCCGGAACAGGTGATCACCGAGTACATCGCGCGCCTCGTGGACTTCCCCGAAGCCTTGCAGGTGCTCACCTTCGGCGACGGCCGGCTGGTCCTCGTCGGTCTTCGTGCCTACACCGGTGGCTTGCTGGTCGGCAGCCCGATCAGGGAGATGCGTGGCCACCTGCCACCCGCTATCGACGGACGGATCGTCGCGATCTATCGCCGCGACGGCGCGATCACGCCCACTGGCGAGACGATCATCGAAGACGGCGACGAGGTCTTCCTGCTGGCCGCCGACGAACACATCCGTGCGGTCATAGGCGAGTTGCGACGCTCGGTCGAGCCGGTGCGGCGGGTGATGATCGCCGGTGGCGGCAACATCGGTCATCGCGTTGCGCAGGCGCTGGAAAGCAAGTGCCAAGTGAAGCTCATCGAGGTCGACCGGCGGCGCGCCGAATTCGTCGCCACCTCGCTCAAGTCGGTGCTCGTGCTGCACGGCGATGCGACCGACGAGGAGTTGCTGCAGCAGGAGGCAATCGACGAGATGGACCTCTTTCTCGCGCTGACCAACGGCGACGAGGACAACATCATGGGAGCGTCGCTGGCCAAGAAAATGGGCTGCAAACGAGTGGTTGCGCTGATCAACCGCCGCGCCTACGCTGACCTGGTCCAGGGTGGGCCAATCGACATCGCGATTTCGCCGGCACAGGTCTCGATCGGCATGCTGCTGACCTACGTCCGCCACGGCGACGTGGCGCAGGTGCATAGCCTGCGTCGCGGAGCTGCCGAAGCCCTCGAAATCGTCGCCCACGGCGACGCCAAGAATTCACGCGTCGTTGGCCGGCGAATCGGCGAGCTACCGATGATCGACGGCGCTTTCATTGCCGCCGTCGTGCGTGATCTCGACAAGAGTCATGATGTCGGTTTCCTCGGTCTGGCCAAGCTGAAGAAGGTCGGCCGGGTACTGATCGCGCACAAGGATGTGGCTATCCAGACCGATGACCACGTGATCGTTTTCTGCCTCGACAAGAAGGTCGTCAAGCAGGTCGAGAAGCTGTTCGCGGTCGGCTTTCACTTCTTCTGAGGGGGGGGGCCGCCATGCAACGCTACTACCCGGTCGTTCGGGTTCTCTCGATGGTCATCATGATGTTCGGCCTGACGATGCTCGTTCCCTGGGGGGTGTCGTGGGCCATGCACGATGGTGCCGAAAGCGCTTTCGACGAAGCCCTGCTGCTGACCATCGGTACCGGTGCGGGCCTGTGGTACGCGACGCGCAAGGAGAAGCGCGATCTCACGATCCGTGATGGCTTTCTGATGGTCGCTCTGGTGTGGACGGTGCTACCCGTATATGCGGGACTGCCCCTGGTGCTCCAACTCAACGCAAGCTTTACCGCCGCCTACTTCGAGGCCGTCTCCGGACTGACGACGACCGGGGCGACGGTCTTCGCCGGGCTTGACAAGCTGCCGGTGTCGATCAACTTCTGGCGTTGCCAACTCGTCTGGCTCGGCGGCATGGGGTTGATCGTTCTCGCCGTAGCCATCCTGCCCTTGCTCGGGATCGGTGGCCGCCAGATGTTCAAGGCCGAAACCCCGGGGCCGATGAAGGATTCGAAGATGACCCCGCGCATGGCCGAAACTGCGAAAGGCCTGTGGGTCGTCTATGCGCTGATTTCAATCGCTTGTGTGCTCGGTTACCGATGGGCTGGAATGACCTGGCTCGATGCGATCATGCACATGTTCTCGACGATGGGACTCGGCGGCTTTTCGAGCCACGACGCCAGCTTCGGCTACTTCGACTCGCCGGCGATCGAGGCGGTCAGCATTCTCTTCATGCTCATCGCCGGCTGCAACTTCGCCACCCACTACCTTGTCCTCAGTGGTCGCTCGTTGCGGCCCTACGCTGCCGACCCTGAGGCACGAATGTTTCTCCTGGTAACCGTTGGCAGTGTCGTGGGCATCGCCATTTTTCTCGCCGTTAACGGGGTTTACCCAACCTTTTCCGAGGCGCTGCGCTTTGCGGCCTTCAACGTCGTGTCGATCGCGACGACCACCGGTTACGCCAATACCGACTATGCCTTGTGGCCTCCTTTCGCTCCTCTATGGATGTTGTTCCTGTCGAGCTTTGCGACCAGCGCCGGTTCGACCGGTGGCGGCATCAAAATGATCCGCGCGATCGTCCTCTACAAACAGGTGGGCCGGGAACTGACGCGCGCCATGCACCCGAATGCCGTTCATCCGGTGAAGATCGGCAGCGAACTGTTGCCTCCGAACATCCTTTTTGCCGTCCTCGCCTTCGCCTTCATGTATATGGTGTGCATCGTCTCGATGACTTTGGTCCTGTCATTTTCGGGGCTCGATATCATCACCGCGTTTTCGGCGGTCGTCGCCAGCATCAACAACACCGGGCCGGGACTCGGGCAGGTCGGTCCGGCCGCCAATTTCGCGGTGCTGAGCGACTTCCAGACCTGGGTGTGCACCTCCGCGATGCTCATCGGCCGTCTGGAGATCTTCACCTTGCTGGTCGTTCTGACACCGGCTTTCTGGCGCAAGTGAGCTTGAAAAGCGGATAATCGTCGTTTTTCAGCGCAGGCCCCCTCGCCGGTGGAGATCAACGTGACCCGACCATGCAACGACAGTTTTCTGCGCGCACTGCTCAAGGAGCCTAGCGCCCGCACGCCGATCTGGCTGATGCGTCAGGCCGGTCGCTATCTACCCGAGTATTGCGAAACGCGCAAGCGTGCCGGCAGCTTCCTCCAGTTGTGCAAGAACCCTGCCCTGGCCTGCGAGGTGACCCTGCAACCGCTCGCCCGCTATGATCTGGATGCGGCGATCGTCTTCTCCGACATTCTGACCGTGCCCGACGCGATGGGCCTCGGTCTTTTCTTCACCGACGGCGAAGGTCCGCGCTTCGAACGACCGCTGCGCGAGGAGTGGGCAATTCGCGGTCTCTCGCCGCCCGACCCCTGGGATCACCTGCGCTACGTCATGGATGCGGTGGCAGAAGTCAGACGCGCGCTGAACAACTCAGTGCCATTGATCGGTTTTTCCGGCAGCCCGTACACGCTGGCCTGCTACATGGTGGAAGGCGGCGCGAGTAGCGACTATCGTCGTATCAAGGGCATGCTCTACGAGCGGCCAGATCTACTGCATCACATCCTGTCGGTGACCGCGGATGCCGTCAGCGCTTACCTGAACGCGCAGATAGAATCGGGTGCGCAGGCGGTAATGATCTTTGATTCCTGGGGTGGCTCACTGTCGCCGGCAGCGTATGAGGAGTTCTCGCTGCAATACATGCAGCGTATCATCGGCAAGCTGGTTCGGGAGAAAGACGGCGAGCGGGTTCCGTCGATCGTATTCACCAAGGGGGGGGGCTTGTGGCTCGAATCGATCGCCGACATCGGATGCGACGCCATTGGCCTGGACTGGACGATCGATATCGGCGAAGCGCGCCGACGAGTGGGTCACCGGGTTGCCTTGCAGGGTAATCTTGATCCAGCGGTGCTCTTCGCATCGCCCGACAAGATCGCCGCCGAAGCCAGCAGAGTCCTCGACAGCTATGGCCCGGGGCAGAGCGGACATGTTTTCAATCTGGGTCATGGCATCTCCCAGTTCACGCCGCCGGAGAACGTCGCGGCATTGGTCGCTGCCGTGCACCAGTACCGTCGCGGGCCGGCCGAAAGCAGCGCATAAGTTCAGGTTTACCCGTTGACTTATTCACAGAAACGCCGGCCATTTCTCGCGCAGGAAATAAGTTCGTTATTAATCAGAGGTGTTTTTTTAACTAAATGATTTATAACGAATTATAAACTGCTTGTTTTTTTGGCAACGCGCTGAAACCCTTGTAGGAAGGGCCTTTGCGACACTTTTGGGCAGTCCTGTCCACAGAGTTATCCACAGTAGCTGTGCGAGCGCTTGAAAGCTGTACTAACTGAACACCTTACGCGCCATTGCCAGAACTTGCGCGAGCTTCCGCCGCCAAGTGATCGTCAATTCCTCCCTGCCCCAAACCCTTTTGCAGACCTGATGTCCTTGCTACAGATTGTCCGCGTCGCGCTCGATGTGCCACTACGAAGCTTTTTTGACTACCGCGTTGCCGAGGGCGAACGCTTGTCTCCGGCGGACATCGGCCATCGCGTGCGCGTACCCTTTGGCCAGCGGCAGAAGATCGGCATCATTGTTGAATTGCCCGGCACCAGTGACTTTCCCCTTGCCCAACTGAAGCTCATCGACACTGTCTTGCGCGACCTGCCGCCGCTGCCTGCCGACTGGTTTCGTTTGACCGAGTTCTGCGCTGCCTACTATCACGCGCCTTTGGGTCAGGTCATGCTCTCGACGCTCCCCGCCAGCTTGCGCTCGACCGCGCCAGTGAAGGCACGCGCGCCCCGCCAGGCGCTCGTCCTTCCGGCAGCAGAACACGCGCCAGCACTGACCTTCGAACAGGAGGCGTCGCTGTCAGCGATCTGGGGTAACGGTTCCGGTTTCCACGCTTACCTGTTGCACGGGGTGACCGGCAGTGGCAAGACCGAAGTCTATCTCCGCCTGATCGAGCGCACGCTGGCTGCCGGACGCCAGTCACTGCTCCTGGTCCCCGAAATCAACCTGACCCCACAACTCGAAGCCCGTGTCGCGGCGCGCTTTCCTGCCGCCGGGTTGGTCAGCCTGCATAGCGAACTGGGTGACGCCGCGCGAAGTCGTAATTGGCGCTCTGCGCTCACCGGCTCCGCGCGAATTGTTCTCGGTACGCGCCTGGCGGTATTCACGCCCTTGCCCGAACTCGGCTTGATCGTCGTCGACGAAGAGCATGACCCCTCCTTCAAGCAGCAGGACGGTATTCGTTACTCGGCGCGCGACCTGGCAGTCTTCCGCGCTCGCGAGCGCGGCCTGCCGATTGTTCTCGGTTCGGCGACGCCCTCCCTGGAAAGTTGGGCCAATGCCAACGGCGCGGGCGGCCGTTACCAACTGCTGGCGCTACGCGAGCGTGCCGTCGACGGCGCGCGGCTGCCGACGGTGCAGCGCGTGGATACGCGCGTGGACAAGACGCAGGATGGCCTGTCCGGGGCCTTGCTAGCGGCCATCGAGAAGCGTTTGGCGCGTGCTGAACAGAGTCTTCTCTTTCTCAATCGCCGCGGCTACGCGCCGGTGCTGGCGTGCGCGGCCTGCGGCTGGACTTCCCGCTGCCATCGCTGCGCTGCCAATCTGGTTCTGCATCTTGCCGACCACTGCCTGCGCTGCCACCACTGTGGCTTCGCGGCGCGGGTGCCAAAAGCGTGCCCGACGTGTGGCAACCAGGACTTGAGCGCCTTTGGCCGGGGCACTCAGCGTCTGGAGACGGTACTCGCCGAGCGCTTTCCACAAGCCCGCATCCTGCGCGTCGACCGTGATGCGGCAAGCAGTCGAAAGCAATGGGAAGCGCTGGCAACGAGAATCTATCGCGGCGAGGCCGACATTCTGGTCGGCACGCAGATGCTGGCCAAGGGGCATGACTTCCCGAACATTACCCTGGTCGGTGTCATTGCTCCAGACGCTGCCCTGTTTGCCGCTGATTGGCGGGCGCCTGAACGTCTTTTCGCACAATTGATGCAGGTTGCCGGCCGTGCCGGCCGTGCCGAGCGGTCGGGGGAGGTGCTGATTCAGACACAGTTTCCCGAACATCCGCTCTACGCAGCCCTGGTTGGCCATGACTATCGGGCATTTGCCGCCGCGCAACTCAGTG
This sequence comes from Candidatus Accumulibacter aalborgensis, assembly GCF_900089955.1. Taxonomy (GTDB): domain Bacteria; phylum Pseudomonadota; class Gammaproteobacteria; order Burkholderiales; family Rhodocyclaceae; genus Accumulibacter; species Accumulibacter aalborgensis. Next base: position 5,072 of record NZ_FLQX01000133.1, on the reverse strand, counting down.
AACGGGAGCAGGCCGGCTTTCCCCCGTTCACCCATCAGGCCATGTTGCGCTGCGAAGCGCCACGGATGGCCGATGCCCTGGACTTTCTGACATGCGCGCGCGCTTGTCCGCCGCCTGATTGCGCAGCAGAGGTGACCTTTTACGACCCCGTACCGATGCGTTTGTCGCGCCGAGCCAGCCTTGAACGCGGCCAGTTGCTTGTCGAGTCGCCTTCCAGACGTGCCTTGCAACGCTTTCTTGCTCAGTGGATAGCGGAGATTGAAGCCATCAAGTCGCCTTCGCGACTACGCTGGCACCTGGAAGTCGACCCACTCGAGTTCTGAGATTGACTCGGGCGAGGGGCGCAGGGATACTGTCCTTGCCGCCGACTGCTGCCCGTCCGACAGCGTGCGCTAGTGCACAGTGTATCGAACCCACATCCGTTATTGTCGTTGCCGTCGGGAGCCGCAATTGAGGCGGTCATCGCCGATACGGATTGCTTCTGCGGTCAACCATGGTGAGGAGTCTTGATGTGTCTTCTGATTTCGTAGCGGCGATTGACCTCGGTTCAAACAGCTTTCACATGATTGTCGCCCGCATCGCCAATGGGCAGGTGCAGGTCCTCGACCGCCTGCGCGAGATGGTCCAGCTTGCCGCCGGACTCGATGGGCACAACCGGCTGTCAGACCAAGCGCAGCAGCGAGCGCTGGATTGCCTGGCGCGCTTCGGTCAGCGACTGCGTCACATCCCGACAGCCCGCGTGCGCATCGTGGGCACCAATACCTTGCGCCAGGCGCGCAACAGCGCCCAGTTCGTGGCTCGCGCCGAGCAAGTCCTGGGGCACAAGGTCGAGATCGTCAGCGGCCAGGAAGAGGCGCGGTTGATCTATCTGGGTGTCGCTCACAGTGTTGGCGACGTGCCCGGTCATCGGCTGGTGGTCGATATCGGTGGTGGCAGCACCGAACTCATTATTGGCGAGAAATTCGACCCGCTGCACCTGGCGAGTCTGCGAATGGGCTGCGTCAGCCTCAGTCGCCATTGTTTTGGCGACGGCCGCGTGACCGCCGGCCGCCTGCGCGAAGCCGAATTGCTCGTTCAACTGAACCTCGAACCGGTACGTGAAGAGTATCAATCCCGCGGCTGGGACGTGGTCACCGGAGCCTCAGGTTCAATCAAGGCGATCCAGGACGTGCTTGTGCGTGAGGGTTGGAGTCGCGAGGGGATCACCCTCGACGCATTGCGGCGGTTACGCACGGCCTTGCTCGAAGTGCGCGACACCAGCGATATCGCCAGCCGCTGGCAACTCGACCCGGCGCGCGCGCGCGTCTTCGTCGGTGGCTTCGTGGTCCTGCACGGCCTGTGCGAGACGCTCCGCGTGCAGCAACTGGAGGTGTCGGAAGGCGCCCTGCGCGAGGGCCTGATCTATGACCTGTTGGGCCGCATCCGCCACGAAGACGTACGCGACCGCACTATTGCCGAGGTCATCAATCGTTTTGGTCTGGACGAGGCTCAGGCCGAACGGGTCAGCGCCACTGCTCTCGATCTGTTGCGACAGGTACGCGCGAAGTGGCAACTGACCAGCAAGGAGGCGCGACACGTCCTCCAGCGAGCGGCCCGCCTGCACGAGATCGGCCTGCTGCTGACCCACGATCAGTATCACAAGCATGGGGCTTACGTGCTTGAGCATTCCGATCTGCCCGGTTACTCGCGTGACGACCAGCGGCTGCTATCGGCGCTGGTCAGGCGCCACCGGCGGTCTTTTCCGGCCGCTGCCTTTGCTCACCTGCCCAAGGACTGGGCGCGCTCGGCCCGCCGCTTGTGTGCCCTCCTCCGCCTGGCGGTGGTATTGCATCGCGGTCGCAGCAGCGAGGCGCTGCCGCCGATCAGCCTGCGCGTCGATCGGCGGCGCGTCGATAGGCAGCGCCTCGATCTTCGTTTCCCCACCGGCTGGCTGGAGCAGCATCCGCTGACCCGCGCGGATCTCGAGCTGGAAGCGCGACTGCTCCGCAAGGCCGGCTTCGAGTTGTTCGTGCAGCCGTAATGCGTTGCCTGGCCTGGTTGCTCGCCGTCTTGTTGTTGCCTTTGACCGTCGCAGCGATGGTCGTGCTCGCATCTCTCGACCAGACAGCGCTGGTCACCCGCGGCGAGACCATTTCGCCCCGGTCGATTGCCCAGGCCAGAAGCCTGCTGGAAAGCAACGATCCGCGCCGCCTCCATCGCGGCGACCAGAGAACAGCCGATATTCCCGCAGCACTGATTGACGAAGGCATCAACTACCTGGCCAGCCGCAGCCTGCACGGACGCGGCGCCTTCGTTCTGGCCGAGGATACCGCCGAAATCCGGCTGACCGTTCGCGCTCCCGGTCCGTGGACACCCCGCTACCTGAATCTGAGCGCCATCTTTCGAGAGGCCGAGGGTGAACCGCAGGTCGCCGCCGCGAAGGTCGGCACGCTTCCCATCCCGTCGGTGTTGGTCGAGTGGCTCCTCGCATCGGCGGTCAAGGCCGGCGGGTTTGGCGAAGAGTGGCAACTCACGCGGCAGAGCATCCGTCAGTTGGTGTTCGAGCCCGCTCGCGGCATGGTCGGCGTCACCTACGTCTGGGAACCTGGAATCCTCGATCATGCACGGTCGCGAGTTTTTTCGCCCGACGACATAGCCCATCTGCAGGCGGCACAGCGCGCCCTGGCGGGTCTGCTCGACCACCACGCAGCACGCGCCCGCGTACCATTGGCCACCGTCCTGACACCCCTGCTGACGCGCACAGGCGACGCCACGCAGCAGCAGGCGCGGGCGTCTCTGCTCGTCCTGGCCACGTATCTGGCAGGCGAAAACCTCGCCACGCTGCTGCCCGAGGCGAGGCACTGGCCGCGTCCTCGTCCCCTCAGACTGACCCTGCTGGGTCGTGACGACAGCGCCCAGCATTTCGGCATTTCGGCGGCACTGGCTGCCTGGGCGGGCGAGCCGGCAGCGAACGCCATCGGCCTCTACAAGGAGCTTGACGATTCTCGTGGGGGAAGTGGTTTTTCCTTTGCCGACCTGGCCGCAGATCGCGCAGGTACGCGCTTCGGGCAACTTGTTGCGCAGGACTCCTCTCGTCTGAAGGACGCCCTGCGCGGAACACTGACCGATGCCGAGCTGGCCCCTCCTCTCGGCGGTCTCCCGGAGTACCTGTCGGCGGACGAGTTTCAGCGCCGCTTCGGGGGGAGAGGTAACCGGGCCTATCAGCAGCAGTTGCGGGAGATCGAACGTCGCGTCGCTGCCCTGCCGCTCTATCGCTGAACCTTGCGATCACCAGGCCACTGGACTTTTAGTCGGTGCCATCCGCATTCCAGAGCCAGGCGGCGCCCAGCACACCCGAGGAGTCGCCATGGGTGTTGCGCAGCAGTCGAGTTTCGATCACCTCGGAAAAGATGTGTGCCGCCCAAAGCTGCGGCACCGCCTGGTATAGCCGCTCGACGTTCGACACGCCACCGCCGAGGACGATCACATCGGGGTCGAGAATGTTGACCACCAGCGCCAGCGCTTTGGCCAGGCGCCGTTCATAGCGTTGCAGCGTCTGCTCACAGGTAGCGTCGCCGCTGCTGGCGCGGGCGGCGATCTCTTCCGCGGTGAGCGACTCCCCGGCATGCCGGAAGTGGTCGCTGCCCAAAGCAGGACCCGACAGCCAGCTCTCGATACAGCCACAACGTCCGCAGTAGCAGGCTGCTGGTGGCAGGCTTTCTTCCGTCAGCAGCGGCAGCGGATTATGGCCCCACTCGCCAGCGATGCGATTGGCGCCGGTCAGTACGCGCTGATGAACCACGATGCCAGCGCCGACGCCGGTACCGAGAATGACTCCGAAAACCACCTCCGCACCCCGCCCAGCGCCATCAATCGCTTCCGAGAGGGCAAAACAGTTGGCGTCATTGGCCAACCGTATCTCGCGCCGCAACCGCGCCTGCAGGTCATTGCGCAGCGCCTTGCCGATCAGCCAGGCGGAGTTGGCGTTCTTGATCGGCCCTCCGAAAACGGACTCGGCTCCCGGTATGCCGACCCCCACGCTGCATCTTTGTCCGAGCTCGCCTTCGGCCGCATCAACCAGCGCGCCGACAGCGCTGACAGTCGCCAGGTAATCTCCCTGTGGCGTCGGTCGACGCCGGCGAATCACAACCCGACCCGACTGATCGAGAGCGACCAGTTCGATTTTCGTTCCGCCAAGGTCGATTCCAATACGTAACATATTATTATCCTGAGAAAACCCCCGGCTCTGCCGTGGTGGCCGTAGCAGTTTGGCATTTGAAGAATGGGCCAACCGCTATAGTGACGACTCGCCGCTGATTGATGTTTTCGCCGGGCTCGATCGCCATATCGCAGCCGATCTGCATGCGGTCATTTCCCGGCCAATGGCCAAAAAAGGGCCGTGCAGATTCTACCTTCGCCTCTGACTGCTGAAGCGTATGATGTACGAAATGCTGCACACCGTGTGCGGCACAGGAGGCCATCATGGGTATTCCCGCAAGCGACGTTATTCCCCTCTCGCACGCCCGAGCGAACTTTTCCGAACTGGCTGAAGAGGTCAAGGGCGGTGCCGAGAAGATCATTACCAAGAACGGCGAAAGCTATATCGCCCTGATCGACGCCAAGCGTATGGACTATTACCACCAACTGGAACGCGAGCGAATTCACCTGCTGCTGATTGACGAGGCCTCCAAGGGACTCGACGACGTTGCCGCTGGCAAGGTGAAGGATGCCCGCAGCGCCATTGCTGCCCTCAAGCGTCGGCGTAGCGCCTAAGTTGGGGCGGAGTCTGCTTGTGGCGAAAAAACCTGTCGTCAAATTCACCTCGAACTTCGAGCGCAACCTCGAAGGCATCGAACTCTTCCTGACCGAAGTGGAACTACCGCAGGCCTTCGACGGCTTGTTGGATGAACTCCTCGAAACGGTGATTCCCAACCTTCAGCGCTTCCCTTAAATGGGGCGGCCATTTTTGGCCCGCCAACCGCGCTCGGTCGAGACCATCAATGCACTGGCAACACTCCGCACAAAGTTGTCGTAACCGTTCACTCCCCCTGTGCTGCTGCCGGGATAGCAGGGAGCGCGGGGAGCGGCAAACC
>NZ_FLQX01000132.1 GCF_900089955.1 Candidatus Accumulibacter aalborgensis | reverse complement strand
CGATTGCTGGTCTCTGACAAGGGCTCACCGCCAACAGTGCTATACTTTTTTTCCTCCACAACTCTCGTCGCCCTCGGCAAACTTCATGTCCACGCTTATTTGCGGCTCGATCGCCTTCGACAACATCATGGTTTTTCATGATCGCTTCAAGAATCACATCCTGCCGGAGCAAATTCACATCCTGAATGTGGCTTTCCTGGTCCCCGAGATGCGTCGCGAATTTGGCGGTTGCGCGGGCAATATCGCCTACAACCTCAAACTGCTGGGCGGCGACCCGATGATCATGGCCACCGTTGGCGATGATGCCGACTCGTATCTTTTGCGGCTAGACGACCTGGGTCTGTCGCGCGCCCATGTGCGCCGCATTGCCGGCAGCTTTACCGCGCAGGCCTTCATCACCACCGACCTCGACGACAACCAGATCACCGCGTTTCATCCCGGTGCCATGACCTATTCGCAGCTCAACCGTGTCGCCGATGCCGCCGAAGCGACGCTCGGCATTGTCGCTCCCGACGGTCGCGACGGCATGCTCCAGCACGCGAACGATCTGTCGGCAGCAGGCGTGCCCTTTGTCTTTGACCCTGGCCAGGGTTTGCCGATGTTTTCGGGCGACGACCTGATGCACTTCATGAAGCTGGCCACTTACGCCTGTTTCAACGACTACGAGGCCCGCTTGCTCTGTGACCGAACTGGCCGATCGCTAGAACAACTCGCCACCGAGGTCGAAGCGCTGATCGTCACCCTCGGCGGTGAAGGCTCGCACATTCACGCCCAGGGTCAACGCCACGAGATTCCGTGTGTCAAGGCCGACGCCGTGGTCGACCCGACCGGATGCGGTGATGCCTACCGCTCGGGTCTGCTGTACGGCATCGCGTCCGGCTGGGATTGGCAGCGGACAGGACGTCTGGCGGCCGTCATGGGAGCGATCAAGATAGCCCATCGCGGTGGCCAGAACCATCGCCCGAAGCGTGCTGAAATTGCCGACCGCTTCGCTGGGGCTTTTGGCAAGCCCCTCTGGTAAGCCAGCGCACGATTCCTCCGGCCCGGGCCCCGACCACACCGACTTCAGGCACCTGGCCGCTTCCCGCGCTCGCTCATCTTGCCCTGCGCAGCTTTGCACTCGTTGGCCAGGGGCCGCCCGCTGTTCGCGTCCATCAATACGCTTTTCCACGGCAGATCGATCCACAGCAGGCCATTCTGCCGGTCCTCATAGCGAGGCAGGCCGGAGGCCGAACTGTAGCGCTGCAAGGTGTGCTGATGGCCCTGCCAGTTGATCTGGATCAGGTTCGCATCACGCCCGTCGCGCTGGATTTCGACCCTCTGGCCGAGTTCGCAACGGTAGACGCCGCTGGCGAGCTGAAACTTCAGTTGCTGTTGCTCGCGCGCTTTGTCCTTGCCACGGTGCGCGACAGTCGCGTTCGCCGTCGACGGCGACTCGGTAGTCGCGCAGGCGGCCACGAGTGCCGACAGGGTAGTGATGGCGAGCAATTCAATCAGCTTGGCCAGCGTCATGCGCGTTACTCCCGAACCGGTGGAAAACGAAAAGATAACACGCCCGACTCGCCGCTCAGCAGCTATACGTTCCCTGCAGGAACATGATGCGCTGATCCAGTGCATGGGCCTGGGAGATACGCTCGTAATGCGCGATGGTCTCGTTCAGCAAGTCGACCATCGAGAGCAGAGCAAGCGGCTTGCCGTCTTCAAGCACCGGCAGGTGCTGGAGCCGCTTCTTGTTCATCAGATCCAGGCAGCTCTGCACGGTCTGTGGCGGAGTGGCGAAGACGGCACAAGTGGTCATGACCTGGCTGACCGAAGTGACGTCGGCGATTCCTGCACCGACCAACGCCAGGCGGGCGTAGTCGCGTTCGCAAAAAATGCCGGCCACGCGCTCACCGTCCAGCACCAGCACTGCACCGACATCGTGTTTGGCCATCACCGCCAGGGCTTCCAGGACGGTCGCCGCCACCGTCACGCCATGGACTGCCGGCAAGTTGAGGGCAAGCACACTGCTGATGGTCAATGGAGCGATGCGCGGGTGCTGCGGCAGTTCCATGGCTCACCCCTCAGGAGTCTCGTCGGCCATGGCCAACGACCTGTCGGGGGCGTCAAGCGAGTCGGCCAGGGCGGCGGCAAGGGTCGCCAGTTCGGCATCGATGGCCTCCATTTCGGCACGCACTTCGTCGCTGGGCAGGCGCATTGTTTCGTCCTTCCGCAACATCCCTTCCAGACGGGCTGCGATTTCAGCCAGGCCATCCGCCCCCAGCGTGGCTCCCGTACCCTTGAGGGTGTGTGCCACGCGCCTGGCTGTAACGTGGTCGCCGTCGGCCAGGCTGGTTGCCAGACATGACATGGCATCCGCTTGTGAGGCGACGAATCTGGCGAGCAGATCAAGGTATTTCTCTACCCTGCCGGCCAACAACGTGAGAGCGCGCGCGACGCTGACCCCCGGCAGGCTGGCCAGGCGTGCGAGGGTGGCCTCGGCAGCCGATGGCGATGCCGGTGTCACTAATGCCGGTGTCACTAATGCCGGCACCGCGACCGCCGTCAGCGCCGCGTCAGGCGGCGTGTGCCGAGCAACGCTGTCCGCCGCCGCAGGTTCTTTGCGCTCCCCTGGCGGCAGCCATTTAAGAACCACAGCATAAAGCAGGCCAGGTAGCACCGGCTTGGTGACAAAGTCGTTCATGCCCGCTTCCGCGCAGGAACGCCGGTCCTCGTCAAAGGCGTTGGCCGTCATCGCCAGGATTGGCGTCGTTTTCCAGCCAGGCAGGGCGCGAATTCTGCGGGTGGCTTCGAGACCGTCCATGCCGGGCATCTGCATGTCCATCAGGATCAGGTCGAAGGCGCTGCGCTGCGCCCAGCCGACAGCTTGCCGTCCATCCGCCGCCGTTTCCACCACCAGACCGACGCTCTGCAACAATTCCAGCGCCACTTCGCGGTTGATGTCATTGTCTTCGGAAAGCAGGATACGGCGGCCGGCGTGGTGCGCCCGCAACTCGCTCTCGGGATCGCCTCCGTGCACCGCCGCGAGGGGAGACACGATGCTCTGGCCGCGCTGCAGGCGAGCGGTCAACCAGAACGTGCTGCCCCGGCCGGGCGTGCTGTCCACGCCGACGTCGCCACCCATCAGATGCGCCAGACGATGGGTGATCACCAGCCCGAGCCCGGTGCCGCCGTAATGACGGGTGGTCGATGCGTCGGCCTGTTCGAAGGCCTGAAACAGTCGGCCAAGCTTGTCCGCTGCGATGCCGATACCCGTGTCCTCGACTTCGAAGCGCACCAGCAAGTCGTCGCCGATCTCTTCGAGCAGCCTGGCGCGCAGTGCAATGGACCCCTCTGCGGTGAACTTGACCGCGTTGGCGGCGTAGTTGAGCAAGGCCTGGCGTAGCCGCGTCGGGTCGCCGCGCAGCGACAGCGGAACGGCATTGCGCTCGATACTGATCGGCAATCCCTTCCTGTGCGCCGCTTCACCAATGATCGCGCCGACCTTGTCGAGGACGGCAGAAAGAGCGAAGTCCGTGTTTTCCACCTGCAAGCGACCGGCCTCGATCTTCGACAGGTCGAGGACGTCGTTGATGATCGCCAGCAGGTGCTGGCCGGCGTCATCGATCCTGTCCAGTCGCTCAGCCTGTTGCGCCGTCGCTCCGGAGCGCCGCAGGAGGTGGGTCAAACCGATGATGGTGTTCATCGGTGTGCGAATCTCGTGGCTCATGTTGGCCAGGAAAGCACTCTTGGCGCGGTTGGCCGCCTCGGCGCTGTCTGCGTGCTGTGCGAGGGCGAGATTGGCCGCCGCCAGTTCGGCGGTTCGTTCGGCCACCCGTTCTTCGAGGTGATGGCGATGGCGATCGAGTTCGTCGCTCATGCGCTTCCTGTCGGTGATGTCGCGGGAAACACCGAAGATGCCTATGACCTTGCCCTCGCTGTCGTGCAGCGGTCCTTTGGTGGCCAGAAAGGTGCGTTCGCCCTGGGCAGTGAGCAGGGTTTCCTCGTAGGTATGTGTCCGATTCTCGACGATCACGCGGCGGTCGTTGGCGCGTAGCGTCGCGGCCTGTTCCGGCGGGAACAGCGCTGTGTCGTCGCAGCCCAGCGCCTGCTCGGAGCGCTTGCCGATGACCCGCGCCGTGGCTCGATTGAAGACCAGGTAACGGCCTTCCAGGTCCTTGGCGAAGATGGCGTCTGTGGAACCGTCGACGATGGCGGCGAGCAGTTGCTGGTTGCGCAGGTTCTCGGTCCGCGCTTCGTGCTCGCGCCGGCTCAAGGTCGCCGTTTGGGCGAGCAGACGGCGGACCATCGCGTAGAGCAGCGCCGCGGTCACGGCGACAAACAGCCAGCCCTTCAGGGCATTGGCGAAAAACGACTGCGGCTGCTCAAGCAAAAGCCAGCCCACCGCCAGGTCGGAGAGCAATATCCACAGTCCGGCGAAAACGGCGTAGACGAGGGCCAGGCGAAGCGCGGCACCGCTCGCCGGTAGGGCGTCGGCCACGGCAAGGCCTGTTTCCGCAGGCTTCTCTGTGCCAGCTTTCATCGCCGCGGGCCGCCTATTCCGCCGGAGCGAAGAAACGGACGCCATTACGGCCGGCTTTCTTGACCTGGTACATCGCCAGGTCTGCCTGCTTGAAAAGGTCGTCAATCGAAGTCTCGTGACCGCGGAACAAGCTGGCGCCGATGCTCGCCGAGCTGCGATAGTCAAGCTCGCCCAGTTGATACGGTTCTCCTAGGGCGGCGCGAATCTTTTCGCCGACGATTGCCGTCTCGGCGGCGGCGGCATCGCGGTCGCCGCTCAGGTTGCCCAGCAGCACCACGAACTCGTCGCCGCCCAGCCGGGCGGCGGTGTCGGACTCGCGTATGCTGGCGGTGATCCTTTGTGCCGCGGTGAGCAGCAGTTGGTCACCTCTGGCATGCCCCTCGGTATCGTTGAGCGCCTTGAAATGGTCGAGGTCGACGAACAGCAGCGCAGCGAAAGTCCCGGAACGGTGGCCGCTGGTCATCGCCTGTTGCAGACGATCGTGCAGGAGCGTGCGGTTGGGCAAGTGGGTCAGCGAATCGAAGAAGGCCAGGGCCTCGATCTTCGCTTCGGCAATCTTGCGCTCGCTGATGTCACTGATCACGATGCGCAATGCGTTGGCGCCATCCACATCCCGCGCGGCAACGGCTTGCAGCCGCGCCCAGAAAGGCGCGCCGTCAGGCCTCCTGGCCATGCGCAGCTCGCAAACCTGGGGCTCACCGCTCTCAAGGAGCCGCTTGCGATGCAGGTAGAAGATGTCCTGATCCGCGCCGACAATGAAGCGACTGATCGCCTGCTTGATCAGCGCACTCCGGGAGGCCCCCAGCAAGGTGGCCGCGGCGAGGTTGGCCTCGATGATCAGCCCGCGCTCGCTGACCGTGCAATAGCCCACCGGCGCCAGGTCATAGAGGTCGAAATAGCGCGCGCGCAGGGAATCGAGTTCCCGTTGCGCCCGGCGCAGCTCCTCGTTCTGAATTTCCAGCTCGATCTGATGGACGCGCAGTTCGTGCAGCGTCAGCTCGATGGCTTCAGACGACAGGGCTTCGATGGCTTCCACTGATTGCCCGGGCCGGCTCCGCAGCGCATCTTCGGCTTGCCGGCGCAGCGCCGGCCCGCTGCTCCGACCTTGGTCGGCCGCCTGACGGGCAGTGTCAGTGTCAGTGTCAGTGTCTTCGGGGTGCTTGCCGAGGATGGTCATCGCTGATGAATTCCGCTGGCGTCGGCCGATGGTGGCTCGGCAAATTTCAGGGCCAGCTCGAGCGTCTCCATGAACGCGTTGATCTGGATCGGTTTGGTGATATAGCGGAAGAACCCTGCTTGCAGCGCCTCCTCGATATCATCGGGGCGGGCATTGGCACTCAGCGCGATCACCGGGATGTGCGCGGTCAGCGGGTCCTCGGCGAGCAGCTTCAACGCTTCGATACCGCTGAGGTCAGGCAGATTGATGTCCATCAGGATCACCTCGGGCCGCGAGGCGCGGGCCATCTCGACGCCGCTCTGGCCATCCCTCGCGCTGAACAGGTGAATACCGGGCCGGCGGGCGACGATCTCCTCGACCAGCATCAGATTGGCCGGGTTGTCCTCGACACAGAGCACGGTGCGCGACGACCTGCCGAAATCGACGGGTACGAGTGGTACGAGTGGTACGAGTGGTACGAGTGGTACGTCTGCGACCACCGGCACCTGCAGCTCGATCCAGAACGTACTGCCCTTGCCGACCGTGCTGTCCACGCCAATCACGCCGCCCATGCGCTCAATCAGCCGCTTGCACACCACCAGGCCGATGCCGCTGCCTTCCTCGGCACTGGCTTCCTGTCCGAGACGATTGAAGGGGTCGAAAAGCTGTGCCAACTGCCCTGGTGCCAGTCCCGCACCGCTGTCGCGGACGCTGACGCGAATCGCAGCCGGCGAAATCTGGCGACAGTCCACAGCGACCGTTCCGCCTGGCCGGTTGTATTTGATCGCGTTGGCCAGAAGGTTGATCAGAATCTGCTTCAAGCGGGTTCGGTCGGCCTGGACAAGGCACGGGCCGGCGAAGCCGGCAAAGGAGAGAGCGATGCCACGCGCTTGCGCCTGCGCTTCGATCATCGCCTGGCATTCGCACAGCGTAGCGGGCAGCGAGATCGCTTCCAGCACCAGCGACAGCTTGCCCGACTCGATCAGCGCGAGATCGAGGATTTCGTTGATCAGCTTGAGCAGGTGCCACCCCGCCTTGAGAATCTGGTCGATGCTGCGCGCCTGGGAAGCTGTCGGCGGTGGAGATCCGGATTCCATGAGTTGGGCAAAACCGAGGATCGCGCCGAGCGGCGTACGCAATTCGTGACTCATGCTGGCCAGAAAATCCGACTTGGCAAGGTTCGCCTTTTCCGCTACCCGTCTGGCGCGCGCCAGTTCGACGTTCTGCTGCTCCAGCACCTGGTTCAGCCTGGCGCGTTCGGCTTCGGCCAACTTGCGCTCGTTGACATCGCTCAGCACGACGCGCAGCGCCGGCGCACCATCAGCCTCCGCGACGGTGGCCGTCAGGTGCGCCCAGAACGGCGTTCCGTCACCCCTGACCATCTGCAACTCGCAGGTCTGCGCTTCCCCGCTGGCGACGAGTTTCCTGCAGCACAGGTAGTAGATGTCCTCGTCCGCTTTGACGATGAAGCGGCTGAACGCCTGCCTGACCAGCGCGCCCCTGGGGACGCCGAGCAAACTGGCCGCGGTGAGGTTGGCCTCGATGATCAGCCCGTTCTCGCCCAGGGTGCAGTAGCCGATGGGCGCCAGGTCATAGAGGTCGAAATAACGCGCCCGAGCAGCGTCCAGTTCGACCTGCGCCCGACGCAGTTCCTCGTTCTGCATCTCGAGCTCGATGTGATGGACGCGCAGCTCGTGCAGTGCCTGCCGGTTTCCTTCGGGCGCCAGCGCCTCGAGCGCGTTGAGTGACTGCGCTGCTTTCAGCCGCAGCGCCGCTTCGGCTCGCTGGCGCAGCGCTGGCGCGGCGGCCAGGCGGCGGTCGTCGCCGGTCGGCAATTCCGCGTCGGTAAAGCATTCGTTTTCGTCCCGCTGGCTCATCAGCAACCGCCACCGCTACGGCCGATTGCCGCTTCTTTGGCCCGTTCCGTGGTGGCGATGGCATACATCTGCCCGGCCTCATCGAGCAAGGCGGTGGCGATGATCGATACCGCCACGACGGCACCTTCCCTGGTCAGCCGCTGAGTGTCATACGGTTCCAGAATTTCGGCGCGGCTCAGTTGCTCCAGCCTGGTCAAAGCGTCGTCCTGCAACTGCGGCGGGATGCGGTCGCGCACGTTCAGCAGCAGCGCTTCGGCCTCGCTCCAGCCATACATCCGTTGCGCCGCCGGATTCCAGGCCAGGATGCGGCCCGCCAGGTCCTGAACCGTCATCGCATCGCGCGCATCGCGCACCACAAAAGCCCGCTGGATCATATCGTTGGCAGCGCGCAGCGCGTCCCGTGTCCTGACCGCCTCGGTGATGTCGAAGAAAGAGATCACCGCGCCCTCGATGACGTTGTCGAGCGTGCGGTAAGGCTGGATGCGCAGCGTGTACCACCTGCCCTCGCTGGTCTGCACGTCGATCTCCTTGATCACCAGCGTATCGAGCACCTCTTGCGTGTCTGCGACCAGGCGGTCATAGCCGACCAGGTTGGCGACGATGTGCGCCACCGGCCGCCCGACGTCGCTGAGAATCAGGTTGATGATCCGGCTGACGGTCGGGGTGAAGCGCATGATGCGCAGTTGATGGTCGACAAACACCGTACCGATGCCGGTGCCGGCGAGCAGGTTGTTCATGTCGTTATTCGCCCGCGACAAGTCGAACACCTTGTTTTGCAACTCGGTGTTGACCGTGGACAGCTCCTCGTTGACCGACTGCAATTCCTCCTTGGACGTCTCCAGCTCCTCGTTGGTCGACTGCAACTCCTCGTTGACCGACTGCATTTCCTCGTTGGAAGACTTGAGCTCTTCGTTCGAGGTCTCCAGTTCCTCCTGGGTGGTCTGAAGATATTCATCCTTGGCCCGTAATTCCTGCTTCAGCGCCGCAATGCGCGCTTCGACTTTGGCTTCCGCCCTGGTATCAGGAGCGGAACGGGCTGTCGATGGCGGGTCGACTGCCGCTACGCTGGCTGGCAGCGCGGTCTGCTGCTCCGGCCCGGAGTCGACCAGTGCTGGCGCTTCCTGCAGGATGACCAGGTACAAGGGCAACTCAGGAGCTGCCGCCGGGTCCACGTCCAGCGGGCAGACGGTCAGGTCGACGCGAGTGAAGTGGCTGTTGGTCTGGACGCTCAGACCGGGGCAATGGACGATCTCCTGGCTGCCGGCCGTTTTGTGCAGCGCCATTCTGAGGTCTTGCCGCAGCCCCTGGCGGGCCATTTTCAGGATGTTGTTGACGCCCGCCTCGCCAGGCGCCGGTTCCAGGTACATCCCGGTACGGCCGTGCAGGTAGAGGATGTCTCCCTGGCCGTTGACCAGCGCGCAGGCCGGCGCGAGCTGCTGCAGGAGCGCCTGTTCGGTCAACTCGCGCAGTGGCCGTTTCTCGGGCAAGACTGCCTTGCCGGTGCTGCGCAGCGGCGCCGCCTCGATCGCCAACTGCGGCGGCGGCAGGCGGCTCGTCGCTCCGCGTCGGCTGCCGGGAAGATCTTCTTTGCGCTGATAGAGCTTCCATTTGCGGTCCAGTACGGTAAACAGTTGGGCAAACTCGCCGGCGCCTTCGGACGTGCCAAGAAAAAGAATTCCTCCCGGTTTCAGGACATAGTGGAACAAGGGAAGGAGCTTCTTCTGCAAGTCGGCATTCATGTAGATCAGCAGGTTGCGGCAACTGATCGTAACTTCTCAAAAAGTGCGGGCGTGTATGCGGAGGGACGGGTGTTGGAGCGACGTGGTCAC
>NZ_FLQX01000131.1 GCF_900089955.1 Candidatus Accumulibacter aalborgensis | reverse complement strand
GCTCGTCGAAGTCGCTACCGGTCTCGTCCTGATGATCGATCCTGCGCTGGTTGCCGCGTTGTTGCTCGCGGACCTTTCCGGTTCGGCGCTCCTCTTCGGCCGATGTTTCGGCATCGCCTTGCTCGCGCTGGGATTGGCGTGCTGGCCAGGCCGCCAGCGCGCGGCGAGCGGCTCGCCGCCATTCCTCGCGATGTTGTTCTACAATCTGCTGATTGCCCTGTACCTCGCCTGGCTGGGCACGGTCGGGCACCAGGTGGGCTTGCTGTTATGGCCGGGCGTTGCGCTGCACGCGGGGGTGGCGCTATGCCTCATCTGGACATGGCGTCATGAGTGAGCTGACCACCAGGATCAAATTGTCTGGGCGACCCAGCGCCTGCTCTTCGTGCTGATCCTGACGTATTGCACGACATCACTCGCTATACGCCGAGTCGTCAACCGTCAAGTTCATCAACCGTTGAGTGTAAGGTGCAACAAGCGCGTAGTGCATCGCACCTCAGGACTTGGCGCGACGAGGGACGGAACACGGTGACCAACAAATCACTATCGCATGGCCAACCTGCCAATGGTCGCTCGCTACTACCCACACACGAAGGGCAATAAAATGAGGAAGTCCGGAGTTTCACCGTGGCTCGGCCTGGCTCTGGCTCTGGGCACGATTCTTCCCGCGATGGCGGCAGAGCCGACGCCCACGGCAAAGGGGGCATCGCTTCCTGCGGCTGCGGCAAGCGCCGATGTCAATATACTGAAAGGTGCCTGGGTGCGTCCCGACGGCGGCTATACGATCCTGATCAAGAACGTCGGCGCGAATGGCCTGATCGAAGCGATGTACTTCAATCCTAATCCGCTTCCCTTTGCCAAGGCCGAGGCATCGCGGGAAGGTGCCAGGCTGCGCGCCTTCTTCGAGTTGCGCGCCGGCGGATACGACGGTTCGACCTACGAACTCAGCTACGATCCCACGAGTGATCGCCTTACGGGAACCTACTATCAGGCCGTGATGAAGCAGAAGTTCGAGGTTTTCTTCGTGCGGCGAAGCTGAAATGATGCGGATTTCTAATCCTCCTCGTGGTCGATTGTGCTGGCGATAGCACAATCTCCCGTGAGGCTCTTGGCCACCCTCCCGTCGCATCCCGATGGGCACATGTATCATCTGTCCCTAGCTTTCTACCCAGCGAACGGATAAACCGGAGAAACCCAATGAAGACTATTGTGATGTCGCTCAGTGCCGCCGTGCTCTTGATGGCTGCCGTGACCAATGCCAATGCAGTGACCTGCGCCAACGGCGTCTATCGTGCCGGCTGCGCCGGACCCAACGGAGCGGTGGTCGCCCGCAAACCGGTGGCGGTCGCGCCGAGGGCCGTGGTCGTCGCCCCAGCTCCGAAGGTCGTGGTCGTCGCGCCGGCTCACGGATGCCGCTACGTCAACGGCGCGCGTGTCTGCCGCTGAGATCCTGCTCCCCGCCCTGGTGCGTCAAGCCAGGGAAGCAGGCGCGGTGATCGTCATGGAGTGCGCCGTCGGTGACCCGCTGGTCGAAGACCGCCCGCTGCTGCGGGGGCATGGCGGCCGGCAAGCACTCGGCGAGACCGGCCTCCGCCAGGCGATTCTCCTGGCGCGATCGACGCCGGGTGCGGCCGGGATGAGCGGGGTGTTCGGCGTCTCGTCTTTCCGACGCCGAGCTGGGAGGACTATCTGGCGCTCGCTTTCGACGAGATTCGCCAGTATGGCGCCGGTTTTGTCCAGGTCATACACGGACGAGAGGAGGAAATGATGATTCTGAAAAATTCGCTATTGGCAACCACCGTCGCCAGCCTTGTTCTGGCGGGCTGCGCCAGCGATCAGCAGTTACTGGCCAATGAGCAGGACAACGCGGTGCGCACCGCTTTACGTCGCGGGCAGTTCGAACTGTCCTGCCCCAGCGCGACCGGCGTACTCCTGTCCAGCAATCTGCTGCAGCCAGTACTCTGGAATGGTATCGAACGCGCTGAATACACGATCGGCGTCGCCGGCTGCGATCAGAAAGCCACCTACATCGTCGTCTGCCAAGTGGATTCCGTCAGTTGCGTGGCCGTTTCCGGCAGGAATGCGGCGACCTGGGACTAGCCTAGCCCTGCCTTTTCGCGATGCTGCGGCCATCGGCACAGACCGGGCCTTGTCCTGCCGTCCTGGTTGCCGATCGTCTACGGCGATGAGCTATGGTACGATCCTGTTAACCCCTTAAAGGAGTCTTCCATGTGGCAGAAAATCGTCTCGTACCTGTCAGCCTTTGCGCTGGCCGTCGTCTTGTCCGCCTGCGCCGCACCGGGGCCACCACCCGGTGACATGCAGATCCGCAGCGGTGTCATCGAGCAGATCACCACGGTTCAATTGGCTAGCAATCACCATGCCGGCGTCGGCGCTGTGGTCGGTGGCCTTGCCGGCCTCGGCATCGGCAGCTTGATCGGTGCCGGCACCGGGCGCGATGTCGCCATGGTGCTGGGCACGGTTGGCGGAGCACTCGCGGGCAATGAAATCCAGAAACAGCACGACCAACCTGTTCCGGGCCAGCAAATCATCGTCCGCGCCAGCAACGGGGTCCTGGTTTCGATCACGCAACCCCTCAATCCGAACCTGTTCCGGGGCCAGCGAGTGTATATCGAAGGCAACGGCGAGGGCGCAAGAGTCGTTTCACGCTGATGACGAACGGGTAGCCAGGTATCTGGCTACCCGTGAGCCTGATAACGTCATCGCGCAGCAGGCATCACCACGGTACCCTACCGCCATGAGCTATCCCGACCACCAGAATGACTCCCGGCGATCAGCGCGCGGGGCCTTGCTTGCCGCCCTGTTCTCTGTCGTCGTTACCGCCTGCGCTCCCAATGCGTGGCGGCCTGACCCGCGCTACGCAGCGTTTCTCGATCAGGTTCAGAACAAGTGCGGCAACGAGCGCATCGGGAGCAGAGAAATCGGCAGCCGCAACAGCACCTCGGACCTGACCCAGGATGCGTATTTTCTCGACTTGACGTCCCGTTTCTACCACGGGGAAATTCCCCGCGACGATTACGCCAATTCGCTTGCCGGGTCTTACGGGGGCGCAGCCGATTCGGTGGGCATCCGCTGCCTGCTCGGCCTGATCCCCGTCCCGGAAGCCGTTCCGCCATCCCGAATGCCGCGCTATCAATAGTAGGCGGTTCGGTCAGCGACCGGATTCGTCATTCAGTCGGCCGTCTCTCGACCTGATCCATCTTTTTGGCCAGTTCATCGGGAGTGAGAATCGCCTTCTGAAAGAGGATATTCGCAAACGCGACGACCCAGCGTTCGTAGTAGGTGAGTTGCCCTATCAGCTCCGCGCCGAGCGACTCAACGCCTCGGCGTTTCTCCTCCGTGCTAATGATCTTATGGAAATCGAGGACATCCGCCAGTGCGTGACAACGCTTCTCCCAAGGCTCAAGCACGTGGTCAGTGCGCTCGATGCGATCAGCCGGTACGCCGCCAATGTCGTTCGGCAGTTTTCTTAGCAGGTGTTCGCTTTGGCTCATGAATTGATCCCGTGTTCAAAGTTGACTTTGACAACGCCAATCATCGCGTCGCGGGTGACCATTGCGGCCAGTTGTTCCTCGGTAAAATCCTCGCTGCCTGTCGGACGCTGCGGCAACACCATATAACGCTGGATCGCCGTCGAGTCGCTGACACGAATCTCGACATCTTCAGGAATCTCGGTGCCGAACTCGGACAAGACTGTTCGCGGTTCCCGGACGGCGCGGGCGCGGTATGGCTTGGCTTTATACCAATCGGGCGGGAGGCCGAGCACTGGGCGCGGGTAACAGGAACAGAGCGTGCAAACGATGAGGTTGTGAACCTTGTCGCTGTTCTCCAGTACGATGAGCTGGGTGTCGTCGTAGAAGCTGATGCCCAACTCCTCGCAGGCCGCACGGCCGTTGGTGAGCAGACGCGCTCGAAACCCAGGATCGACCCACGCCCGCGCGACGACTTTCGCACCCAAGGCAGGCGTGCGTGAGTCAAGCACTTCTATCTGTCGACGAATTTCGCCGGGAGCGATAAGCTTTTTTTCGATGAGCAGCTCTCGAATGGCCGTCTCCATGACTTCGTAATATTCAGGAGGCGCCTCGTCAGCCGCAGCAGGATGTGGATGGGAATGATCGTGGTCGTCCATCTTCAGACCCTTTCCAGCCATGTTTCAAAGACTTCGATGCGCAGACCATCCAGAAGGGAGCCGGCATAGCCCGGCCACAAGGCGGTCAGAGGGATGGCCACGCGGAAATAGTGGCCTCTGGAGCCCGCATTGCGTCCAAAGCCTTCCTCCTCGTTGTTTACCGCGGGCGGTTCCATCACCGCTTCGACAGTGGCGAGCTTGCCCCGAATGTAAGCCGGCACGCGATAATGCCCGACGGGATAGCGGACAGAGATTCGGACACTGTCGCCTGCCTTGAAAGCGGGTTCCTCACCCAGAGCCTTCACGACATTCAGCCCTGGCGTTGGGAATGGTTTTGCCATGGACGCCTCGTTCAGAAAGAGGATGGGAAATCAGACGCTGCCATCGAAAGTATATGAGCCGCCATCAACTGGCGTCAATCGCGTATTGACAAGAAGGCGGTTGCTCTTCTCACGGCGCAAGGGCAATCCGCCCCTTTCGGCGAGGCGGGTACGTCTCCCGACCGGCACCCGCCGCGCACTGCTGGACTCGGTCGACCGGTCAAACTTGCCCTGCCGCTGCATGCCCCAGGACCCTTGCGGCGCTGATCGCGGTTGCGTCGATTCCATCAGGCGCTATGATGTTGGCTCATCGCGGTACAAAGGGTAAAAAATGGAACGGGCGGTTCTCTTCGTTGACGTCACCGACAGCACTAGACTCTACGAGACAGTGGGCGACAGCGATGCGAAGCGGTTGGTTGACGGTTGTCTCGGCGTGCTGCGTACAGTCACCGCCGAGTTCGACGGGCGCGTCATCAAGACGATTGGCGACGCACTGATGTGTGTCTTTCCGAATGTCGATGCCGTCGCGCGGGCGGCCTGTGAGATGCAGATCCGGTTATCGGAGGACGAATCGGCGACGGGGAATGGCCTTTCGATCCGCATTGGCTTCCACGCCGGCCCGCTGATCGAGGAGAACGGCGACGTCTTTGGCGATGCCGTCAATACTGCCGCGCGGATGGCCGATCTGGCGAGGACAGGCCAGATCATCACGACGGCAGTCGCGGTGGCGATGATGTCGCCGGAGCTGCACGAGGCCACGCGCAATGTCGGCAGCTTCGCGGTCAGGGGCAAGGCCGAGTCGATTGCCATCTGCGAGGTGATCTGGCAGGTCGAAAACCTGACGATGATCACCGGCAGCCTGCCACCGGCCGGTCCGTCGGCGACGATGTCGCTGCAACTCGTCCACGCCGGAGGGTCGCTGACCTTTCGGCCGGGTGATGAGGCGGTGACCATCGGCCGTGACCCTTCGTGCACCATCTCGCTGCGGGTGCGCTGTGCTTCGCGCCTGCACGCCCGAATCGAGTTTCGCCGCGACAAGTTCGTACTCACCGACATCAGCACCAATGGCACCTTCGTGCAGGCTGACTCCGACCTTGAGGTCATCATCAACCGCGAGGATTTCATCCTGCGCGGCTTTGGTCACATCAGTCTCGGTCACAGCACCGGCGAAGATGGCGCCGACCTGACCTGGAATGTCACGTTTTAAACGCCACCGCCGCGGAGCCGGTGGCGTTTCTCGATAGGATGCGTTGATGCAAAGTTCGGTCGAAGCACTGTCCAGCAGTCGCTACAAGCTGGTCACCGAGGAAAAGGCGGAGGGGGCGACCTATACCCCGAAGAACCTGGCGGATTTCGTTGCTGAACAAATACGCCGTGCAGCTCCGGTCACGATTGGCAACCGCACTATCAGGGTGCTTGACCCGGCCACCGGCGACGGTGAACTGCTGATCAGCCTGCTCGCACAGTTCGACGGGCTAGGCACAGGTGCCATCGAGGTGCATGGGTTTGAAACCGACATTCGGGCAGTGAACATTGCGAGGGACCGCATCAAACAACGCTTCCCGAAAGTGGCGCTGCATTTGGCGTACGGCAGTTTCCTGGACTTCGTGCTTGACGAAGTGCGTCCGCACGACAGCGGTGGCTTGTTTGCCAAGGACGTTGTGCCATCGTACGACCTGATCATCGCTAATCCGCCCTATGTGCGTACTCAGATCATGGGCGCAGAACAGGCACAGCTACTCGCCACCCAGTTCGGGCTCGCTGGACGTGTTGATCTCTACTACGCCTTCATCGTCGGCATGGCATATGTGCTCAAGCCGGGGGGCGTGGGCGGAATAATTGTCTCGAACAGGTTCATGACCACGAAGTCGGGGGGAGCAGTACGCCAGGCAATCCGGGAGCAGTTCAACGTCCGGCATGTTTGGGACCTCGGTGACACCAGACTATTCGATGCCGCTGTGCTCCCCGCGGTGCTGCTTGTCGGGAAGCACGATGGCCGACAGCGGATGTCAGCCGGTTTCACTTCGATCTACACAAGTACAGAGAAACCAACGCAACAGGCAACTGATGTGATTGCCGCGCTACGCTTTGACGGAGTTGTTGCGATTGACGATGGCCGCCGCTTCACTGTAAAGAACGGTACGCTCGACATCAGTGCCGCGGCAGATGCCGTATGGCGGGTGGCAACCGCCGCAGGCGATAGCTGGCTGGTAACCGTTGAAGCAAGTACCTGGGGGCGCTTCGGGGATATAGGGAAGATTCGTGTTGGCGTAAAGACGTGCGCCGACAAGGTGTTTATCCGCACCGATTGGGATGACATGCCAGCCGAGACACGGCCAGAACTGTTGCGACCACTGACGACACATCATGTGGCACAACGCTTCCGGGCAGGGGTAGCCAAGAAAACGAGGCACATTCTCTATCCGCATGAAACTGTCAATGGACAGCGGCGGGCCGTCGATCTTGCAACCTGCCCAAGGGCAAGAGCGTATCTTGAACAACACCGCAGTACGCTGGAAAGGCGAACTTACGTCATCGAAGGCGGACGCCAGTGGTATGAAATTTGGGTTCCGCAAGACCCGTCAAGCTGGGATGTCCCCAAACTGGTGTTTCGGGACATTTCGGAAGCACCAACTTTCTGGCTTGATCTCGAAGGAAGCATTGTCAATGGTGACTGCTACTGGTTGGTGTGCAAGAAGCCGGAAGACGCCGACCTACTGTGGTTGGCCGCTGCCGTTGCCAATTCCTCGTTCATCGAAGCGTTCTATGATCACAGCTTCAATAACAAGCTGTATGCCGGTCGCCGCCGCTTCATCACGCAGTACGTCGAGCACTTCCCGCTGCCTGATCCCGCCTTGCCGCGCAGCCGCAACATCGTAGCGCTGGCAAAGAAGATTTACGAAACAGTCGGTATAAGCAAAGTGGATGACATTGCTAGGCAACTGGATCAGTTAGTCTGGGAAGCCTTCGGCGTTCCGGTCAAAGAAGTCACCGGGTAGCGGGATTTGGAGCTTCTTGTTGAGCACTCTGCCTTGAAATTGTGAGAAGCGGGTAAAAAATGCTTCCCCCGTTGTCAGGAAAAGGTGGGTCAGAGTCACCAACTCGCCATCGGTGTGGGCGTAGAAAATAGCATAGCGCACCTCACAATGCCGCACCTGTCGGCCTGCGATATGGGGCACGTCAAGCGGCTCTGTGCTTGATGGCAACACCAAGCCAAGGTCGATCGTTGGCGAAGTCTGCAGCTTCACTTCCAAAAGCTGGTGGCGCAGGTCGGGAAACTGTCCGTCGTCCTGATAGCTGGCATAGCCAAGCGCCGAACACACCATGCGGTGCAGGCCAGCACCACGGTTGCGCTCTTGGTCGTGACCGGAGTCTATAAAGGTGGAATCGATCAGGACAGCTAGGCGAGCGTAGAGCGTGCCAATGGGCAAGAGTGCGCCAGCAGTCGGGTAGCTGATGGGTGTGGCGACATGCTGAAGGTCTATTTCCACAGCGACAAACGGGCGGAGCAGGGCGGTGTCCTCGGATGCAACCAGCTCGGCGTTGGCTGCGCCAGGAATGCAACGCGCCTGGTACTTCTGCGTCAACGTACCAGTTGTATCCATTTCGGCCAAGGTGTCGCCAGTGACAACTTTGACCCTGGTGACAACATCGTCCGAAGACAGCCGAATCAGAACATAGCGCCGCGTCGGCGACAGTTCCTCATTCCAAATTTGCAGGTTGTTGGACTTCTGCACATAGGTATCGAAAATCTGGCCGGGAAAGCGGGGTTGAGATTTACGGAAAGAGCCTGGAATGGGGTAGCCAAGCACGCGGCAAACGTGCTCCTTGGCTACCTTAGAGCGACTGCGTATCGGTAGTCCCGCAAGGGAGAGGGCGCGCAGCCCACCGTCAAGCAAGCGTTCGAGATCGGGGCTGGGAATCCATAGCTTGGGATCACCAATTTCGATTGGGTCGTAAATCGTGAGGCCAGAGGAGCGGATATTTGAGACATATGGGATAGGGGCAAGAGCGGAACTAGCGGTCATGCTTTAGCATTTCCCCAGCAAGAAGTTGTGGGACAGAAATGCCCATGACGGACGCCAACACCTCCAGGGTGCTCAGCGTCACATTCCGTTCACCACGTTCGACGGAACCCACATACGTGCGGTGTAGGCCGCACCGATCGGCAAACTCTTCTTGCGAAAGGTTGTTCGCCGCGCGGAAAGCGCGGATGTTGGCGGCGAGGATGGCTGTTAGCGGGGAACTTGGTTTGCGTAGTGCTGTTGTTTTTCTCATTCGCTGGTGCGCGATATCAGAGCAAATCGGGCACCAGTGTCGTGCAATGATGCTTTTGAATCTACAGACAGTGAGTAGCGCAAGGGCTTGATCGGTACTGATCCGGACATCGACTGGGCCATTCGGTTTCCTGGATCCGTTCAGACTGTTCCTCTGGCCTGGTCTTGCGCTGGTCGTCAATCCGTGTCGTGCTAATGTCGCCGTGGCCTACCCTGAGCAGGTGCTTTCTCATGTATGATTTGCTCTTGTCATCACCGCCCCGGAGATCGTCATGCCTGCCGTGCTCACCTGCCTCCGACTGCTGGCCACCGTTCTCGTCCTGCTCGGTGCTGATGCGGTGGCCGCTGCGCCGGCCAAGGGCCAGGTGGCGCTGGTCGTCGGCATCGGCGCCTATCAGAATGCGCCGCCACTGCCCAATCCGCCCAAGGACGCCCGTGCCGTTGCCGATTCGCTGAAGAAGCTTGGTTTCCAGGTCGAGCTGGCCATCGATCCGGACAAGGCGCGCCTTGAGCAGGCGGTCAAGCGCTTCGGCGACCAATTGCAGGGCGCCAAGGTCGGCCTGTTCTTCTACGCTGGCCATGGTCTCCAGGTGAGCGGGCGGAATTTCCTGGTCCCGGCCGATGCCAAGATCGACAACGAGCGCTCGCTGCCTTTTGCCGCCGTCGATGCCGACCTGGTGCTGACCCAGATGGAGACCTCGACCCCGGTCAGCCTGATCTTTCTCGATGCCTGTCGCGACAATCCATTTTCCCGTTCCCTGGCGCGCAGCATGGGTACCCGATCCGCCGCGGTCGGGCGCGGTCTGGCCCAGATTGCCGCCGGCGAGGGCGCGCTGATCGTCTTCGCCACGCAGCCGGGCAATGTGGCCGAAGATGGCCAGTCCGACCACAGTCCGTTTACCGAAGCGCTGTTGAAAAACCTGGCGGCGCCGGGACTGGAAGTGCGGCAGATGCTGACCCGGGTGCGCCAGCAGGTCAAGGAACAGACCAACGGCAAGCAGGTTCCCTGGGACCACTCTTCCCTGACGCAGGATTACTACTTCATCGGCCCGACGACGGTGATCGTTCAGCCGCAAGCGGCGCCGGTTGCCCAACCGAGGGTGGCAGGCGTCGACCCGATGGCGGTCGAGCTTTCGCTCTGGGAGTCGGTGCGTAGCAGCCAGGATCCGGCGGATTTCGAGGACTACCTCAAACAGTACCCGGACGGCAAGTTCGCCGCTGTCGCCAAGCGTCGTCTGGCGGCGCTGAAGACGGCGTCGATCAAGGAGCGTGAACCGGCCGCACAGGAACCTCGAAGTCAACCGGCCAAGCCGGCGCCAGCGGCCGAAGTGCCGCCGGCCAAGGCGTCCGTAACGCCACCGCCGGCCGCTGCCGCACAGCTTCCCAGCAGCCAGGCGGCGTTTGACGTCATGATGCAGGGTACGGCGACCAACCTCACTGCCGGTAGCAGCGCTCAGGCCCAGTTCCAGTTGCGCCGTGCAGGCGACGGCGTGACGGCCGCCATTCGCGTTTTCCCGCCCTTGTTCGCCACCGGCGTGTTGCAGGGACAGTACCGGGGCGGCCAATGTCTGTTGCAGGGCTGGATGAACGAAGGCTTCCTGCTCAAAATGATCGGCGCCTGTTCGGCCAGCGCTTATTCCGGCCAGTACCAGGCCGAAAGCCCCGGCCTCGTCCAGCAAGGCGTTTTCCGCTTTCAGGCGAACTCGTCGAAGTGAGGGGCTGCCAGTCGGGGTGGTGGTGATCGAGTGTGCCACAGGATCAGATTGCCAGCGGCGAGAGATCCAGTCGTCCATCGGCCATTGCCGGGCACCAGAAATAGGCCCCGGACAGCGGGCGGGTGAACTTGAACAAGGCATCGACGATACCGTCCTCGATACCGACCATGCGCCGCAACTGCGCCTCGAAGGGATCGAAGGAGGTGGCGAAGGCGACGAACATCAGGCCGCAGCGACGGCCTTCGGCCCACGGCATCGAGCGCCGAAGGACGAAGGCTTCCGGCGTGAAGCTCTCCTGCGCGGTGCGTTTGACATGGGCTGATTCGGGCGCATCGTCGATTTCTTGGTTATCGACCCGGCGGCGGCCGATGGTGAGATCCTGCTCAGCGGCCGGCATCATCTCGAAGCGGGCAAAGTCATGCGCCCAGCGTTGGACGGCCACGAAGCTCGAACCACTGAGGCCGGGCTGCTCCGGGCCGACGATGGCGGTCCTCGTGGCGTCGTCGCCGGTCGGGTTCTCGGTGCCGTCCTCGTAGCCCGACAGGTCGCGACCGCCATCGTGCATGAAGGCGTCGTGCGTTTCGTCCAGCCCGAACGCGGGTGCCAGTGCCTGCTCGATTCGCCGCGCGCGATGCACGATTTCGCCGCGGTCGTCGCCGCGCAACCAGACCCACAGAGCAGATGGCGTGGCAGGAAGCGCGACACCCCGTCCGGCGAGCGCGGGAAAGCTGCGCAGGCCCGGTATTTCGGCGCCGAGCGCGGACACCAGGGTCCGACCAAAGCCGACGACCGTCCGTTCACCGTCCGCCAGATCGGACAGTGCGGATAGTGCAGCCAGCGTCTGCCGGCAGTCGTCGGAAGGCATACCCGGTTCGAGCGAGAAACAGAGATAGCGGGCGACAGGGGGTAACGGCAGAAGGATTCCGTTTTGTGCTGTAGTCATTTGCAGATCAACCTTGGTGGTCGTGGTGGGCTTGGTCGTTTTGGCAAGCGACCTCGGGGCCTGGGAAGCAGCAAACATTCGCTGCCCTCAACGCGAGGCAATCTGCTCGAACCCGGTCCGCGTGCCTATTTCAGCGGCGTTGCCTTCATTGCTGACGATGCTGTCGACGCGCGCCATCGAGGGTCCGCGGTGGGCCCAGGCGAGCAGCGCGTCAACCGCTTCCAGCGGGCCGCGAACCAGCGCCTCGACGCTGCCGTCGTAGCGGTTGCGGACCCAGCCGGAGAGGCCGAGGCGTTGTGCTTCGGCGCACAGCGACCAGCGATAGCCGACGCCCTGGACGCGGCCGCGGATACGCAGATTGCGGCAGATTGTTTCGCTCATCTTCAACTCCGGAGGGGCAGTGGTTGCGAAGGCGGCCAATACTGGCATAATCGCTGGCATAATCGTCGCCCATGAAAAGAAGAATTTCAAGGGGGTCCGCTTTGCCGTCCGGCAGCGCGGCTTGGCCATGCTGAAAACACTCCTGCTGCTGCCTCTTCTGGGTGCCGTTCTGCTCACGCTGCTGCCGGGTCGCAGCGTCGATCTGATGCGCTACCTGGCCAGCGCCGTCGCCGCGGCAACGGCGCTGTGCGCCTTTCTCCTGCTTGCCAATTTCGATTCTACCAGTGCCGAGATCCAGTTCTTCGACACGCGGCCGTGGAACCCACGCGTCGGCTCGAATCTCGCGCTTGGCGTGGACGGCATTTCGCTGCCGATGGTCCTCCTGGCCACGCTCCTCTGTTTCGTCGCGATCGTCTCGTCGACCGGCATTCGCAGTGGCGCCAGGCTCTATTTTTCCCTCCTTCTGGTGCTCGAAACCGCGCTGTTGATCGTCTTCACGGCACGAGACTGGTCGCTGTTCTACGTCTGCTGGGAACTGACGCTGATCCCGCTGTTCTTTCTGATCGACCGCCTGGGTGGCGCCAATCGACATCGCGCAGCGCTCAACTTTGTCCTCTACACGCTGGGCGGTTCGGTGTTCATGCTGATTGCCCTGCTGCTGCTCTACGATGTCGCCCCCGGCCACAGCTTTGCGATGGCCGACATGGCGGCCGGTGGCGCGCAGTTGCCGGTCAACACGCAGGTTCTGATCTTTCTCGGCCTGTTGCTCGGCTTCGGCGTCAAGATGCCGATCGTCCCGCTGCATGGCTGGTTGCCGCTGGCGCATGTCGAAGCGCCGAGTCCGATCTCGATCCTGCTCTCGGGGATCCTGCTCAAGATGGGTGCCTACGGGCTGATCCGCGCTGCCGCGACGCTACCCGGGGCGGTGCAGGCGCTGCAGGACTGGCTGGCATTGCTGGCCCTGATCAGCCTGATCTACGGTGCGGTTCTGGCCTGGCGCCAGACCGACCTGAAAGCGATGATCGCCTACTCGTCGGTCTCGCACATGGGTGTCGTGCTGCTTGGCATTGCTGCGCTCAACCAGGCGGGGCTCAGCGGTGCGCTGACGCAGATGGTTGCGCATGGCCTGGTGGCGGGCCTGCTCTTCCTGCTCATCGGCCTGCTGTATGAGCGAACGCACAGCCGTGAGCTGGCCGCCTACGGTTCGCTCAATCGCATCGCGCCGCGCTTCGCCGTATTCATCGTCTTTACCCTGCTGGCCTCGGTCGGTCTGCCGGGGACTGCCGGTTTCATCGCCGAGTTGCAGGTGCTGGTCGGCGCCTATTCTCGCTGGCATGGCTGGATGGCAGTGCTGTCGATCGGCGTCCTGATCTCGGCCGCCTATGCGTTGCGTGCGATCCGCTGCCTGTCGACCGGACCCGAACGGCCTGTCGCCGGTGTTCCGGCGGGCGCGGGGCTGGCCACTTTCGTCGACCTCAAGCGGTCGGAGACGGCGGCGGCCGGGCTGCTGACCACCGGCGTCGTCATCCTGGGTTTCTATCCGGCACCCTTGCTCAGACTGATGGCCTCTTCAGTGGCCAGCCTGGCGCAGCAGTTCACGCACTGAGGAGTACGTCGGGCGTGAATTCGCAACTCCCTCAGCAGGCGGCCGCGTCGATCGAGCCATCGCTCGCGCCATCGGTCGACTCGTCGGCGCGCGTCAAGGCCTGTGTAGACCACCTCGCGCACGCCCTGCCGGCGCAGGCGCCGTTGCGCGATTTCGTCCATCACAACACGCTGCACGCCTTGCAGCACCTACCTTTCGCCGAGGCACTCAGCGAAGCGGCACGACTGACCGGTGCGCGTCCCTGGCTGGCCGAAGATCGCTGTCGCGAGCTGTTCCGGCAGGGACGGGTGAACGCGGCCGATCTCGAAGCAGCCTTGCGGCAACTACCGGAAGTCGCGGTGGATGAAGCGCTGCTCGCCGGCACGGCCTGTCCGTTGCGCCGACGAGAGGTCCTGAAGGCGGCACTGCTCAATCCGGTCGACGCCGTTTCGCCCGCTCGCCTGCGCTGGCAGGGCGAAGAAATGGCGGCTTTCGAGCGCTGGCGGGCGGATCTCGAACCGGCGGTGCGGCAAGCTCTGCTGACGGCCACCGGTGCTGACGGCGTCGACGAAAGGGCCGCCGTCAGCGATCTCTGGGCGGCCGCTGTCGAGCTGCGCGGACCGCTGGCGATGGCGCAGATCATGGCCAGCGCCCGGCCTGCAGCCACCAGGCTCGCCGAGCGCTTGCCAGAAACCGCCGCCGTCCTGTGGCAGGCGATGCTTGGCCGTCTCGGCCACGACTGGACGGTCGCCGCCTTGCTCGCGCACCTGACCGGCGAGGATGTCCGCGAGTCGTTGCACCCGACCTTGATCCGCCACCTTGCTGCCCATCTCGATCAGGGCCTCGCCGCCTGGCCAAACCCGGCGCGGGCGCAGGGCTTCTATGCCGCATGGCGGCAAAGCGCCGGCGGCGACTGGGCCTGGGACCTCAACGAGTTCGCCTGGGCACGGCACGATATCGAGCAGTTGCCGGAGGACCCACTCCTGACCATCAGCAGTGAATTGCTGCGTCTCGGCGTCGACGAGTCGCAGTGGGGCGGCTATCTGCAACGACTAGCACTCGAATTGCCCGGCTGGGCAGGTATGTTCCACTGGCGCGCTGCGCGTCCCGGCGCGGCCGAGCCGCCGGTCAGTCTGACCGATTTTCTGGCCGTTCGCGTGGTGCTCGAACGCCTGTATGCGGAGCAGATGCTGCGCCGCGTCTGGGGCCTGCCCTTGCGGCTGTCCGCGCTCGGCGAATACTTTGTGGACCACGCAGCCGAACTTTGCGTCAGGAACGCTTTCGGCAGTCGGCAGTTGCCGGAAGAAATGGTCGACCTGGTCTGGCTGCGGCTCGGCGTGCCGTCCGGGGAAGCAGGCGGTGAAGCGACTGGCAAGGCGGGCGGTGGCTGGCAAGGTCTCGCCGCTCAATTCGCCGAGTCACGCCACGGCGCGGTGGCCGAAGCCGATGCGCAGGCGCTGGCCGCGTGGCCGCTGTTCATGCTCGCGCAAGGGCTCGGACTCTGTGGCCGCGACTTGCGCGCCATGGGCACCGCCGGTGCCGAAGCGCTGGTCCGCTGTGCCGCTTCGCTGACCGCCGACCAGCGTGGCCGGATCTGGCTGCTGGCCTACGAACACCACTACCGGCAGCAGATCCTGGCCGCGCTGGTCGCCAATCATGGCCGTGCGTCGGCGCTGTCCGGCAAGGCCCAGGCGCAGTTCGTCCTGTGTATGGACGATCGCGAGGAGGGAACGCGCCGCCACCTCGAGGAAGTCAACCCGGCGTTCGAGACTTTCGGTGCTGCCGGTTTCTTCGCTGTGCCGATGCTCTGGCAGGGCCTCGACGACGAAGCGCCGATGGCCTTGTGTCCGATTGTCGTGCGCCCCGAAAACGCCGTGCGCGAGGAAATCCCAGCCGGCGGCGAGGCCGCACAACGGCTGCACCAGCGCCGTCGGCAACTGCGCCTGGCCTGGCGCGAGCGCCTGCACCAGGGCAGTCGGCGTGGCTGGTTGCAGGCCTCGCTGCTGACCGTGCTTGCCGGCCCGGCGGCGTTGCTCACGCTGCTGGCGCGGACGCTGGCTCCGGGGCGTGTGGGACAACGGCTAGGCCGCTGGCGCGAGGCCTTCGACCGACCGCTGGCGGGCGCGCTGAATTTGACCGCCGAGCTTGCGGAAGCCAACCGCGTGGTCAGCGCTGCCGCGCCGCGCCTTGGTTTCAACGAAGACGAACAGGTGGCACGCGTCGCTGGCTTCCTGCGCAGCATCGGCCTGAGCGCGAATTTCGCGCCGCTGGTGGTCATCGTCGGCCACGGTTCGGACAGCCGCAACAACCCGCACCTGGCCGCTTACGATTGCGGCGCCTGTTCCGGTCGTCACGGTGGCCCGAACGCGCGCGTCTTCGCGGCCATGGCCAACCGGCCCGCGGTGCGGGCCAGGCTGGCCGGGCAGGGTCTGGTCATCCCGGACAGTACGCACTTCATCGGCGCCGAGCACAATACCTGCGACGAGAGCTTTGTCTGGTACGATGGATCCGATGGCGAGCAGATTCCGGCCAGTCACCGGCAGGCGTTCGCCGCCCTGCGGCGCGATTGCGAAGAGGCGACCCGTCTGCATGCCGTCGAGCGCTGTCGCCGCTTCGCCTCGGCACCGCTCGACCCGTCGCCGCGGCAGGCGCAGCGGCATCTCGCCGACCGTCGTCAGGACTTCGGACAGGTGCGGCCCGAACTCGGGCATGCGACCATCGCCGCGGCATTTGTCGGTCGCCGCACGCTGAGCCGCGGCGCCTTCTTCGATCGACGCGTATTCCTCATCTCCTACGACCCACTGCCCGACGTCGACGGCCGCGTGCTCGAGGCGACGCTGCTGGCGGCCGGCCCGGTCGGCGCCGGGATCAGTCTCGAGTACTACTTTTCGACCGTCGATAACGAAGGCTTTGGCTGTGGCTCCAAGGTGACACACAATCTGGCCGGGCTGTTCGGCGTGATGCAGGGCGCCAGTTCGGATCTGCGCACCGGCCTGCCGCTGCAGATGGTCGAGATCCATGAACCGATGCGCCTGCTGGTGGTCGTCGAGCAGACGCTAGAAATTGTCGGTGCGATCTACCAGCGGCAGCCTCCGTTGCAGGAACTGATTGGCAAGGGCTGGATCGTTCTGGCGGCCAAGAGCCCGACCACGGCGGCGATCCATCTCTTCGACCCCGTGGCCGGCTGGCAAAGCTGGGACGCCGAACACGCCGAACAGTCCGCGCAGGCCGAGGAGCGGACCCCGGCTCTGCCCGAGGTCGAGCGCTCGATCGACTGGTTTGCCGGCCGGAGCGAAGCGCTGCCGCCGGCGCTGCTGCGGCGACCGCTGGTGGGGCCATGACAGTGCTGAACGCCATGAATGCCCTCGACGCGCTGCCGGCCGCGCTCGCTGCGCTGCCGTACCTGGTCTGGCTGGTTCCCTTGTTGCCACTCTTCGCCGCAGCGGCGATTGCCGTCCGAATGCTGTTGCAGCGGCGCATGGGTGACGCGCAGGAACCGCTCACCGCCGGGCTGGCCAGTGCTGCGGCGCTCGCCGTCCTGCTCATGCTGCTGGTCATCGACGCGGCGGCGCTCGGCGGTTTCGCGCCCGACGACCTGGTGTTCGGTGAATGGCTGCGAATCGGCGAGGTACCCGCACGCCTGTCCTTTGTGCTCGACGCCTACAGTCTGCCGACGGCGACACTGATCGCGCTGATCGCCTGGATCGCGCTGCGTTTTTCGGCGACCTACCTGCACCGCGAAAGCGGTTTCCAGCGTTTCTTCCTCGGCATGTGCCTGTTCCTCGCCGGCATGCTGCTGATCGTTTTGGCCGGCAACGCCGTGCTGACTTTCGTCGGCTGGGAACTGGCCGGCTTCAGTTCCTGGTTGCTGATTGCTTACGCCTGGGAGCGCCCGCTGGCGACCGGGAATGCCCTTTTCGTTTTCCTCACCAATCGGGTCGGCGACGCCGGCTTCATGCTTGCTATCGGCCTCGCCGTGTGGTCGGCGGGGACCGTCGACTGGGCCGGGCTGGCTGGTGACCGGACGATGGCGCCGGTGAGCGCCCGCCTGCTGACGCTGGGTTTCGTTCTCGCCGCGCTGGTCAAGTCGGCGCAATTGCCGTTCACGCCATGGATCGCGCGGGCGCTCGAAGGGCCGACGCCGTCGTCGGCGGTTTTCTATGGCTCGCTGATGGTGCACGCCGGCGTCTACCTGCTCTGTCGCCTGCAGGGTCTGCTCGTCCAGGTGCCCGACGTGATGGCGCTCCTGATCGTCGTCGGTCTGGCCACGGCGGCGTACGGCGGCATCTGCGCGTTGGTCCAGAGCGACGTCAAGTCGGCGCTGATTTTTTCCACCGTGACGCAGGTCGGGTTGATGTTCTTCCTCTGCGGGATCGGCGTGTTCTGGCTGGCTGCTTGCTACTCCGGTGTGCATGCTGCCTGGCGCGCGTATCAGTTTCTGCTCGCCCCGGCGTATCTGGAACTGGTTCGCCGCCCAGCCCGCCCGCTGCCGCGCTGGCTCGCCCATCGCCGCTGGTTGTACACCGCGGCACTCCAACGCTTCTGGATCGAGCCGCTGGCCAGCAGCCTGCTGACGCGCCCGACGCTGGCGCTCGGCCGCGACGTGCGGGTCTTCGACGAGCGTTTTCTCGATCCCCTCATCGGCGCGCCCCGCGACGATGATTACAGCACGCTCGGCGCGCCGCGCGACGAAGATTACACGAAGCTCGGCGCGCCGAGCGACGATGAAGGACAGGCGGTTGGCAAGGCGGCGGCTGACGAACTGATCCGCGGCCATGGTCTGGCCGGTCGCGCGCTGTTCAGCTTCGCCGACCGCTTGCAGCGCCTCGAGAACCGTTTGCTGCTCAGCGGCGGCGGCGCGCTGACCCAGGCGCTGCAGCGCCTGGGTCACTACGCGGACACCATCGAAGGGCTGCTCGAACAACCGCGCTATCTGATGCTGATGGTGATGGCCACCTTCGTGGTGATCCTGTGAACGAAGTGTCCTGGACAGCGCAAGCTGGCTATCCGTTGCTGGCGACGCTGCAATGGCTGCCGCTGGCTGGTGCCGTGCTGCTGATGATCATGCGTGAGCAGGACCTGGCGCTGGTCCTCGGCCGCCTCTTCGCCGTCGGCGAACTCGTCGTGGCCATCGACCTGTACGCGCGGATCGACGTGTCGACCGGCAACTTTCAGTTCGCCGAGCATCTCGACGTGTTTGCTTATCACGCTGCGGCTGACGGGATGAGCGTACTCTTCATCCTGCTCACGGCGCTGCTCGGCATCCTGCTGTCGTTCTATGGCATGGCGCGCCGGCAGATTTCGCCGGTGCTCAGCGTCCTGTTGCTCATCGAGTCGTCGCAGATGGCGATGCTGTCGACGCTGAATCTGTTGTGGTTTGCCGCCGCCTCGGCGGTGCAGTTGGCACTCGTCGCTTACCTGCTCTGGCGCTGGGCCTCGGCCAGCGAAGAGAACCTCGCCCTGTCGCGCTTCCTGCAATATCAACTGTTCGGTTGGTGCCTGTTCGTGGCCGGTGCCGTCGTCCTGGTCTGGAGTCACGCCGACGCGATCGGCGGACACTGGAGCTTCGACCTCTTCGAACTGCTGCAAACGCCGCAGATCGGCAAGTACCAGTCGGCGGCCTTCTATCTGCTGTTCTATGGCCTGGCCGTGCGCACGCCGTTGTTTCCGCTGCACGGCTGGCTGCCCAATTCCGCCGGGCAGGGGCTGATCGCCGTCGGCCCGGTGCTCTTGCTCGGCGTCAAGGTGGGCATCTACGGCATGGCACGCTTCCTGCTGCCGTTGACCGCCGACGCAGTGATGATCTGGCAGCACTATGTCGTTTCCTTCGCCATGGTCGGCGTCTTTTTCGCGGCGGTGATGGCTTTTCGCCAGGCCAACCTGCGCCGCCTGATGGCCTTTGCCGTCGTCAGCCATACCAGCTTGATCGTCATTGGCCTGTTCACGCTGCATCCAGCGGGTTTGCAGGGTGCGCTGCTGCTGGCGGTCAACTTCGGCCTGGCGGTCACCGTGATGCTGCTGATGGTTGGCTATGTGTACCGGCGCACCGGAACGACGAGTCTCGACCGCCTCGGCGGACTCTTCGACCGCGTTCCCTTCATCGCCGTCGCTTTCCTGATTGGCGGCCTGGCCATCCTCGGCATGCCGGGAACGCCGGGTTTCGACGCCGTACACCTGGTTCTCGAAGCGTCGATCGAGACTTTCGGCGCGCTGCCGACGATTGCCACCGCG
This sequence comes from Candidatus Accumulibacter aalborgensis, assembly GCF_900089955.1. Classification (GTDB taxonomy): domain Bacteria; phylum Pseudomonadota; class Gammaproteobacteria; order Burkholderiales; family Rhodocyclaceae; genus Accumulibacter; species Accumulibacter aalborgensis. The sequence goes on along the minus strand of NZ_FLQX01000131.1, from coordinate 369 downwards.
CTCGGCAACGTCGCTGCCGCCGGTTTCCTGCTCTGGGCTTTCCAGCGCGCCTTCCTGGCGCCGCGGCCAAGGGACGTGCCGGTGTCGAGAATCGTTCGCACCCGGCCGATGGAGTATTTCGTCGGCGGTGCGACCCTGCTGGTGCTGCTCGCCGCCGGTTTTTACCCCGAGCCGTGGCTGAAGCTGACCGATAGCGCAACGCAGGCGCTGGCGGCGTATTTCCACCATGGTTGAACTCGCCTCGTGGCCCCTGCTGAGTATGCTGCTGGCGCTGCCGGTGCTCGGTGCGCTGGCCACCGCGCTGCTGCGGCGCGCTCCCTGGGCGCAATGGATCGCGCTGGTCACGACCGCGCTGACGCTGCTGCTGTC
>NZ_FLQX01000130.1 GCF_900089955.1 Candidatus Accumulibacter aalborgensis | reverse complement strand
TTCCCTTATCGCACTTGCCGAAGGTGGTCTGGGCTTCCATGGGTCTGTACCCACAAATCTTGCTGTTGCGTAGCTATCGAGAATTACCGCTTCCGCTCGATCGTCGCTCAAGGTCCAGAACCAACACACCACCAAGCATCGGAGCATCATTGCCGCGGGGTATCCCGGCCGGCCCGTTTTCCTTTGGTCGCTGAAGTAGGCGCGCCGAACGATGGCTTCAAGATCCGCCCACGGTAATAGAGTCTCAAGGTTTGCCAGGGCCTCAGCGCGCTTTGGTGGTTTGGAACGGGGCCAGCGCACAGAAGTGAATAGGCTTCCATCGGCAGCAGAAACGGGCTTTGAACATGATTTCATTCGTTTAGCGCGCCTTCGTTCAGTATGTTAGAAGCCTATCCACTTGATTTTTTTCGGGGTTTTCTGACCCGCTGTTCAGTCAGCCGGGGAAGGACCCGCCAGAATTGCCGCTGCCTGAACAGTCGTCACCTCTGCTGCGACGGATACCAGCGCTCGAAGCTCTGGCACTCAGGCGGGGCGATGTGCATGCGCTCGGTTCCTCTGCCATGCTCAAGGATCAGGTAGCCGTGCTGACAGGCCCAATGGTAGCGGCGCCGCTCACCGCATAGGGCTTCGTGCCTGGTCTTCAGGTGCCTACACGTGGTGCAGTCGTCACCCCACGTCGGCGCCGGCAGGTAGAGCACGTGCCAGGGGTCAATGCCCTCTCGCACACACACGTCATGCCACTGCTTGACCTGGTCAGCCGGGGCCATACCTTCAAGAGCGAGCAGGTACGCTGCCCGCTCATCGGTGCTTGCCTGCTTCAATCGAGTCCACGCCATGACCAGCAGCACGGCGGCAGGGTGTGCCGGATAGATCGCCTCGACTTCAGTGTTTATCTGTGCGCAAAGGTTTTGCGGCCCCGCCGCCGCTCCCGCGATTTTTTCGGATTCGTCTGCTTTGTCCGCCTTCTCTCGTTCTTCCACTTGGGCAACGTCTGGCACTTCCTCGGCTTGCCGCCCCGCGTCCGCCGGCATGATCGCTGCCCAATCAATCATCGTCGGCTTCCATGATTTCAGGCAGGATGTGCACCACACGCGGGCGACCTTCGCCTGGTACGCTGGCCCTGACCAGCCAAGGGCGATTGGCTTCAGTTCCTTTCTCGGCAAAACCATGGGCTAACAGCAGGCGCGCCATGGCGATGGGATCGTGACCCTTGCACACGCGTACACGCCACGCTTCGTAGGCAACGAAGTAGTGCACTTTATCCGTCGTGCTGTCATGCTTGCGCCAGCCGGCCCGGTCCGATCTGACAGGCGCGTGCGTGTCGGTCATGCTCGGGCGCTCCCAATCGGTAAAAGCCGACTCTCCGTATCGGCTCAAGAACTCGCGTATCTGTCTGAGCATCACGCGTTCTTCGTGATTGCCTTCGCCGCCCCGATTGGCCAGCCAGGCCATGAAGCAGGCTCCTACCCCCTTCATGGCTTCGCCCTCTTTCCATCCGCTCATTCCCCATTGCGTGGCCAGCTCGCCGGCCACGCCGACGAGGGCAAAGCGGCCAGCCACCCGCCGCGCTTGCCCGCTGGCGGCATCGGTCAGGAATTGCCGCTCGAATGCCCGCACGCCCCCGTGCACGTCACTGCTAAACGACGCTGCTGGCTCAGATACCAAGCGCTTCAGCCAATCAACCCAGGCGCTCCCGTAGTGCTTCCTTGTGGCATGGTCGATGGCTTTCGCAAAGTCGGCGCCACTGGCGCTCTCATGCAGGTTCTCGAACAAGCCCAGCCCTTTGCCGGCATCGGCCGGAATTTCAGCCAGACGAAGCTCTTGCCCGGCGCGGGATTGCTTGCCGACTTCGGCCATATGTTGCGCCAGGCCAATCTCGCCGGATGACAGGAACATCAAACGCCAGTAAGACCGGGATCGCATGACGCCCGTTCGGCCGGCGCGCGCCTTGCCGGAACCATTGGCGAGCATATAGGCCACCTCGCCCGCCTCTCGTGCGTCCAACTGCGCCAACTCATCGAGCAGCAAGGGCGCGTCGCAATACTGCATGGCCAGCGCCTCAAGACCATTTGCCGTGGCGCGCCAACGCTGCATGTATCGCTCGCTGCCACACACGCTCGCGGCCACGCGCAGGGCCATCGTCTTGCCATCGCTCGACTGGCTGCGCAGATGAAAACCGCCAGACTCGGCGCCAACCAAGTGCAACAGCGGCGCAGCGAAAGCCATGCATACCGCGAACACCAACCGGGAATTGCCCACACAGCGCCGCGCTACGCCTTCCTTCCATTCGGCCAGCGATCCCTTCTGACGGTAAGTGTTGCCGTCGGGTGAATCGCTCTCAAAAATCCACTCCTCACCACCCCGGCCGAAAGCCCGATCGGGAAGCACGAAGGCGCCGCCATCGTCGGAATCGTGCCAGCCGGTTCTATTGGTCACTCGGGCGCGCTTCTTCGGGTTCGCCGTTTGCAGATACTCGATCAGCAGCGGCCGGCCTCGTGGGGCGATTTTCAGCCCGCGATCGAACAGCAAAGCGGAAGCCTCCAAGCCTTCACCGTTGAAGGTGCGAGCAGGAATGATTTCACGATGCGGCCTCCCGTCCGGATCTTCAAACCCGACCCACAGCCCCCAGCCGTTGCTATGCTCGTCGCGAACGCTCGCCAGAATATCGAGGGGCGAAGAAATCCAGCGCGGTGCAGCCTGGACGCCCTCCTTCACGTCGACGAACCACACGCCTCGCTCATCGAGACGAAAGCCACGGCGCGGTGAATGATCCTTGCCCGTAGCGGCGTCGTTCTCGACGGGCGCCGCCTCGATCGCCGCCGGCGTCTTTCCGGTCACGCCTGACAGCAGCGTGCCGGCGTCGATCAGCAGCGCCAAGTGCGCCGCTCGCCACCCTCGGTCAATCAGGTCAGCCGCGTCGTCACCAGCGGCCAGCGGCTCACCCGGCGTCAATTCCGGTTTGCCGTCCGCGTCGCTGGCGACCATCGCCAAGGCGCCGAGATTCACCCGCTGTACTTCTGTGGCGCCGCTCTCTTGCAGGCGTTTTTCTACCTTCTGCATGGCCTTGGCGCCGGCTTCGTCGGCATCCGGCCACAGCCACACCACACGGCCCGCCAGGGGCAGCCAGTCGGCCTTGTCCACCGCGTTGCAGCCGCCCTGCCAGGTCACTACCGCCACATCCGGCAGCAACAGCGCCGCCGCATCGTGCGCCTTTTCACCTTCGACTACGACAACCGGCGCGGCCGGCAGCGACGCCAGGCGATCAAGACCCAGCAAGGGGCGCGGTTCGCTCGGGGCTTTCCACTTCCACAGCAAGCGCCCGCTCGCCATCCGCCACAACGACAACGGGGCGAACTGCTTACGCTCGCCGGCCGGCTCGAAGCGGCAATGATGAAACATCACCGCACCTGACAAGTCGACATAGACCCAACGGCCGGCCGGCTTGCCGTGTTTCGGATGCAGCGCCGGCGCGGGCGGCGCCTCGTCCGGAATCGGCATGACACACACACCGTCATCTGCCCCGGCGTTTGGCTTGCGCGCCTCGCTGGCCGGCTTTTCCGGCGCCAGTGGTGCCGGAGTATCGCCCACGGCTTTTTCGTCTCGTCTGGCGCGAGGTTGACGGGCAGGAACGTCGACGCCCAATTGCTGGCCAAGCCACTCGGCAGCCTCTGCGTTGCTACAACTCCGCACGTACGCGGCCAGGCTGATCAGGTCGCCGCCCTTGTCACCCGTGGCGCCTTCCAGCCACGCGCCTTTGTCGCGGTGAATCGAAAACGATCCGGGCTTATGGTCGTCTCGTCTCGGGTTCAGCGGCAGATACTCCCGGCCGGCATTCTTGCCGCCAGCCAGGCCGAGAATATCCATAACCGCGTCGAAGCGAGCCAGCGCCGCAGCGGCCACTGGCTTGAACCGGTCGTTACCCGCCATCAGGGTTCGCCTCGTCTTTCTCTGTCTCCTTCAGGGCATCGGCGCACACGCTCAGGACGTGGGAAGCACCCAAAGCTCGGGCTTCTGACAAAGTGCCTGTGTTAGCCAACGCTTCGAGGGCATCCGCCATGAAAAACAGCACGTGGCGCACGACGTGTCGAGTATCGGCGCCGGGCTTGTTGTCGATCCGCAGCGGGTTCATTGGGCAGCCCCTTCTGCGTCTTCGGTCATGACGCCCCGCGCTTGTCTCGCCCGGTCCATTTCCAGAATCGCCGAGTCGACAAGGGCTTTTGCCATTTCAACGAGATAGACGGTTGCCCACTTTTGGCCCTCTACGGTTCCGTTGTTGCCTATGGCTTCCATAGCCAGATCACCCGCACCCGCCAGGAACAAGGAAGCACCTTCCAGCGCCTCGTCAGTCGTCAAGCCTTCGCGAACACTGAAATAGACGGTCGGAGCACCCGCAGGGGCAAAGAATGGCAGTGGATTATCCGCAAGGGTCTTAGCCACGGCGCACCTCTCCGTCAGCCAATTCAACGACACCCGCCAAGGCAGCCGGCAACTGGTCGGAATTGCCGAAAAGCGCATCCTGAAGCGTGTACAGACGCTCCAACAGCGTGCGCGTGCGCGTGGCCAGCACGGGTTCAACCTGGTCGTTGACGATCAGTGCGCCCGCGTTGACGGCATCGAACAGGATCAAAGCCGATGCGGCCAGGGCGTTGATTCCGGCCGGGGTGAAGCGGTTGAGACTTTGCAGCGAGCGAGATTGGCGCAGGTCGGCGCCAGGGGTGTTTGAAATAGCCATGATGGCTCCTAGTTTTTTGAGATTGAAAGCCACCCGAAAAGGGGTGGGGGTGCTCTCAACGCAACTAAGCGCGTCCGGGTCCTTGCGGATACCCGACACCCCCATTGACCGGGCCAGGCGTGCAGACGCACGGCGGGCGGAATGAGGGGCGTAAAAATCCCGGCTTCGCAGCAAGTTTGCCGGGGTGCTGCTTAGTTTTCTGAGAGAGCCTTGATTCTGCGCCGGCCTGAATGGCCGTGTCAATGGGTTTCGCATGACATGGCCAGCGGTGCCTTGCTGGCGGCTCATCTCGCCACCTCGGTAGGTTCGAGTAGATCGGCCAGCATATTCGGCACGGGGACGCCTTGAACCGCATCCATCGCCATCCGGTGCAGGGCGTCGTTATCCAGCGCATCCAGACGAGAATACAGCGCCGGCAGTCGCATGGGTGCACACAGTGCCATTTCCAGCACGATCCCAATTGGCGCAAGATAAGACGATGAAACGGGCTCGCCGTAGTGTTCACGAAGAACGCGCAGAACTTCAATCATGTCCGCAAGGAAGCCGCCGCAGGGGCACAGCGAACCGCCAGATGGTGTATCACCTTCATAGTGGGAGAGCTTGAGGGCAGCAAACGCCATGATCATGGCGAGTGAGTAGCCGGCGTACTCCTGTTCCTCTCGGTCGCTGTGTTGGCTACTGGTTTGGTCCGGCGCAATCGGGAACCTGAGCGGAAACTGCCGCGCGTCGGGAAGCTGGGAGAAAGACCACGAATCATCGGCACTGATGCTGAACACCAGCACCTTGCGCCACCGATTGAGCAAAGCGGCCTGAGCGTTCATGCTGCACCGCCGATCTTCTCGCCGCCGTTCTTGTTCGTGGCTTCGGCGATCCGGGCAGCGATCCATGCGTCGACCGACTCGGCAGGAACGGCCGAAGAACGGGCGCCCACTTTCACCAGAGGGCCAATTTTCCCATTTCGGATTTCACGATAAATTTGAGAAACGGAAATAGCCGCGCGCCGGGCTGCTACGGGGACCTTTTCAAGCGCCGGCGCGGTCGCTTGCATGGTCGTGGTGCTTCTCTGTGCCATTGTCGTCTTTCACGTTTCGCCCTTGGCGCCGGAATGGCGCAGGGCATGGCGTGAAATGTAACGGCGCAATTCAACAAATAAAATATGTGGGCGTTTCTGCAAACTATAGTTTTCTCCTATAGTTATAGTTTCTTTGGTGGTCGGCCCCCCTTCTTCTTATGCTCAGGCGCGGTCTCTCTTGCTTGCTCCATAATCCACTCTTTTTTGCGGCCATTCAGGAACCGCGCTACTTCGGGCTGTTGCACCGATCCATTTGGACCGTCGCCAGTAATGGTCATATCGGGGCGAATCTTCCATAACTCTTGAAATACTTTCCTGCAATCCTCCTGAATATCGGAGTAAATAGAAGTTGCCTTCTTTTCGTCTTCCGCAGGGCAATCGTTCGCCTGTGTCGCTGCCGTTTGGCCGAATATAATCCCGCCAATTCTTAGCCATTCCAATACTTCTTCGCTCGGATTGATGCCGCGCTCCTTAAGCCAGTCTGCACAAGGCTGTCGGAAAATGTAGCATTTTGCGACGGGCTGCGTTGTCCGCGGAATCGCGACTCTGGCGGGCATGCCAAAAATTTCAGCGAATTCCCCCGTTTTTTTCAATCGCGTTATTGGCTCCTGCTTTTCTATACTAACAAGCAGCCAGCCATTTATTTCTGCTTCTATGGCTATCTTTCGCCATTTTCGACATTCTTCTTGCTGGAGTTTATCGCGGCTCCATCCTCCGCTCATCAAGTCTGCGATTTCATCACGCAAGAATTTATCTGGCCATACTGAAAAGCTTCTTCTTAGAATGCATTGTGCATCGTGACGCAATTCATCGTGGCTTCTCCTTTTTGGAATCTCCACCATGATTCAGCGCTCCTTCTCTGCGCGCCTTCAATGGGGTGCCCCGGCAGACGGGTGAAGGTGTCCCGCTTTTCGGTTCGCGGGCCTATCCGGGGCAAAACTCTAGTCACTACTCGGCGCCGATGGCTGGCACCCATTCAGGAACCATCCGCCGCGCTACTTTTCCGGCCGGGTGTCCGGCAAGCAGGGCAATCTTCGCGCAGCAAATCGCCTCGACGGCCCACGCCAGCGCACATGCCTTCATTATCCCTACATCGCAGAACGGCGCAACGCAGAAAAATATCGGTGTTTGGCCAAGCAAGAACTCTGCGGATGTGGTAAGCAGCGCCTGGTTGTTCCGGCTTTCGATCACCGTCCGGGACCACCGGCCGGCCCGGTCGGCGCCGACAGCGCGCACGAGGGCCAACCCGATGAAGGCCAGGTGCCTCGGTTGTCCCAAGTTGGCAGCGGCGCCAGCGCCGGGTGGTGCTCGGTGGCGATCGCCGGCAAGTGGTGCCAGGTCGAAGACGAGGCAGCGCACCGGCCGCCGATCGGGGTTGCCGCGGCCTGGTCAGTGTGTCGGGTTGCCTGCTGGATCGCTCGATCACCGCCAGTTCTTCCGGGTCGTCGTCTTCTCGATCGGTGAAGCCTGCCACAAGGCGACGACGGCGCCAGCGTCGGGCAGTGGGGCCAACCCGATGCAGGCATGGTTCTTCGGTTGTCCCAAGTCGGCAGCGGCGCCAGCGCCGGGCGGTTCTCCATCACGGGCAGTTCGTCCGGGCTTTCCTCTTCTCGATCGGTGGTGAAGCCTGCCACAAGGCAACAACGGCGCCAGCATCGGGCAGTTCTCGGTGGCGATCACCGGCAAGTGGCGCCAGGTCGAAGACGAGACAGCGTACCGGCGGCCGATCGGGCTTGCCGCGGTCTGGTCAGTGTGTCGGGTTGCCTGCTGGGGCGCTCGATCACCGCCAGTTCTTCCGGGTTGTCATCTTCTTGATCGGTGAAGACTGCCACAAGGCGACGACGGCGGCAGCGTCGGGCGGTTCTTGGCGACGATCGCCGGCAAGCGGTGCCAGGTCGAAGATGAGGCAGCGTACTGGCGGCCGATCGGGCTTGCCGCGGTCTGGTCAGTGTGTCGGGTTGCCTGCTGGGACGCTCGATCGCCGCCAGTTCTTCCGGGTTGTCGTCTTCTCGATCGGCGAGCCTGCCACGAGGCGACGACGGCGCCAGCGTCGGGCAGTTCTCGGTGGCGATCACCGGCAAGTGGTGCCAGGTCGAAGACGAGACAGCGTACCGGCGGCCGATCGGGCTTACCGCGGTCTGGTCGGGGCCTCGGGTTGCCGGCAGGCAGCGGTTCACGCCATCGGCGCCGACAGTCTGGCCTTGATCGTCGGCAAACTGGCGTTGCTCGGGTCAAGGGTGTGCAGCTCGTTGGTAGTTCGTCGGGGTCTTCGTCTTCGCGATCGCCGAAGCCTGCCACGAGGCGACAACGGCGCCAGCGTCGGGCAGTGCTTGGTGGCGATCGCCGGCAAGCGGTGCCAGGTCGAAGACGAGGCAGCGCACTGGCGGCCGATCGGGCTTACCGTGGCCTGGTCGGGGCCTCGGGTTGCCGGCAGGCAGCGCTTTCCGCTGGAGGCGTCGGCGATCTGGCCTTGATCGTCGGCAAACTGGCGTTGCTCAGGTCAAGCGCGTGCAGCTCGTCGCCAGTTCTTCCGGGTTGTCGTCTTCTCGATCGCTGAAGACTGCCACAAGTCGCCAGCGGTGCCAGCGTCGGGCAGTTCTCGGTGGCGATCACCGGCAAGTGGCGCCAGGTCGAAGATGAGGCAGCGTACTGGCGGCCGATCGGGCTTGCCGCGGTCTGGTCAGTGTGTGGGGTTACCTGCTGGGACGCTCGATCACCGCCAGTTCTTCCGGGTTGTCGTCTTCTCGATCGGCGAGCCTGCCACGAGGCGACGACGGCGCCAGCGTCGGGCGGTTCTTGGCGACGATCGCCGGCAAGCGGTGCCAGGTCGAAGATGAGGCAGCGCACTGGCGGCCGATCGGGGTTGCTGTGGTCTGGTCAGGATCTCGGGTTGCCTGCTGGGGTGCTCGATCGCCGCCAGTTCTTCCGGGTTGTCATCTTCTCGATCGGCGAGCCTGCCACGAGGCGACGACGGCGCCGGCGTCGGGCAGTGGGGCCAACCCGATGCAGGCTGGGTGCCTCGGTTGTCCCAAGTCGGCAGCGGTACCGGGTTCAGCCAGTGGTCGATCACCGTCCGGGACTTCCGGCCGGCCTGGTCGCGGCCGACAGCGAGCACGAGGGCCAACCCGATGAAGGCCAGGTGCCTCGGTTGTCCAAAGTAGGCAGCGGCGCCGGGTTCAGCCCGTGGTCGATCACCGTCCGGGATCCCCCTCAGGACTGGTCGCCAAAACGGTTGAAATTGCGAAGTGTCCCAAATCCCTACCGGGACAGCGCAAAACGGGACAAAGTGTCCCAAGGTGTCCCAGCAAAAAAGGCAAGTGTCCCAAACCTTTGGGACAGCTAAAACGCTTAAACATCAAGGCATTAAGCCTCTTTTTTGCAAGTGTCCCAATTGTCCCACAAAAAAATCAGGGTAGGGATGAATGAGGCGCGACAGGCAAGGCATTAATTGAATTGGTAGACGACAATTACAAATATTCCATATAGATATATTGGCCATGCCATCCGGGAATATTGGCGTCTTTCATCCAGCCTTTGCCGACACTTTCGGCCGTCTGATGGGAACCACTTTCTTATCTTCGCCGCGCTCGATCTCGTCAAGCAAATCTGCCCACTTCTGCAAGGCGTCCTTGCGCTCGTCAAAGAAGTCATGGCGGTTATAGATCCCTTCAACGCCCTTGATGGCGTGATTAAGGCAGCGCTCGGCAATGTACGGTGCAACACCCATGGCGGCCAGGTGCGTGCGTGCCGTGCGCCGGAAGTCATGGATGGTGAAGTTATCCGCCTCTGTCATCAACGGCTTGATATGCTTTGCCATCGCCGCAGTGACCGTATTGAGGTCGATATGCGGCACCATGCGCTCTTGCATCTTGCGCGCGGGGAGCAGCCAGGCAGAACCACAACCAAGGCGGACAAGCTCACGGAGATAAACGACAGCTTGCCGAGGAAGTGGAATATCGATGGCTACGTCCGTTTTAGTCCGATCTGCCGGCAGATACCATACTCCCGCTTCAAGGTCGAACTCGTCTACTTTGGCCTGTATCAGTTCTCCCTTGCGAACCGCCAGGATAAGCAACAGCTTCACCGTGAGGCCATTTTGGATATTCCAGCCTTTTGCGGTTTTCATGGCAGCGAACAAGGCTGACAACTCGCCACTGGTCAGCCAGCGGTCGCGGGACTCTTCTTTTCCGCCAGCGTCCGACACGTCGAATGCCGTTGCAGGATTGGCGTTGATCATTTCCCGTTTGATGGCGTAGTCGAACATTCGCTTGACCCAGCGAAGCACATCGTTGGCCATCGTTGGCGCCCCGCGCTTGACGATGGCTTTCAGCATGGCGTCGATGTGCGTCGGCCGGATCTCGCCGATAGCCAGCTTGCCGATAGCCGGCTTGATGTCGTTCTCGATTCTGCTACGCACGATGTTGGGGTATTTCCAGCGGCCAAGGATCTGCGCCGAGAAATAATCATCAGCGAGAACCGCCATGGTGACTTCCGCTTTGCGGGCCTCGATCTTGGCCACGGCAACCCGCTTGCGCTCCTGCTTCTCTTCGGCCACGTCATAGCCAAGCGTCACCCGTGCCCGCATTTCCTTGGCGGTCTTTCTGGCGTCGGCCAGGGACAGATGGCCGTAGCTGCCCAGGGTGACGATGCGAGCGCAGCCAGCAAAGCGATAGCGCAACTTCCACACCGGGACGGCGAAGCGCAGCGGAAAGCACAGATACAGCCCCTCGCCGTCGCCGCGTTGCTCGAAGTGTTCCCCGGCCTTGATCCAGTTGCGAATTTCCAAATCAGTCAGCTTGCTCATGGCATTCTCTCGTGTGCACCACCAGATTGGCATAATGTGCACCACTGGGTGCACATGGTGGTGCACACTTATTGTGCGCTGTCCTGATTTGTCATGCAACGTCGGGAGAAGCTAACCGCAGATATTTCAATGATTTTTCTCAGGTTCTGCATGTCCTGACACACCCTGATTCATCATTCCAGATTCTGCACCTGCTCGCGCATCTGTTCGATCAGCAGCTTGAACTCGATCGCCGTCTGCGAAATCTCCGAAACCAGCGATTTGGAAGCGAGCGTGTTGGCTTCGCGATTGAGTTCCTGCATCAGAAAATCGAGGCGCTTGCCGCTTGCGCCGCCGGTCTTCAGCACGCGCTCGACTTCATCGAGATGGGTCGATAGTCGCGCCAGTTCCTCGGCGACATCGATGCGAGCGGCAAAAACGGCCACCTCCTGACGGATTCGCTCGTCGCCCGCGGTCTCGACGGCCTCCAGCAGACGCTGCCTCAGCTTCTCGTTGAAAGCCGCCTGGGCCGCCGGAATGCGCGGCCCGACTTCGCACACCAAGGCACGCGTGCGGGCAAGCTTTTCGCGTATAACCTCAGCCAGTTTCTCGCCCTCGCGCGCCCGACTGGCGGTGAAGTCGTCGAGCGCCTCGCTGGCCAGGGCCAGACAGGTCGGTGAAAGGGCGTCGACGTCGAGCGCATCATCGCCGAAGATACCCGGCCAGTGCAGCACATCATTGACCGTCAGTGCCGCGGCGAGGGGCATCACGCGGCGGACCTCGGCGTCGAAGCACTGCAGGCGGCTGAGCAGGTCGGCGTTGAGACGCTGTGGCTGCGCACTGGAATCGGCCGGAACAAAGTTCAGCCGGCATTCCAGTTTGCCGCGACTGAGCCGCGCACTGATCAACTCGCGCAACGCCGGTTCGACGTTGCGCAGGGCATCACAGATTCGAAACTGGCAATCAAGATAGCGGGAATTGACGCTTTTCAGCTCAAGGTAAAGTGCGCCACCCTTGACGCCCCGCGTCCTGGCGGCATAGCCGGTCATGCTGTAGATCATCTGAATCCTGACTGGTGAGCGTCGGCAAATCGGCAACCGGCTTTACAGATCACCCAAAAACACCCGACAATGGCTGCATGCCCCTATGATAGATCTGACTGTGATGGCGCAACAAGTCAACAGCCCCCCGAACTGCCCCCTTCCAGCCGGCTTCAAGCTCGACGAGTATTGCATAGAGCGCCGGCTGTCGCTGGGCGGCTTTTCGATCGTCTACGTGGCCACCGACAGTCATGAGCAGCATGTCGCGATCAAGGAGTACCTGCCGAACACGCTGGCTTTGCGTGCCGAAGGTCAGACCGCGCCGATCATCCCGGACGAGCACCGGGCCTCTTTTACCTACGGCATGAAATGCTTTTTCGAGGAAGGTCGGGCGTTGGCCGGCCTTGATCACCGGAACGTCATCAAGGTGCTCAATTTCTTTCGCACCAACGGCACGGTTTACATGGTCATGGAGTACGAACAGGGCTGTACGCTGCAGGAGATAATCCAGACCAACCGATCGGTGGTCACCGAGAACTTCATCCGCAATGTGTTTACCAAGATGCTCAACGGTCTGCGCGAGGTGCATGCGCATCGGCTGCTGCATCTCGACCTCAAGCCGTCAAACATTTACATGCGCAACAGCCAGATGCCGGTGCTGATCGACTTCGGCGCGGCCCGCCAGACCCTGGTTTGCGACACGCCAATGCTCAAGCCGATGTACACTCCGGGCTTCGCGTCTCCCGAGCACTACAAACAGCAGCGCGAGCTGCTCGGCCCATGGACCGACATCTACAGTGTCGGCGCGTCGATGTATGCCTGCATTTCTGGCGATACGCCACAAGCCGCCGACAGCCGAATCGAGCGTGATTGCCTGATCCCGGCAATGATTCGTTGGGAAGGCAAGTACTCCGACCAGTTGCTGGAGACGATTGACCAGTGCCTCAACCTGCACCCGCGCGGCCGCCCGCAGAGTGTCCTGGCGCTGCAGAAAGCGTTGACCGAGGCAGTCGTCGCGCCGACTCCCGCAGAGAAGAAAACCTGGCTGAACCAGATGGTCGGCAAGATCAAGAAGTAGAAGGACGAATGAAATTCACTATCTATCAGGAAACCCGCACCGGCAAGCGGGCCAACAACGAAGACCGCCTGGCGCACTGCTATTCGCGCGATGCGCTGTTGATGGTCATTGCCGACGGCATGGGGGGGCACTACTACGGGGAAGTGGCGGCACAGATCGCCGTGCAGACACTGACCGAGGCTTTCAAGAGCGAGTTCAACCCGCGGATTCGAGACCCCTTCATGTTCCTCCAGAAAGGGATGCTCAATGCGCACCGCGGGATCCTGGACTTTGCCAGCACGCATCATCTGCAGGACTCGCCACGCACCACCTGCGTCGCCTGCATCGTGCAAAGCAACGTCGCCTACTGGGCCCACTCGGGTGATTCACGCCTGTACCTGCTGCGCAATGGCAAAGTGCTGGCGCAAACCAGAGATCACTCGCGCGTGCGCTTGCTGGTCGATCAGGGTGTGATCACTGAAGAGCAGGTGCTCGGACACCCTGACCGCAACAAGATCTACGGCTGCCTGGGTGGCCAGCAGACGCCGGAGATCACTTTTTCCCACAAAACGACGCTGGACGCCCAAGACGTGCTGGTGCTATGCACTGACGGCGTCTGGAGCGGTTTGTCCGGCGACCTGATGGCGGTCGCCCTGAGGACCGCCGATCTGGTGCGCGCCGTGCCCCAGTTGCTTGGCCAGGCCGAAGCACGAGGCGGCCCGCATGCCGACAATCTGTCGATGATCGCCGTCCGCTGGGAAGATAGCTACTCCGATGGCAGCAGTGGCGGCAACAGCGTGATCACCACGCGGACGATGCCCCGCGACACGGTGACCACCAAACTCGAAGAGTTCGGGCGCCACCCAAGCCACAAGACCGAACTCACCGACGATGAAATCGAACGTGCCATCGAAGAGATTCGCTCAACCATCCAGAAGTACACCCGATAGGAATCGCCATGCGCCCCAGCCACCGTCAAGCCTCCCAGGTACGCGAGGTACGCATTACGCGCCACTTCACACGCCACGCCGAAGGCTCTGTGCTGATCGAAATCGGCGATACGCACGTGCTGTGCACGGCCAGCGTCGAAAATTCGGTTCCGCCTTTTCTGCGCGGCAAGGGACAGGGCTGGGTCACTGCCGAATATGGCATGCTGCCGCGCTCGACGCACACCCGCAGCAGCCGGGAAGCGGCCAAAGGCAAGCAGAGCGGGCGCACCCAGGAAATCCAGCGCCTGATCGGTCGCGCCTTGCGCGCGGTGACCAATCTCCAGGTACTCGGCGAACGCCAGATCACACTCGACTGTGACGTCCTGCAGGCTGACGGCGGCACGCGTTGTGCGGCCATCACCGGCGCCTGGCTGGCGCTCAACGATGCCTGCACCCAACTCCTGAGCGACGGCAAGATCACCGCCAACCCGATTGCTGATCATGTCGCCGCCATCTCGGTCGGCATCCACCAGGGCCTGGCGGTTGTTGACCTCGACTACGCCGAAGATGCCAACTGCGACACCGACATGAACGTCGTGATGACCGGTAGCGGAGGCTTCGTCGAGATTCAGGGCACGGCTGAAGGCGACCCTTTCACGCGCACTCAAATGAACCAGTTGCTCGACCTGGCGGAGATCGGCATCGGCCAACTGATCGCTCAACAAAAAGCGACCCTTGCCTCATGAAACTCGTCCTGGCCTCAAACAACGTCAAGAAGCTCAAGGAACTCGACGCGATTCTCGCGCCGCTCGGCTGGGAACTCGTTCCTCAGGGACAACTCGGTGTTCCCGAGGCCGAGGAGCCGCACTGCACTTTCGTCGAGAATGCGCTGGCGAAGGCTCGCCATGCCTCGCGCCTGACCGGTCTGCCCGCGCTGGCCGATGACTCGGGGCTGTGTGTGGACGCCTTCGGCGGCGCCCCGGGAGTCCAGTCAGCGCGCTACGCGGGCGAGCCGAAATCCGATGCCCGCAACAACCAGAAGCTGTTGGCCGAACTCGGCGCGAGCAGTGAACGCGGCGCGCATTTCGTCTCGGTCATCGTCTTTGTTCGTCACGCCGACGACCCGCAGCCGATCATCGCCGAAGGCGAATGGCCAGGCGAGATCCTGTCCGCCGCCCGCGGCGACGATGGCTTTGGCTATGACCCGCTGTTCTACGTCCGCGAGCTGGACAAGAGCGCCGCCGAACTCGACCCCGCCGAGAAAAACCGCCGCTCGCATCGTGGCCAGGCGCTCGGCTGCCTGGTCGCCCGCCTCGGGCGCCTGCACGCGCCTCGCTGATGGCGGACAGCCGGCGCCGAACGATCATTCCTCTGCTGCCAGCGCAGCGACTGCCATCGCCTGCCGGCACCGGCGTGCGCTTCAGCAGCCCGCCGCCGCTGGCGCTCTACATCCACGTTCCGTGGTGCGTACAGAAGTGTCCCTACTGCGATTTCAACTCGCACGCGCTGCGCTTGGGCGACTTTCATAGCCACGGCAGTAACGAGCGAGGCACTGCGGCGATCCCCGAAAGCGACTACCTTGCGGCGCTGATCGGTGACCTGGAATCGGCACTGCCTCTGGTCTGGGGGCGCCGGGTTGACAGCATTTTCTTCGGCGGCGGGACACCCAGCCTGCTTTCGGGCGAAGCCGTCGATGAACTTCTGGCCGCCTTGCGCAGCCGCCTGCCCTTGCTGCCAAGTGCCGAAATCACCCTGGAAGCCAACCCGGGGACGGTCGAAAGCGGCAAATTCGCAGCCTTTCGCGCCGCCGGAGTGAACCGCCTGTCGCTCGGCATCCAGAGCTTCAACGCAAAGCACCTCAAGGCGCTTGGCCGCATCCACGACGATCATGACGCCCGCCGGGCGATCGGGATGGCGGCCAGCCACTTCGACAATTTCAATCTCGATCTGATGTACGGCCTGCCCGAGCAGACGCTCGCCGAGGCGCTTGCTGACCTCGACACGGCGCTTTCCTACGCGCCCGCGCACCTTTCCTGCTATCAACTGACGATCGAAGCCAACACCGCCTTTGCCGCCAGGCCGCCCGTACTGCCCGACGCCGACGCCTGTGCCGACATGCAGGACGGCATCGAGGCAAAGCTGGCGGCGGCCGGCTACCGCCATTACGAAACGTCGGCTTTTGCCCAGGCCGGCCATCAGTGCCAGCACAACCTCAATTACTGGCAATTCGGCGACTACCTGGGTATCGGCGCGGGCGCGCACAGCAAGCTGACCCTGCACGATCGCGTCCTGCGCCAGATGCGCTGGAAGCGGCCCGAACAATACCTGGCCCAGGCCGCGGCCGGCCAGCCGGTGCAGGAAGAGTTCGCCGTCGACGCCGCCGATCTGCCGTTCGAATTCATGCTCAACGCCCTGCGCCTGATCGACGGCTTCGACGCGTCGTTATTCGAATCGCGCACCGCGCGGTCGCTGTTCAGCATCGAAAATCAACTGCGCCAGGCAGAAGACGACGGCCTCATCGAGCGCCACCGGCAGCACATCGCGCCCAGTGATCGTGGTCGACGCTTTCTCAATCAACTCCTGCAGCGCTTTCTGGTCGAGCGAGCTTGACGCCGCCGCTAGCGCCAGCCAAGCGAGCCGCCGCACAGCGTCTACGGTTTCATCGCCTCGACCGCCTGGTAGAGCTGTTGGCGGAGCGCGTCGGCCGGGCGCCCCTGCGCTTCGGCAAGGCGTATCTGGCGAAGCAGATCGGACGCCTGCGCAGCCGCCAGGTTGCGCGCCTTCGCGGGCGTTCCCGGAATCGCCGCTTTTACAGCGGTGGCAGATGAAGGGCTTGGCGCCGGTGACGCAACTGCCTGGCCAGCGGGCTTGCCGTCGACCATCAACTGCGCGCGCTCGGCTCCGGGCTGTCCACGCCGGGCGGTGATGACCATCGAGCGCGGCTGATAGGGACGCGGCATCGGCCGCTGAACAGCGGGCGCTGCACTGGCGCGGCGCATGGCATTGACTGCGGCGAGCAGCTTCTTGTGCAGATCTTCGCTAGGACGGCCCTCGGCTTCGGCAGCCCGGATCTGTCTCATCAGTTCCTCGATCTCGGGGGGTACCGACGCCGAGCGACTCTCCTCGCCAAGGCTCTCCTTCGGTGCCTTGACCGCAATGTCGAACTCTTCGGGCGAGGCGATCATCTTCGCCAGGCGCAAATGGTCGTAGCGCATGGCCATGGTCAGGGCGGTATCACCCCAGTCGCTCTGCAGCCTGGAATTGGCACCTGCTTCGAGCAGCACCCGCGCCAGGGCATCGCGACCTTCGCGCGCGGCCATCATCAACGGCGTCGACCCGTTCGGCGAGCGAGCATTGACGTTGGCCCCACGAGCCATCAGATCGGCGACCACCTGCGCGTGACCATTGAACACTGCGTAATGAAGCGCTCCCCACTGGTTGCCCTGCCGGTCGAGCGGCGCGCCGTGCTCGAGGAGCCATTTGACGGCTTCCTGATGTCCGCCCCAGGCGGCCAGTTGCAGCGCCTGTTCGCCGTTACGGTTGCTGCGCCGCACGTCGGCTCCGCGCTCGACGAACAGCGCCATCAGCTCGACGTGGCCATACCAGGCGGCGACCATCAGCCCGCTGCCGATGTGCGCCGCCTGGTACTCCGGATTGAGTCCCTCGTCGAGCCAGCCCTTGACCTTGCGCAGGTCGCCGCGCTCGATCGCATATTCAAAGGTGATCGGATCCGGCGCCGGTGCTTGTCCCCAGGCCGGTCCGGCGAGCAGCCAGAAGGCGATCAACAGCCATCCGTCAAGCCTGCCGAGCAAATGTCTCACTGCTATTCTCCATCCCGACATCAGTATTTTCCAATTCAGGCATGAGCCTGAAGGATCTACGGGTAGGCTACATTCTCCATCGGCCACGGTTTTCGTTCACAATGTCACGCCCATGCCGTCCCGTCTGATCCTTGCCCTCGCGCTCTCTCTCGCCCTGCACGCCAGCCTGCTGCTGCCACCCGTCTTCAAGGCCAACGGGCCACCGCGGCAGCCAGCGCTTGAAGCGTCGCTACGCCTGCCGGCGCAAGCGCAGGTCAGCGATGGCGAAGCTCTGCTGAAAAACACGCTCGCCGTCAACCAGGCACCGGCGGCCGCCAAACCGCCACCCCCTGCCCCGCCCGCACTACGCGCCAGCCAGCCCGTCGCCAAGACAAACGTCCGACGCGAGGTCGAGGCCGCACAGCGGAAATTGTCGCCACACCTGTACTACCCGCCGGAAGCCGTCGCTCGCGGCCTCGAAGGCGAAGTCCGCCTGATCCTGACGCTCGGCGACGATGGCAGCATTGCCGAAGTCAGCGTCGCCACGAGTAGCGGTCACCCGATCCTCGACAAGGCAGCGATCAAAGCGGCTTACGCGATGGGCAAAGTTAACTGGGCCCACTCACACGAGCTGATCCTGCCGGTCATTTTCCGGCTGGAGTAAGTCTCACCGCCGCCGAAAGACGAGATCCCAGACCCCGTTGCCGAGCCGCAGGCCACGTTGCTCGAATTTGGTTTGCGGGCGATCCTCGGGGCGTGGGGCGAAACCAGTCGCCGTATTCTCGAACAGCACCTCGGCCGACAGAACGGTCAGCATCTGCTGCGCATAGTCTTGCCAGTCGGTGGCGCAGTGGACGATGCCGCCCGGCTGCAGCCGACTGGCCAGCAGCGCGACGAAGGGTGGCTGCAGCAAGCGCCGTTTGTGGTGGCGCTTTTTCGGCCAGGGATCGGGAAAGAAAATGTGCACGCCGGCGAGCGACGCCGGCGCGATCATGTCGCGCAGTACCTCGACCGCATCGTGTTGAATGATGCGCTGATTGTGCAAACCCAACTCGGCGACCAGCTTGCACAGACTGCCGACGCCGGGGGTGTGCACTTCGATTCCCAGGTAGTCGTTTTCAGGATGGCTGGCGGCAATCGCCGCCGAGGTCTCGCCCATGCCGAAACCGATTTCCAGAATTCTGGGTGCCGGACGTCCGAACAGCGCATCAAGATCGACGTTCGCCGCACGATAGGGAACGCCGATGGTCCCCATCAGGTCGGCCCGATAACGCTGCTGGGCATTGGAAACACGACCCTGGCGAAGTACGAAACTGCGAATCGGGTGTCCCGCCTGACCGGCGGTGGGGTGTCCCGCCTGCCCGCCAGTGGCCACGCTGTGCTCGCCGTCCACGGCTACGAGCCGATCAGGCCTGCCGTCGGCGAAGACGGGTCTGCCGAGTAATACTTGCGCGCCATGCGGCCAGCGAGGAAAGCCTCGCGGCCAGCCTCGACGGCTTTCTTCATCGCGCTGGCCATCAGCAGCGGATCGCGGGCGTGCGCGATGGCGGTATTCATCAGCACCCCGTGGCAACCGAGTTCCATCGCGATCGCCGCATCGGAAGCGGTACCGACGCCGGCGTCGACGAGCACCGGAACTTTCGCCTGGTCGATGATCAGGCGCAGATTCCACGGATTGACGATGCCCATGCCGGAACCGATCAGCGAGGCCAGCGGCATCACCGCGACGCAGCCGATCTCCTCGAGCATTCTCGCCTGGATCGGATCGTCGGCGCAGTAGACCATCACCGCGAAGCCGTCCTTGACCAGTGTCTCTGCTGCCTTGAGCGTTTCCGGCATGTTCGGAAACAGGTTGGCCGGGTCACCCAGCACTTCCAGCTTGCACAGCGGATGGCCGTCGAGCAGTTCGCGTGCCAGGCGCAGCGTGCGCACGGCATCGACAGCGGTGTAGCAGCCGGCCGTGTTGGGCAGAATGGTGAATTGCGAAGGGGGCAGCACGTCGAGCAGATTCGGCTCGCCGGCGTTCTGGCCGATGTTGGTGCGGCGAATGGCGACGGTGACGATCTCGGCGCCCGAAGCATCGATGGCTGCCCGCGTCTCGGCGAAGTCCTTGTACTTGCCGGTGCCGACGAGAAGACGCGAACGATAGGTCTGGCCAGCGATCGTCAGGCTGTGTGGGGAACGATGCATGTGCGTTTCGCTTCGTAATGAGGTCAGCCGCCACCGACGGCAACGACAATCTCGATCCGATCACCATCCACCAGCACCGTCTCTGCATGACGCCCCCGGGCAACGATTTCACCGTTGCGCTCGACGGCGATCCGCTTGCCGGCATGGTTCAGGGACTCGACGAGTTCTGTCACCGTCAGCGGCGAAGGGAATTGGCGGCTTTCACCGTTGATCAAGAGTTCCATAAGCGGTCAATTTTATCACGCCGCAGCCCGATCACCCCGACTGCGTACAGCTCGACGAACCCGCCCAAAAGGCAATTCTCCGCGCCACTGGCGAACGACGGCGGCAGATCCTTGTCTGGCTTGACTCTCGTCAACAAAGGTCAAAGCCATGTACATTCTCCGCAAGCTGTTGTTCTCGGCACTCGTCGTCATGCTCGCCGCATGTACCGAAATTCCGCAAGGCATCACGCCGGTCGGCAACTTCCAGCTCGAACGCTACCTCGGCAAGTGGTACGAGATCGCTCGCCTCGATCATTCCTTCGAACGCGGCCTCAGCGATGTCTCAGCGCAGTACCGCCGCAACCCGGATGGCAGTGTCGAGGTCATCAACCGTGGCTACAGTGCTGACCAGGATGCATGGAAGGAAGCGGTCGGCAAAGCGCTGTTCATCGGTGAACCGACACTGGGCTCGCTGAAAGTCTCCTTCTTTGGTCCCTTTTATGGCGGCTACCACATCGCTGCGCTCGATGATCGCGACTACCGCTGGGCGCTGGTCGTTGGTCCGAGCCGAGACTATCTCTGGATTCTGGCCCGCGAGCGCAATCTGCCAGCCGACGTTCGTGAGCAACTGGTGGCCAAGGCACAGCAACTGGGCTTCGATATCAACGGACTGATCTGGGTCGGCCAGAATCAACCCGATGCCTGAGCCGGCGGAAGACAGCGAGCAGTCGACCGCAATCCTGTGAATAGTCGGTGCTCATGCCCCTGACGCCGTTTTTCTTTTTTTTTCGGAAATGGGCTGATTAATGATTTCGGGATATTCCTTGCCCGTCGCGCAGAGGTTATACTCGCCGGCTTCCAGCAGCCTGGGGCGCCCGCGTCGTGGCAATGGCTGCGGCGACCGACCAGGAATGTTTCCGGAGACCACGCGATGGATAACGCGCAGAATTTTCTGCCGCACTTTGCCTCTTTGCTGGGCAACGGCAACCTGGTCGATTTTTCGGCCACCGCGGCGACCAGTCTTGCCTTGATTGCCGCAGCCGAAATCGGCGACAAGAGTCAGCTCGTGTGCATGACTCTGGCCTCCCGGCACCGGCCAATGCCGGTCATGCTCGGTGCCCTCGCCGCCTTTGGCGTGCTGAACACACTGGCCGTGGTTTTCGGCGTCGCCATCGCCAGTTGGCTGCCGGAATACGTGGTCGGCGCGACGGTGGCCATTCTGTTTGCCGTCTTTGGCCTGCACGCCTTGCGCGCGACGGACGACGGCGACGACGAAGAGGTCGAGGAGAAAAGTGGTCGCAACATCTTCCTGACCACCTTCGTCTTGCTGACGGTGGCCGAATTCGGCGACAAGACTCAACTGGCGGTCGTTGCCTTGAGCAGTACGCACCTGCCGGCAGCCGTCTGGCTTGGCGCCACGGCAGCCCTGGCGGCGACCTCGGCACTGGGGATCCTGGCGGGTCGCACCATCCTGCAGAAGATCCCGCTCGCCCTGCTACACCGGATCAGCGGCGCCTTCTTCCTGGTGCTGGCGGTGGTCGCTGCTTACCAGGCCTACCGCTCGTACAGCGGCGGCTAGGCCTGTTCAAGCCAGATCGATGACCGCGCGCCACAAGCGATGGCCGGAGTCCAGGTACTTGCGCTCAAACGGGGTGATCGGACGATCCGGAAGATACGGCTGATAGACGGCCGGCCGCTGCGTCAATCGCTGTACGGCAAAACAGTGCTCGGCAAGGTAGATCGGCCAGTTGCTTCGACACTCGAGTACGCCACCCAGGGCAAGCATCGCCGGAAAAACCGGATGCCCATGCCAGCGGCGACTCAGATGACCAATCTTCGGCCAGGGGTTGGGATAGAGCAGATAATGACGAGCCAGCCGCACACCGGCGTCGTGCAACAATCGCCAGTAATCGACGACATCGGCACGCACCAGATCGAGATTTGGCGGCCGATCGGCACCGCTCGACCGGCGGCGCGCCAGGCGAGACGCCGATTGGTCCACCCCGATCACGTAGTGATCCGGGAACTCGCCGGCGAGAACGAAGCTGCTCTCACCCACTCCGCAGCACGAATCGAGGAGCAATGGCGCACCCGGCGCGAGACGCTGAAAGCGTTCAAAACTCTCGGTGAACGCGACCCGATTGTAGTCGGCGCAAGGCTTGCGAAAAACCGATCGGGAATGGCGGTCAAGGAGCAGTGAGAGGTGCTCGTGGGGGCCGGTCTGAGCGCTCGCTGGTAGACGGGAGTTGCCGTGCATCGACCGCAGGTCAGGCCACCGCCGGTAGCGTGGGTACACCATGCAGTTGGAGAACTCGCGTCACCTCATCGACGTCGCGCAGCGCGCGAATCGCCAGGAACAACGCATCTGCTTCGCCAAAGTTGCGCCGCAAGGCACCCAGCCACAGCTTCAGCCGACCCGGCGCCTGCCTGGCCGAGACCTTGCCGCACACCTGCTGCCAGTAGGAAGCCAGCAGCGGCTGCAGCCGGCGCCAGTCCGCCGAACGATCTTCGGCAACCGCCTCGCCAGCCGCCAGCGCGCGAATGCGCCGGGCGAGGAAAGGATCGGCGACGGCGCCACGCCCGATCATCACGTCTTTGCTGCAGCTCTCGGAACGGCAGCGGACGTAGTCGCCGGTCGTCCACACTTCGCCGTTCGCCGTCACCGGCCCCTGCACCACTTCGCCGATACGGGCGACCCATTCCCAGTGCGCCGGCGGTCGATAGCCTTCGGCCCGGGTGCGCGCATGGACGACCAGCGCGACGACCCCGCCGGCTTCGAGTGCCCGCGCACAATCCAGCGTTCTCGCCGTGTCGCGCATACCCAGCCGCATCTTGGCCGTGAACGGGATTTCTGCCGGAATCGCGCGGCGCACCGCGGTAGCGATGCGCAGCAACTGCTCAGGATCGGCGAGCAGGCTGGCTCCACCTCCGTGACGATTGACCGTTGGCGCCGGGCAACCAAAGTTGAGATCGATGCCGGCCGGTGCCAGCGCGGCCAGTTGCGCCGCGTTCTCGGCCAGACAGAACGGGTCGCTGCCGAGAAGCTGGACGGCGACCGGCGTCCCGGCGGCGGTGCGACTGCCGCTGGCAAGTTCGGGACAAATCCGGCGGAAAGCACGCGGCGGCAGCAAGTTGCCCGACACCCGGACAAACTCGCTCACCGCCAGATCGTAGCCACCGACACGCGTCAACACGTCGCGCAGAACGTCGTCGACGAGACCGTCCATCGGTGCCAGCAAGAGTTTCCCCATGTTCAGCCTGAATTTCCTCCTTGGCCATTTTACCTCTTCCCGGATTCTCGAGAGGGGAGACTCGTGACTCACTGGCGCAACTCTGCTCGTCGGCGAGCGGCGCTTGCCTGTTGATTTACGACATTTTGCAGCTTTCTCGCGGTAAACTGCCGGCTTATGGCCGACCACACGAACCCTTCTGAAATTGCCCGCGAAACGCTCAAGCAACTGATCGTTCGCAAGCTGACGCCGACGCCGGTCAATTACCAGGCTTGTTACAACGAGATCGCTCAATTACCCAACGTCGCGGGTTTTCCCGAGGCGCAACTGCGTCAGATGGCGACCACCTTCCCGGTCAGGAGCCCAAGGCAGAAGCAGGCCATTGAGCAGCTTGAAGCGGCGATCGGCAAACGGAGCTGGCAGGGCGTCCAGCGGGCGCTCGTCGCTCTCGCCACCGTCGACACGGTCGGCATAGCCAACGGCACCGCCGCGCCGACCGAGTCGGCCAACGACCAGCCACCTGAGATCAGCGTCGAGTTACGGGTCCGACTCGCGCGCCTGATCGAGACCCTGCTGCCCCTGCTGGGCGACCAGGATGCCAGCTTGTCCAACCAGGCGTGCGACGTCCTGAACGCGCTCAAGGACCCGTTCGCCGACCAGCCCGGACTCCTGCTCCTGCTGTCGAGCTTCAGCCAGAGAGCTTCCCTGGCCGTCGAAGAACAGAGTGAAATCAAGCACACCCTGCTCAAACTGCTGCATTTGATCATCGAGAACATCGGCGAGTTGAGTCTCGATGAGCAATGCGTCAATGGCCAGATCGAGACTCTGATGAGGGCGGTGGCACCGCCTATCACCCTGCGCCGTCTGGACGACGTCGAGCGCCGCCTGAAGGATGTCATCGCCATCCAGCGCGCAGCAAGACGACGCAGCCTGGAAGCGCAGGCGGAGATACGCCAGATGTTGGCTGCGTTCATCAATCACCTGGCGGCGATGAACCAGTCCAGTACCGCTTTCCAGACCGGCCTCGAGGAGAGCGCGCGGCAACTTGCCGAGGTCAGAGCGATAGAAGACCTGGCGCCACTGTTGAAGCAGGTGATCGATGCGACCCACGCCATGGCCGCAGACACCGGCCATGCTCGCGCTCAGATCGAGCACCTGCAGACACGAGTCCTGGCGACCAACGCCGAACTCGTCAGACTGAATGACGACCTCCGCCACGCGAGCGCGTCGGCTCGCCACGACCCCTTGACCGACGCCCTCAACCGCAGAGGACTCGACGAGGCGCTGGCCCGCGAGATCGCCAGCGTTCGACGCAAGAACGTTCCCTTGTCCCTGTCCTTGCTCGATGTCGACAACTTCAAGAAGCTCAATGACCGACTGGGCCACGCCACCGGTGACGAGGCGCTGATCCATCTGGTGAAGGTGGTCCAGCAGCACATGCGGCCAATCGATACCCTGGCGCGCTACGGCGGTGAAGAATTCGTCATCCTGATGCCGGACACGGCTCTGGCCCACGGAATCGAAGCGATAAAACGTTTGCAGCGGGAACTGACCAAGAGCTTTTTCCTGACCAACAACGAGAAAATCCTGATCACCTTCAGCGCCGGAGTGGCCGAACTGACCAGCGAGGAGTCGGGCGGGGACGCTATCGCGCGGGCTGACCAAGCCATGTACCTGGCCAAACGGTCAGGCAAAAACCGTGTCCTTGGCGGCTGACCAATGGTCAAGACGCGGTCCTACAGGCTGGCGCACAAGGGGCGGGCAGCGGCTTCAGATTCGCGCTGCGGCAACGGCAGTCGCTCCATGAGATAGCAAAGGCAGTCCTGCCGCACCGCACGCGCATCAAGCGTCAGCATGGCCGGCGTCGACGCCCGCCGCAGCCGGATCACGCCGCCGCTGCAGTCGAAGAACTCTGCCGCCACGTCACGCCCGCTCTCGTCGCGCACGTCGAGCGGGAACTCCCGCCGCGTCGTCCCGAACGCGCTACCGGGGTCGAGGTGGCGGAAATTCATGTGGTCGAGCTGCTCGTCGAAGTGGATGTCGGCCGGCGCGCCGCCGCCAAAGTCGAACGAAATCGCCGACGGCACGCGCACCGTCGCCACCGTGTGATAGAGATCGATGTCGTGCTCATGCACGTCATGTACTGGAAACTGCGCCAGATGCAGGCAAGCCTCGATGAAGCGCGCCGCGTGCTCCTCGTTGGCCGGCGAGCCGGGCTTGCCGCATTCGACGGTCAGCGCCGGGCAGAGCGGCGAGAAGGCGGTCGTCTGCGACCCCGGCAGGCCGCGGAACCAGACCACCGTGCGCGAAAAGAGCAAGGCCAGCTGCAGAACGGGTTGATCAAGCCGGTTGACCACGCAGTAGTGTGGATTGATGCCGGTGTTGTTGTGGATATCGATGCTGGCGAACAGACCACGGGCCTGCATGCGGCGATGGACCTCGCTCATCGCCGCATGCTCGGGGGCGTCGGCGTGC
Source organism: Candidatus Accumulibacter aalborgensis (assembly GCF_900089955.1). Classification (GTDB taxonomy): domain Bacteria; phylum Pseudomonadota; class Gammaproteobacteria; order Burkholderiales; family Rhodocyclaceae; genus Accumulibacter; species Accumulibacter aalborgensis. The sequence goes on along the minus strand of NZ_FLQX01000130.1, from coordinate 2,295 downwards.
CGGTCGGTGCCCGGCCAGACGCGGTTGTAATCCGGCTGATGGTCGAGCCGGCGGAGCCCCTCACGCGCTGCAGCGACGTTGCCGACCAGAATCGACAGCGCCCGCGGCAACGGGCGATGGGCATGGTTGAGCAGGACGCTCTGCAGCGCGACGACACCGCTGTCCTCGTTGCCGTGCAGGAGCGCGGAGACGAACAGCGGTGTCGCACGTCGCCCGGCCAGGTGGATCAGCGTCGGGCCTGGCAACAGGCGATACAGTTCCCGGGCGGGAGTGGTGAGAAAACGGTTGGGCAGTGTTTCGAGTACGGTCAGCATGAACGAAAGGGACTTAAACAGGCCACTCATGCACAGGCATGAGACGGCGCTGGTGCTCAAGATAGTCGGCGGTGAGCCGGAAAAAGTCATGGTGTTTCGCGTAGTGCGCCAGTTGCCAGGCGGCCCCGTTCTGGCGGCTCCGCAGGCGCGCTGCAATGACATCCATGTAGCGGCTGATGTCGGCTGCGGTGATGTCGAGCTCGGTCAGTCCGGCACGGGCCATCGGCAGCAACTCGCTCTCGAGCAACTCGACGGCCGTGGCACGGCGGCCGTCCAGCCAGACCAGCGGCGCCTGCAGACCACCGCGCGCCGCACGGTAGAAGTTGTCGCGAGCGACGGCGAACGGGATCTGCGATTCAGGCGCCACCGCCTGCCGCGCCAGGATGCGCACCGCGCCATAGTAGAAAGCGGCATTGGCGATCATGTCGATGACGCTGGGACCGGCGGGCATGACGCGCTGCTCGACGCGCAAGTGCGGTGCGCCCTTTTCATCGAAGCCGATCAGCATCCGATTCCAGCGCCAGATGGTCCCGTTGTGCAAGCGCAGATGAGCGTAGGCGTGCGCCGGCCCAGTATCTTCGACGGGCAGCAGGACGGCATACGACGACAGGTTTTCGGCAAAGCAAGCAGTCGGGTCGGCCGCCAGATAGCCCGACCCGAAGGTGACGCGCATGTGCTCGGGGCGTCCAGGGTCGCAGCAGTCGACGGCCTGTTCGAACAGCGGTACGCGCGTTTCGTGCCACAGCGCGCGCTCGAAGAGGAACGGTGAATTGGCAGCCAGCGCGACCAGCGGCGCGGCGAGGATCAGCGACGCGTTGTAGGTCCGCGCCGCCTCGCTGGCTGGCGTTTGCAGGTGCACCTGGAAGGACGTCGTCGCCGCCTCGAGCATCACGTCGGCGTGCGTCGCGCGCAGGGTGTCGATGCCGGCAATGTCGAGAACCAGCGGCCGACCGCCACGCAGCCGGAGAATCTGCTCGTTGAGCGTTGCATAGCGCTTGCATGGCGACATATTGGCCAGCGACAGGTCGCCCTCACGGACGGTCGGCAAGGTACCGATGGCAATCAGCGTGGCCGACTCTTCGCGCGCAACGCGCTGGCACTGCTGCCAGGTCGCCGTGAGTTCGTCTTCCAGTTGTGAAAGCGCCTTGGCGCGCAGTGGCCTCGGCGTGCCGTTGATCTCGACGTTGAAACGCGACAGCTCCGGCACCACCAGAGGGCTCGCCAGCCGCGCCAGAAACGACACGTTGCGCGGCACCGGAAAGAGGTCTTCGCCAATCAGCCAGGCCTCAAGCTCAAAACCCGCCACCGGACCGTCGGCGGCAAATTCGCCGCGGGCGTAGGCATCGTGCGCGTGCCGCGTCTCGCCAGCCAGCCGCCGGCTGAAGCGTGCAAAGTCGTCCGCCGTGAATCCGTCGCTGCCAATTTCCTTGCCCATCGGCCTTCTCCCCACGAGGTGGTACGCGACCCCCAGTACGAAAGCGGAGTCTATGCGCGGCGCGATCATGGTTGCGTGCCGTAGATCGAGTTCGCGCTAGCTTAACACCGCCAGCCACGGATCAAAACCGGCGCCGCTCAAAGGGTATGGCCGGCGGTGCATCGCCACCTGCCAGCCGGCCGGAGTTCAGCCCCGGCAAACTCACCCAGAACCTGATCCTGCCGGCAGCGCACTCGACGCCGGCAGCCCCCCCGTGCCGGCCGGCGACCACACGCACGTAGTACAGCCCGAGGCCGGTGCTGCTTGAATGAGCGGCGCCCTGCTCGCCCCGGCTGAAGCGCTGAAAAAGCCTGTCGACCTGCTCGGCGGACAGTGCTTGGCCATCGTTTTCGACCCACCACCGGACTTCGTCGTCGGGCCGCAGATCCAACCCGATGCTGACCGGCGTGCCAGCCGGCGCATAGGCGAGCGCGTTGTGCAGCAGGTTGGACGAAGCCGCTACGCGGAGGAAACGGCGGCGCTGTCGTGGTGTTGAAGTCAAGATGT
>NZ_FLQX01000129.1 GCF_900089955.1 Candidatus Accumulibacter aalborgensis | reverse complement strand
TGCCCTTCTCGCCGCCAATTACTGCCGCCAGATTTATGCGGATTTACTCCGCCGGCAACACCTGCAACTGTCCGGCCTGGACGGCGCCCACTGGGTCGCTGCCGCGCCGCTGCCGTTCGATGTCGGCGCGGTGGGCATGTTGCTGCTCAAGGAAGTGGGCGGAGCTTTGGTGTTGGCATTGGCGGCCGGAATCGTGACCTACCAGATGCTCAAGCGCGTCGACAACTACCAGGTCGAAGTCCTGCTCACGCTCGCCCTGGCCATGGGGGTCTACGCGCTGGCCGACGCCCTGCATCTGTCCGCGCCGATCGCCGTCGTGGTCGCCGGTCTGTTCGTCGGCAATCGGGGCCGTGCATTCGCCATGTCGGAGAAGACCCGCGAACACGTCGACACCTTCTGGGAACTGGTCGATGAGATTCTCAACGTCGTGCTCTTTCTCCTGATCGGACTGGAACTCCTCGTGTTGCCACTCAAACGCGAATGGCTGATGGCCGGCGCCCTCGCCATACCGATCGTCCTGTCGGCGCGCTGGCTGAGCGTCGCCGCAATCGTTGGTCCGCTCGGTCGCGTGACGACGCAGGCGAAAGGTGCGATTGCGGTCCTCACCTGGGGCGGTTTGCGCGGAGGCATATCCGTGGCCATGGCGCTGTCGCTGCCGGCCAACGACTCGCGCAGCCTGATACTGACGCTCACTTACTTCGTGGTTGTGTTCTCGATCCTTGTCCAGGGCATGACGGTGGGCCGGGTCATTCGGATGACCAGCGGCCCGACGGCTACCGTTAAGTCATCTCATGGAAGCTAACACCGCCCAATCCAGGGTGCCAGTAGCGAAACCTGGGCCGAAGCCCGATGCGCAGGATGATCTGAAATCCCTACCTCTGACGGAGGTGGAGAAGAAATTGGCATCGTCGCCGGACGGTCTCAGCCAGGCCGAGGCGGAGAAACGTCTGGCCCAATACGGGCCGAACGAGATCGAAGAAAAGGAAACCAACGCCTTCCTGAAATTTCTCTCGTATTTCTGGGGTCCGATCCCGTGGATGATCGAAGTGGCGGTGATCCTTTCTGCGGTCGCCCAACATTGGCCGGATTTCGGCATCATCCTCGTGCTGCTCGTGGCCAACGCCGTGGTCGGCTTCTGGGAGGAGCACCAGGCGGGTAACGCCATCGCCGCGCTGAAGGCCAAGCTGGCAAGCAAGGCCCAGGTCAAGCGCGATGGCCAGTGGGCCAGCCGGGAGGCGCGTGAGCTGGTGCCGGGCGACACCATCCATCTGCGCCTGGGCAACATCGTGCCGGCCGATGCACGCCTGCTGGACGGCGACCCGGTAGAAGTGGACCAGTCAGCGCTGACCGGCGAGTCCTTGCCCGTTACGCACCAATCCGGCGACGCGCTGTTCTCCGGTTCGATCATTCGCACCGGCGAAATCGACGCGCTGGTGTACGCCACGGGCGACAACACCTACTTCGGCAAGACGGCGAAACTGGTGCAGGGCGCGCAGACGGCCAGCCATTTCCAGCGCGCGGTGCTGAAGATCGGCAACTACCTGATCATCCTTGCGGTGGCGCTGGTGGCAGTGATCATCACCGTCGCGGTGTTCCGTGGCGACCCGATCCTCACCACGCTGCAGTTCGCCCTGGTCTTGACGGTGGCCGCGATTCCAGTGGCGATGCCGACAGTACTGTCGGTCACCATGGCGGTCGGGGCGCGCCTGCTGGCCAGGAAAGAGGCGATCGTGACCCGGCTGGCAGCCATCGAGGAATTGGCGGGTGTGGACGTACTGTGCTCGGACAAGACCGGTACCCTGACCCAGAATAAACTGACCCTGGGCGATCCTTTTGCGGTCAACAAGGTGCCCGCCGGGCAGGTCATCCTCAACGCTGCGCTCGCCTCTCGTGCCGACAACCAGGACACCATCGACCTCGCTGTCCTCGGCGGCCTGAAAGACGATCAGGCATTGAAGGGCTATCAGGTACTTCATTTCCAGCCATTCGACCCGGTCCATAAACGCACCGAGGCCACCGTCAAAGGCGTCGACGGAAAAGAGTTCAAGGTCACCAAGGGCGCACCACAGGTGATTCTGGAACTGTCGGCCAATGCCGCGGAGGTGAAGCCTGCCGTCGAAACGGCGGTCAACGAATTTGCCGCGCGGGGCTTCCGTTCATTGGGCGTGGCACGGGCCGATCAGGATGGCGGGTGGCAGTTTGTCGGCGTCCTGCCGCTGTTCGATCCGCGACGCGAGCAGGCCAGGGCGACCATCGCGACTGCACGCGCGATGGGCGTCAGCGTCAAGATGGTGACCGGCGATGCCTTGGCCATTGCCCAGGAAACCGCCAAGAAACTAGGGCTGGGCACGAATATCCTCGATGCCAGCGGCTTCGGCGACACCAGGCATCACGAGACCGCGCAGTTGGCGGAGTCCATCGAGCAGGCGGATGGTTTCGCCCAGGTATTCCCCGAACACAAGTACCACATCATCGATGTCCTGCAGCAGCGCGGCCATATCGTCGGCATGACGGGCGACGGGGTCAACGATGCACCCGCGCTGAAGAAGGCCGACTGCGGCATCGCCGTTTCCGGCGCGACAGACGCGGCGCGCGCGGCGGCGGACATCGTGCTGATGACGCCTGGCCTGTCGGTGATCATCGACGCGATCAAGGAGAGCCGGAACATCTTCCAGCGAATGAACAGTTACGCGATCTACCGCATCACCGAGACGTTGCGCGTGCTGTTGTTCATGACATTATCAATTCTGGTGTTCAATTTCTACCCGATGACCGCAGTGATGATCGTCATGCTGGCCTTGCTCAACGATGGCGCAATTCTGTCCATTGCTTACGATAACGTGCGCTACAAGGATCAGCCTGAGGCTTGGAACATGCACATGGTCCTGGGTGTTTCTTCGGTGCTGGGTATCGTCGGACCTCTGGCAGCATTTGGTCTGTTCTACCTGGCTGATCGAGTTTATAACCTCGATCACCCTCATCTCCAGACCCTGATGTATCTGATGCTCTCCGTGGCTGGTCATCTGACGATCTTCCTGACGCGAACGCGCGGCCCGTTCTGGTCCATCCGCCCGGCACGAATCTTGTGGATGGCGGTGCTCGGCACGCAAATCGTGGCCACCCTGATCGCGGTTTACGGTGTGTTCATGACGCCGCTGGGCTGGGGCTGGGCGCTGTTCGTCTGGGGCTACGCCTTCGCTTGGTTCCTGGTCAGCGACCGCATGAAACTGCTTGCGTATCGAGTGTTCGATCCAGACGCTGCGCCGCTGTTGGACAAGAAGTCTGTGGTTCAAGCAACGTCGATTTCAATTCAAAAAGGATGCCAATGAAATTTCATCTCAAGGACTTTCGGGTGCCGGAAGGAAAAGCGGTCGACCTGAAAAAGTGGCCAACGCTGATCAAGCCTTTCTACAAGTCGAAATCGAAATATCGGAAACTTCTCCGGAAACATGTCGATGAGTTGAGTGCTCTGCAAAAACTGCACTACGCATCCAACCGACATGCGGTACTGCTGATCTTTCAGGCGATGGATGCGGCGGGCAAGGATGGCGCCATCCGGCACGTCATGTCTGGCGTCAATCCGCAGGGCTGCCAGGTATTCAGCTTCAAACATCCGAGCGCTACGGAACTGGACCATGACTTTCTCTGGCGCACCACGCAATCGCTGCCGGAACGCGGCCGCATTGGCATCTTCAATCGCTCCTACTACGAGGAGGTACTGATCGTTCGCGTGCATCCGGAGATATTGCTCAGCCAACGGCTGCCGGACGGCGTGCTTGACGAAAAAACGATCTGGCAGGAACGATATCGGTCGATTGTGGACCTGGAGAATCACCTCTATCGAAACGGTACGCGGACCATCAAGTTCTTCCTGCACTTGTCGAAGGAGGAACAGTGCAAGCGCTTCCTAAAACGCATCGATGACCCCAACAAGAACTGGAAATTCAGTGTCGCAGACATCGAGGAAAGAAAATACTGGGATCAATATACGCTCGCCTACGAGGACTGTCTGAGCGCAACCAGCAGCGAGGTCGCCCCTTGGTACATCGTCCCCGCTGACGATAAGAAAAATGCTCGGCTAATCGTCTCTCAAGTCGTCCTGGAGGCATTCAAGGGGCTCAAGATGAACTACCCGGAAACCGATGCAACGCGCCGCAACGAATTGTTGGCGATCCGCCAGCAACTTTTGAAGGAATCCTAACGAATCAATGCGCACGACCCCGCGATGTAGCGGCCACCGGTGTTCTCTGCGCCAAGCCCGTTCAGGTGAGTCGCTTGGGGGATGCGGCGTGGCACGACGCGACCGCAATGCGCCAGATCGCCACGCTCACGCGTAGGCGCTCCTGCCGATCTGGTCAAGCAGGTGTGCGACATGGAGGTCAGGCCACCCCTTTTGTTCTTACCGATCCGTACGACTCAGAAGCCCTCAATCCACATTACGAAACAAACGTTCCCACGAAATCATGGCCTCCACGCTTGCCAGTTGCAGCGTTTGGCCGGGGGCAAAATCGTGCAATACCCACAGACCGTCTGAACCTTTGCGAAAAAGCTCAAGCTGTTGCTGGTCGGGGTCGATCAGCAGGTATTCCTTCAGGGGCGGCAGGCGACGGTAGGCGATGAACTTGTCGCCGCGATCGTAGGCGGCGGTCGATGGGGAAAGGACTTCGGCGACCAGCACCGGATGGTGCATGGCCAGTTCAGCGCGATGGTCATCCGGATGGCAGGTCACGAAGACATCCGGGTAGAAGAAACTGCTCTTTGCGGCGATCTCGACTTTCATGTCAGCCATGTAGACGCGGCACGGCGTGCCCAACAGGGTTTCGTCGAGCGCTGCGAACAGGTTGCCAGCAATCGTCACATGCCGTCTTGAAGCACCGCCCATGGCGAACACTTCTCCGCCGACATATTCGTGCTTTTCCGGCTGAGTGGTTTCCCAGCGCAGGTACTCCTCGGGGCTGAGGATGGGAACTCCGACAGGTAGCGCCATGGCCTTTCTCCGCTTTGTGCACTCGGGCTGACTGCGAACCGCATCTGCCATCAGGGGCAGACTTGCCTGCTCTTTAGCACAACAACCCATTCGACACAATGAAAGCAATGATCTCGTTCAGCCCCTGTCCGGTCTTCATGTTGCTGAAAACAAACGGCCGCTCGCCACGCATCCGCCTGCTATCGCGCTCCATCACTGCCAGCGAAGCGCCGACCAGCGGTGCCAGATCGGTCTTGTTGATCACCAGCAGGTCGGACTTGGTGATCCCCGGTCCTCCCTTGCGCGGGATCTTGTCGCCAGCGGCAACGTCGATGACGTAGATCGTGAGATCCGAGAGTTCGGGGCTGAAGGTCGCTGCGAGATTGTCGCCGCCGGATTCGACGAGGACGATCTCGATATCCGGGAAGGCGGTGGTCAAGCGGTCGACGGCTTCGAGGTTGATCGAGGCATCCTCGCGGATCGCGGTGTGCGGGCAACCGCCGGTCTCTACGCCGAGAATCCGCTCCTGCGGCAACGCAGCATTGTGGACCAGGAACTTCGCGTCCTCGGCGGTGTAGATGTCGTTGGTCACCACGCCGAGGCTGTACCTGTCGCGCAGGGCGAGGCACAGGGCGAGCGTGAGCGCGGTCTTGCCGGAGCCGACGGGGCCTCCGATGCCGATGCGCAGGGCGGGTCGTCGGTTCATTGGTCGGTGGCTTTCTTTCACGAACGGAAGAGTCTCGAATACTGCGTTTCATGGCGACTCGAGGCCAGCGCGAGACCGGGAGCGAAGTTGCTCCAGTCCGCTTCGGGAAGATCGAGCGCCTGCTGCACAAGCGCCGGAATGCGGCCACCGAGCACCAGTAGCGCCCGCTGCCCGGCTGCCTGACCAAGGGGGATGGCTTTCAACGCGGCCATCACCTGGTTCTCGCACCAGGACCACAGATAGGCAATCAGTGAGTCCGCTACCGGAATCTCCCAGACCGCGGCAGCCAGCGCCCACGCGGCCGGAAAGGATACTTCGGGCAGCGCAGCGAAGGCCGGCGGTCGCGGAAAATCGTCGAGATCGTGCAGCAGGCGGCGCAGCGAATAGCCCATCTGCACGGTCTCGGCGCGCAATTCGGATGACTCGCGGCTGGCAAGAAACTCGGCGTTGAGGCGCTCGACTTCGCTCTGGTCGCTAACGGCCCACGCGCGCTGCAGGCAGGCGGTGAGCGGCGCTTCGAAGCGGCCGATGCCTTCTTCGAGGAGGCCGGCGATCCACTGTAGCGCGGTCGCCTGATCGCGCACCACGCCCAATTCCACCGCCCATTCGAGGCCTTGCGAATAAGTGTAGGCGCCGACCGGCAACGCCGGGCTGGCTAACTGCAGCAGGCGAGGCAAGGCGAGACTCATTTGAACTCGTGGATCTTCGCCGGCGAGCGGTGCGGACCATGGCCGGGAGCGTGGCCATCGGTGGACGATCCGCCGCGCGCCGGCCGGTAATCGTGGTTTCGCCCGTGGGCATGTGCGCCGTAGGCCCCCCCTTCGGGATCGAAAGGCGCCTCGACCTCGCTGACCGCGCAACCGAGGCCGACGAGCATCTCGGCGAGGACGTGATCAGGCTGGAAGCGCAGAAAACGCTCGCCGAGCTGCACCGGAACGTGCCGGTTGCCGAGATGGTAGGCGGCGCGGATGAGCTGAAAGGTATCGCCGGCGCGCACTTCGAGCAGCGCTTCGGGAGCGGCAACGACCTCGACGACGCGACCGTCGCCGCTCAGCAGGCGGTCGCCCTGGCGCAGCACGGTGCCGGCCGGAAAAACGTAGCCCATTTCCTCGCCACTGGCGAGAGTCACTCGCTGTCGGCTTTTGCGGCGTGCGTCGTAAGGCAGCACCAGGTACTCAGTGGCTTGTGTCTCGCGATCAGCAAAGGATTCGGCAAAGAACATTTTCAGAAAAGAAAGTAGCGTTGCGCCATCGGCAGGACGCTCGCCGGTTCACAGACGAGCAACTCGCCGTCGGCCCGCACGGCGTAGGTTTCCGGATCAACGTCGATCTTCGGCGTCGCGCCGTTATGGACCATAGCCGACTTGGCCAGCCCCCGCGTGCGGCGAACGGCGACCAGCGGCTTGCTCAACTGCAGCGCGGCGATCTCGGGGTTGTCGAGCGCCGCCTGTGAGACGAAAGTGACCGAGGTCTTGAGCGCGCGCCCGAAGGCGCCGAACATCGGCCGGTAATGGACCGGCTGTGGTGTCGGGATCGAGGCGTTGGCGTCGCCCATCGCCGCAGCGGCAATCATGCCGCCCTTGACGATCAAGGAGGGCTTGACGCCGAAGAAAGCCGGTTTCCACAGCACCAGGTCGGCGAGCTTGCCGACCTCGATCGAGCCGACAAGGTGGCTGATGCCGTGCGTGATGGCCGGGTTGATGGTGTATTTGGCGAGGTAGCGCTTGACGCGGAAGTTGTCGTTCGCGGTCGCGTGCTGCCCCGCCAACTCCGCCAGGTGCCCGCGCTGGACCTTCATCTTGTGCGCCGTCTGCCACGTCCGGATGATGACTTCGCCGACGCGGCCCATGGCCTGCGAATCGGAAGACATCATCGACAGCGCACCGAGGTCGTGCAGGATGTCTTCGGCGGCGATCGTCTCGCGGCGGATGCGGCTTTCGGCGAAAGCGACGTCCTCGGCAATCGCCGGATCGAGGTGATGGCAGACCATCAGCATGTCGAGGTGCTCGTCGACGGTGTTCACCGTGTACGGCCGCGTCGGGTTGGTCGACGAGGGCAGGACGTTGCTCTCGCCGACGGCGCGCAGGATGTCGGGTGCGTGGCCACCGCCGGCGCCTTCGGTGTGGAAGGTATGGATCGTTCGGCCCTTGAAGGCGGCGAGCGTCGTTTCGACAAAGCCCGATTCATTGAGCGTGTCGGTATGGATGGCCACCTGCACGTCCATTTCGTCGGCCACCGTCAGGCAGTTGTCGATCGCTGCCGGAGTCGTCCCCCAGTCTTCGTGCAGCTTCAGGCCAATCGCTCCGGCGCGCACCTGCTCGCGCAAGGGTTCCGGCAGCGAAACGTTGCCCTTGCCGAGGAAGCCGAGGTTCATCGGAAACGCTTCGGCGGCTTCGAGCATGCGGTGAAGGTGCCACGGCCCTGGCGTACAGGTGGTGGCATAGGTACCGGTCGCCGGGCCGGTACCGCCGCCGAGCATGGTCGTGATCCCCGACATCAGCGCTTCGTCGATCTGTTGCGGACAGATGAAATGGATGTGGCTGTCGATGCCGCCGGCGGTGACGATCATTCCTTCGCCGGCGATGATCTCGGTTGCCCCGCCGATGGCAATCGTCACGCCGGGCTGGATGTCGGGGTTGCCGGCCTTGCCGATACCGGCGATGTAGCCGCCCTTGATGGCGATGTCGGCCTTGACGATTCCCCAGTGGTCGACGATCAGCGCGTTGGTGATCACCGTGTCGGCGACTTCGGCAGCGGGTTTCTGGCCCTGCCCCATGCCGTCGCGGATGACTTTGCCGCCGCCGAACTTGACCTCCTCGCCGTAGATCGTGAGATCGTCCTCGACGGCGATCCACAGTTCGGTGTCGGCCAGGCGGACACGGTCGCCGACGGTCGGGCCGAACATCTCGGCGTAGGCTTGCCGCGAGATCCTGACGCTCATTGCAGCGCTCCCATCACCAGGCCATTGAAGCCATAGACCCGGCGTTCGCCGGCCAGCGCCACCAGTTGCACGCTGCGCGTCTGCCCCGGCTCGAAGCGCACCGCCGTTCCCGCCGCGATGTCGAGCCGGAAACCACGCGCCGTAGCCCGGTCGAAAACCAGCGCGGTATTGGTTTCGGCAAAGTGATAGTGCGAACCGACCTGGATCGGCCGGTCGCCGGTGTTGGCAACGGTCAGCCGGATCGTCTGGCGACCGGCGTTGAGCTCGATCTCGCCGGGCTCGATGTGCATCTCTCCGGGAATCATCGCTCGCCTCCTCAGATGATCGGATGATGGACGGTGACCAGCTTGGTTCCGTCGGGGAACGTCGCTTCGACCTGAATGTCGTGAATCATCTCCGGCACGCCTTCCATCACGTCGTCACGGCCGAGCAGCGTCGTGCCATAGCTCATCAGTTCGGCGACCGTACGCCCGTCGCGGGCACCTTCGACGATCGCCGCGCTGATCAGCGCCACCGCTTCCGGGTAGTTGAGCTTCAGGCCACGCGCGCGGCGTCTCTCGGCGAGCAGCGCGGCGGTAAAGATCAGCAGCTTGTCCTTCTCTCTCGGCGTCAGTTCCATGCACATCCCTCAGCGATTCACGTACTCCAGATGCGCGGCGGAACGGCCACCCTGCCGAGCGCCGCCGGGCGCAGCACTTTCCACACTTCGATCAACCACTGGCGCGCGACCTCGACTCCAGGTGCCAGGCAGCGGGCAACCAGCACCTCGGGCAGCGTCGTGACGCCGGTCAACACTCCTTCTGGCGCGACCAGATCACGGCAGGCCGCGAGCCAGTGGCGATCGACCACCCGGCCGGCGAGCAGCAGCGTCGCGCTGACCGGTTGGCCGGCCAGACCGGCTGCGGCAGCCAGCCACGACGAGCCGCCAGTGAGCCGCCCCCGTTCGACCCACAGCGGCCGCCCTGCGCTTTCGATCCGCGTCGCCAGATCGAGCCGGCCGTAGGTAAAGCGCTCGCCGGCAGCGGTTCGCCCCAGGCAGAGGATCTCCCAGCCGCAGAACACACCCCCTGCGGCCAGCTCGACGCGCGTCTGCATGCGGGCTTCCGCTCCGTCGAAGACGATCGTCTCCTGCGGCAACCACTCGACGACGGCGGCCTCGGCAACGCGCACCGTCAACGACTGTTGCGCCAGCCGACCGCCCGAACGATACCACTTGCCGGCGCCGGGCGTCGTCAATTGCGCACGTGCGCCGGCTGCCGCGGCGACGACGATATCGAGACGGTCACCACCGGCAATGCCTCCCGGCGGGTGCAGGACGATCGTCTGGCAGACTTGCGGGCCTTCCGGGTAAAGAGACCTCTGCACGCGCAGCGGCCCGAAATGCTCGCACTGTGCCCGCACAGTCTGTTCGCCCCGGCGCTCGAAGCCGACCGCGAGTCGCGCCTGCCAGCCGGTTGCTGCCTCGACCGCCTGCGCTGCCGTCAAACGGCCAGGGCCGCCAGAACCCCATCCTTTTCCATGTCTTCACCTCGTCCGCGCATGATGATTTCGCCCCGCTCCATGACCAGGTACTGATCAGCCAGCGAACGGGCGAAATCATAATACTGTTCGACGAGCAGAATGGCCATTTCGCCGCTTTGCGCGAGCGCCCGGATGGCGCGCTCGATGTCCTTGATGATCGACGGCTGGATGCCTTCGGTCGGTTCGTCGAGGATCAGCAGCTTCGGCCCCATGGCCAGCGCCCGCCCGATCGCCAGTTGCTGCTGCTGGCCGCCGGAAAGGTCGCCGCCACGCCGGCGCAACATCTGCCGCAACACCGGAAACATCTCGAAAATCCGCTCGGGAACCGGCGTGCTGCCGGGACACGCGGCCAGCCCCATCAACAGGTTTTCCTGCACCGTCAGACGCGGGAAGATTTCGCGCCCCTGCGGAACGTAGCCTATGCCGGCCTTGACGCGCTGGTGCGACGCCGCTCGCGTCAGGTCGCGGCCGGCAAACTGGATCGAGCCGCTCTTCGTCGGCAGCAGCCCCATCAGCGACTTGAGCAGCGTCGATTTGCCGACGCCGTTGCGGCCGAGGATGGCGGTCACCTTGCCTGCCTCGGCGGTAAAGCTCAGGTTGCGCAGGATGTGGCTGCCGCCGTAGTACTGGTTCAGGTTTTCGATGTTCAGCATTGTCGATTTGTGGTCAAAGTCGCGCAGGCGACTCACGATCCTCCCCTCGCCCGCTTGCGGGAGAGGGGCCGGGGGGAGAGGGAAACGGTCATGGCTTTCATCATCGGAGGTGTGTGCAGTAGCCATGACCGTTAGCGCCCCAGATAGACTTCGATCACGCGCGCATCGCCCTGCACTTCCTCGAGCGCTCCCTCGGCCAGCACGCTGCCTTCGTGGAGCACCGTGACGCGGCCGCCGAGCTGCTTGACGAAAGCCATGTCGTGCTCGACGACGACCAGCGAATGCTTGCCGGCCAGTGAAATGAAAAGTTCGCCGGTGCGCTCGGTCTCTTCGTCGGTCATGCCGGCCACCGGCTCGTCGAGCAGCAGCAGCTTGGGCTCCTGCATCAGCAGCATGCCGATCTCCAGCCATTGCTTCTGGCCATGCGAGAGCAGCCCGGCAAGCCGATCAGCCTGCGCGCCGAGACGAATCAGTTGCAGCGTCTCGGCAATCCGGTCGCCGGCTGCCGAATCGAGCATCGCCATCAGGCTGCGCCAGACGCGCTTGTCGGTCTTCATCGCCAGCTCGAGATTCTCGAACACGGTGTGATTTTCGAAGATGGTCGGCTTCTGGAACTTGCGGCCGATGCCGGCGTGCGCGATCTCGGGCTCGGTGAGCCGCGTCAGATCGAGCGTCTGGCCGAAAAAGACGGTCCCTTCGTCGGGCCGCGTCTTGCCGGTAATCACATCCATCATCGTCGTCTTGCCGGCGCCGTTCGGCCCGATGATGCAGCGCAGCTCACCGGCATCGATGGTCAGCGACAGCTTGTTGAGTGCGCGAAAGCCGTCAAAGCTGACCGTAATGTCTTCGAGGTAGAGGATGACCTTGTGCGACAGGTCGAGCTCGCCTGGTTTGAGCATGTGCCCGAGTTCGGCTGTACCGCTGTCCCAGTCGGGGTTTTCGTCGTTCTCCAGCAGCAGGTCCACCGGCTTCATGCGCTCGCTCCTTTGGCCTCGGCAGCCAGATCGTCACCGCCGCGGCGGGCCCGCTGGCGCAACTTGACCCACAGGCCGACGATGCCCTGCGGCAGATACAGCGTGGCGACGATGAACAGCGTACCAAGGAAGAACAGCCAGTATTCGGGAAAGCTCACCGTAAACCAGCTCTTGGCCAGATTGACGACAAAGGCGCCGATGACCGCGCCGATCAGCGTCCCACGCCCACCGACGGCTACCCAGATGGCGATCTCGATCGAGGTGCCGACCGACATCTCGGACGGGTTGATGATTCCCACCTGCGGCACATAGAGCGCGCCGGCGATGGCGCACAGCATGGCCGAAAGCGTCCACACGAAAAGCTTGTACCACAGTGGGTTGTAGCCGATGAACATGACCCGCGACTCGGCGTCGCGAATCGCCGTCAGGATGCGGCCGTATTTCGAGGTCACCAGGAAGCGCGCCAGCAGCAGCGTTCCGATCAACGCCAGCGCCGACAGACCGAAGAGGACGACGCGGGTTTCCGGCGCGGTGATCGAATAGCCGAGAATGCGCTTGAAGTCGGTGAAGCCGTTGTTGCCACCGAAGCCGGTTTCGTTGCGGAAGAAAAGCAGCATCGCGGCGTAGGTCAGCGCCTGCGTGATGATCGAAAAATAGACGCCCTTGATCCGCGAGCGAAAAGCGAAATAGCCGAAGATGAAGGCGATCAGCGCCGGCACGACGAGGACCAGCAGCACGACCCACAGGAAGTTGTCGCTGCCGGCCCAGAACCAGGGCAGTTCCTTCCAGTCGAGGAAGACCATGAAGTCTGGCAGGTCGCTCTGGTAACTGCCGTCACGGCCGATCTGGCGCATCAGGTACATGCCGAAGGTGTAGCCGCCGAGGGCGAAGAACAGCCCGTGACCGAGCGAGAGAATGCCGCCATACCCCCAGATCAGGTCCATTGCCACGGCGACGATCGCGTAGCAGAGGATCTTGCCGGTCAGGGTGATGAAGTAGGTCGACAAGTACAGCGGATGGTCGGGCGGCAGGACGAGGTGCATGACCGGCACAGCGATCAGCGCGAAGGCGGCGAACAAGCCCGCCATCTGCCAACTGCGGGCGTTGAAACTGCGCCCGAGACGGACGATGAACGGGGTGCGTGCGGGCGAAGGACTCATGGTCATTTCTCCACGGGGTCAGGATTCGACGAAGCGGCCCTTGAGGGCAAACAGCCCCTGCGGACGCTTCTGGATGAAAATGATGATGAACACCAGGACGACGATCTTGGCGACCACCGCACCGGTCCAGCCTTCGAGGAATTTGGTGAACACGCCGAGACCCAGTGCCGCCCAGACCGCACCGGCGAGCTGTCCGACACCGCCGAGGACGACGACCATGAAAGAATCGACGATGTAGCCCTGACCCATGGCCGGGCCGACGTTGGCGATCTGCGACAGCGCAACGCCGCCGAGGCCGGCGATTCCGGCGCCGAGGCCAAAGGCCAGGGTGTCGATGCGCCCGGTAGGTACGCCAACGCAGCCGGCCATCGCCCGGTTCTGCGTCACCGCGCGGACGAACATCCCCAGCCGCGAGAGATTCAGGATCGCCCACATGGCGACCAGCACAGCGATCGAGAAGGCGACGATGATGATCCGGTTCCACGGCAGCATCAGGTTGGGCATGACCTCGATGCCACCGGCCATCCACACCGGGTTGGCGACCTCGACGTTCTGGGCGCCGAACAGCGTGCGTGCCGCCTGCATCAGGAACAGCGAAATGCCCCAGGTGGCAAGCAGCGTTTCCAGTGGGCGACCATAGAGATGGCGGATGACGATCCGCTCCATGAGGATGCCGACCAGCGCCGCCGAGAGGAAACCGACCGGAATCGCGGCCAGCAGATACCAGTCGAGCGACCCCGGGAGATAGGCCCGGAAAACGCTCTGCATGGCCCACGCCGAGTAAGCGCCGACCATCAGCAGTTCGCCGTGCGCCATGTTGATGACGCCCATCACGCCGTAGGTAATGGCCAGACCGAGCGCTGCGAGCAGCAGGATCGAACCCAGCGAAAGTCCGGTGAACGCACGCCCGAGATTGTCGGCCCACGCCAGCCTTTGCTCGATCGAACGTATCGACGTCCCGGCCGCGGCGCGCACGCCGCTGTCCGGATCGACCCAGTTGTCGCCTTTCTTCTCGGTCAGCGGAATCAGCAACTGGCGAACGTTGGGGTCGCTGCTCTCGCCGAGCGTACGCACGGCAGCCAGGCGGACTTCTGCGTCAGCCGAACCGAGACTGGCCTGGGCATGCGCCAGTTGCAGTCGCGTCCGGATCTCGGGGTCGGCTTCGGCAGCCAGTGCCTTGTCGAGCAGCGGCAGCATCTTCGCGTCGGCAGAGAGCGTCACTTCCTGTGCGGCCTGCCAGCGCACCGCGCGCTCGTCCGAAAAAAGCCGCAGCGCGGCCAGCGCGGCAGCGAGCTCGCGCCGCACACGGTTGTTGATGCCGATCGCCTCGCGCGCTGCCGGTGCCGGCTTGATTTCCGCATTGGTCGCCGCGTCGAAGACGCGATCGCCATCGACGACGACCAGCCGCTCGCCGGCGACAGCCAGCGAATCGTCGGCAAGCGCCTTGAGCACCGGCAGGGCCTCAGCCGGTGCGGCCTGCGCCAGCGCCGTGATCGCCGCGATCTTGGTATCGGAATCGTCTGACGCCAGCGGCTTAAGCAGCGCCGGGTCGATCGCTGCCTGGGCCAGCGAAGCGCTCAGGAGCCAGCCGCACAGCAGTAGTCCAATGGTACGCATGCTCTCTCCACGATCGGGTAAAGGCGGCGTACCGCCCGTACCCGCATAACAGCCCAATAACGCTTACTTGCCTTCCGGCGTGTCCTTCTTCTTGTCGTTACCCGGAATGTACGGGCTCCACGGCTGCGCCCTGATCGGCCCAGGCGTCTTCCAGACGACGTTGAACTGGCCGTCAGCCTTGATCTCGCCGATGAACACCGGCTTGTGCAGATGGTGGTTCTTCTCGTCCATCTTGATCGTGAAGCCCGACGGCGCCTTGAAGGTCTGCCCGGCCATCGCCGCGATCACTTTGTCGACGTCGGTGGACTTGGCCTTCTCGACCGCTTGCTTCCACATGTAGACGCCGATGTAGGTGGCCTCCATCGGGTCGTTGGTCACTGCCTTGGCGGCATTGGGCAGCTTCTGCTTGACAGCCCAGGCGCGGTACAGCTTGGTGAATTTTTCGTTCTCGACATTCTTCAGCGACATGAAGTAGTTCCACGACGCCAGGTGCCCGACCAGCGGCTTGGTATCGACGCCGCGTAGCTCTTCTTCGCCAACCGAGAAAGCGACCACCGGCACCTCGGTCGCCTTGATGCCGGCGTTGCCAAGTTCCTTGTAGAACGGAACGTTGGAGTCGCCATTGATCGTCGAAATGACCGCCGTCTTCTTGCCTTCGCTGGAGAATTTCTTGATCTTGGCGATGATCGTCTGGTAGTCGCTGTGACCGAACGGCGTGTATTCCTCCATGATGTCGGCGTCGGCGACGCCCTTCGACTTCAGGAAAGCGCGCAGGATCTTGTTCGTCGTACGCGGATAGATATAGTCGGTGCCGAGCAGGACGAAGCGCTTGGCATCACCGCCGTCCTTGCTCATCAGGTACTCGACGGCCGGGATTGCCTGCTGGTTTGGCGCCGCGCCGGTGTAGAACACGTTGTACTCGAGTTCCTCGCCTTCGTACTGCACCGGGTAGAACAGCAGGCCGTTGAGCTCCTTGTACACCGGCAGCACCGACTTCCTGGACACCGACGTCCAGCAGCCGAAAGTGACCGCGACCTTGTCCTTGCTCAGCAACTGTCGCGCCTTTTCGGCGAACAGCGGCCAGTCCGACGCCGGGTCGACGACCACCGGCTCGAGCTTCTTGCCGAGCACGCCGCCCTTGCTGTTGATCTCGTCGATAGCCATCAGGACGGTCTCCTTGAGCGCCGTCTCGGAAATGGCCATGGTCCCCGACAGGGAGTGCAGAATACCGACCTTGATCGTCTCTGCGGCCAGCGCGCTGAGCGAGTTGAGACCGAAAGCGGCCGTAACGGCGACTGCCGAAAGGGTCTTCATGAAATTGCGACGTACCATCTGTTGTCTCCTCGAAGGTTGGGAACCGGGAAGAAATCTTCCTCCGGGGAGCATTAAGCAAGCGTCGTGCCAAGGCCTGACGCAGGCTGAAAGCAGCTTCAAAACAGTTCGCTGGCAAGGTTAGGCGCGGTCCTTGGGGCTTCCCGGCCAAGCGCCGGCACCGAATTGGTGCTCTCTGCAGCGACGAGCACCAAAATGGATGGGCCACACGGCAGTGCGTTAGAGAAGAACTCAAAATGGCAGAATCGGTGCGCAAGGCTGACAGAAACCCCTTTTTTGCCCCGCTTGTGACGTAAGCTCTCGAACATATGAAGAGCCTTCCGGCAGACGATTTCACTTCCCGCTGGCGAATCGGCACGGTGCTCCTGTGGCTGGTTCTCGCCTGCCTGTTGCCGGGAATGCTCGGCGTTGCGGTCTTGTTCTCGCGCGAGTACCTGGACGGCCGCGCCCAACTCGAAAGGGACATGATCGCCAGGGCACGGGCGATGGTTCAGTCCGTCGATACCCAGTTGTTCAGAGCCAAGACCGCTGGCCAGGCGCTCGCCACTTCCGGTGTGCTTGCCCGGAACGATCTGGCGGGATTCCATCGCTGGGGGCGCGAGGTCATCGCAACGACCAAAGTGGGCACGAACTTCGTGCTCAGCGACGAGAGCGGGCAACAACTGGTCAATACGCTGCGGGAATGCGGCGAACCCTTGCCGCGCCACGGCAATCCGGAAATTCTCCGCCGTGTCTTTGCGACTGGCCAACCGGTCATTTCGGGGATTTACATCGGCGGGCTACTGAACAAACCGATCGTGAGCGTTGAGCTGCCGGTGATCGTCGGCGGCAAGGTGAAGTATGCGTTGAGCACAGGATTGTTGCCGGGCGATTTCGACACCATCCTCACCGCACAGGGCTTTCCGCCGGGTTGGATAGCCGCAATATTCGACCACACGGGAACTATCGCCGCGCGGACTCTGGCACCGGAAGAGTTCGTCGGCCAGAAGGGAACGGCCGAGTTCATCGAACGCTTCAGCGAATCCCTCGAAGGCTCTATGAAGACCGTCACACTGGAAGGCATTCCGACCTTGTCGGTCTGGAGCCGCTCATCGCTCACCGGCTGGACAGTCGGTATCGGCATTCCGCGAGACCTTCTCGAACGCGATCTGATGTACACCATGACCTGGCTGGCTTCTGGTCTGGCGACTTTGCTCGTCGTTGGGCTCTTTTTGGCGTGGTTGGCGGCGCAAAAGATAGCCGGCTCGGTGCGCGCACTCACCGATCCGGCTATCGCTCTGGGCAAGGGGGAGTTGGTGGCTATTCCCGATGTCGATATCCGGGAATCGGCCGAGGTCGCCGTGGCGATCCGTCAGGCGGCGGAATTGTTGGCCGAGCGCACTGCCGCTTTGCTGGCCGCCAATCGGGAACTCGAACAACTGGCCCGGGTGGACACGCTAACCGGCCTGCAAAACCGCAATTCAGCCAACGAGAGGCTGCGCCTGGAGTTTCTCCGCTGGAAGCGGTCGGGCAATCCTTATGCCGTTCTGTTCATGGATATCGACTACTTCAAGGAGATCAACGATAGCTGTGGTCACGAAACAGGCGATCAAGTCCTGCGCCACCTCGCTGGCGTGCTCAAAGGCTCATTGCGCGAAAGCGATTTCGTTGCCCGCTATGGCGGGGAAGAATTCCTGGCCATCGTCTCTGAACCAAGCGCCGAAGGAGCATTGACGATTGCCGAGATCGTCAGAGGCGCCATTGCCAAGGAATCGTTCCCCGTGGTGGGACAAGTCACTGTAAGTATCGGCGTCGCGATGGCACTGGGCATGGACAAGAATGAGGCAGAAGCGTTGCGCCGGGCAGATACCGCTCTCTATCAGGCCAAGGAAAACGGCCGCAATAGGGTTCGCTCTTGCTGACAGAAGAGAAGCGCGGCGGTCACGATTGATGCGCTTCGCGTCTCAGCGCATCTGCGCGCTGTTGTGGTCGAGGACGATGGGCAATACCGGCGACAGGCCGCCGTCGGCCAGCGCCCCAGCGCGGCGAACAGGCTTCAAGATCCGCCTCCCGGTTTTCGGTCGTTGGCGCGCTTCCGGAACGTTGCCAACGCCCGCTCCAGAATGATGCGGTCGACCACGTCCTTGTCGCGCATCGTCTGCTTCGTCCGCAGCAGACCCTCCATCAGGGACTCGACCAGGACCTTGAGGTCTTCCAGCGTCGCCGGTCGGCTGTATTCTTCCATCAGGAGCGCGCCAGCGCAGCTTGCGCGATACCTTCGACCAGGCAATCCAGTTGGTGGCGATTGGCGTCTGCATGGGTCTTGAAGCGGAAGACACCCTTCGGGATAAAGGTCATGCGGCCGGTCGGTAGACGATGGATTTCATCGTTGAAACGTGCACCCTCAGCCAACAGGGCTGCAGAGGCCGAAAAGCTGAGCGGACGCTCTTTGCGGTAGCCGACAGTGCGCATGATTCTCCCCTGGCGTTCCCCGAATCGACCTTGCTCGAGTTCTTGATGCGGTCGCTCTTACCGTAGTGGCCATGATTGCCGTTCCCTGTCGCCCACAAGTCTGGCCACGTCTTTAATGTGAAAGTCGCGTCAGCGACTCACGAACCTCCCCTCGCCCTCTGGGAGAGGGGTCGGGGGTGAGGGAAACGGGCAGGCCAGCGTCTTTCATAATCTGGGGTGGAGCCAAGTCCATGCCCGTTAGCCATTCGCTATCGTGCAGGGCAAATGGGTTGCGAAAGGATAGGAAATCCAATGGCACCTTGAGGAGTATATGAGCCACCATTAAGCGGCGTCAATCTCGAATTGGGTCCCAGGAGTTCCTGAAGACACATCCGAATGCCGCTCTGCTCAGCGCCTGTGGTGGCGTCGAGCATCTCCCAGAGCGGCGGCACGCAGGCAGTAGACATGGGGATTCGTGTCGAGCATTCGAGAGGCAGATAACTGTATGCGTATACAGTTGCGGTGCAATGACTGCTCCCGCACCACCAAACGAGATGGCGTGCCCGTAACGGCGCCGGGGAACCCCCGCCGAAGGCGCAGTCAGCATCATCACCAAGCCGAAATCCGACGTCAAGCGTTTCCTCGATGCTGCTGCAGTTCCAGCACTACCTCGAAAAAGACAAGAAGTGGAAATACTGCCTCAATCGACCAATTTTGATGCGCTATTCGTCGACGGAGACGCTTCTACTGGTAGGTGAAAAATGATTCGATCAGCGCGGCGAGTTTTTCCGGCTGATCGTGCTGCACGTTGTGCCCGCAATCGTCGATGCCGGCGATGCTGCCATTGACAAAGCAAGCCATTCTCCGTTGCAGTTCTTCGGGGTGCTTCTGGAAGCGCTGCATCACATAGCCCTCGTCGGCCGTCACCAGCCTGACCGGTGCGGTCATCGCGCGCCAGCAGGCCATGACTTCCTCGACGCGATAGAGCTGGGGCGAAGGCACTTTGTGCCAGGGGTCGCAGGCGACGACAAACCGGCCGTCGGGCAGTTCGATTGCGCAATGCAGGGCGAGAAACGTGGCGCGCTCGGGGAGCAGCCGTGCATTGAACTGCAGGAGTCGCGCAGCAAGCTGTTCGCGGCTGGCGTAGATGCGCAGTTTCGGCGCCCCGCGCGAATGCTCCAGCCAGGCGCGGATGCAGCCGGGCGCTTCGTGCGCCTCGTTGGGCAGCAGGCCGAGAAA
This sequence comes from Candidatus Accumulibacter aalborgensis, assembly GCF_900089955.1. GTDB lineage: Bacteria > Pseudomonadota > Gammaproteobacteria > Burkholderiales > Rhodocyclaceae > Accumulibacter > Accumulibacter aalborgensis. The sequence continues at coordinate 57,792 of NZ_FLQX01000129.1, read as the reverse complement.
ATCGACCATCAACAGGCCGCCAATCCGCTCGGGCCGGGCGCCGCCGTAGATGCTGGCCACCGCGCCGCCCATGCTGTGACCGACAATCCTCGCCGGTGCGCCGGGGCTGTAGCGGTCGAGCAGCGCGTCTAGGTCCGCGTAGTAGTCGGCGAACCAGTAAGCGCGGTTCAGCCATTCGCTTTGCCCGTAGCCGCGCCAGTCTGGCGCCAGCACGTGCCACGAGTGCCTGAGCGCATCGACGGTAAACTGAAAGCTGGCCGAAGAATCCATCCAGCCGTGCAGCATCAGCAGCAGGGGTGCATCGTCCTCCCCCCAGTGGCGGATATTGTAGGTGAGGCCGTTGATCGCCACCCGCTCACAGCGGGAGGGTGCTGATATCTGCATGGTGCACCTATGCGCAGGTGGGCAGTATGGCCCATGGGTTATCATTGGCGGCGTTGGATTTCCTGTCCTTCACTCAGCCAGCGAACGGGAAACGGGAATTCCGATGCAAGCATCCATCCCTATCGTACTGTACTTTTCCGGGCTCCTGTTGCCCCGGACGGCTTTCGCAGACGCTTCCGGGAGAGCGTTGAAATTTGAGCAACTGCGGCCAGCGAGGAGACGTCCATGAGCGAAAGTGATCTCGAGATCATCGAGCGCGAGATCTGTTACCAGGGTTTCTATCGGCTGGAGCGTCTGCGCTTGCGCCACCGCCTGTTCGCCGGCGGCATGAGCGCGCCGATCGTGCGCGAGGTGATCGAGAAGGGCGACGTTGCCGCCGTCCTGCTCTATGACCCGCAGCGCGACGAGCTCGTGATGATCGAGCAGTTCCGCATCGGTGCCCGCGACGACCCGCGCGGACCCTGGCTGCTGGAGATCGTCGCCGGTCTCATCGAACCGGGCGAAACCCCGGAGCAGGTGGCACGGCGTGAAGCCTTCGAGGAGGCGGGCTGCACAGTGGGCGAAGTGATCCCGATCAGCACCTTCTACACCAGCCCGGCGAAGACCTCGCAGCGCACCCATCTCTTCCTCGGCCGCGTGGACAGTTCCGCCGCTGGCGGCATCCACGGCCTGGCCGACGAAGGCGAGGACATCCGGGTCGTCCGCCTCGCCGCCGAGGAAGCCATCGGCCTCGCCGAGCAGGGGCAGACCGACTCCACCTGGCCCCTGGTCGCCCTCCTCTGGTTCGCCCGCCAGCACCAGACAGTGCGCCAACGATGGCTCACCGTGAATCAGGGGGAGACAGTGACCGCGACAGAAGGTGTGGCGACACCATGACCGAAGCAGACACCTGCCGCGAGTTCGTCACCCCCCGGCTGATTGAAGCCGGCTGGTCGACAGCGCCACACGCGATTGGCGAGCAGCGAACCTTCACCAACGGGCGCATCATTGTGGCCGGCGGTCAGGTTCGTCGTGGCCAGCAGAAACGCGCCGATTACCTGCTCTACTACCGCCGTGATTTCCCGCTGGCAGTGGTTGAAGCCAAGGAAACCGGCCTGCCTGCCGAAACCGGCGTGCAACAAGCTCGTGAATACGCCGAGATACTTGGCCTCAAGTTTGCCTACGCCACCAATGGCCAGCGGATCATCGAGATCGACTACACCACCGGTAGCGAAGGGATCGTTGATCGTTACGCCACACCCGCCGAACTGTTCGCCCGCCTGACCGCTGCGACCGCACTGCCGGCCTCCGCGACCGCGCATCTGCTGGAGCCCTTCAACCTGCTCTCCGGCAAGGTGCCGCGCTATTACCAGCAGATCGCCATTCAGCGCGTCATCGAGGCGATTCTGCTCGGGCAAAAACGCATTCTGGCCACGCTCGCCACAGGTACCGGCAAGACCTGCATCGCTTTCCAGATCTGCTGGAAGCTGTGGAACAGCCGCTGGAACCGCAGTTGTGAGTATCGTCGTCCCAAGATCCTGTTCCTCGCCGACCGCAACCTCCTGGTCGACGACCCGATGGCCAGAATGTTCTCCCCCTTCGGCGATGCACGCCACAAGATCGCTGGCGGTGACGTCAGCCAGAGCCGCGAGATCTACTTCGGCATCTACCAGGCCTTGAGTACGGCCGGTGAAGACGTCTTCAGGCAATACAGGCCCGACTTCTTCGACCTGATCATCATCGACGAATGCCACCGCGGGTCGAGCCGCGACGAGAGCAGTTGGCGCGCCGTGCTCGATTACTTCGCGCCGGCCGTGCAGTTCGGCATGACCGCCACGCCGTTGCGCGAGGAGTCGCGTGACAGCTACGAGTACTTCGGCAACCCGGTCTACACCTACAGCCTGCGGCAGGGCATCGAGGACGGATTTCTCGCGCCGTACCGCGTGCACCGCGTCATCACCACCGTCGATGCGGCAGGCTGGCGCCCCAGCAAGGACGAACTCGACCGCTATGGACGCAAGGTTCCGGACGAAGAGTACCAGACCAGGGACTTCGAGCGTGTCGTCGCGCTGCGCGCGCGCACCAGGGCGATCGCCCGCCACCTGTCCGACTTGCTCAAAGGCACGGACCGCTTCGCCAAGACGATGGTGTTCTGTGTCGATCAGGAACACGCGGCCGAAATGCGGCAGGAACTGCTCAACCTGAACAGCGATCTGGTCAGGCAATACCCTGACTACGTCTGTCGCGTCACCGGCGATGAAGGCGCGATTGGTCGGAACCACCTGGCAAACTTCCAGGACGTGGACAAGCCGACGCCGGTCATCGTCACCACTTCGCAAATGCTGACCACCGGCGTCGATGCCGAGATGGTGAAGAACGTGGCATTGGCCCGGGTGGTGGGTTCGTCCACCGAGTTCAAGCAGATCATCGGCCGCGGCACCCGGCTCAAACTCGACTACGGCAAGGCGTATTTCACGATCATCGACTTCACCGGCAGCGCTACCCGCCACTTTGCCGATCCCGACTTCGACGGCGAACCCGCCCGCATAGAGGAAGTCACGGTGGACGAGGCCGGTGAACAACTCGGTGTGACCGACACGACGCCGGAAATACCAGTCGTCGAATACAGCACTGCGGAAGAAGAGCGCATCGGCCCCGGTACCGGCATCGTCATCGAGGCGCCGCCGGCCGAAGCGCGCAAGTTCTATATCGACGGCGGCGAAGTCGAGATCATCGGCCATCTGGTGTACGACCTCGACACCGACGGCAAGAAGCTGCAAGTGGTGCGTTACAGCGAATACTCCGGCCGCGCCGTGCGCACGCTCTACCCGACGCGGGAAGCCCTGCTCTCCGCCTGGGCCAACCCGGACACCCGCGGCGAAGTCTTGCGCGAACTCAGCGAGCGTGGCGTCAGTTTTGCCGAGCTTGCTGCCAGCAGTGAGCAGTCCGATGCCGACCCCTTCGACCTCCTGTGCCACCTGGCCTGGAACGTGCCGTTGTTGACCCGTCGCCAACGCGCCGAGCAGGCGCGCCGCAGCACGCCGGATTTGTTCAGCCAATACGGCGACACCGCGCGCGAAATTCTCGCCTTGCTGCTTGAAGAGTACATCGAGCGCGGCATTCTCCAGTTCAGCAGGCTCTCTGAACTGATGAAGGTACAGCCCTTCGACGGCTTCGGCTCTCCCGCCGAAATTGCCAGCCGGCATTTCGGCGGCGTGAAGGGCCTGAAAGAAGCCGTAGCGAACCTGCAGACCGCGATCTACCAATGAACCGCACACGAGAAGCGCAGCCAATGGTATCCACCGCAAGTGAAAAGAAACCCCGTGCGCCGCGCGCGGCCAAAACCCCACTCACCACCCGCGAGAATCTCTCGGCGTTGATCGGCAGCGCGCGCCAGATCCTGCGCAAGGACAAGGGCCTCAATGGCGACGTAGACCGTCTGCCGCTGCTCACCTGGGTGATGTTCCTCAAGTTCCTCGACGACCTCGAAATCGTCCACCAGCAGGAAGCCGAACTCGACGGCAAAGCCTACCACCCGATCATCACGGCGCCGTACCGCTGGCGCGACTGGGCGGCACGCGAGGATGGCGTCACCGGCGACGAACTGCTCGCCTTCATCAACCAGGAAAAAACGGTCCGCGCCGACGGCAGCACCGGCCCGGGGCTGTTTGCCTACCTGCGCAGCCTCGCCGGTAGCGGCGAAAAAGGCAGCCAGCGCGAGGTGATCGCCAACGTGTTCAGGGGCGTGCAGAACCGCATGGTCAGCGGCTACCTGCTGCGCGACATCGTGAACAAGATCAACGGCATTCACTTTGGCGCCAGCGAACAGATTCACACGCTCTCTCACCTGTACGAGTCAATGCTGCGCGAGATGCGCGACGCAGCCGGCGATTCCGGCGAGTTCTACACCCCGCGCCCGGTCGTCCGCTTCATGGTGCGGGTCAGCGATCCACGTCTGGGCGAAACACTGCTCGACCCGGCCTGTGGCACGGGCGGCTTCCTGGTCGAAGCCTATGATCACCTCGCCGAACAGGTGCAGACCCCCGACCAGCGCCGCACGCTGCAACGCCAAACGCTGTCCGGACAGGAAGCCAAGCCGCTGCCCTACATGCTGGCGCAGATGAACCTGCTGCTGCACGGCCTGGAAGCACCGCAGATCGCCTACGGCAACACGCTGACCCAACAGCGCGTCATCGAGATCGGCCACCGCGAACGGGTGGACGTGATCCTCACCAACCCGCCCTTCGGCGGTGAGGAAGAAGCCGGTATCAAGGCCAACTTTCCGCCGAACATGCAGACTGCCGAGACCGCGCTGCTCTTCCTGCAATACATCATGCGCAAGCTGCGCGTCGCCGGCGCACCGCTACCGGGTGGCGGACGCGCCGAACGCGGCGGCCGCGCCGCCGTCGTCGTTCCCAACGGTACGTTGTTCGGCGACGGGGTATGTGCCGTCATCAAGCAGGAGTTGCTCAACGAATTCCGCCTGCACACCATCGTCCGCCTGCCGCAAGGTGTCTTCGCGCCCTATACCGACATCCCCGCCAACCTGCTGTTCTTCGAGCGCGGCGGCCCCACCGATACCCTCTGGTACTACGAACTGCCCTTGCCCGAGGGCCGCAAGAAGTACAGCAAGACGGCAGCGCTCCAGTTCGAGGAGTTCGCGCCGGTGCTGGCGTGGTGGAATGTCCGCGAGGAAGGCCCGCAAGCGTGGAAGGTGGACTTCGCCGCCAGACGCGCAGCCGCCATCGACGCCGCCATGCCGCATGTGCAGCGCGCAACGGCTGAAGTCACCGCAGCCCTGGCGCTCGGCAAGCCGATCCGCGCAGCCGAGCAAGCCATCGCTGCCGCCGACAACGGCCGGAAAGCGGCCTTGCAGGACCGCCTGCGCGAACTGAAGACCCGGCAGCAGGCGCACGAGGCCGCCGCCAAAGCGGCGATGGCGCAAGGCGACGCCCTATACTGGCCGATCTACAACCTCGACAGCAAGAATCCGCATGCCAGGATCGGGCTCGAACACGCCGATCCAAAAGATCTGATCGCCAGCATGCGCGGCCACGAAGCCGAAGTGATGCGCCTGCTGGCCGAAATCGAGGCCCTGGTGAATGAGGTGGAACAATGAGCGCCGCCGGGCTGCGCCCGCGGCGCTCTTGTCCTCCCGGCGGCGGCCAGGTGGAGAGGGACGAGTGAAAACGTGGCCCAAAGCGGCGTTGGGCGACTTGCTCGTCCGTGCCGATGAAACCGCCGTTCTCGACCCAATGGCGGAATATCACGAAGTCACCATCAGGTTATGGGGTAAGGGGATCGTCAGCCGCGGCAAAGTGCTCGGTAGCGACGTCGTATCCGCACGGCGCGTGGTACGGGCCAATCAACTGATCCTGTCCCGAATCGATGCCCGCAATGGCGCTATCGGACTGATTCCGCCCCAGTTGGACGGAGCCATCGTCAGCAACGACTTCCCAGCTTTTGCCTTCCGCGATCCTGAGCGATGCGACGCGGCTTTCATCGGCTGGCTGGTTCGCTCGGCACCCTTCGTCGAATTGTGCAAGGCGGCAAGCGAGGGCACGACCAATCGAGTTCGTATCAAGGAAGATCGCTTCCTCGATCAGAAGATTGCTTTGCCTCCGCTAGCCGAACAACAAGCGCTCGTCGCCCGCCTCGAGACGCTGGCCGAGAAAACCCGGCAACTCCAGGACCATCTCGACGCCGCCGAACGCGACGCCGAACGGCTGCTCTCTACACGATTTCGTGCGGCAATTGCCAATGCGCCGCTGCGCACGATGGCAGACGTGGCGCCTTTGGTACGTCGCCAGGTCACGATTGATCCGGAAACCAGCTACACCGAACTTGGCGTACGGAGTTTCTTCAAGGGCACATTCCAACGCCGAACCGTTTCCGGCGCGGATTTTTCTTGGCAAGACATTTATCGGGTCAAGACCAACGACCTGATCTTCAGCAACATCATGGCTTGGGAGCAGGCAATAGCAATTGCACGACCCGAGGACGACAATTGCGTTGGCAACCATCGGATGTTGACTTGCGTGGCCGCTCCCGAACGTACCGTTCCAAGGTTCATCTGGTACTACTTCACCACATTGGAAGGGTTCGCGAAGATCGAAGCAGCATCGCCAGGGACGGCTGCACGAAACAAGACAATGACGGCCCTCGCCCTAATGGCCATTGAAGTACCCCTTCCGCCACTGCCCACCCAGCAGGCTTTCGACCGGCTCCAGGCCGAGGTCACCGCGCTCAAAGCCAAGCACACCGCCATCCGCACGGCCAATGCCGCCCTGCTCCCCGCGACGCTGGAGCGGGTGTTTGCCGAGCCAGCCTGACCATGCAGTTCATCAAGAACGGCCCGGACGTTCCCGAGCAACTGATGCAGGCTCATGAGCAAGGCCGCGTCGTGTTCTTCTGTGGGGCGGGTATTTCGTACCCGGCGGGGCTGCCGGGTTTTCGCGGCCTGGTCGACCAGATCTATGCCGAATTGGGCACCAGGCCCACTGACATTGAGCAATCGGCGTATGCCAGGGAGCAGTTCGACGCCACGCTCGATCTTCTGGAAGGACGAATTCCTGGCCAGCGCATGGCCGTACGAACGGCGCTGACGAAAGTCCTGCAGCCGAAACTGCGACGCAAAGGCGCGACGGACACCCATGCCGCACTGCTTCAGCTCGCGCGGTGCCGCGACAACGCGGTTCGGCTGGTCACCACCAACTTCGACCGAATCTTCCAGCGCCTGATCGCACGAGTCCGTCCCGCCATCCCCGCGTTTCCAGCCCCATTGCTACCGATTCCCAAGAACAGCCGCTGGAGCGGGGTCGTCTATTTGCACGGACTGCTCCCCAGCACGGCTGACGAAAACGCGTTAAATCGCCTGGTACTAACGAGTGGAGACTTCGGTCTTGCCTACCTGACCGAGCGTTGGGCGGCGCGTTTCGTCGGCGAACTGTTCCGCAATTATGTCGTGTGCTTCGTCGGTTACAGCATCAACGATCCCGTGCTTCGCTACATGATGGACGCGCTCGCGGCGGACCGAATCATGGGCGAGGCCACACCCCAGGCCTACGCGTTTGGCGATTGCCCGGCAGGTCAGGGGGCGGACGAGCAGATCGAGTGGGAGGCCAGGGGCGTCGCGCCGATACTCTACGAAGTGCCAAAGGACTCCGTCGACCATTCCGCCTTGCATCGGACGCTCAAGGAGTGGGCCGATATCTACCGGGACGGCGTGCTCGGCAAGGAGCGCATCGTCGTCGAATACGCGATGGCCCGACCGCTGGCCAGCACGCGCCAGGATGATTTCGTCGGCCGCATGCTCTGGGCGCTTTCCGATCCATCCGGCCTGCCGGCCAAGCGTTTCGCCGACTTTGACCCGGCACCGTCGCTGGACTGGCTGGAACCACTGTGCGAGGAACGCTACCGGCATGCCGACCTGGACCGCTTTGGTGTGCGGCCCCATCAGACGCCTGATGACAAGCTCGCCTTCAGCCTGACACGCCGGCCGGCTCCCCACACCCATGCACCCTGGATGTCGCTGATCGATGGAGGCGCCGCAAGCCGGTGGGACGACGTGATGTCCCATTTGGCGCGATGGCTGACCCGACACCTCGACGACCCCGCGCTGGTGTGGTGGCTGGCAAGGCGGGGCGGCCAACTGCACGACGATTTCATCTGGTTGTTGGAACATCGCCTCGATGAACTCGCCAACTTCGAGCACGAGGGACAGGACGAGGAGTTGGAGCGCATCCGGACCAACGCGCCCAAGGCTGTTCCGCGCCCGCCGATGCGTACGCTCTGGCGCCTGCTGCTCACCGGCCGCGCGAAGTCGCCGTGGCGCCGGGTCGATCTGTACCGCTGGCAGGAGCGCTTCAGTCGTGATGGACTTACGCTTAGTCTGCGCCTGGAACTGCGAGAGATGCTGTCGCCGCGCGTTGCTCTGCGTCAACCCATTCGCTGGAGTGCAGACATCGAGGACACCGGTGAGCCAGAGCGGTTGAAGGACCTGATCGACTGGGAAATCGAGCTATCAACCGATCACGTTCATTCGTCGCTGAACGATCTGGCCCAATCGCCTGCCTGGCGAGCAGCACTACCGCAGCTCCTGAACGACGTTGAAAGCCTGCTGTACGAGGCGCTGGATCTGATGCGCGAACTGGGGGCGGCCGACGACTGGAGTGATCGCGGGCTTTGGGATCTGCCGTCGATCAGTCCGCACTGGCAAAACCGGGGCTTCCACGACTGGGTGTCGCTGATTGAAATCCTGCGCGACGCCTGGCTGGCGACGCTGGAACACGACACGGCCCGAGCACGCCGCGTCGTCGAAGACTGGTGGGCACTACCCTACCCGACTTTCAAGCGACTGGCACTGTTCGCTGCGACGCACGATGGCATGGCCGCTGATGGCGTCTGGGTGGACTGGTTGTTGGTTGATGAGGGCTGGTGGCTGTGGTCGGAGGAGACCAAGCGCGAAACGATGCGTCTTCTGGTACTGCGCGGCGCCGGTCTCTGCGCCGATGCACGCACGCGCCTGGCAGCAGGCATTCTGACTGGCCCACCACGCCGGATGTTCAGCGGCGATATGGAATCTGAGCACTGGGTAGAGCTAGTGGATCACTCGGTTTGGCTACGCCTGGCCAAGTTGGCATCCGGCGGTGCCGTCCTCGATGGCGAGGCCACGGCGCGATTTGCAGCCTTGACGTTTGCTCACTCGCAATGGCGGCTGGCAACGAACGAAAGTGACGAGTTCACACTGTGGATGAGTGGTACCGGCGACCCGGACGATGAAGGTCGGCGCCAGTTTGAAAGAGTGCCTCGCCAGCGACGGGAGTTGATGGCATGGCTCCAGCGACCACCGTCCACAGATCTCTGGCACGAGAACGACTGGCGCGAAGTCTGCCGAGAGAAGTTCTCGGCCGCAGCTTCTGCATTGTGCGCGCTCGGGCGTCAAGAGCAATGGCCTGCCGAGCGCTGGCGCGCGGCGCTGCAAACCTGGAGCGACGACAAGCTGCTGCACCGCTCTTGGCGCTACGTGGCGCCCGTACTGCAGCGCATGCCAGATGCCACGCTGCTCGCCATTGCCCAGAGCGCCACCTGGTGGCTCCACGTGGCGGCAAAGGTACTCGATAGTCACGAAACGCTCTTCCTCGCCCTCTGCGGCCGGTTCCTGGCGATGGATCACCAGGACGATAAGGGAACGAAGCAGCCTGTCGCAAGCGCGATCAACCACCCGATCGGTCACATCACGCAGGCCTTGTTGCATTACTGGTTGCGTCGTCAGCCGGAGGATGGGCAAGGTTTGCCCGACGATCTGAAACCGATCTTCACGTCTCTTTGCGACACCACGGTTGCTCGGTATCGCCACGCGCGTGTTCTGCTTGCAGCCAACGTCATCGCGCTATTCCGCGTAGACCGTGCGTGGGCCGCCGAATACCTGCTCCCCCTGTTCGACTGGCAGCATTCCGCGATCGAAGCGTGCGCTGCCTGGAAGGGATTTCTGTGGTCGCCACGCTTGTATGGGCCACTGCTCGCCGCTTTCAAGAGATCTTTCCTTGAAACGGCGTGTCATTACGACCAGTTGGGCGAGCACGCTCGCCAGTACGCGGCGATTCTCACCTACGCAGCGCTTGATGCTGCCGACAATTTTGCCACCACCGAACTGCACGTGGCTACGGCCGCCTTACCGCAGCAAGGCTTGCAGGACGCGGCGCAGGCACTAGTCCACGCCCTCGAAGGCGCCGGCCAGCAGCGCGAAAGTCAGTGGACCAACCGTATCCTGCCATATTGGCACGAGATCTGGCCGAAGTCCCGTCAATTGGCCTCGAAGGTCATCGCAGAGCGACTGGCGCTCCTGGCCATAGCGGCGGGCGATGCTTTTCCTGCGGCACTGGCCAGCGTTCGCGATTGGTTGCAACCCATCGAATATCCGCATAATGTGGTTCGCGTGCTGCACGGATCAGGGCTGTGTAGTCGGTACCCCAAAGATGCCTTGATGCTTCTGGGCACGATCATCGCCGATCAACCGTGGCCAGGGCCCGAACTTGGCAAGAGTCTTGATGCAATCGCGGAAGCCTGGCCCGCTGCTGAAGACGACAACCGCTATCTACGGCTGGTCGAGTACTTGAGGCAACGCGGAAAATAAGGCGACGACCGTTGCCTCAGTCGCGCAGTACGGGTGATTGCGTCGACGCTGGTGGCGATCAGAGCGTCATGTTCCTTCAGCCCGGCTTCCTCAATCGCTGACTTCGTAGGCCGTGCTGCGCCCGCCGCCCGGGGTCTTGCGCAGCACACCTAGCGCGATCAACGCGTTGATGTCGCGCAGCGCCGTATCCGGAGAACAGTGGGCGATGGCGCCCCACCTGCTGCTGGTCAGTTTGCCCTGGAATCCATCCAGCAACTGGTTGAGCAATTTCACCTGCCGCTCATTCAGTGGCGTCGCTGCCCAACGCTGCCAGAAAGGCGCTTTCGTCAACACACCATCGAGCGTGTGCTGAGCGCTGCCGACGGCGCGCTGCAGCGTGCCGAGGAACCAGGCCAACCAGTTCGTCACGTCCAGCGTGCCCTTCTGGGTGCTTTCCAGGACGTCGTAGTACGCCTTGCGCTCGCACTGGATCTGCGCCGACAGACTGTAGAAGCGCTGTGGGCTGCCATCGGCGCGGGCAAGCAGCAAATCGCCCACAGCCCGGGCGATACGGCCGTTGCCATCATCAAACGGGTGCAAGGTCACCCACCACAGATGGGCCAGCCCGGCCTTGATCAGCGCCGGCTCGGACGTCGTGGCATTCACCCAGTCCAGAAAACGGGACACCTGCGCAGCCATTTGCGCGGCCGGTGGCGTCGAGCATCATTTCGACCACCCCCTCGACGTTCCGATCCACCGGCGCCAGCGCACCGAGGCGTACACCACTGCGCACACCAAGGTAACGAGCCAGCGACGAGCGAACCGATTCGACATTGAGCTGCTCGCCCTCGATCTCGCTGGTCTTGACCGCCTCCTCGATCAGCACTGCCAGACTGGCTTGTTCGCGCCAGGCAAAGCCGACCTCGGCCAAACGCCCGATCAGCATCCCCTGGGCGCGGCTGACCTCAGCCAAGGGACTGGCCAGCGCCGTCAGGTCGTAACGCCAATCGGGCCAGTCGTCGGCCTGCCAGAGGAAGATCTTTTCTCCGCTTTCCATGCGGAGATTGTGACGGACATTCTCCGCATGGAAAGCTATTCACCGCACTCGACTTCGAGCTTGTCCGCGTCTATGCTCCTCGCTTTCCTGGAGCGTGTCGGAAACGGCAATTTCTGCCTGACGCGCTGACCGCAAAAAAACCTGAACCCGTCCATCCCATCGCCGAGACATCAACCGTATGACCACCCTTACCCAGGACCTTGCCGACATCCTCAAGAACGTCCGCCGCCCCGGAGATTTCCATGCCACAGGCCGCAGCGAGATTTTCGCGCCGCGGCTCGAAGTGACCGGCGTCGGACTCGTTGCGCTGCCCCTGTTGCCGGCCCAGGCCGAGCAACTGGTCGCTGTCGCAGAGCAGGCGCCGTATGGTCGGGGTAGCGATACCCTGATCGACACCGACGTCCGGCGGACCTGGCAGATCGGCGCCGACCGCGTACAGATTGGCGGTCGCCACTGGGACAAGGACCTGGCCAACATCGTGGCGCGCAGCACGACCGGCCTTGGCGTCAGCGAACCCGTCTCGGCCGAGTTGTACAAGCTGCTCGTCTACGACACCGGCAGCTTCTTCGTCAGCCATCGCGACACCGAGAAAGCGCCGGGAATGTTCGCCACGCTGGTCGTCGTCATGCCATCGGTCTACACCGGCGGGGAACTGTGCATCCGCCACCGCGACCGCGAGGTCTGCCTCGACCTTTCATCCCCCGAACCGTCGGACGTCGCTTTCGCCGCCTTCTACGCCGACTGCCGGCACGAAATTCGGCCGATCATTTCGGGCTGCCGACTGGTCCTGATCTACAACCTGATTCGGCAAGGCCAGGGCAAACTACCCGAGCCGCCGGCTTACGAGGCCGAGGTCGACCGGGTGAGCGACCTGCTCCAACGCTGGGCCAACGAACCGCCTGCCGCCGAGGAAGCACCTCCCGAGAAACTGATCTATCCGCTGGAGCACGCCTATACGCCGGCGGAGATCGGCTTCCCGACGCTCAAGGGAAGCGACGCCGCTGTTGCCTCGGTACTGGTTCCCGCTGCCGGCCGTGCGAATTGCGATCTCCACCTGGCCTTTCTCGCCATCAGGGAAAGCGGCAGCGCCGAATACAGCGGCTTCAGCGGCTCGTGGTCGCGCAGCAGGCGGTATTCGGAGCCGGACGACGATGACTTCGAGGTGCTCGAGGTCTGCGACAGCTCTTGCACGCTGTCGGGCTGGCAAACGCCCGACGGCAGCCGCCCGGCGCTCGCCGAACTGCCGTTCGACGACGAGGAACTCTGCCCGCCGGGCGCTCTGGACGACGAAGAGCCCGACGAACAGCACTTTTTCGAAGCGACCGGCAACGAAGGAGCCAGCTTCGAGCGCAGCTATCAGCGAGCAGCGCTGGTCCTTTGGCCGCAAGCCGGCAAACTCAAAGTGATCGCCGGCGCGGGCCGCGAAGTCTCGCTGCCCTACCTGGTCGCGCTGACCCAGCGTTGGGTCGATTCCGGCGAGGATAAAGGGTCCAGGTCGCCGTTGTGGAACGAGGCGCACCAACTCGCCCGCCTGATGATCGCGCGGCGCGACGACTGGTCCACTTCCGGCTGGATGTCAGCCAGCGCATCGGGCAAAGCCGCACCGCTGCTGACCGCCCTGAGCCAAAGCGAGGACACCGAGAACATCGCGCTCTTCCTTGCCGAAGTCAGCTCCCAGGGTGGCTACAACGCCGGCGACACCGAGGCTTTGACCGACGCTGCGATGCGGCTCCCGGCAAGCCAGGCCGCCGCACTGGTCGAAAGAATCATCACCGGAAATGCAGCCCAACAGGCCAGCGCCTGCGCCGAGTTCCTCGCAGCGATGGCCGGCCGCTTTCTTGCGCAGCCGGCCGTCGCCCCGTCCATCGCGCTGCTGGAGCCGGCCGCGCAGGCTCTGGTCGCCGCCCTGCCCGGAGACCCGGCGTTGGCGCCTGCCATGGAAGTCTGGCGGCGGCCGTTGGCGGTGACGCCAGCACTGGTCGTCGACCTGCTGACCGCGCTTTGCCATCTGCGCGCCCTCGCATTTGGCGAACGCGCCGTGGACCACATGCTGGCCTGGCCGAACCCTTTCGCGCTCGATGCCATTCTCGTACCCGCCGCCCGCCGCCTGGCCGAGCAGGGCGGCCCGGCGCGCGATTGGGCACCCACGCGGCGCCTGACCACCGCTTGCCTTGACCACCTCGCGCAACGAATCGCCGAACCGCTGGTCGCACCTGCCGATTTCTCCCGTGAAAGCCGTGTCGACTGTCGCTGTGCTCACTGCAAGGAACTCTCGGCTTTCCTCGCCGACCCGCTACGCTCGGTCTGGACTTTCAAGGCCGTGCAGGCCGACCGAAGTCATGTCGAGAATTCAATTCGCCGCTATGACTGCGATATCAGGCACGAAACCCTGCGGCGCGGCAGCCCCCATTCGCTCGTCTGTACCAAGACTCAGGCCAGTTTCGAGCGGCGCGTGGCGCAACGAAAGAAGGATCTTGATGACCGCGAGCGCTTGAGCCAGGCAACGGGACAATGAAAAGCCGTTCCGCACACAGGCGGTCAGCCAGAACTCGGAAGCCAGCCCGGCAAGCCCTGTCCATGTCGAGGCCACGGTAGAACCGAGCTCGCGGACGCGCTCGCTGGCCTGGGCCGTCGCCGCGTCGCTGATCGTGCATGCCGTGGTGCTCTTCTTTCCCCGGAAAGAACCCGCAGCCCGACCGACAGCGTCATCACGCTTCGAGGCGACCCTGGCGCCCGGCCCTCATGCCGACGCCCAGCCGACGCCACCCCACCCGCCCACGATGGCCGCAGCCGCAGCGAAGACAGCCGCCACCAGGCCGACCGCCAAACCGCAGCCTCGTGCGCCAGTGATGACCGTGCCAAAGCCTGCCGGGCCGGCCGTCGCCGACACGCCGCGGGAGTCGCTAGCCGAGAAGGAGGGAATGAAGCGTTTCCTCGACGAGTTGGCGGCAGAGGCTAAAGCAGCTCCCAAGCCCAGCCTGGCGCAGCGTTCGCTGGCCATGGCCCGGGACATGAGCCGGCAGCAGGCAAGAGTGGACGCAGAGGGCAGCGCCATGCTCGAGCGTCGGCCCAACACCCCGCCACCCGAACCCTTCAGCCTCGATCTCTACCTCGACGGGCTCCTGAAGCGCCTCAACCGCAGCGCCGCCTTCGTTCGCAACGACCCCAGAAGCACGGGCCTGCGCACGGCGTCCGTACAGTTCCGGATCAACCCCGACGGCAGCCTGAAATCCTTCACCGTCCGCAATGCCGGTGACCAGCAGGAAGAAATCGCCTTCATCAAGTCCGTCGTCGAACGTGCCGTTCCCTTCGCAGCGTTCCCGCCCGACCTCTACCAGGCCGCCCGCTCGCTGGGCGTCACGATCTGCATTCATCCTGGCCTCGGTGGCAGTGGCGGTTTCGGATTCACGCGCACGGGCGAGGGTCACGCCTGCTGATCGACTCGTGCTTTCGCAACGTTGCTGTGGCAACATGTCGGCTCGCTCGCCATACTCACCAAAACGCGGCAATGCTACGCCGGCAGCGGTACCCGGCGCAAGGCCAAAACCAGAAGAGGAACCCCGCAGCGATGTTCCAGCCGCCACGAGTGCGCAACCACCGGCACCGCCATGTCGCCTGAAGCAAAAGCCAGGCAGCAGATCGACGAAAAGCTCATCCATGCCGGGTGGGCGGTTCAGGACGTCAGGAATCTGAACCTGGGCGCCGCATTGGGCGTCGCCGTACGCGAATACCCGACCGATAGCGGACCCGCCGATTACGTGCTCTTCGCCAAGCGCACGGCGGTGGGCGTCATCGAAGCCAAACGCGACGAAGCCGGCGAGAACCTCACCGCCACCGAAGTGCAAACCGCGCGTTACGCCAACGCCACCCTCAAGTGGTGCCTGCACACGGCCCCCTTGCCCTTCCTGTTTGAAAGCACCGCGCAGATCACCCGCTTCACCGATGGCCGCGATCCGCTACCGCGCTCACGCGAGGTCTTCCACTTCTTTCGCCCCGAGCAACTGGCGCACTGGCTCGAACAGCCCGACACGCTGCGCCGGCGACTCGCCGCCAACCTGCCGCCGCTGCCCATGCAGAACCTGCGTGATTGCCAGGTCAGCGCGGTCACCGGCCTCGAGGCGTCGTTGGCGCGCAACAGGCCGCGCGCGCTCGTGCACATGGCCACCGGCGCCGGCAAGACCTTCACCGCGGTTACCTCGGTCTACCGCCTGCTCAAGTTCGCCGGCGCGAAGCGCGTCCTGTTCCTGGTCGACACCCGCAACCTCGGCAAACAGGCGCACCAGGAGTTCATGGCCTACACCCCGCCCGACGACGGTCGCAAATTCACCGAACTCTACAACATCCAGCGCCTCACCAGCAGCCACATCGACCCGCAGGCGCAGGTGTGCATCAGCACCATCCAGCGCCTGTATTCCTTGCTCTCCGGTGAAGCGATCGACGACTCCGCCGAGGACACTTCGCTAAACGAGCTGCAGCAAACGGCGCAGCAAGCCAAGCTGGTCCGCTACAACGCGGCCGTCCCGGTCGAGTCCTTCGACTTCATCATCATCGACGAATGCCACCGCTCGATCTACAACCTGTGGAAACAGGTGCTCGACTACTTCGATGCCTTCCTGATCGGTCTGACCGCGACCCCGGACAAACGCACCTTCGGCTTCTTCAACGAGAATATCGTCGCCGAGTACACCTACGAACAATCCGTCGCCGATGGCGTCAACGTCGGCTACGACGTCTACGTGATCGAAACCGAGATCACGGCGAAGGGCGCCGAAGTCAAGGCCAGGGAGTGGGTGGACCACCGTGACCGGCAGACGCGCAAGAAGCGCTGGGCCGAGACCGAGGAAGACAAGCCCTACACCGGCAGGGATCTCGATCGGTCGGTGGTCAACCCCAGCCAGATCCGCCAGGTGGTTCAGGCGATGAAGAGCGCGGTCGAAGGGCAAATCTTCGCCACCCGCCAAGAGACCCCGAAGACGCTGATCTTTGCCAAGACCGACAGCCACGCCGACGACATCATCCAGATCGTCCGCGAGGCGTATGGCCAGGGCAATGCCTTCTGCAAGAAGATCACCTACAAGGCGGAAGAAGACCCCGACACGACGCTGGCGAGTTTTCGCAACGACTACCACCCGCGCATGGCGGTGACGGTGGACATGATCGCCACCGGCACCGATGTCAAGCCGCTCGAAGTGCTGCTCTTCCTGCGCGATGTGCGCTCGCGGAGCTACTACGAACAGATGAAGGGCCGCGGCGTGCGGGGCTTGAGCTACGACGACATGAGGCGCGTCAGCAACAGCGCCGACAGCGCCAAGACGCGCTTCGTGCTGATCGACGCCGTCGGCGTCGAGAAGTCGTGCAAGACCGACAGCCGGCCGCTGGAGAAGAAGCCCGGCGTGCCGCTCAAGGACCTGCTGCAAGGCGTCGCCATCGGCCACCGCGACGACGACACCGTCTTGAGTCTCGCCAACCGCCTGCTGCGCCTGGCCAAACAACTGGACGACAAGGCGCGTGCGCGCGTCGAAAAGGCGTCCGGGGGAATCCCGGTCGGAGAACTCGGCAAGGCGCTGATCAGTGCGCTGAACCCCGACGCCATCGTCGACGCGGCGCTGGCCAGCGCCAGGGCAAGAGGCGTCACACGTTCCGAAGAGACGCTGACCGCAGACGAGATCGCCGCTGCCCGGGCAGCGCGCGTGGCCGCTGCGTGTGCGCCGTTCGACAAGCCCGAACTGCGCGAGGCTATCCAGTCTGCCCGACGTGAACGTGAGCAGCTCATCGACCACATCAACCTCGACCAGGTAACCTTTTCGGGCTACAGCGCGCAGGCCGAGGCGCAGGCCGGGAAAACCGTGCACACCTTTGCCGAGTTCATCGAGCAGCACAAGGACGAGATCGCCGCACTCGCGTTCTTCTATCAGCAACCGTACCAGCGGCGCGCGCTGACTTTCGAGATGATCGAGGAACTGCACGAACAACTGAGCCGGCCACCGTTGATGCTCACCGCCGAGCGCTTATGGAGCGCCTATGCGCGCGTGCAGGCGGCACAGGTCAGGGGCGCGGATCACAAGCGCCAGTTGACCGACCTCGTCGCGCTGGTGCGCTTCGCCATCGGGCTCGACGCCGAGCTGAAGCCCTTCAGCGAGCAGGTCGACAAGCGCTTCCAGGAGTGGATCTTCCGTCACAACGCGCAGCGGGGAACCGCGTTCACCCCCGAGCAGACCGAATGGCTGCGGCTGATGAAGGACCACATCGCGAGCAGTTGCAGCATCGCGCGCAGTGATTTCGATTACGCCGAGTTTGCCGACAAGGGCGGGTTGCAGAAAGCGTGGGCGGTTTTCGGGAGCCAGATCGACGGGTTGATGGATGAGATGAATCGGGAGTTGGTGGCGTGAAGGAACCTATACAACTACCGACGGGCTGGTTGGTGTCTAGTTTGGCAGATATGGCACGAGTTGAAATGGGGCAGTCACCCGAGTCAGTTCATTACAACAATGAAGGTACAGGGTTGCCGTTCTTTCAAGGAAAGAGTGAGTTCGGAGAACGGTACCCTGAAGTGAGGAAATGGTGCTCTGATCCGAAAAAAATAGCAGAACCGGGCGACATCCTCCTTTCTATTCGTGCCCCTGTTGGACCGACAAACATCGCTCAAGAACGCGCATGTATTGGCCGAGGTCTAGCAGCAATAGGCGCTGAGAAACCTGCAAGCCCGCTCTATTTGTTTTACTTTTTCCGACAACTTGAACCGTGGCTATCAAAGCAAGGAACTGGAACAACCTTCGCTGCAATAGGCGGAGAGTTCCTGAGAGCAGTGGAATTACCAATCGCTCCTGTGGCTGAACAAACCCGCATCGTCGAAAAACTCGAAGAATTACTCTCCGACCTCGATGCCGGCGTGGCCGAACTCAAGGCAGCGCAGAAGAAGCTCACAAAGTACCGGCAATCAGTGCTGAAAGCCGCGGTCGAGGGCGCACTGACCGCTGATTGGCGCGCGCAGCGTACCCAACAGGGCGAGGCATTCGAGACCGGCGCGGAACTTCTGGAACGTATCCTCCGTGAGCGCCGCGCCTGCTGGGAAGCGAAGCAACTCGCGAAGCTCAAGGAACAAGGCAAGGCGCCGCCCAAGGACTGGCAGGACAATTACCCCGAGCCTAACCAGCCCACAGGACACGGCCTGCCTGAACTGCCAGAGGATTGGCTATGGAGTTCCGTCGGTCAGTGTTTCCATGTTGCAGTCGGTGCAACTCCAAGCAGGAAGGAACCGAGTTACTGGAATGGCACCATCCCATGGGTCAGTTCAGGAGAGGTGCACTTTTCGCGAATAAAGGCGACGAAAGAGCGAATCAGTGAGCTTGGCTTGAAAAACAGCAGCACGGGAATCAATCCGACTGGCAGCGTCATGCTCGGCATGATCGGGGAAGGAAGGACACGCGGCCAAGTTGCGATTTTGGACATTGAGGCTGCGAACAACCAGAATTGCGCAGCCATCCGGGTATCGGAAACGGATGTCCCAGCAGAGTATGTGTACTACTGGCTATGGTCCCGCTACGAGGAGACTCGACGGGGCAGTAGCGGGAACAATCAGCCCGCGCTCAACAAGTCGATTGTCGAGCGAATCCCGATCCCGATAGCACCGCCAATGGAACTGAAGGTCATCGTTGGCCTTGTTGAAGTGTTGCTTTCTCAGATCGAGTCGCAAGAGGCTGCCATTGCAGTCTCCCTCAAACAAGCCTCTGCGCAACGCCAGAACATCCTCACATCCGCCTTCTCCGGCCAGTTGGTTCCGCAAGACCCGACCGACGAACCGGCGAGCAAGCTGCTGGAGCGCATCCGCGCCGAACGGATGGCGAAGAGCGCGCAGCTCCCCACGAAAAACCCCCGTCGCCGCAAGGCGGCGGTAGAAACCGACAGCCACAATGACGCCTGAAGCGCACCCTTCGCCACAGGCCCGCCAATACGAGATTGTCTCGACACTGCCGAGGCAATTGGCGCAAACGCAATGAACTCATCGACCCTCATCCAGAAAATCTGGAACTTCTGCCACACGCTGCGCGACGATGGCGTCGGCTACGGCGACTACCTGGAACAACTGACCTATCTGCTGTTCCTGAAGCTCGCGCACGAATTCGCGCAGGAACCGTACAAGCGCGATACCCGCATCCCCAGGGGCTATGACTGGACCAGCCTGAAAACCAGGACCGGCGAGCCTCTGGAGGCGCATTACCTCGCCGTGCTGCACACGTTGGGCCAACAGTCGGGAATGCTGGGCGCGATCTTCTTCAAGGCGCAGAACAAGATTCAGGACCCGGCCAAGCTCTCGCGCCTGGTGCAGTTGATCGACGCCCAGAACTGGATCAGCCTGGACGCCGACACCAAGGGCGATCTGTACGAGGGCCTGCTGCAAAAGAACGCCGAAGACACCAAGAGCGGCGCCGGCCAGTACTTCACCCCGCGCCCACTGATTCAGGCGATGGTCGCCTGCATGCGGCCGGAAGCGCACAAGCGGATCGCCGACCCGGCGTGTGGCACTGGTGGTTTCTTTCTCGCGGCCTACGAATGGATCAGCGGCACCGGCAAGTGGGTGAAGGAGAACGCCGCCTGGCTGGAGCACACACCGCCGGCGCTGGACAAACGGCAGAAGCAGTTCCTGCGCGACAGGACCTTCCACGGCAACGAGATCGTCGCCAACACGCGCCGTATGTGCCTGATGAATCTCTTCCTGCACAACATCGGCGAGCTGGACGGCGAACCCGCGATAGACCGCGCCGATGCGCTGATTGCCGACCGAGGCGAGCGCTTCGACTACGTGCTGGCAAACCCGCCCTTCGGCAAGAAGAGCAGCATGACGATCACCAATGCCGAGGGCGAGGAAGACAGGGACGCGCTGACCTACGAGCGGCAGGACTTCTGGGAAACCACCTCGAACAAGCAGCTCAACTTTCTGCAACACATCGTCACCATCCTCAAGGACAACGGCAAAGCGGCCGTGGTGCTGCCCGACAACGTGTTGTTTGAAGGCGGCGCCGGCGAGCGCATCCGCCGCAAGCTGCTCGAAACCTGCGACGTCCACACCCTGCTGCGGCTGCCGACAGGCATCTTTTACGCCAATGGCGTCAAGGCCAATGTGCTGTTCTTCGACGCCCGGCCCAAGGACGGCCAGGTCCACACCAGGGGGCTGTGGATCTACGACCTGCGCACCAACCGGCACTTTACCCTGAAGACGAGGCCGCTCAAGCTCGATGACCTGCGCGACTTCATCGCCTGCTGCCACCCTGCGAATCGCCATCAACGCCAGGAGTCTGATCGATTCAGGCACTTCACCCACGCCGACCTCGTCGCCCGCGACAAGGCGAGCCTCGACATCTTCTGGCTCAAGGACGATGACCTCGACAACCTGGCCGACCTGCCGCCGCCCGAGGTGCTGCAGCAAGAGATCATCGAGCATCTCGAAGCCGCTTTGCTGGCTTTTCGCGATGTGGCCGCCGGGTTGGCCCGGTAGGAAGACAAGAGAGCAAAGGGGCCGGCTCGACTTGATGGCTTGCTATAGGCTATGCAAAGCGGGAGAGTGACAAGATTCACAGGAGTGCATCGACACATGGAAGTCAACACCCTTCTCCGGCAACACCACCTTCGTTTTTCTACCGAGGGATGCGCATGACACTCGATCAGATCCTTGCCCGGCTCGATATCGGCGAAGACCAGGACGTCGAGTTCAAGTGTGCTGACGGGGGGTTGCCGAAGTCGCTGTGGGAATCCTTGTCGGCTTTCGCGAATACCGAGGGCGGCACGATTGTGCTCGGTGTAGTGGAAAGTGGCGACCAGCACGAAATCGCCGGCGTGCGTACGCCGAGCAGGCTGATCAAGGCCTTCTGGGATTCGCACAACAATCCGCAAAAACTCAACGCGCCGATCTGCATCGATCGCGACGTTTCAGTCGCGAGCATCGACGGCAAGGACATGGTCATAGTACAGGTACCTCGTGCGACGCGTACGCAGCGGCCGATATTTATCAACGGCAATCCGCTCGCCGGCACGTTCAAACGCAATTTTGAAGGTGACTACCGCTGCACCGACATAGAAGTGCGGCAGATGCTGCGCGACGCAAGCGATGAACCCCAGGATGCGGGCATCTTCGAGGGCTTCGGTCTTGCCGACCTCGACGCCGCGACGCTAAAAGCTTTTCGCAACCGATTCGGTTCGCGTGAGCCGGATCATCCTTTCCTTGCTCTGGACGACATCGAACTTCTGCGCCAGCTGGGTGGATGGCGGCGAGAACGCGTGTCCGGCCGCGACGGGTTGACGATGGCGGGACTGTTGATGTTCGGCGCGGAGCGCAGTTTGCTGGACGCGTCGCCGCACTACCACCTTGATTATCAGGAGCAACTCTCCGACGATCCAGAGCAGCGCTGGACCTTCCGGCTTACTGTGGACGGCAAGTGGGCGCCGAACCTCTTCAATTTCTATTACCGCGTCTATCCGCGACTGGTCGACGGACTCGCGGTGCCGTTCAAACTGGACGACCGCGCGACGCGTGTTGATGAGACACATGTTCACGAAGCGCTACGCGAAGCGTTGGTGAACACGCTGGTTCATGCGGATCATCAGTCGTCCCGCCCGATCACGGTGATCAAACGGCGGGACGCCTTTGTGTTTTTTAACCCAGGCACCCTTCGCATACCGCGCGAGGCGCTCTACCAGGGAGGAGTGAGCGATCCGCGCAACCCAAGCCTGCAGAAGATGTTCCAGATGCTGGGGCTCGGCGAGAAGGCGGGGTCGGGCTTTCAGAAAATCCTCCGCGCCTGGCGCGAACAACACTGGATGATTCCGTTCGTCGCGGAGAACATGGCGCTGGAGATGACGCGCGTCTGGCTGCCGCTGGCGAGCATGATTCCAGGTGACGTCGAACGCGAGTTGCGCGCGGTGGTGGGTGATGCTTACAGTAGCCTCGACGAACTGGGGCGTGTGATCTTGATGCTCGCGCATCGGTTTGACGAAGTCGGCAACGCCGACATTCAGCCCTACCGAGGAGAGCATCCCCGTGAAATCGGTGCTCGGCTGAAGCAATTTGTCGAGGCGAGTTGGTTGGAGAAAAGCGGCCATGGACGCGGCACGCGTTACCGGTGGCCGAAGCAGCCGGTCGGTGACCTCTTCAGCCAACAGTCTGGCGGCATGGAAGGCTCTCAACATAGTGACGAGATGTCCCAACATAAGCAAGGCAGCTCTCAACATAAGGTTTCGCCGGCCCAACACAGGACAACACTGCAAGTCCTGGCGGATCGGGTGCGGATAGAAAAGCGGACAAGACCGGAGGAAATGCGACAGGTAATTCGCTCTTTGTGCGCCGTCCAACCCCTGTCGTTGAGTGAATTGGCCGAGCTGCTGGCCCGTGCGCCGGCCAGCCTTCAGAACCACTATCTGACGCCGATGCTGAAAGCGGGCTCGCTGCAGTTGCTCTTCCCCCACCACCCAAATCACCCGCAGCAACGCTATCGTGCGGGCGAAAGCGAACAACAAGACTGATGAGGACCTGGTCGTCGATGGGCGTCAACGTCAAGGACTACGCTTACGAGGGCCTCCTTGAGAAGAACGGATCGTCGGCGAGGATTTGAACAGAAAGGACACGACATCTTGAAAAGCGCACTTTTCGTCGATTTCGACAACGTGTATTCCGGGCTACGGAAGCTTGATCAGACCATCGCCGATCGCTTTGCCCGCCAGCCGCTGCAGTGGATGAACTGGGTCGTCGAGGCGCTCGAACTGCCCGATCACGCTCCCGCCGGTGCACGCCGCCGTGTTCTTGTGCGCCGCTGTTACCTGAATCCGCAGGCCTATCAGCGCTTCCGACCGTCCTTCAACCTGGCCGGCTTCGAGATCATCGACTGCCCTGCCCTGACCAGCGAGGGAAAAACCAGCACCGACATTCACATGGTGCTCGACATCATCGATCTGTTGCAGCATGAGGTCCCCTACGACGAGTTCATCGTGTTTTCCGCCGACGCCGATTTCACCCCGGTGCTGCGCAAACTGCGCCGCTGGGACCGGCGCACGACGGTGCTGGCGATCGGCTTTCCATCGGCCGCCTACCGCGCATCGGCCGATCTGCTCATCGACCAGGACGAGTTCGTGCGCAAGGCGCTCGGCTTCAGGGACGACGATGAATCACTGCCGCAACAACCGGGAACAACGCCTCCGGTCAGCAAACCCGATGACGATGCGCTCGCCGCTGCCGCGCGCACGCTGGTGGAACAGGTGGTCGCAGAATCGGCCGTGCCGGTCGCCATGGCCAGGCTCGCCGCCAGAGTCCTCGCCTCGGTCGAGGGAATGGATGCCTCGACCTGGGCTGGCCACGGCAGCTTCCGGGGGCTGGTCGAGTCATGGAACCTGACGCCACTGGCGATCACGACAGCCGGTGGTGGCAGCATCCACGATCCGCGCCGCCACGCCGCTCTTGAACTGGCAACGACGACACCCACGGCTTCGGTGGACACCGATCTGACGCGCATCACCCGACTCATCGAGCAGGAAGTCGCCAGGTCGAACGTGCCGGTCCCCTGCAGCCGCATCGCCAGCCTGATCACCACGCAACACGGCGCGATCGCCGCCGACTGGAACGGCAAGGGTTCGTTCCGCAAATTCGTCGAAGCGCTCCCCCTCGGCGCCCTTCAACTTGACTGGAGTGCCTCTGGCGGCTGGGTACTGGACCCTCATCGGCACATGAGTGTCGCGGCGACGAGCCTCAAGTCCCTCAGTGGCAGTGCCTCGAACTGGGGAACCGACCAGAATCTGCTGCCGATCGCAACGCAGATCCACGAAGTATCCGGCATACCGCTACTGCGGCCGGTCGATTACCAGGCACTATTCGTGAGCATTGCTCAGGAGGTCGCCGAACATCCATTCGACTTGAAGGAGACCGGCAAGCGGGTGCGCGACCGCATCCGCGAGGCTGGCCATGGCGGCAGCCGTCTCGACGTGAATTGGATCCTGCGCGGACTGCTGATGCGTGGGCACGTCTTCGGCAAAGGTCAGGACGATGCCTCGTCACTGGCCCGCACGATGGCGAACAACGTCCGCTCCTTGTGCCTGCGCGAGCAGATGCCGCTCGACAAGGCAACGGAGAGGGCGATTGCGCGCTGGTTGGAGGGTGCGCAGTAAGCGTGCTTACCGCGAAAGTCGCGCGAGCGACTCGCGAATCGCCCCTCGCCCGCTTGCGGGAGAGATCGGGGGGCGAGATGGGGAATTTGCGGAGTATGCTCCGCGCCCATCGAGCAATTCCGGCGTGCAAGCCGGAATGCGCCTGGCAAGGGAGGGGAAACGGGCATGCCTCTTATGATCGGGGGTGTCTGCCAGAAGCCATGACCGTTGGCGCCATGCCACTATCCGTTCGCCGGAGTCGCCGGCGGACACGCCTGTGCTGGCCACAGCTTTTTCGCCGCCATAGCACAGGCGATCGAACGGGCAAACGCTTCGTAACCCAGACGATTGAAGTGCAACCAGTCTTTCGGACCGTGCAGGATGTGCTGTGCACTCGCTGCCCGGATATCCTGGCGCGTGTCGATGAACGGCAGGCCTTGCGCCTGCGCTTCAGCGGCCACGCGAGCGGCCACTTGATCGCTGCGCGCCGCGAGTTCTGCCGCCGAATGGCGTTCCTGCAGATACTTGCCTTGCTGGGGAACCGAATTGAAAATGCTCACCTCGTCCGAGCCCGGAGCGTAGGCCTCGATCACCGACGGGACATAAACCACCACCACCTGGCTGACGGGAAAGGCCTGTTTCAGGCGAGCCAGGGATTTTGCCATGGCCAGGAAAGCGATCTCGGTTTGCTGCCGATCAAGCTCGAGCCCCGGCGATTGCAGGCCACCGGGAATCGCCGTTGATCGCCCGCCGACGACGACCTGATTGCCGCCCTTGCCCTGGGCAGCCATCTGGTCAGCCGGATCAACTTCCGCCTCGACATCCTTGCCGGACAGTTCACGCTTGACGATTCGAAATAGCGTCGTGATCAGCCAGCCACGATTGACCTGTGCGGAACCATGTGGTCCGACCTGGTTCCTGCGCACTTCCTTGTTGAAGAACTGGTCCCAGGCCGCTTCGTCATGCAGCGCGGCTTCGCCGTAGTCGGGGATGAAGCTGTCGCGCACCTCCAGGAAATTGTCCGACAGATCGTTGCCGGCATAGAAGAAGGCGAGGATGAACGCCGGCGGCTGCAGGTCGCTGTCTACTGTGTCGTGGAGGTATCTGTATTTCGACACCGGCTCGCGCACCCATCCCTTGGCGCTACTCGCACCACTCCTGCCGAAGCTGATGACATCGTAGCCGGTCAGTTGCTGCAGGACATGCGCCGAATGAAAGGCTTCGTTGCCTGCCGGATTGACCTGCAGCAACCAATCGCCCTTGCCTTGGGCGTAGGAGTCGCCCGCCAGGGCCACATAGTGCTCGGGCAGTCGGTGCGCTTTCGAACTCTGGGCGAGCACGGCCAGACCGGAAGGCAGGGCAAAATGGAACTTGACCGGGATTCTGGTCAGCAGTGTCTTTTCGATCACCACTTCCAGCACGAGCACGGTGACCAGGACGCTGACCACGACCAGCAGGATGTTGACCAGGGTGGATCTTTTCATGAACGATAGTCTCGTCAAGATTCAATATTACAGTGGCAAGGGGGTTGACCTCGTCCGCCGGCAGGGTTCAGCTTGCCGGGCGTGACCCGCGCCTGATTGAGGATTCAGTCCAGCACGAACTTCCCTTCGTAGCGCTCCTTCAGGGCCGGATCCTGGTCTTGCTTGCGCAGGAAGCAGTTGCCCACGGCCAGGGTTTCGATCTCGGTGCCCATGAAGCAGCGAAAAGCGTCATCAGGCGTACAGACGATTGGCTCGCCGCGTACATTGAAACTGGTGTTGACCACCACCGGACAGCCGGTCAGTGCCTTGAAGCGGCTGATCACCGCGTGATAGCGCGGATTGGTCTCGCGGTGAACGGTCTGGATGCGCGCCGAATAATCGACGTGCGTGACGGCAGGAATCGACGAGCGCGGCACGTTGAGCTTGTCGATGCCGAAAAGCTGTTGCTCTTCGGGCGTCATGGCGATGCGATGGCGGTCGAGAACGTCGGCCACCAGCAGCATGTACGGGCTGTCTTCGTCGAGGTCGAACCAGTCACTCACGTCCTCGCGCAGGACCGCGGGAGCGAACGGCCGAAACGACTCGCGGTACTTGACCTTGAGGTTGAGCAGCTTCTGCATCGTCGGCGAGCGCGCATCGCCGAGAATCGAGCGCCCGCCGAGGGCGCGCGGGCCGAATTCCATGCGGCCCTGGTGCCAGCCTAGCGCCTGGCCATCGGCCAGCGCTCGGGCGCATCGTTCGACGATCTGGTCATCATCGAGGACGTCGAATTTCGCGCCCATAGCGCTCAGTCGCCGGACGCTATCGGCGGTATCGTGGCTGGGGCCGAGGTAGGAGCCCTGCATGCAATCGGCAGCTCCGTTCGACGGTCGCGGCTCGCGCCGGTACAGGTGCGCGGCGACCAGCGCTGCGCCGAGCGAACCGCCGGCATCGCCGGCCGCCGGTTGCAGCCACATCCGCGCGAAGCTGCGTTGCCTGAGCAATTTGCCGTTGGCCACGCAATTGAGCGCCACGCCACCGGCCAGGCACAGATTCGTCTCGCCGGTTTCGCGAGCGACAGCCTGCGCGAGCTTCAGCACTACCTGCTCGGTGACTGCCTGCACCGAAGCGGCGAGGTCCATCTCCCTCTGTCCGAGCGCTTCGTCCGCCTTGCGCGGCGGGCCGCCAAACAAGGCGTCGAAGCGACGGTTGGTCATCGTCAGCCCAGTGCAGTAATCGAAGTAGTCAAGGTTGAGGCGGAAGCTGCCGTCTTCCTTGACGTCGATCAGGTGTTCAAGGATCAGCGCCGCGTACTTCGGTTCGCCGTAGGGTGCCAGACCCATCACCTTGTACTCGCCGGAGTTGACCTTGAAGCCGGTGTAATAGGTGAATGCGGAATAGAGAAGCCCTAGCGAATGCGGGAAATGAATCTCCCGGATCACCTTGAGGTCGGCTCCCGAGCCGATCGCCAGCGAGGTGGTCGTCCACTCGCCGACACCGTCCATGGTGAGCACCGCCGCCCGGGCGAACGGCGACGGGAAGAACGCGCTCGCCGCATGGCTGAGGTGATGCTCGGAGAAGAGCAGACGCGGCGCCCAGTCGACGTCCTCGTCCAACTGCGACAACTCCTTGACGAGCATGCTTTTCTGGAACAGCTTTTCCTTCAGCCACAGCGGCAGCGCATGCCGGAACGAGGTAAAGCCGCGCGGGGCGAAAGCCAGATACGTTTCGAGCAAACGCTCGAACTTGAGGAAGGGCTTGTCGTAAAAGGCCACCAGATCAATCTCGGCCGGCTGTAGCCCGGCGAGTTCGAGGCACGCTCGCGCTGCGTTTACAGGAAACGCGGGGTCGTGCTTGATTCGGCTGAAGCGTTCCTCCTGCGCGGCGGCGACGATTCTCCCGTCGACGACGACAGCCGCCGCCGCATCATGATAATAGGCGGATAGCCCGAGAACGCGCATCGTTCAGAACAGGGTGTAGATGAACGGTGCGATCACCGAACCCTGCGCCAGGACCAGCAGCCCGCCGAGGAGAACCATCACGATGATGATCGGCAGCATCCAGAACTTCTTGCGCACCTTGAGAAACTGCCATAACTCGCCGATGAATCCCATCTTGCTTCCTGTCAGAACTGGTTGTGCAGGCCGTCGGGATCGGGCCCGGGCGGGTCGCGATCCTGCCAATAGCTGCTTGCTTCCGGTTCGAATCGCCGCTTCATCGCATCACGGCCGGCCAGCCGCATTCCCCAGGCAATCGGCGTGAAAAGACCGAAAAAGAGGAGGCCGAGGACCAGCGGCGAAACGACGCGATTGAGCAGTTCCGCCAGCTTCATCCAGGCGCGGTTGAACGGCGCCAGCCAATCGGGGGCGGTCAGCGTGACCAGCAAGAGCAGACCGGCCGCGACAAAAAACCACTCGTGCCCGGCCAGGTGTCGCCACCAGAGATAGCCGCCGGCCAAGGCGAAGACGACGACAAACAGGGTGCCGAACGAACGGTTGGAAGGGTGAGCCGGACCTTGCATTGGCGCTGGGGGGAAGTCCACGGAAGTGCGGGCGAGTATCTCTGGCCCGACCAGGCCTGTCAACCGCGGTCAATAACCCCGCTCAATGTTCGAACCTGTCGCCTCCGTCAGCTTGGCGTCCCTGAACCGCCGGCTTCGGTCGACTCAGGTGCTTCGGCCGCGCCTTCGGAGGCGCTGCCCTCCGGCTGGCTCTTGGCGGCGAGTTCGCGCTGCCGCTTTTCTTCCTGCTTCCTCTTCTTCTCAAGCTCTCGCTGACGCTTTTCAAACTGATAATTGGGTTTTGCCAAGACGTGTCCTCTCATTGCCGCAGCCGCGGCTACACCGGTGGAAATCTGGATACGGTCGCGTCAAGCCGCCAAACACCGACGTCGGGGGTCGGCGACCGAGGGAATCAGTAGCGGGTGCCCCCACCGCCACCCGCACCGCCACGACCGCCACTACCAAAGCCGCCCCCCCCACCACCGCCACCACCGCCACCGCGGCGGGCGCCACCGAAACCGCCGCCACCGCCGCCACCACTGCGACCTTCCTGGGGACGTGCTTCATTGACGGTCAGGTTGCGGCCGTCAAGGCTCTTGCCCGCGAGCGCCGCGATGGCCGCCTGCGCCTCCTGATCGGTGCCCATCTCGACAAAGCCGAAGCCCTTCGAGCGTCCTGTTTCGCGATCGGTGATCACCTGCGCGGAGGCAACTGTGCCGTGCGCGGCGAACATTTTTTCGAGGTCGCTCTTGTCAACGTTATAGCCCAGGTTTCCGACGTAAAGCTTCTTGCCCAATTTGAGTGCTCCAGTGTGAGGATATAAAAGACGCTACGCTGCTCAGAATACCAACGGTAGGCGCCGGAGTCGAATGGTTTTCTCAAGATCGCCGTTTCATGCCCACAGTCCGGGGTCCGGCCAGTCAGCGATTTGTTTCGCTGAAAGTCGGCGACAGGCGCAGGTCATCGTGCCAGACAGCCAGCGGTGTCTGTTTTTTGGGCGGCAATCGCGGTAGAATCCGCGTCTTGCCTTGCCACGCCCGGCACGTACAGCCATGGAATTTCTCGACTTTTCCCTTCGCAACAACCTCTTTGTCGCACCGATGGCAGGTGTGACCGATCGTCCTTTCCGACAACTCTGCAAGAGAATGGGTGCCGGCCTGGCCGTGTCCGAGATGGTGACCTCGAACTCGCTGCTCTACGGCAGCGCGAAGACCCAACGACGTGCCAGACATGATGGCGAGATGGCGCCGATCTCGGTCCAGATCGCCGGCGCCAGTCCGTCGATGATGGCCGATGCGGCGCGTTACAACGTCGACCGTGGCGCCCAGATCATCGACATCAACATGGGCTGCCCGGCCAAGAAAATCTGCCACGTCATGGCGGGATCTGCGCTGCTCAAGGATGAACCGCTGGTCGCCCGGATTCTGGGAGCCGTCGTCAATGCCGTCCCGAACACAGCGGTGACGCTCAAGATCCGCACTGGCTGGGACACCGCCAGCCGCAATGCGCTGGCCATCCTGGCGATTGCCGAGCAGTCCGGGATCAGGGCTCTGGCCATGCATGGACGGACGCGCGCCTGCGGCTACACCGGCCGTGCCGAATACGAGACGATCCGGGCGGTGAAGGCAGCGGCGCGCATCCCAATCATCGCCAACGGCGACATCGACTCGCCGGAAAAAGCGAAATTCGTTCTCGACACCACCGGTGCCGACGCGCTGATGATCGGCCGTGCCGCGCAGGGGCGTCCCTGGCTGTTCCGCGAGATCGAACACTTCCTGAAAACCGGAACGTATCTGACGCCGCCGCTGGTCAGCGAGATCCACCAGGTTTTGCTCGAACACCTTGAAGACGTCTATCTGTTTTACGGCAGCGACACCGGCATGCGCATCGCGCGCAAGCATATCTCCTGGTACACCCGAGGATTGGTCGGTTCGGCGGCTTTCCGGCACATGATGAATCAGTTGCCGACCGTCGATCTGCAACGCCAGGCAGTGAATGACTTTTTTGCTGCTCTCGCGGCACAGCACGAGCACCTGCCCTACGCGGCCAGCGATCCGGCAACACCGGGAGCAGGCGCGGGCGATTGTGAGGAACTTGCCGCATGACGCAGAATGAAGACAACCCGATCGCCCTTTGTGTCGGTAGAGCGCTGGAGAGCTACTTCCAGAAGCTGGACGGCGAGAAACCCACCGCCGTCTACGAAATGGTCATCAAGAGCGTCGAACGCCCGATGCTCGAAGTGGTCCTCAAGCAAGCTGCCGGCAACCAGACGCTTGCCGCCGAGATCCTTGGCATCAACCGCAACACGCTGCGCAAGAAGCTGCTCGACCACAAGCTGCTTGCCTGAACCTTCGCCCTCAAAACCACCTTGCCTGCCTGCCCACCATGAAAATCCGTCAAGCCCTGATCAGCCTCTCCAACAAGAATGGCGCCCTCGAATTCGCCCAGGGCCTCATCGCCCACGGCGTCAAGCTGCTGTCCACCGGAGGTACAGCGAAATTGCTGCGCGACGCCGGTCTGCCGGTCACCGAGGTCGGCGATTACACGGGCTTCCCGGAAATGCTCGACGGCCGCGTCAAGACCCTTCACCCCAGGGTGCACGGCGGCATCCTGGCTCGCCGCGATTCTCCCGAGCACATGGCGACCCTCGAACAGCACGATATCCCGACCATCGATCTGGTCTGCGTGAATCTCTACCCCTTCAGAGAGACTGTTGCCAACCCCGCCGTGACGCTGGTCGAGGCCATCGAGAACATCGACATCGGGGGTCCGGCCATGGTCCGTTCAGCAGCCAAGAATTACGCCGGCGTGGCCGTCGTCACCGACCCCGAAGACTACCCGGCACTGCTCGCCGAGATGGCCAGCAGTGCCGGCGCCCTGAGCCTGGGCACACGCTTTGCGCTGGCCAAAAAGGCTTTCGTGCACACCGCGCGCTACGACGGTGCGATCGCCAACTGGCTCACGGCACTCGATGACGCGAACCAGCCACAGCCTTTCCCCGAACAACTCCAACTCGCTTTCGATCGCGTCGAGACGCTGCGCTACGGCGAAAATCCGCACCAGCAAGCGGCTTTCTATCGCGATCCTGCACCCACCGCCGGCTCGATCGCCAACTACCGGCAGTTGCAGGGCAAGGAACTATCGTACAACAACATCGCCGATGCGGACGCCGCCTGGGAATGTGTCAAGACCTTCGACACGCCGGCCTGCGTGATCATCAAGCACGCCAATCCGTGTGGCGTGGCGGTCGATGTCAATCTCGTCTCGGCGTATGCAAAAGCCTTTCAGACCGACTCGACATCGGCTTTCGGCGGTATCATCGCCTTCAACGGTACCGTCGACCACGAGGTCGTCGCGGCAATGAACGCACGCAAGCATTTCGTCGAGGTGCTGCTGGCACCGGCTTTCACCGACGCGGCAAGAGAAATGCTGGCTGCCAAGCAGAATCTGCGCGTCCTCGAACTGCCTCTGGCCAGGGTCTATCACGCCTTCGAACTGAAGCGCGTCGGTGGCGGCCTGCTGGTACAGACACCCGACCGCTTCAACGTGCAGCCCGCCGACCTCAGGGTGGTGACGCAGGTGGCGCCGAGCGCTACGCAGATCGAAGACCTGCTGTTCGCCTACCGCGTCGCCAAGTTCGTCAAGTCCAATGCCATCGTCTTCTGCGGCGGCGGCATGACGCTCGGCGTGGGTGCCGGCCAGATGAGTCGTGTCGATTCGACGCGCATCGCGGCCAGCAAGGCGCAGAGCGCCGGCCTCGACCTGGCCGGTTCCTGCGTTGCTTCCGACGCTTTCTTCCCCTTCCGTGACGGGCTGGATGTCGTCGCCGGCGCCGGCGCCAAGGCGGTGATTCAGCCCGGTGGCTCGGTGCGTGACGATGAGGTGATCAGCGCGGCCGACGAGCATGGTCTGGCGATGGTGTTCACCGGCGCCCGGCACTTTCGGCACTGATATGAAGTTACTGGTCATCGGCTCCGGTGGTCGCGAACACGCGTTCGCCTGGCGTCTGGCGAAGACGCCAGGCCTGCAAAGGATCTTCGTCGCGCCTGGCAACGCCGGCACGGCACGAGAACGCGAACTCGAAAACATCGGCATCACCGACCCCGAAGCGCTCGCCGACTTTGCAGAAAAACAGAAAATCCACCTCACCATCGTCGGCCCCGAAGCGCCGCTTGCCGCAGGCATCGTCAACATCTTCCGCGCCCGCGGCCTAAAGATCTTTGGTCCGACCAGGGAAGCCGCGCAGCTTGAGAGTTCGAAGGCTTTCGCCAAACGCTTTATGGCCCGACACCACATCCCGACGGCTCGCTTCGCGACCTTCGCCGAGCGCTCTGCCGCCCACGCCTATATCGACCAGCAGGGCGCGCCGATCGTCATCAAGGCCGATGGACTCGCCGCCGGCAAGGGCGTGATGGTGGCCATGACGCTCGCCGAAGCGCATGCCGCCATTGACCACATGCTCTCCGACAGCAGCGTTCGCGCGCCGGGCGAGTCGGCTACCGCGCGCGTAGTCATCGAAGAGTTCCTCGAAGGTGAAGAGGCCAGCTTCATCGTCATGGTCGACGGTAAAAACGTACTGCCGCTGGCTTCGAGTCAGGATCACAAGCGAATCGGAGACGGCGATACCGGCCCCAACACGGGCGGCATGGGCGCTTACTCACCAGCGCCG
Organism: Candidatus Accumulibacter aalborgensis; assembly: GCF_900089955.1. Classification (GTDB taxonomy): domain Bacteria; phylum Pseudomonadota; class Gammaproteobacteria; order Burkholderiales; family Rhodocyclaceae; genus Accumulibacter; species Accumulibacter aalborgensis. The sequence continues at coordinate 24,501 of NZ_FLQX01000129.1, read as the reverse complement.
GTGGTCACGCCCGAAGTACACGCCAGAACCATGCGCGAGATCATCCTGCCGACGGTCCGCGGCATGGCCGCCGACGGTCTTCCCTACACCGGCTTCCTCTACGCCGGGTTGATGGTGGGCAAGGATGGATCGGTCAAGACGGTCGAATTCAATTGCCGGCTCGGCGACCCGGAAACACAGCCGATCATGATGCGCCTGAAGTCCGACCTGCTCACCCTGCTCGAACATGGCGTCGCCGGGCGACTCGACCAGGTCGAAGCGAGCTGGGATCGTCGCGTGGCACTGGGCGTCGTCCTGGCTGCGGCGAACTACCCCGCTACCCCGCGCACGGGAGACCTGATCAGCGGCCTGCCGAAAGCCAGCGACGACAGCCATGTGTTCCATGCCGGAACGATGGAGAAGAATGGCCAGATCGTCACCTCTGGTGGTCGCGTGCTGTGCGTGACCACGCTTGGCGACAACGTCAAGCAGGCCCAGAAACGCGCCTACGACCTCATTGTCGGCCTTCATTTCGACGGCATGCAGTATCGACGCGACATCGGCCACCGGGCACTGAGCCGATGAGCGAAGGAAAGCTGCGGCAGATTGACGGCTGCGGCTCATCTGCGCTGAGCGCCATGGCGGCGCGCGGGAAGTGATCGACTCTACCGTCCTCGGAGAGTACTTCACCGGCCTGCAGACGCGCATCATCGCGGCCGCAGAAGCGATCGAAGGCCCGGACGGCGGCAAGTTCCGCGTCGACCCATGGGAAAAGGAAGCTGGCCAGACGCTCGCCGGCAAGGGATGCACGTGCATCATCGAGGGTGGCCGGGTATTCGAGCGCGGCGGCGTGGCTTTTTCGCACGTGCGCGGCGCCGCACTGCCGGTCTCGGCGACCGCCAAACGCCCTGAACTCGCCGGTAGATCGTTCGAAGCGATGGGGGTTTCGCTGGTCCTGCATCCCGAAAGCCCTTACTGCCCGACGGCGCACATGAACGTGCGCGCGCTCGTCGCGACAAAAGCCGGCGCAGAACCCGCCTGGTGGTTTGGCGGCGGCATGGATTTGACTCCCTATTACCCCTTTGCCGAAGACATCCGGCATTTTCACGCCACCTGCAAGCAAGCGCTACTGCCGTTCGGCGACGACACCCATGCACGCTACAAGAAATGGTGCGACGAGTACTTCTTCCTCAAACATCGCCAGGAGCCGCGCGGCGTCGGTGGCGTATTCTTCGACGACCTCAACGAAGGGGGTTTCACACGCTGCTTTGCCCTGACTCAGGCCGTCGGCGACTCCTTCGCGCCAGCCTACCTGCCGCTCATCGAGAAGCGGCAGGCGATACCCTACGGCGAACGCGAACGCGATTTCCAGGCCTACCGACGAGGACGCTACGTCGAGTTCAACCTGGTCTGGGACCGTGGCACCTTGTTCGGCCTGCAATCGGGCGGGCGAACGGAGTCGATCCTGATGTCGCTGCCACCGATCGTCAAGTGGCGCTACGACTGGCAACCCGAAGCCGGCACGGCCGAAGCCTCGCTCTACGAAATGCTGGCGCCGCGCGACTGGGTGTGACTGCCATAGCGCCAGGTCGGTCTTGTCGGTCGGCCTCTTCCGTAGGTCGGGAGGTCCGTAGGGTGCAATAAGCGAAGCGCATTGCACCGGACACCAGACTACATAACACAGGATGTTGGGCGACGACCTGCGGCCAAAGTCATGCTGCCCGCCAATCATGCGTCCGCAAAGCGGCGATTATCCCCGCATCGGCCGGGCCAGTCAGGATCACCCTCGGCAAACCAAGTTCCTGCGCCAAATCGGCGATTCGCCGGTGCGGCACGAAGAGCGGCGTATGCCGCAGAGCGTCACGCGCCGCGCCGTCGAGCAGGTCGACCAGATTGCGCAGACCCTCGCTCGATGAAACGGTCAGTGCGTCAAGCTCGCCGGCGTGCAACAGCGCCTGCAGAGGTGCCGCATCGCCCGGCGCCGAGCGCTGATAACAACCGACGCAATCGACTTCGGCAGCACGCGCACGCAGCGTGTCAGCCAGGAGTTCGCGCCCGCCGTTGCCGCGAAAGATGACCACCCGCTTGCCGGCTACGTGTTGCCGCTGCAACGCCGGCAGTTCGAGCACCGCTTCGGAATCGAAGCGCTCGCTGGGGGCGAGCGTGTGCTCGATGCCGTAAGCCGCCAGCGCAGCGACGCTCCCCTGGCCGATGGCGACCGCCTGCAGGCCGGCAGGCCATTTCCGGCGGGCAAGTATGATCGGCAGGCTGAAAGCAACCGCGTTCGGGCTGATGAAGACGGCCAGCGCGTACGAATCGAGGTCGGCGATCGCCGACAGCAACGGCGCCGTGTCAGCGGCCGGCGAGATTTCGAGCAAGGGAAAGATCACCGGCTCGCCGCCCTGCTCGGCGATCAGTGCCGCCAGACTCGACGCCTGCGCGCGCGGACGGGTGACGGCGATTTTTCTGCCGCGCAACAGAGCGGTCATTAGTCGGCTGCCAGCACCGCGATGATCGCATCGGCCCCTTGCTCGCGCAGGCGCTGCGCGAGCAAGCAACCCAGCGCCTCGTCGTCAACCGGCGAGCCGCGCAGTTCGCCGCTCACGCGCTGCCGGCCGTCAGGCGTCGCGATCCAGCCGCGCAACCAGAGCAGACCGTTGTCGAGCACGGCATGAGCCGCAAGCGGAAGCTGGCAGCTACCGCCCAGGGCGCGCGAAAAAGCACGCTCGGCGCGTACGCAGTGAGCGCTGTCGGCATCGTTGAGCGGCGCGACCAGCGCGATCACGTCGGCACGTTCGGCCGGCACCTCGATACCCAGCACACCTTGGCCGGGCGCCGGCAACGACTGCTCGGGGGTCAGCACGGCGGCGATCCGCTTGGCCAAGCCGAGGCGAATCAGGCCGGCGGCGGCGAGGATGATCGCATCGTACTCACCGGCATCGAGCTTCCTGAGACGCGTGTCGAGGTTGCCGCGCAGGCTTCTCACCGAGAGATGCGGATAGCCCGCGCAAAGGGTCGCTTCGCGACGCAAGCTGGAGGTACCGACGACCGCACCGGCGGGCAGTTCATCGAGGCCGGCAAAGCGGTTGGAGACGAAAGCATCGCAGGGGTTCTCGCGCGCCGAGATGGCAGCCAGGACGAATCCCGCCGGGACTTCCATCGGCAGGTCCTTCATCGAATGCACCGCGAGATCGGCGCGACCTGCCAGCATGGCGACCTCGAGTTCCTTGATGAACAGCCCTTTGCCGCCGATCGCCGACAGCGGGCGGTCGAGGATTTGATCGCCCCTGGTCGTCATGCCGAGGATCTCGACCGTTGTCTGTGGGTATAATTCCGTGAGGCGACCACGAACATGCTGCGCCTGCCACAGGGCGAGGCGGGATTCACGTGAGGCGATGACCACGCGCGACGGGGCTGAGGGTACAGAGTTCACGGCAGGATTCCAGTAACAGCGCTGGCCAACGCGCCCTGCTGGCAGCAAGCGGCGGCATCGACGCCAGCCGGCATCAGGGCAGTCATTCTAGCATGCCCATCTGGCTCGCTTGACCCGGCAAGACCACCGAAAGATAACCCATGTCGTCCGACAGACCAGACCATCAACGGCCCGAACTCCCCGACTTCTGGGACCACCGTTTCCGTCATGGCGTTACCCCCTGGGAAGCAGGCGAAGCGCCTGCGGCACTACGTGCGTTTGCCGCCGGCTACGCGGCGGACGAACCGAAGGGCACCGGCAGGCGCCCCCGCGTCCTCGTCCCCGGTTGCGGCAGCGCCTACGACGCGCTCTTTCTCGATCGACTGGGCTGGAACACAACGGCGCTCGATTTTTCCAGCGCAGCGATTGAAACAGCCCGCACAACGCTGGGTGGCGACTGGCGCGGCACGCTGTTGTGTGCCGACTTTTTCGCTCTCGATCCGGGCACGACCTTCGACGTGATCTACGAACGCGCCTTCCTCTGCGCGCTGCCACGCAACTGGTGGCCGAACTATGCCGCGCAAGTGGCGGCCCTGCTTCGTCCCGGCGGGCTGCTGGCAGGCTTCTTCTTTTTCAGCGACGAAACCCGCGGCCCGCCTTTCGGCATCCGCCCGGAACAACTGGAGGAACTGCTGGCGCCGTACTTCACGCGCCGCGAAGATCGCCCGGTCGGCGATTCGCTGCCGGTCTTTGCCGGGCACGAGCGCTGGCAGATATGGCAGCGGCTTTGAGCCTGACTGCTGCAAAAAGAAAAAGGGCGGTTCCCGCCAACAGGGAACCGCCCCAAGATCACATCAACAGCGGCCGCTTGCGTCATTCCGTTGGCATTACTCCGTCAACCGCGCAATTCAGCCATAGAAGGGTTAAGTTTTGCCGCACACCGTAATAGCAAGACTTGTGCCCGCTAGATGACAGGTTTGATATAAGTGGCGCGGCGGATCAGTTCCTCGCACCGCCAGAATTCAAGTGTAAGAAATCTCGACAAGGACTCAGCCGCGCTTCTGCCGGAACGTCCGAGAGCCCGCCTGACGGGCTGACCGGTCAGGTTTTGCTTTATACTCCGCGTCACTCGTATTGCTGCCTCCCCAAGGAGCGACGAGCACGAGTCATTCTTGCCCAGGAAACCTCCCCGCATGAGTCAACCGGATTCTTCCCAATACACTTGGGCCGGCCGCTTCGCCGAGCCGATGTCCGATCTCGTCAAGCGCTACACTGCCTCGGTGGATTTCGACCGCCGCCTGTGGCGCCAGGATATCCGGGCCTCGCTGGCGCACGCCACGATGCTGGCCAGACAGGAAATCATCGCCAGGCAAGACCTGGCCGACATCGAGCGCGGCATGGCACTGGTCGTCGAGGAGATCGAAGCCGGTACCTTCGTCTGGTCCCTCGATCTCGAAGATGTGCACCTGAATATCGAGAAACGCCTGACCACGCTCGTCGGCGATGCCGGCAAACGCCTGCATACCGGACGCTCACGCAACGACCAGGTGGCGACCGACATTCGCCTGTATCTGCGCGACGCCATCGATGACATTCTCGCCCTGCTTGACCAGTTCCAGAACAGGCTCCTCGACCTGGCAGAAAAGGAGGCCGCCACACCACTACCCGGCTTCACTCACCTCCAGGTTGCCCAACCAGTGACCTTCGGCCATCACCTGCTGGCCTATTTCGAGATGATGCGACGCGACGCCGAGCGCTTCGCCGACTGTCGAAGACGCACCAACCGACTGCCGCTCGGTGCCGCTGCACTGGCCGGCACGAGCTACCCCATCGACCGCTCATTCGTCGCCGACCTGCTGGGCTTCGAGGGCGTTTGCGAAAACTCGCTGGACGCAGTTTCCGACCGCGACTTTGCCATCGAATTCTGTGCCGCCAGCGCGCTGGTAATGATGCATCTCTCGCGCCTGTCGGAGGAACTGGTGTTGTGGATGAACCCGCGTTTCGGCTTCATCAGGATTGCCGATCGCTTCTGCACCGGCAGCTCGATCATGCCGCAGAAGAAAAATCCCGACGTACCCGAGCTGGCGCGCGGCAAGACGGGCCGCGTGTACGGGCATCTGATGGCTTTGCTGACCCTGATGAAAGGCCAGCCGCTGGCCTACAACAAGGACAATCAGGAAGACAAGGAGCCGCTCTTCGACTCCATCGACACGGTCACCGACACCTTGCGTATTTTTGCCGACCTGATTGCCGGCGTCAGCACTCGCCCGGAGAACATGCGCGACGCTTTGCGCCAGGGATTTGCCACGGCTACCGATCTGGCCGACTATCTGACCCGCAAGGGCTTGCCTTTCCGTGATGCGCACGCAGCGGTCGGCCTTGCAGTACGCCACGCCGAGGAACAGGGCGTTGACCTGGCAGCACTTTCGCTCGCTGACTTGCAAGGGTTTTCGCCGCTGGTCGCGGACGACGTCTTCGCCGTGCTGACGGTCGACGGGTCACTGGCGGCACGCAATCACGTGGGCGGCACGGCGCCCGAACAGGTTCTGGCGGCGATTGCCCGCGCGCGCCGCGCGTAGCCGCTGGACACCACTCCGCTCAACAGCACTCAAGACATGGAGAAGATCGGCAAATACGAACTCGTCCGCGAAATCGGCCGCGGCGCCACGTCGACCGTCTACCTGGGAAGCGACCCTTTCACGCAACGCGAAGTGGCGGTCAAGATTGCGTTTCCCGGTATTCTGAAAGACCCGAAACGGGGCCGTCTCTATACCCACCTTTTTCTCAACGAGGCGGCGCTGATCGGCAGACTGTCGCACCCGCACATTGTGCAGACTTACGACGCAGTGGTCGGTGACAAGCTCTGCTATATCGTGATGGAATATGTCGCGGGCGGCACTCTGGAGACTGTTTGCGCACCCGACAGACTGCTGCCGCTCGAGCGCATCGTCGAGATCATTTTCAAGTGCACGCGTGCGCTCGATTTTGCCTTCCGGGCCGGAATCATTCACCGTGACATCAAGCCGGCCAATATCCTGTTCACCAGCACTGACCCGAACGATGGTGACATCAAGATCTCGGACTTTGGTGCCGCCATCATCGGCTCGCCAGACCGCACGCTGGTTCTGGGTATCGGATCGCCTGCGTATATGTCGCCACAACAGGTGAAAGAACAGACGCTGGACCATCAGACCGATATCTACTCGCTCGGCGTCGTCATGTATCAGTTACTGACCGGACAACTCCCTTTTCAGGGGCGCAACAGTTACGACATGATCTACCGGATCATCCACACCGAGCCCCGCCCACCTTCGGAGATACGCAGCGACATTCCGGAAGCGCTCGACGCGATCGTCGCGCGGGCAATGAACAAGAAACTCCATAAGCGCTACACCCACTGGAAGGAATTCTCACACGATCTGGCGCAGGCCTTTCGTGACCGGCAACTCAAGATGCCCAGCGAGCACATGCCTGACCTTGAGAAGTTCGAAACGCTGCGTTCCTTTGCCTTCTTCGCGGAGTTCTCCGATGTCGAGATCTGGGAGGTCGTGCGTTTTTCCCACTGGGACCGCGTTCCACCCGATACGGTGATCATTCGGGACGGAGAGCCCGGGGATTTCTTCTATCTCCTCGCCGAAGGGGAATTGAAGGTACTCAAGAACGGCCTGGTTCTGGATCTGCTGACCACTGGCGACTGTTTCGGCGAGATGGCAGTGATCGGCAAAACGAGGTCACAGCGGGGCGCCGACATCGTCACGCGGACCCCGGCAAAACTGGTGAGAATAAGCGCCAGCGCTCTGCAGACATCTTCCGAAACCTGCCGAATTCACTTCTACCAGTCCTTCCTCGCTGTGCTCAGTGAACGCCTGAGCTCTTCGAACGTTCGTCTGATCAGCTTCTAGGAGTTGAAGCCGGCCGGCGTCGCCAACCGTGAGCCTGCTGGCACTATTGCCCACACCACGGCGCCACCCCGTTGGCGCCCATCAGTGCTTGCCGCTGGTAGGCGGTGCGAACGATACCGCTGGTGGCGTCGAACAGTACGTCGAAGCGCGCGAGCTGATTCCAGCTGTCGCAGAACTGCCACTCCGAGACCAGTTCGTCGCGTGCCTTGAAATACTCCGTCCACTGGGGAACTGACGGGCCAAGCAGACGCAGCACCGAATCCTGGTTCATCCCCGCCTGAACGCGAGCAAAGTGCTCCATGTTCAGCACGGGTTCTATGCGCTGCAGCCGTCCATCCGGCGTAATGAAGGCCATGAATGTCTGCGTACCCGCCGGCCCTCTCGGGTAGGCGAGCTGTTCACTGCCATCGGAATCCTGCCAACTCAAGGCCGGCTTGCCCATCGTCTCGATCACCTCAGCCACGGTCGCCACGCCTGGCTTCAGGCCGTAGCCACTGTAGCTCGCACAAGCCGACAGCAGCCATGCTGCACCGACACAAATCAGCAGGAGTGGCCAAGGCAATCGGTTCGCATTCATTGCTACCTCCGTGATCTGAGCATGGCCGACAAGGGCGACAACCGGTGTCCCTGTGAGCGAGCTTGCCCAAAGAAGTTCCAGGATGTATATTAGAGTTTTCTTATTATGCGAGCCAGTCTATCATGAGCAAGTCCTTCACCACCATTACGCACGATGTTTCGCAGGCGCTCGGCTCCTTGCGCCATGACATTCCCGAAACGATGCAGGGTTTCAACGCGATGGCCAAGGCGGCACTCGCACCGGGCGTACTCTCAGTGCTCGACAAGGAGCTGATCGCCCTGGCCATCGGCATTGCCAGCCGCTGTGATGCCTGCGTCGGTTTTCATGTCAAGGCCCTGATTCGCCTGGGCGTCAGCCGTGCTCAATTGATGGAAACGCTGGCCGTGTGCACCTACATGGGCGGCGGCCCGTCGCTGATGTACGCCGCCGAAGCAGTCCGTGCCTATGAGGAGTTCAGCGCCGCCAGGCCAGCGAAGCCCGCCGCCTGAGCAGCAGCAGGGGATCGCCCGGCACGCCGCTCGACTGGCGGGGCGCGCGCCCGTCAGACCGGCTCGACGAGACCTTCAAGCAGCTTCTGCAACTCGCCGTCCTCGTACATCTCGCGCATGATGTCACAGCCACCGATGAACTCGCCGCGCACGTAGAGCTGAGGAATCGTCGGCCAGTTCGCATACTCCTTGATGCCGTTGCGAATTTCCGGATTTTCCAGCACGTTGACGCTGAGAAAGGTCGACACGCCACAGGCCTTGAGGATCTGCACCGTGGTCGCCGAGAAACCACATTGCGGAAACTGTGGCGTGCCCTTCATGTAGAGCACCACCGGGTTGCTGGTGACCTGTTCCTTGATCAGTTGCTGGGCATCCATGAGAAAACCTCGTCTTACCAATAGTTGAGAAAATCCATCAAGCAATAGTGTACCTGCTGCTTGCACCCATCGTCAACGCCGAGCCATGCCTTGGCCACCGCACTCAACGGGCTGGCCTTGCGGTGAGTTTGTTCGACAGGAGTGTCGCCCCGGCCGGCGGATGAGCATCAACCGCGGCGACCCCACCACAAACGCTTGGTAGTTGGCCCCGACCCGCCACAGCAGCGAAGCGCGAAGCCAGGGTAGAATTCGACCAACGGTACCCTGGACAGGGCATTCGCATATACCGTTCCAGTTTCGCGACGCGGCTTCTCAGGACATCGGGGGCAGGTTCGCAATTGACAATGATTGATGGGGCTACCTATACTCTCAATCAGGTATCTGGCGATGTGCAAGACACTTTTTGCAGGAGTGTATTTCCGAAAGCAGTGAATTTCATGGTCGAATATTCCTAAAACACAGGAGGACTGAATGAAGAAGAGAACGAACTACTACCAAGAGTTATTGGCTGATTATTCAAAGCCCGAACCTGTAGCGCCCGAGCTGGCAAGAACTCTGATTAAATCGGCCGAAAAATTCATTGGACTCAAGGAAAAAACGCTGCCGGAAATAGGCCCTGACTACACGGCCGAGCAGATCGAAAATGAAAACAAGGAATGGTGGCCGACTCATTGCGAGGCCTTGAGACAGGCGCGGGGTGACCTCCTTACAGGTGAGTACCGCGACGATATCGTCTATTTTTGCCAGGATGGGCCTTACTATGGACTGGAGGAGCAAAAGTCGCGCGAAAAGCATTGGTGGGCGCTCATCGCTCAACCTGGCGTAGTCATGTGCTGGCCTATCGTGATGTTCCACAGTGAGTTCGTGTGGTTCGAGTGGAGCTGTCTCGATGTGGAAACCCACGAAGTGACTGCCAAAGGAAGCGTCGCCTGGGCGCGTCGTGGCCATCGCGGGGGATGTCATTTCAAGGGAGAGCAGCTCACCTTCTACCGCGATGTCTTTGCCTCCCCCGAGTTGCTGGATCGACTCAACACTGCGAATTGAGAGTCTCATGAGACGGGAAGTGGAAGAGGTTATCTTGTTCCTGGCCGTCCATGCCAGATTCAACAAGGTCGTCGCTTGCTTTGGCGTTCTCAATGAAATTGCACCACCAGCTGCCTCATAGAATTGCTCCGCGGCGACCGCCGCCCACGGCAAACATCGGTCTTCCATGACTGTGTTCAACTCTACGCAAGGAATCGCGCCATGACTGAAAACTCTACCCCCCCACCACTGCGCGGCATCGTTGGCGAACCGCGCAAGGGCAAGATCGGCGTCTTGATTGAAGAACACTTCGACATGACGGAGTATCGCCTGTTCAACGAGTTGTTCCCCAAGCACGGATACCAGGTGGTTTATCTCTCGCACCTGTGGGGCAATGCCAGCCTCACTTTCGGTGCCAATCCAGACAACGGGTGGGTCGAGGAACATGTGCTGGTCGAAACCGAAATCGACTCCGTCAAGCCAGCTGATTTCAAGGGCATAATCATCATCGGGGCCTACGCCAGCGACCGCCTGCGCTACCAGGTCGCTCCCCGCAAGGGTGAACCGAACCAAGCCCCAGCGGTGGTCTTCATGCGCCAGGCGCTTGCCACTCGCGAATTGAAGGTCGGTACGATCTGCCACAGCTTGTGGTTGCTGTGCGCCGACCGCGCCCTCCTGCAAGGGCGTCGGGTCACTTGCGCGCACAACATCATTTGTGACGTCGAGAATGCCGGCGCGGAAGTCGTCTATGGTCCCGAAGGCACCGTCGATCTGGTCGTTGATGGCAACCTGATCACCGGCAAGCACCCGGGAACAACCGAGCAGTTCATCACCACCTTCCTGAGCGAAATCGAGAAAGGGAATTAGCCCAGCTCTGGCGGCTCAATCTCGCGCCCTTTCTCGTGCGCGCCGCTGCCGGGACCACTCCTCCCCCTGCGCGGCTCACCCCGTCGGTTTTGTCGTGGAAAGTGATGGATGCCGCTGCCAATCTCTGTCGTCGAGAACTACAACCAGTATTTTGCCAGCGGGCTGTACGACAAGAGATACCCACAGCCAAACCCGTCGACCTTCGCCACCGTTGTTCGCGAGATCGGCGCGCAGGGCCATCGGGTTCTCGACGTCGGTTGCGGCAGCGGGCGTTATGCCGAAGCGCTGCTTGAGCGAACTGCGGCAACGATTGTCGCCTGCGACATCAGCCGGGAAGCCATTGACGAGTTGACCATTCGCTGCTCCCGGCATGTCGCTTGCGGCCGCTTGCGGCCGGTGCTTGGCGATCTTTCGGTGGTAGCCAAGAGCGTTGGCCGGGACGAGAGGTTCGATCTGGCGATCATGCTGTTTGGTGTCCTCGGTCACATTTATTCCCGCACGTTGCGCCGCGAGACGCTCGCCGCCATCCGCGAACTGCTGCGACCGGGAGGGCGGATCGTCGTTACGGTGCCTAACGCCGCGCGACGTTTTTCGAGCCAGCAGGCGGCTGCCCAACGGCTGGTACAGGCGGGACATCTGGAAACGGGCGACATCCTTTACGAACGGACGACCAATCAAATAGTAGTAGAAATGTACTACCACCTGTACACCCTCGAAGAGTTCGTCCATGACCTTGAACAACAGGGATTCCGCCTGATCCACCTCGGTGCCGAGAGCTTTCTGCCGGAGAGCGGCATCGTCAGGTCGGCCTTGCTGCGCGGTGTGGACCGACTGCTGGCGGCGTTCGTACCACTGCGCCACGCTTACGGTTTTCTTGCCGTGGCCGAGGTGCCAAGCCAGGCCGACAATACCGCTCGCGGCCGAGCGGAACAAGACGGGCGATGAGCCGTGTGAAATTCTGTACCGCCTGCCTGCTGGCGTTGATGGCCATCTTTGCTGGCCGGGAAGCGTTTGCCGACCGGCTCGATCTGATCCAGAAGCGCGGAATCCTGATCGCCGGCGTCAAATCCGACTATCCGCCATTCGGCATGCTGGACGGCAATGCCCGCTTGATCGGCTTCGAGCCCGATCTTGCTGCCGAAATCGCGCGCCGCCTGGGCGTCCGCTTGCAGTTGGTCGCGGTGAGTTCCACCAACCGGTTGCAAAAGCTCGACGAGGGCGCCATTGACCTGGTCGTCGCCACCCTCGCCGACACCCCGCAGCGCCGACAGATTGCCACCCTGGTCGAGCCAAGCTACTACGCCAGTGGCGCAACGGTAGTGACGTCCCCCCATAGCCGCCTGTCGAGTTGGGCGGACCTGCGCGGCAAGAAAGTGTGTGCCACCCAGGGCGCCTACTTCAATCGCGCGATGGCCCAACGCTTCCTGCTCGATCTGCAGGTTTTCAACGGCACGCGCGACACCGGCTTGGCCCTGCGAGACGGGCGCTGCGTGGCCTGGCTTTACGATGACACGGGCATCGTTGGTGTTCTGGGCGATCCGGAATGGGCCCGCTTCGAGACGCCGCTGCCTTCGATGATGGTCTCGCCATGGGCCATCGCCCTGGCCTCCACGGAACAGGGATCGCGATTCGAGCACGCGGTCTCCGAAGCGATTGCCGACTGGCACCGTAGTGGGTGGCTGATCGAAAGCGAGCAGCGCTGGGGAATCAAGCCAAACCACTTCCTGACCGACATGCGCGAACTTTGGACGCGGCTTCAGCCCGACGGAAGCCCTCTCTGCGCGCGACAGAGCAACGACAAATGGCCTGTTGAGTGCCGTAACAAGTTCCTTCTAAGCTCCGCCGACGTCGACGGAATGCAGCGCTTCGGCCTGCTGCTCAAGGAACAAGCGGGATTGGACCTGGCAATCATCCACGACGCCTATGATCGCCAACTCTTCCTGCACGGCCTCTGGGTCACGCTGCAGTTGATGGTCGCATGCATTGCCGGCAGCCTTGCCGTAGGCTGCCTTGGTGCGCTGGTGGCCGAGTCGGGCATCCCCTTATTGAGCGGCTTGGTTCGAATTTCCGCCGCTCTCGGCCGGATGACGCCGCCGCTCTTGCTGATCTACCTGGTTTTCTTCGGCATCGGGCGCATCATCGTCAGCCGTTTCGGCTGGACTTTCGACGGCGCCGCGATCGCCATCTTCTGCCTGTCGACCTATACCGGCTGCGCCATCGTTTCCGCCCTGCTCGATGCGGTCGCCGTACTCAAGGAGCAGGAAGCCGGTTTTTCCCTGCGCCGGCGCAACCTGTCGCAAGCGCTTCGCCTCGCTTATGCCCCGGTGGTCGCTTCGCTGGTCAACGTCGTCAAGGCGACGGCCATGGCCAGCGTGATTGGGGTACCGGAACTTGTCTCGGCCGCCACCGCCATCGTCGCCGAACAGGGCAACCCCGCGGTGATGATGAACGTTCTGATGATCACCTACTTCCTGCTGGTGATGGCCATCGTGCAGATCTTCAACTTTCTCGAGCGGAGGATGCTACAGAGTGGCAACCGCTGAGATCGTCGCCATGCTGCTGACCTGGACGCCGTTCCTGGCGCTCGGCTTCGCGTGGAACATCCTGATCTCGCTGGTCGCGATGGCCATTGGCACCGTGCTCGGCGCGGTCCTGGCACGGCTGCGCCTGTCCAGTCGGAAGCCCCTGGCGCACGCCAGCCTGGTGGTCACCGAACTGACGCGCAATATCCCGACCTTTGTCTTCCTGTTCTACCTGGCGTTCCTGATTCCGGCGGAGCTCGAAGTGGCGGGCAATCTCTACGCCGTTCCCGCCTGGCTCAAAGCGTCGCTGGCGCTCTCGGTGGCGGTGATCGGTTTCGTCTCCGACAACCTGCTGGTCGCGCTGCGCCATCAGCAAAGCCGGAATCATGCGGCAGCGCTGCTCTTCATCCCGAGCTGGACGTCTTACCTGGTGACTATCGTCATGGCATCAAGCACCGCTTCGGTGATCGGCGTGGGTGAGATCGTGTCACGCTGCAACATCGTCATCGCCGCGGTGGGCGGCGATGAAACGATGTTGTGGGTATACACTTACGCCATCAGCTACTTTCTGCTGTTCTGCTTCCCGCTGAACTGGGCAATGGGCTACGCGAGGCGGCGCCTGCTGGCGCGCATCGGCACCGCGACGCCGTAAACGGCGGGCGACTTGTGGGGAAAACATTGAAACAGACTAGCGCAATTCTTCGCCGTTGCCTGCCAGGCCTGACGGCTGCAGCGCTGCTCGCTTTCGCCGCGCCGGACCCGGTATGGGCCGAGTCGACGATCGAGCGCATCGGGAACACCGGCGTCCTCAACGCCGGAACCCGCGCGGATGCCATGCCATTTGGTTACCGCGCCAAGGTCGCGGGAGAAAGGGATGAACGACTGGTCGGGTTCTCGGTCGACCTGATCGAACTTCTTCGCCAGAAGCTGGCGAAGAAGTTCGATCGCGAAATTGAAACGAGGCTGCGCGTGACCACGGCGCACGATCGCCTGAACTTGGTCGCCAGTCACGCCATCGACATCGAATGCGGCATCACCACGCCCACCTGGGAACGTCAGAAAGTGGTGGATTTCTCGATCCCGTTCTTCGGCAACGGCACCCGCATCATGCTCCTGCGCACGACGGCCAAGGGCTTCGCCGATCTGCGCGGCAAACGCATCGGCGTCGGCGCCGGCACGACGACCGCCGGCATTCTCAAACAGCACGTGCCGGATGCAGTGATCGTCGAGGTCCCCGACATGGACACCGGCTTCAGGATGTTCGCACGCGGAGAACTCGACGGGCTATCCAATGTCGGGATCGTGTTGCGGGCCATCGTCGAGAAGAGTCCTCTCAAGAGCAAGGTCGTCCTGCTGCCGCGGACAGAGGAGCTATCCTATGAATCGATGGCCTGCAGCCTGCCTCAGAACGACTCTGAATGGCGCGCTTTCGTCAACGAGGTATTCGCCGGACTCCTCGAAGGCATCGACCAGTACCGTGGTGGCTATTTCGACATCTACGACAAATGGTTCGGGCCACGCGGGGTCATCTATTTCCCGCTGGACTATACCATCGCACAGCGCCTGTCCGCTTCGATCATCTGGCTGAAATAGGGTCGTCGCCATGACTCTGCGCCAGCGGCTCTTCCTCCTCGTCACGACGCTCATCGCCATCGGTCTGCCAAGCACCGCCGGGGTGTTCGCCTATGTGTCCTGGCAGTCGGTTCTGGAACGTACCGATCGGGAGGGAACTCTGATTGCCCAGACGCTTGCCCAGTCCGTCACTTTCATCCAGCAAGTGCCAGCGGTCGTTGAGCAGATCGTCGACAAGAACGTACGCACCCAGGCAGATATTGTTGCCGAACTGACGTACCTGGCGCGCCAGAAAAAGGCCTCGGCGACGGATATCAACCGAGCTCTGCGAACCCTCGCCGCGCGCAATGGCATCCCGGAAATCTGGGTGACCGACGTCAACGGCAGCCCGCTCTACTGGTCGCTCGACGATATCGACGCGACCGTCGCCGTTGACTCCGGCTTCACGCTGCAGCCGGCCTTCAAGCCGCTACTGGACGGTGACCAGTTTAGCGTGTCCACTGACCTTCAGCACCGCGATCTTGACCATCGGGAGTTGTACTACGGCGCGGTTACGATGCCGGACCGGAGCGGCGGCATGGCCCTGATCGCCCGTCTCCCGAACCGAGCCAACAAGATCATCCGCGGTGTCGGCCTCAAACGGATGTTGGACACCGTTCTGTCGGCGGCGCTGATTGACACCATCTGGATATTCGACGAAAACCTCCATCCCTTGGCTGTCTCTTCGGTCGCCAGCTTCGACACGAGTGCCACACTGAGCGATACCGAGCGCAGCTTCGTGGAAACAGTGATCAGGAATAGCGCGCCCGCCTCGCATCTTGATAACAAGGTCCCCTTCCAGCACGCTCTGCTCTACGTTGCGGCGCCCATTTTTGGCGCAGACGGGTTGCCGAATGGGGCCGCGCTGATGCGCCTGCCGGTCGACATGAAGGCGGAGCTCAATTCACTGCTGACGGTCGGCGGCGGGATTACTGTGTTGTTGCTGGTCCTGGGAATGGCCCTGGCCCTACCCTTTCTCGACCGCATCGTCCGGCCGCTGGCGCGCCTTGCCGTGCAGACCCGTCGTCTGGTGGAACACAACTTCGATCCCGATGAGGAGATGCATGCGGAACTGCTCAAGGTGTCGGAAAACCGCAACGATGAAGTCGGTTATCTGGGCAACGCACTGTACTCGATGGTCACCACGCTCAAGACGTATATCGCGGACCTCAAGGCCACAACGGCTGCCAAGGAGCGGATCGAGGGCGAGATGTCAGCGGCACGCAATATCCAGATGGGTATGCTGCCGCACGCCGTCGAGTTGCCGACCGACGCAGGCTTCGACCTGCATGCGGTGCTGGAACCTGCCAAGGCCGTAGGCGGCGACCTGTTCGACTTTTTCCTGCTCGACGAGCGCCGGCTGTTCTTCCTGATCGGCGACGTATCCGACAAGGGTGTGCCGGCCGCGCTGTTCATGGCGGTGACCAAGACGCTGTTCTCAGTGGAGGCGAAGCGCGACTCCACCTCGGTCAGCGGCATCATGGCGCGGGTCAACCGTACCCTCTGCGAGAACAATCCGGAAGGCATGTTTGTGACCGTCTTCGCCGGTATTCTCGACCTGTGCAGCGGCGAGATCAGATGCAGTGACGGCGGCCATGAACTGCCTTTCGCCCTGCGACGCGGCCACGGCGTGGAAATGATCGAGAAGAAAAAGGGGGGACTGGTACTCGGCTTCGTCGCCGAGTCCGTTTACCGGGATGATGTCATCCGCTTGCTGCCTGGCGAAGGACTGGTGATCTACACCGACGGGGTGACCGAAGCGATGAACAGCGAGCACGAGCTATTCAAGGCGACACGTCTCGGCGACACCCTGGGCGCGATCTCAGCGGAATGTTCTGCGCGAACGATCATCGAAAGCGTCATGAACGCCGTCAGGGCTTTCGTTGGCGGTCATCCGCAGAGCGATGACATTACCCTGCTGGCGCTACGCTGGCATGGTCCCGCCGGCGCCGAGTCTCCTTCGACCCACCAAGACGCAGCGCGCGACGCTGACCACGGGGCAAGCACAGGCTGGGTTCCGGGGATGCGTGATGAGCCGAACGCCTGACATAGCCCTCTACGCGCTTTCCGTCAGCCCGGAAAGATCGATGATGCGCGGCGGATGTCCGATCTGCTCGAGAAATCTGACCAGATCGAGTGTGGCGATCGTTGTCGTGCGGTCATTCCTCAGCGGGTGGCAGTTAATGAGCTCGCTGGCCAGCACGCGTTGCTCGATCACCACGCAGACCCGCCCATGCACGTCGTTGACCGCCGCGAAAGGCGAGACGGCTCCCGGAACGACTCCGAGGAGACGACTCAGTTCGTCCATACTGGCAAATGAGAAACGCGGCGCCTGCAAAACGCTTGCCGCGACTCGCAGATCGATCCGTGTCTGCTCCAGCGCCACCAGCAGCCAGTACCCGCCCCTTCTGTCTTTCAGAAACAGGCTCTTGGCGTGCGCCCCGGGCAGATCGCCGCGCAGGCGCCTACTGTCGTCAATCGTGCGCAGCGACGGATGCTCGACCGTCGCGCTGGCAATCCCGAATTCTTCGAGCATCGTCATCAGTGGCTGGCTTTCGTCGAGCGGCATTGCGAGTCCTCACCCATGCGTTTGGTCACCGGCAGGCAAGCTGCCGCGGAGCGAATAAGTCATCATTTATCGATTTACTCAGGCACGGCAAGCCATTGGCAAAAAGCAGTTGACCGTACCTTAAATTAGCAGCTAAGGTAACACCACCGTTCAGACTGAACAAACAATTTCCAAGATCCCGAGGAGCCGTCATGAAGACGCCAGCGTATTCCTATTCAGATACCATTGCCGGTTACGTCACTCACTTTGATCGCACCGCCCGCAGCTTTGATCTCAAAACCAGTAACGGCAGCGAGTTTCGTGCCTACTTGACGTCAAACACTTACGCACGCATCGCCGAGAACCTCGAGGACTCCTACCAGGATTGCACCTCGCGAATTGCAGAAATGCTACAACCGGGCCAGCAGGTTTTCGCTTACTGCATCTTTTATCCGCAGGCGGGCGAATTGCGCGCCGAGGTCAAGTCGATGGTCTTCCCCGGTGAGGGACCCGGTGTTTACCGCCACGAGGAACCGGAATGGTGGATCAAGCAGATCCGCTCCATCGCCAACAGTTACCTGCGCTGGCAATTCAACTACCCCGGCCAGTCGATCGACTATCGCAATTACCGCACCATCCTGCACTTGGCCGGTGGCAAGAAAGGCGATTACCTGCAGGAAACCGATACCATTTCCCGTATGGTTTACGGCATGGCTTCGGCCTACATGCTCACCGGCGAGGAGAGTTTTCTCGAGGCCGCCGAAAAAGGGACGGAATACCTGCGTGCGCACATGCGCTTCATGGACCCGGACGAGGATCTGATTTACTGGTACCACGGAATCCAGGTTGCCAACGACCGCGAGCACAAGTTGCTGACTTCGGAATTCGGCGACGACTTCGATTCGTTGCCCATGTACGAGCAGATCTACGCGCTCGCCGGACCGACCCAGACCTATCGCATTACCGGCGACCGGCGCATTCTGTACGATATCGAAAAAACAATCGATCTGTTCGACAAGTACTACAAGGATAATGAGCAAGGCGGCTACTTCTCGCACATCGATCCGATCGGACTGGATCCCCGCTCGCCGCTGCTGGACAAAGGCAACAACCGCGCGCGAAAAAACTGGAATTCGGTCGGCGATCACGCTCCCGCCTACCTGATCAACCTCTGGCTAGCCACTGGCGACGACAAGTACGCCGATTTCCTGGTTGACACCGCAGACACCATCGTCAAGCACTTTCCGGACTACGACCATTCTCCGTTTGTCCAGGAGCGTTTCCATGAAGACTGGAGCCACGATAGTGCCTGGAACTGGCAGCAGGACCGCGCGGTGGTTGGCCACAATCTCAAGATTGCCTGGAATCTCATGCGCATCCACAGCATGCGTCCGAATGACCATTACGTGGCGCTGGCCGAGAAGATCGCCCACCTGATGCCCGATGCCGGTTCGGACCAGGTCCGCGGTGGCTGGTACGATGTGGTCGAGCGGGTGATCGCCCCGGGTGAGGAGGCGCACCGATTTGTCTGGCATGATCGCAAGGCCTGGTGGCAGCAGGAGCAGGCGATCCTCGCCTACCTGATTCTGCAGGGTTGCCTGAGCCAGGCCGATTACCAGAAACACGGCCGCGAAGCAGCCGCCTTCTACAACGCATTCTTCCTCGATCACGACGATGGTGGTGTCTATTTCAACGTGCTGGCCAACGGGCTGCCCTATCTGCTAGGCAACGAACGGCTCAAGGGCAGCCACTCGATGAGCGCTTATCACTCCACCGAGTTGTGTTACCTGTCGGCGACCTATATCAACCTGCTGATCAACAAGCAACCGATGTGCCTGTACTTCAAGCCGCTGCCGGACGGTTTCCCTGACCGGATCCTGCGCGTAGCGCCGGACATTCTGCCGAAAGGGAGCATCCGACTCACCGCCGTCGAGATCGACGGACGGCCCTACACTTCCTTCGACGCTGACGCCCTCTCGGTGCAGCTACCCGATTCCCGCCAGAGCGTGCGGGTCAAGGTTACCCTGACGCCTGTCGAATAGCCGCGCGTCAATCTCAGGGAAGGATTCAAGCAGATGTCGATCGAGGTTAAAGCCTTTCCCCGCGACGGGATGACGGTCGTCGCCGTGGCGGGCGAGATAGACGGTAGTTCCGCGCCCAGTTTGCAGAGCAAGATCCTGCCGCTCCTGCAGGAGGACGGTTCGGTGATGATCCTGGATCTCGGCGCGGTCACTTACCTGTCGAGCGCAGGTCTGCGGACGCTGCTCCTGCTCTACCGTCAGGCGGCGGCGCACAATGGCCGTGTCGCTCTCGCAGGACTCCCGGAATCGATCCGGGACACCATGGAGATTACCGGCTTTCTGAAGTTTTTCACCGTGGCGAACAGCGTCGACGAGGCCGTGACGGCCCTCAAGCAGGTGTGACATGGATACGCGCATTGATTTCTATCCGACTCACCAGCAGGGGGCTTACAGATTTCGTCCCGGGCATGTCTTTCCCTTCGGCACCACCCTGGTACCGGGTGGCGTCAACTTCGCCATCACTTCCCGCCATGCGACCTCGTGCACGCTGGTGCTCTTCGAGAAAGGGGCGCCGGAGCCACTGGTGGAGATCCCCTTTCCGCAATCCTTCCGCATTGGCAACGCCTGGTGCATGGTGGTCTTCGATCTCGATTACGAGCGCATCGAGTATGGCTACCGCATGGACGGCCCCTGGGATCCAGCGGCTGGGCACCGCTTCGACCCTGCCAAGATTCTGCTCGACCCCTACGCCAAAGCGATCGGCGGACGAACTGCCTGGGGCAAGCCGCCCGACTGGAGCGACCAGTACCCCCACCGTGGCCGACTGATTTTCGATGATTTCGATTGGGAGGAAGATCGCCCCCTGGAAACACCCCTCGCCGACCTGGTGATCTACGAACTGCATACCCGCAGCTTCACTGCCCACCCTTCGGCCGGCGTCAAGTATCCCGGCACCTATGCGGGTATCATTGCCAGGATCCCGTATCTCAAAGAACTGGGGATCAACTGCGTCGAGCTGATGCCCATCTTCGAGTTCGACGAGTTCGAAAACAGCCGTCCCAATCCGGTCACCGGCGAGACGATGTACAACTACTGGGGATACAGCACGGTCGGTTTCTTCGCTCCCAAAGCTGGCTATGCGGCCACCGGACCCTTCGGGATGGAGGTGGACGAATTCAAGAATCTGGTCAAGGAATTCCACCGCAACGGTATAGAAATCATTCTCGACGTGGTTTTCAACCACACGGCCGAAGGCAACGAGCAGGGTCCGACCCTTTCCTTCCGGGGAATCGATAACCAGACCTACTACATGCTGACTCCCGAAGGCTATTACTACAACTTCAGTGGCTGCGGCAACACGCTCAATTGCAACAACCCGGTGGTACGCAATACGGTCCTCGACTGCCTGCGCTACTGGGCTGCCGAATACCATATCGACGGCTTTCGCTTCGATCTGGCGTCGATCCTCGGCCGTGCTCCGAGCGGCGCCCCCTTGCCCAACCCACCCTTACTGGAAAGTCTGGCCTATGACCCGGTGCTCGCCAACTGCAAGCTGATCGCCGAAGCCTGGGACGCCGGAGGCCTGTATCAGGTCGGGTCGTTCCCTGCCTACGGGCGCTGGGCCGAGTGGAACGGCAAGTACCGCGACGACATCCGCCGTTTCCTGAAAGGCGACGAAGGGATGGTCCCCGTTCTCGCCGAGCGCATCCAGGGCTCGCCGGATCTCTACGGCTGGAATCAACGCGGCCCGACCGCATCGATCAACTTCATCACCTGCCATGACGGCTTCACCCTCTACGACCTGTTCGCCTACAACGACAAACACAATGAAGCCAACGGCGAGCAGAATCGCGACGGCGGCAACGATAACCATAGCTGGAATTGTGGCGTTGAGGGCGAAACCGACGATGCCGAAGTCAATGCCCTCCGCCAACGCATGATCAAGAATGCCCTGGCCATCCTGCTGATGAGCCATGGCGTTCCGATGATCCTGATGGGCGATGAGGTAGGCCGAACCCAGCGTGGCAACAACAACACCTATTGCCATGACAACGACCTGAACTGGTTCGACTGGACGCTGCTGGAACGTCACGGCAGCCTGTTCAACTTTGCTCGCCGGATGATCGCTTTGCGCAAGGCGCAGCCGCTGTTGCGCGCCCGCGAGTTCTTTGCCAGCAGTCACACCCAGGCCGACATCATCTGGCATGGCACGCAAGCCTGGAGCGCTGACTGGTCGCCGGGCTCGCGAACCCTGGCCTTCATGCTCCGTGAACGTCAGGCCGGACAAGGGGGAAATATCGACCCCGTGCTGTACATGGCGATCAACAGTTTTTGGGACGCACTCCCCTTCGAGTTACCCGAACTACCCGCCGGTTATCACTGGTACCTGTTCGCCAATACCGGCCTGCCAGCCCCCGATGACATCCATGAACCCGGACACGAAGTCCCGCTGGAGGACAATCTGCGCAGCTTCCTGGTGGGTGGACGGGCAGTAGCGATACTGATCGGGCGTCCTCGGCCGTAGACCTGACACCTGACACCTGACACCTGACACCTGACCATTTGATCAATTTTTGGAGACAGCAATAATGGCATTCAGCACAATCGTGGAAATGAATGGCCGCGAGGCATGGATCACGCTCGATGGCGAACTCGATGCTGGGGTGGCTGGGGAATTCCGTCAGGCCATCGAACAGGTCGCGCAGCACAAACCCGAAAAGCTCGTCCTCTTCGCCAGCAAGCTACAATTCATGGCCAGTGCCGGCCTGCGCGTACTGGTGTTTGCCAAGCAGCACATGGGGCGTGAGGTCAGCATCCACGTCGTCGGCGCCAGCGGCCCGGTCCTCAACACATTGCTGATGAGCGGCTTCGACCAGTCGGTGTACCTTCAGGAAAGTTACCCCTGAGCCCGGCTTGTGCCTTTCCATGGCAAGGCACACCATCCCGGCCAACCTGCCGGCGCTTTCGGCGATCCGCCAACTGGTGACGCAGGCATGCCGGGAAGCAGGTTTGGCGGCAGCAGCAGGCTATCGTCTGACCTTGGCTGTGGACGAGATCGCCACCAACATCATCATCCACGGCTACCAGGAACAAGGCTTGACCGGTGACATCGTGATATCGATCGAACGGGGCGACCAGAACCTGACCGTGATACTCGAGGATACGGGGGTCGCCTATGATCCTCGCGCTCAAGGCATGCCAAGCGCCGAAGACCTCGACAAACCACTGTCCGATCGCGAGATCGGCGGCCTGGGGATCTTTCTGGCGCTGCAGGGCGTCGATCGCTTTGACTATCAGCGCTGCGACAACGTCAACCGCAACACCCTTGCAGTCAAATGCCCCGATCCGAACAGCGTGGCGTAGAGGTCGGCCACGCGGCGTGAAAGCATTGGCGAGAACGGCTATGAAAGCGATACGCATCCACAAATACGGCGGACCTGAAGTCCTGATGGTCGAAGAAGTCCCCCGACCAGAGCCGGCCGAAGGCGAAATCCTGGTGCGCGTGCACGCGGCTGGAGTGAACCCGGTCGATTGGAAAGTCCGCGAAGGCTTTCTCGATGGTCTTCTCCACCATAAATTGCCCTTTATTCTGGGCTGGGATGTGTCTGGTGTCGTCGAGTCGGTAGGTCCACGGGTGACCTCCTTCCATCCCGGACCGGGCTTCTCTGCCGCCCGAAACGAGAAGAACCGCCGAGGATTCATTCCACGACGGTTCTCTTCTTACGTCGCCGCCACCATTGATTGCGTTCAAACAAACGAAGCGTTTACTGCACTCAATCCGGCGACATCAACACCAAGAAGCGTCACTATGTTGTTACCGCCCAGGTCGATGCTCAGGTTGTCTCCTGAAACAGTAATGTGCTGGACAAGGCTGCTCAGGTCTACGATATTGGAGTTGTTAATTCCTTTGTGAATTTGAATCTGATCGGTTGCGGCGTGAAAGTTGTAGATTGCATCACTGCCGCTGTTGCTGTCGAAAGTGAAGATATTATAAGATCTTCCTGTCGAATTATCGGCAACGCTGTTCATGATTGAATTCAAATCACTTGACTGAGCCTTGGCTGCGTTTGCTGCAATACTTGGATTAGCAGCGAGGAATTTGTCAAACTGGCCCGTCTTATGACCTCCCGCAACCAATGAATCATTGCCCAAACCACCCTCTATCACATTGATCCCTATGTCGGAGTACCCGCCTCCGATTATGATGTCATTACCCGCATTGCCTGACAACAAATAATCGCCACTATTGGATCCATCAAGCACATCGTTGCCGGCCCCTCCACGAAGGCCGTCGATATTGTTTAATTGATTTTCCAAATGCAAGTTCAATCCTTTTGCATCCGTTGCCGCCAATATCTGGCTCCACAGGAAGTCATGAAAACTGATATTCTGTGAACCATCGGCAGAAGTTCGTGCCATGGCGCTGATCACACCATCAACAGGCCCACCGGTAACATTCTTCGTTCCCGGCAAGGAAATATCCACATTGCCTGTAATCATGGTCGATGCGACATTGATGTTCAGATCAGGGTAATCGCTACCGAGAGAAGACTGGATCGCGGCTGTCAGAGCTTTGTCCATCGCATCCTGAATGGACTCATCCAAAGCCAACTCGACAATACGGATATCTGCCAGAACAGAAATCCCATTGCCAAGATTTGTACCGTAAACTGCCATTGGATAAGCTGATTGATCAGCCGCTACAATGATATAACCTGGAAAACCATCATGTACCGCCTGCATTGCTATGTCATACTGATTCAAGCCCGTGGTCGAATCAACATGACTAACAAAGCCCAATTGATCTGGAAAGGTGGACGAAAGGACAGCTAATTCGCTGTTCGATATCGCAGTCTGCAGTTTAGATACTTGCTGCGTGGTTGGATAAAAAACTTGTCCATCTCTTTGGCCAATAATATCAAGGCTTATAACTGGCATTATTGTTTCTCCTCACGTTTTGACTGCGGGTTTTTGTTGAACAGCGCCATAAAGACTTGCCAAGCTCAACGAAGATAAACATCAAGGCGATATTCGTTCGCCGCGTGGCGTAAGCCGAGCAAAAGCCAATACTCTCGCGGCCAGGCTAAGCGCTCTCGAACGAGCTCTCCAACAGTAATCGTTTAGCCCCCCGCTCGCCGGCACCGCCCCTCAATCAGGCGGCAGCCGGTAGCGGG
>NZ_FLQX01000128.1 GCF_900089955.1 Candidatus Accumulibacter aalborgensis | reverse complement strand
CTGATCCTTACCCTCACCTGACTCCGTTGGCACTCAAGGGCGCTTGGGGGGGCGGCAGTGATGTAGGGCGGCAGCCCCGCAGGGATGTTCTGCTGCCATGCCGGAAGCACTCCGGTACAGCCGTCTGACGCCACGCCGCTTGCATTCCGGGAGCGACTGGTGTCGGACGGCGGAATCTGTTACTGGCTCCGCCCTACGGCGGGTCGCGAGGGAGCGCCCGAACGACGACCGGTCAGGCTTTGCTGCCTCGGGATATGGGGTTATGGCCTGCAGACGGCACCAACCGACGCCCCCTGGTTCAGTTGGCGTGGCATACACAGTTCTTCCCGTCGCGGGTTTCCGCCGCACCTCAAGGCGCTTGGGGGCGCGACAGATACCCCTCGGGGTAGGAGCGCCAGATTCGGGGGGGAGGTGAGCAGGTGAAGGTGATATACATCTGGACGGCGACGTCCAGATACTGCAGACCACGCCAGAGCACCTGGGTGCCGGGCGGGCCGTCGAGTCGGCGTCCGAGGTGGCCGCCCATCTGACCGAGCATGCGAATCGCTTGAGCCATGCTGGGCGGTTCGTCGGGGGCCACCGAGGTTTTGTAGTGATAGCAGTGCAAGGCCTTCCATTCGACTTCTTCGAAGAAGACGGTGCACGGCTGATCGGGAACCTCGCGCCCGAGCATCGCCAAGTAGTAGACGCGCCACGCGACCACCATGTCGATGGCCAGACACGCCTGCAAGCGTGTGGCGGTACCGAGTTGGCGGTCTTTGATCCGACAACCGCTCTTCAAGGTGCGATGGAAGACCTCGATCCCCCAGCGCGCGGCGTACCACTCGGCACGCTCAACGGCGTCGTCGAAAGTGTGAACCGGCACGGTGGTGAGCAACATCCACTCGATCGGCTCGGGATCGTCGGTGTGCTCTTCGTGTAGATGAACCGCCCACAGGTCGACCGGCGGCAGGCGGCTACCCCGTGGCGGTTGCAACGTCACTTCAGCGAAGCGCACGGGGAGCAGCACCGTGCGCGCCGTGCGGTTGCCACGCCGGGGGATGTGCAGCGTGATCTCGCCGGCGGGCGGCTGGTGGCTGATGAAATCCCACAGCGCTTCGTTCTCCACTCGCCGCTGGCGGGTGCGCTCGGCCCGCACCAGCAGCTTTGGTCCCGCCGGATCGCGCGCGGCCAGGGCAAACAGATCGTGAATGTCCGACTCGCGATCGCCCATGCTTACCAACAGGGTTTCCGGGCACAGCGCCTGGACTTCGGCCACTCGGGTGAAGCTGTTCAACCACTTCACGCTTTCCTTTTCCTCGATCGGCAGCTTCTTGCGCTCCTCGCTCTTGCCGTGCTCCTCGGGGTCGCGTGCCCAGCACTGGGCGTCGAGGATGCCGAGCGGTGTCCCCTCGACGCTGAAGGCCACGGTATCGTGCAGCAGCAAGCCGACGGCCTGGTCACGCGTCGTGTTGACTGGACCCAGCCCTTCGGTGGCCGGATGATGGGAGTAACTGAGTGTTGTCGTATCCTGGGGGACCAGGACGATGCGGTGCTGTCGAATACGCTCGATGGTCGCTTCGATGTGCGGGGTCAGAATGGCTTGCAAGTTCACCTGGTGGTTGCGGAAAAAGCGATACGCGGCCATCGTTCCGGCTCGTGAAGCGCAGGCTTCGGGCACATTCGCCTGGGGGCGATGGAAGAAATCGAGCGCAAGGGAAACCAGACGTCGTTTGAGGCGCTCATCGTACCAGCGAACCGTGGCAAATTCTTCTTCCGCCCAGTTGCTCGCCGGCGCACGGGGGGAGGTGCGCAGGCCGTCGCGGGGTTTCGCGGACAATCGCTCGCGCCACTCGCCGACCAGCGGGAGCAGGAAAATGTGTTTGGCCACCCCATCACGGCGCCCCGAGGTGATTCCGACGTCCATCCAGTTGGCCGCGCGGTAGCAGTGGCCGGGAAAGCGCGTCGGATCGACGAAGGTCTCCAGCAACAGCGGTCGTACGCCGTAGCGCGCTTCCCAGTCGGCCGGCAGTCGCCGGCTCGCGAGTCCGAGTACGTGCGAGGCGAGATTCGGCACCTGCACGCCCGGTCGGATCAGGAAGCGGGCGTTCGCCACTACCTGCCGCAGATTGTGCCGACGCGCCGCATCATCCCAGCCAATCGCTTTGTCACGCTCCTTCAGGGCCCAACTCGCCGAGGTGAAGCCGAGTGCTCCCAGCCAGCCGTAGGGTTCGCTGCGCACCAGGTAGCGCAACTGTGCGCCGCACAGGGGCTTGTCGCCCAGGTAGTGTTCACGCGCCATCAGCGCGCGCCAGGTTTGCGCTTCCAGACTCCCTGCCTCTACGGCGACCAACTCCACGGTGCCAAGCGCTTCCAGTGACGCACTGACGCTGAGGTCTTCCACTTCCAGCGTGGGCGGCTGGCGTGGGGTGAAGAGAGCCGGGGCGGCCGGCAGCTCGATGACCTGGCGCCGAACAAGCTGCGCCAAGGCTTTGCGGCATCCTCCTTCCTGCCAGGCACCTGTCGCGCTACGCCAATTCAGCCACTCGCAAACCCGGCGCGACAGCGCACGGCGCGATATCTCCGGCACCGACGTGACCACCTCCCGGATTCGATCCAGAATGCCGAGGGAGAATTCTTGGCCGCACAGACGCATGCCCAAAGGATAGCGCTCGCGGCCGACGGAGTCAAGTATGTCGGAGGCTCAG
>NZ_FLQX01000127.1 GCF_900089955.1 Candidatus Accumulibacter aalborgensis | reverse complement strand
CGCCCGCTACCCGCGATCTGACCGCTTCGGCGGCCAAAGCAGGCGTTACCGGCAAACGGGCCCAATTCGACTGGGTCATGCGTCAGGGCTGGGGAAATCCAGGCTCGCTTGCGCATCGAACGTCGCGACTTCACGCTCGACGTCGACCTGACGCTGCCGGGACGCGGCGTCACGGTGCTTTTCGGCCACTCAGGATCGGGCAAGACCACCTGCCTGCGCGCGATGGCCGGACTGGAGCGAGCCCCTGGCGGTTACTTCGCGTTCGGCACCCAGGTGTGGCAGGACGAGGCCAGCGGTCGCCAGGGCCATTTCGTAGCGCCGCACCGGCGCGCACTTGGGGTGGTCTTTCAGGAAGCCAGCCTCTTCGCCCATCTTTCGGTACGCAGGAATATGCAATTCGGCGAACAGCGCGCGCCGACCAGCGAGCGCCGCTTCGCCCTGGCAGAGGTCGCCGCCTTGCTCGGCATCACGCCATTGCTCGACCGCTCGCCCGGCCAGCTTTCCGGCGGCGAGCGCCAGCGCGTAACGATCGCCCGCGCCATATTGGCAGCCCCGCAAATCCTGCTGATGGACGAGCCACTGGCGGCGCTCGACCTGAAACGCAAGCTCGAAATCCTGCCGTATCTGGAACGACTGCAGCGCGAGCTGTCGCTGCCGATCATCTACGTCAGCCACTCGCCCGATGAAGTGGCGCGACTCGCCGACCATCTGGTGCTGCTCGATCAGGGGAAGGCCATTGCCAGCGGCCCGCTCAGGGAGGTGTTGAGCCGCATCGACCTGCCGGCCGCTTTCGCCGACGATGCCGGCGTGGTCATCGAGACGCGCCTCGCCGCGCAGGAAGCAGACGACCTGACCCGCCTCGAATTTCCCGGCGGCCAGATTCTCGTCTCGCGCCGCGACGAGCCGATCGGCACCCTGCTCCGCTGCCGCATTCATGCCCGCGATGTCAGCCTGGCCCTGGTACCGCAGGTACATAGCAGCATTCTCAACAGCGTCGAGGCGACCGTCGTCGAACTGGCGTCGACCGTCACGCCAGGCCACGTCCTGGTCCGCCTAGATGTCGTCGGCGAGCCGCTGCTCGCCCGGATTACCCGGCGTTCGGCTGACAAGCTGCAAATTCGTCCCGGGCTTGCGCTGAAAGCGCAGATCAAGGCCGTGGCACTTCTCGCCTGAAGCGGGTGCGACACGGTGCCGTTGGGCCCTGGGCCAACCTGCCCGGAAGATATCCGCGCCAGGGTCAGGACCACACCTGCTAGTCGGCGATGAATTCCGACGGCAGGTTGCTGGTGAGGAGAAGCCGCGCAAATCCGGATCGACGTCGAGCTGGCTTTCAGCATGCCGAAGCCTGCTTCATGGTTGGCACTCCTGGCCGGGTTTTTCAACTTGATTTCAATCTTGCCATTGACGGCCGATACTTCTGAAGCACCTCTGTCAAAATGGGTGTAAATGGATGTATTATTGGTCCCCATGATCTCATCGAATGCCGTTCAGATAACCCCGGAAATCCTGAGTCTCATCGCCGGAGTCGATGAGTTCAAGGGTGCTTGGCGTGCGCTCGGTACGCTGGCGCCGGATCGGCTATCCGCTCTGCGACGGGTCGCCACCATCGAGAGCATCGGTTCCTCCACCCGCATCGAGGGTAGCCGCTTGTCCGATCGCGAGGTCGAGCGCCTGCTGTCCAATCTGCAGATCAAGTCCTTCGCAACCCGGGACGAACAAGAATGGCTGAACCGATCACCTGGTTCAACGCAGAGCGTCAGGCGGCACAGCTTCACCCCTTGCTGCTGATCGGCATCTGGATCGTGATCTTCCTCGAGATCCATCCATTCCAGGACGGCAACGGCCGGCTCAGCCGTGTTCTCACAACCTTGTTGCTATTGCAGGCCGGCTATGCCTACGTGCCTTATAGCTCGTTGGAAAGCGTGGTCGAGCAAAGCAAGGAGGCCTACTACCTGGCGTTGCGGCAGACACAAGGCACGATCCGCACGAGTGCGCCGAATTGGCAACCGTGGCTGATGTTCTTCCTGCGCGCGCTCGCTGAGCAGGTCCGCCGCCTCAATCGCAAGGTCGAGCGTGAGAAACTGGTATTGGCCTCGCTACCAGAGCTATCGCTACAGATCGTCGAGTTCGCCCGCGAGCATGGACGCATCACTATGGGCGATGCGATTCGACTGACCGGCGGAAATCGCAACACGCTCAAGCAGCATTTCCGGGCGCTGGTGGAGCAAGGCCACCTTGGTCGGCACGGCGCAGGCAGGGGCGTCTGGTACGAGTTGCGATAGGGGGAATATGGGTTGGGTTGAATTGAACCCATCCAGTAACGCATTTGGCCGTTGGATTAGTCGTTGAAGACTACCGATGACATGACGGCAATTCGGCGATTCCCGGCGTCGACGGGTTGTTGATGCTTCGCGTCGACGAGCGAGCGCTTCCGATTTCACTGAATTGCGGCTGACGACCCACAGCGGCAAAAGCCCGTTTCGAAAAGATGACGCTGAACGCCCAACTTCAGCGGTGAGCGAAACGAGTCCGCTGCAGTGCCGAGGTGGGCAAAGATGCTGGATCGAGCGGAGGGGCAATAATCGTTACGCCTGCAGCTCTGAGTTCGGCCTCGCCACGTTTCAATTCTTCGAAGAGAGCATCAAGATTTTCGGCATATTTCAAGCCAATCGCGTCCTTGATGGCATGGACTTCAGCAATGATTTCGTCATTCATCGATTTCCCCTCCTCCTAGAAGCTCCTCTGGTGTGCAAATGATCGGGAGGAACAGGGTTCAAGATGGGCAGCGATCTTTTCCTGACGAGCACAGATAGTCCATCGAGTGCGGCAAGTCGTCTCCGTGCTGCTTCCGGGTCGCCGGCGGTACACTCTTGCCAGACGACGCCTGAGACAACAAGCTCATAGTCCGATCGTTGCGCCCACCAAGCGAGCGTGAGCTGCTGGTGGGCCGCACCGACGATGGTCTTGCTGGGACGGGCTGTCAAGTAACTGATTCAAGTAACTGGTAACGGATGTCTCCGCACGCATCACCTCGCCAGTACTTCGTGCCCGTTGCTGTCAGCTAATTTCCTTGACCGGCGGAATCCTCCAACTGCCGTCGAGGATGGATGGCGGCTTCTCCTTCGGCCAGTACAGCCGCATCATCAGGATGAATTCGTCCTTCGGCGCAGGCAGCCAGTTCTGCTCCTTATCCTTGCCGGGCGACTCGTTCTGGACGTAGAGATCGACCGACCCATCGGCGTTGAGCTTGAGCTTGTTGCGCTGGCTTACCGTGTAACGATTGATAGGATTCGGCACGAAGAAGTAGTTGGCGTCGTACATGGTGAGCGACCAGAAGCCGTCGACCGGCGGCAACTCGCCCTTGTTGAAATGCAGGACGTACTTGTTCGCGCCGCTGTACTTTTTGACGATGTCCGGCCCTTCGGAAGTGGGGTAGACCGCATCTTGGGGGCGGTTGGCACCGAGGCCGATTGCCGTGATCAGCGCCCGCTGCCGGTAGCTCGTGCCGTACAGCCCGGTCTTGGTCGTGAAGGCCCAACCGTCCGTGAGCTTCATGTCGCCGGCGACCACACCTTCTTTCAGCCACACCATGATCTTGTCCTGCGCCGGCTTGGGAACGGCCGCGAGTCCTTTCGCAACCGCCGGGTCAAGCTTCGACGCATCGAAATCCTGCCCCGGCACGATGCCGATCTTGGCGAGCTTCGCGACCATCGGCGCGTCGTCGGCCACTGGAGGATTGGCCTTCAGCAGTTGTGCGAACAGCTTGAAGTAGGAGGCCGCGTCCATGGCGTTGACCTGATCACGAATCGAGGTCTTCATGTCGATGCTCGGATCGACGTTCCCCGGTGCCGCCGTGTACGGCTTGCCAAAGGAAGAAAGTGGCACGGCTGTCATCTGGTCCTGCAGCGCATGCACCGCCTTGTAGTCGTCCGGCGTGCCAGTGCAGTAGATCCGGCCCAGCAGCCACACCATAGAGGTCGCTGATTTGTATTCGGTGACTCCGGCTGGAAGCGTTCCCGTCCAACCCGGCCCGGTGATCGCGAACTGTTGCGCGGCAGTGCCTGTAGTGCGCTTGCCGGGGTCAGCAAAAACAGTCGTCCAGCCGTCCAGCATCGGCAGCAGGAAGTAGCGACCTTTCATGTCGGGCGCGCTGATGATCCACGGCTCCTTGGAGACATCCAGCCAAATAACGGTGTACAGCGTGTCCGCGTTCGGCGCAGTCACGGTATGGTCATCGACCGCCGGATAGCCGCGCAACTTGGCGAATTGGGTCATCGGAGCCTTGCTGCCTTCCGGTGCCACCACATTCGTCGAAACGCGCCTCGTCAAATCCATGGTGACCAGCGGATAGGCGTACATGTACGCCTCAATGCCGGTCTCCTGCGCCTCCTTTTCCTTGACCAGCGCCTCGGCGGCCTTCGCGTCAGCCACCACCTTGTCTTTCGCCTCGATCGCTGCCTTCTCGACAGCGGTATCGGCCTTTTGCCCGC
This sequence comes from Candidatus Accumulibacter aalborgensis, assembly GCF_900089955.1. Classification (GTDB taxonomy): domain Bacteria; phylum Pseudomonadota; class Gammaproteobacteria; order Burkholderiales; family Rhodocyclaceae; genus Accumulibacter; species Accumulibacter aalborgensis. The sequence goes on along the minus strand of NZ_FLQX01000127.1, from coordinate 129,054 downwards.
AGCCAAGCAGCGCACTCGTGATGACCGCTATGCCGAGTGCCCATCCCAACGAATTCATCTTCATACTTTTCTCCCATAATTTCATACCGCACGGAACCGCAGTTTATCCTGCTTTGTCTATCTTCGCCCAGACTTGCGGTGCATCAACGCCCGCCCGCCAGGCCGAATGAACGGCAGCTTTCAGGCAAATTGTGCGGCGGGTCTCACCGGCAGCAACTGGCCGAACGTACTCGTTGATGCCTGCAGCCGCCAGGCGGACATTGGCGCCCTGACGACGTTGCTATCGATCGTTAGCTCTGGCCGAACAGCGAACTTTCTCCGAATACCATGAGCCCGGAGATCCACGCTCGCTTCGGCATCGATCGTCGCGAGTTCACGCTCGAGGTCGAGCTGACGCTGCCGGGTCGCGGCATCACCGGCCTCTTCGGTCATTCCGGCTCGGGAAAGAGCACCCGCCTGCGCTTCATGGAGGGACTCGAGGGGGCTTCCGACGGTTACGTTGCGATGGGCGACGAGGTCCGGCAGGACGAGGCAAAAGGCCTTTTCGTGCCGCCGCACCGGTGCGCACTGCGGGTGGTCTTTCAGCAAGCGAGCATCTTCCCCCACCTCTCGGTGCGCGGCAACATGCGATTCGGCGAGCAGCGAGCGCCACTTCGCCTTGCCCAAGGTCGCCGAACTGCTCGGCATCGAACACTTGCTCGACCGCTCGCCCGGCCAGTTCTCCGGCGGCGAGCGCCAGCGCATGGCGATCGGCACCCTGCTGCGCTGTCGCATCCATGCGCGCGATGTCAGCCTGGCCCTGGTGCCGCAGCTACACACCAGTATTCTCAACAGCGCTGAGGCCACCGTCGTCGAACTGGCGTCGACCGTCACGCCGGGCCACGTCCTCGTCCGTCTCGATGTCGCCGGCGAGCCGCTTCTCGCCCGGATTACCCGCCGTTCGGCTGACCGGCTGTAAATTCGTCCCGGGCTTGCGCTGCGGGCGCAGATCAAGGCCGTGGCGCTCCTCGCCTGAAGCGGGTGCGACACGGTACCGGCTGGCCCTGGGCCACCTGCCGGAAGATACTCGCGCCAGGGTGCAGGACTCGAGGCCTACTGGGCAACGTTCCTTGCCGATTCTGAGGGTGTAAGCACTGAAATGCGGCTGACGACCCGTTTGTGTAAGCACAGGCGATTTCTGGGCTTAGAATCCATGAATGCGCTGCTGGGTACCCGCCTGGCAAGGATGAATTGATCATCAGGAGACCGTCATGGAAGCAAAGAGCCAGAGTGCAAGAACCAAGGTCGTCATCGTCGGTGGCGTGGCTGGTGGTGCCTCGTGCGCAGCACGGCTCCGCAGGTTGGACGAAAACGCGGAAATCCTCATGGTCGAACGAGGGCCGTACGTCTCGTACGCAAATTGCGGGCTTCCCTACCATGTTGGCGGCGTGATCGAGAAGGAATCGAGTCTCCTGGTGGCGACAGCAGACACCTTCCGGCTGCAGTTCAATGTCGATGTCAGAACGAATTGCGAAGCCATCCGGGTGGCGCCGGACACGAAAACCATCGAGTTGCGCAATGTGGAAACTGGCGAGGTGACGAGCGAGCCCTACGACAAGCTCGTGCTGTCGCCGGGCGCGTTGTCGGTCCGCCCGCCCTTGCCGGGAATCGACCTGCCCGGAATCTTCCAGGTGCGCACCGTGCCCGATGCGCGGGCGATCCGCGAGTGGATCGAACGCGGTTCCCTGTTCCTCTCCGGGATGGACAAATACTCGGGCTTCCAGACGGTCCGGCCGAAGATCCGCGCGGTGGTCCTCGGCGGCGGATTCATCGGCCTCGAAACGGCGGAGAACCTCGTACATCGAGGGTTCGACGTAACTCTCGTCGAGATGCTCGACCAGATCCTGGCGCCGCTCGATCGGGAAATGGCGCGCATCGTGGAAAGCTATGTGGAGCGGCACGGCATCGGCCTGGCGCTCAATGACGGGGTGGCCGGATTCCAGCACGCCGCGAACGGCGCACTCGAGGTGCTGACCAAATCGGGCAAGGCGCATCCGGCCGACATCGTGATCCTTGCGCTCGGCGTGCGTCCGGATACGGCACTGGCAAAGACTGCCGGCCTCGAGATCGGCGAACGCGGTGGAATTCGCGTCGACGAGCAGATGCGCACCAGCAACCCGGACATCTTCGCCGTCGGCGACGCGGTCGAAGTCAGGGATTACGTGACCGGCGAGTGGAGTCTCATCGCGCTCGCCGGGCCGGCCAACCGACAGGGCCGCATCGCCGCCGATGTCATTGCCGGGCGCCAGTCCCGCTTCCGCGGCACCCAGGGCACCGCGATCATCGGGCTGTTCGGCGCGGCCGCCGCCTGGGTCGGCGCCAGCGAAAAGACGCTCAAACGGCTTGGCGACAGCGATCATGAAAAGATTTACCTCTACCCGAATTCGCACGCGGGCTACTACCCGGGTGCGCGGCCGATTGCGCTGAAAGTGCTCTTCCGGAAATCCGACGGACGTTTCCTCGGCGCACAGGCGCTCGGCGAGGATGGCGTAGACAAGCGGATCAGCGCACTCGCCATGGCGCTCCAGATGGGCGCCACGATCCATGACCTCGAAGAAGCCGAACTGTGCTACGCGCCGCAGTTCGGAAGTGCGAAGGATCCGATCAACTTCGCGGGCATGGTCGCTGCGGATATCCTCTGCGGCGACATGCCCATGAGTCATTGGGACGCCGCCGATAACGCGTTTCTCCTCGACGTGCGCGAACCCGCTGAACTCGCCGTGGAGAGCGTGCCGGGCGCGCTCAACATCCCGCTCGGCCAGCTCCGGGCGCGGCTCGATGAGCTTCCCCGCGAGCGCGAGATCCTGGTCATATGCCGCTCCGGCCAGCGCGCCTATTACGCCACACGCGCGCTGCTGCAGAACGGGTTCAAGGCGAGGACGCTGGCCGGCGGCATGCTGTCACGGCATCACTCTCGCCTGCTGGTGAATTGAACGAATAGAAGGGCCGTCGTGGCGACGGTCGCGACGGTGATCGCCAGCGCGGCAAATCGAATGGCACCGAGACGCTGTAACTCCAGGAAGCGTGGGCAGAGCGCGACCTCAAGGTGTGTGTGAAGAAAAGGGAGTTGTTGTCCGGCTTTGCCGCGAGTTTGGTGGATTGCCTGACGGCGACGGAAGTTTGAGAGCACGCGGTCGCGGCTTCTCACTTGATCCCAGCGTGCGCTTCGAAGGGCCCGACAAGCGGTTCAAACCGCTCCCCAGCCACCTGCCCAAACCACCGACACGGCGCCTGTTTCCGAGAGTTTAAAGCGCCCAGGAGGACGTGAATGCCACGGTTGGTCATGCGTTGTTTTCCGGTCGGATGCATTCGATGGCGATGCCAAGGTCAAGCGCCTGCCGGGGGCGGTCGGCGGTAATGGCTCTGCCGCCCAGTGTCTTGGCCAGCGCCAGACAGGCCCGGTCGCCGAGCGATAGACCCAGTTGTCGGGTGGGCTGGCGCAGGATGCCAGCAAGTTCAGCCTGCTCCTGGGTCAGCGGAATGATTTCGACGTTGAGTGAACTGACCAGAATCGGTACTTCACTGGCGGGCAGACCGCGCTCGATGACTTTGCTGATCAGTTCGGCCAGATTGGTTGCGTCTTCAATCTCGGCAATCATTTCGTCGCCTTCGTGCAGGCCAAGCTGGTCACGCATCGCCTTGGGTATGACTACTCTGCCATTTTTTGTCATGGTCAGTTCGCTCATGGTAATTCAATCGATAAATGGCACGTTTTTATTCTGGTAGCCGATCAGCTTGTGCGCAAGTCGGCGAGTCATATTCGCTGGTGAGCCTGTCGGCTTTGCGACAAGGGCCCGACAAGCGCCGCTGCCAGGAGTCTCCAGGGGATTGTTTTTTCAACACTTACGATCTGGCACAGCGATTGCTGAAGAGTAGCGACAGCATTCGAGGAGCGTGGATTGTGGAACTGCCCGTTATCGCCAACACTGCCGCCGGCGGCGGCTGCTCTACCAGCGGCTGCGGCACGGCGCCGGATGCCCTGGGTCACCTGCCGGACGACATCCGTGCCAGGGTGCAGGACCACCCCTGCTATTCGGAAGAAGCGCACCATTACTTCGCCCGCATGCATGTGGCGGTAGCCCCGGCGTGCAACATCCAGTGCAACTACTGCAACCGCAAATACGACTGCGCCAACGAGTCACGTCCGGGCGTCGTTTCCGAACTGCTGTCGCCAGATCAGGCGATCAGGAAGGTGCTGGCCGTGGCCGCAGCGATTCCGCAGATGAGCGTGCTCGGCGTCGCCGGACCGGGAGATCCACTGGCCAACCCCGCTCGGACTTTCGAAATCTTCCGGCAACTCTCGGAACGTGCCCCCGACATCAAGCTCTGCCTGTCGACCAATGGCCTCAAGCTGCCGATGTACGTCGACGAAATCGCCAGGCACAACATCGACCACGTGACGATCACCATCAACTGCGTCGACCCGGAAGTCGGCGCCATGATCTACCCGTGGATCTTCTGGCAGAACCGGCGAGTGCGCGGCGTCGAAGCCGCCCGCATCCTGATCGAACAGCAGCAGAAAGGCCTCGAGATGCTGACCGCGCGCGGCATTCTGGTGAAGGTGAATTCGGTGCTGATTCCAGGCGTCAACGACCAGCACCTCAAGGAGGTCTCGAAGGTCGTCAAGGCCAAGGGCGCTTTCCTGCACAACGTGATGCCGCTGATCGCCGAAGCCGAGCACGGCACCTACTACGGCCTGATGGGGCAAGCGAGCCCGACTGCGGCGCAGTTGCAGGAGCTGCAGGACGCCTGCGCCGGCGACATGGCGATGATGCGCCATTGCCGCCAGTGTCGTGCCGACGCGGTCGGTATACTCGGCGAGGACCGTGGCGCGGAATTCACGATGGACAGGATCGACGCCTTGACGCTGGCCGAAATCGACTACGAAAGCGCGATGGTCCGCCGCAAGGAAGTACACGACGCGATCATCGACCAGCTCGATCAGCAGCGCGAGGCGAGGCGCATTCCACCCATGCCACCCGTCCTGGGTGCGGTCGCCGACGAGATGCCGGCCGCGCCTCGGCCCACCCTGCGGCCGGTACTGATGGCCGTGGCGGGCAAGAACGGCGTCGTCGCCGAGCATTTCGGCCATGCGCGCGAGTTCCTGGTCTACGAAGCTTCGCCCACCGGCGTGCGTTTCATCGGCCACCGCAAGACGGACCTCTACTGCGCCGGTATCGAGACCTGCGGCGAGGGCGATGCGGCGCAGGAATCGGTCCTCGACAAGACGATCGCCGCTCTCTCCGGTTGCGAGGTCGTGCTCTGTTCGCGGATCGGATTCGAGCCGTGGGGCAAGCTCGAAGCCAGCGGCATCGTGCCCAACGGCGAGCACGCGATGGAGCCGATCGAAGACGCGGTGATGGCCGTCTATCAGGAGATGGCGGCGAGCGGCAAGCTTGCCGATCCGGCTCCGTCGAGAAAGGCGGCCTGATCATGGCGCTGCAAATCACCGACGCCTGCCTGAATTGCTGGGCCTGTGCCGATGTCTGCCCCAATGACGCCATCGCTCTCGCCGACCCGCATTTCCTGATCGACGAGCGCAAATGCACCGAATGCCTCGGCGACCATGCCGAACCGCAGTGCGCAGCGATCTGCCCGATCGAGGCGGCGATCGTCGATGAGTTGGGCGTCTATCTGAACCCGCCGGGTTCGCTGACCGGAATCCCGGTCGCCAGGCTGGTCGAGTTCGGTCTGTGGAAAGGGGCTGCCTGATGGCCATGGGCGCAGCAGCCATCACTGACGACGCCGTCGAAATCGCGCCGGGCGTCCATTGGGTGGGCGCCCTCGACCCGCATCTGCGCAGCTTCGACATCATCCTGAAGACGGCCAACGGCACCAGCTACAACGCCTATGTCGTGCGCGGAGAGAACGGCGTCGCGGTCATCGACACGGTCAAGGAAAATTTTTCCGACGATTTCTTTCGGCGACTGGAGTCGGTGGCCAGCTACGACGAAATCACGACCATCGTGCTGAACCATCTCGAACCTGACCACAGCGGTGCACTGCCCGAACTGCTGCGCCGCGCGCCGCGGGCCAGGGTCTATCTGTCCACGCGCGCGCAGATGATGTTGAAAGCGCTGCTCAAACCGAGCGGCGAGAAGCCGCCAGCGTACATCCCGGTGACCACCGGCGACAGCGTGGACCTTGGCGGCCGCACGCTGTCCTTCCTGCACACGCCCTACCTGCACTGGCCGGATACCCAGTGCACCTATATCGAGGAAGACGGCATCCTGTTTACCGGCGACATCTTCGGCTGCCATTTCTGCGATACGCGCCTGTTCAACGACCGCGTCGGCGATTTCCGCTTCTCGTTCGAGTACTACTACGCGCACATCATGCGCCCCTTCCGCGCCTACGTGCTCGACGCAGTGGCGCTGATCGAACCGCTAGCCCTCAATCTGATCGCCCCGGCGCACGGCCCGATCCTGCGCCACCTGCCACGCGAGTACCTGCACCGCTACCGCGAACTGGCTACGCCGCGTCTGTTCAACGAGGCGCGCAGCGAGAAGACACTGCTCGTCTTCTATCTCTCGGCCTACGGCAACACGCGGCGCATGGCCGAGGCGATCGCCGCCGGTGCCGAGCGCATCGCCGGAGTGCGCGTCTCGCTCTACGACCTCGAAGGCGGCGATTCCGACATATTCACCGACCTCGTCGAGGAAGCCGACGGCCTCGCCTTCGGCAGCCCGACGATCAACGCCGACGCCGTCAAGCCAATCTGGGACCTGCTCTCGTCGCTGACCAGCGTCAACGTCAAGGGCAAGCTGGGTGCGGCTTTCGGCTCGTACGGCTGGAGCGGCGAAGCGGTGCGTCTGATCGAGGACCGCCTGCGAGGCCTCAAGCTGCGCGTACCGGTCGACGGCCTGCGCATCAAACTGGTGCCGGACACCGGCGAACTCGAACAATGCTGCCATCTGGGCGAGAGCCTGGCCCGTCATCTGACCGGCCAAAGCGAGCACCGCGAACTGGACATGGCGATCCTCGCCTGATCCGAACCAACACCTGGGAAGAAAAACATGCCAAGAGCCAAAGTCACCTTTCAGGACATCGACGTTTCGGTCACCGTTCCCGCCGGCACCCGGCTGATCGAAGTCTCGGAAAAAGTCGGCGCCGGCATCGTCTACGGCTGTCGCGAAGGCGAATGCTGCACCTGCCTGACCAAGATCATTTCCGGTGCCGAGAATTTCGCCCCGCCGAGCATTCTCGAAGATCAGGTGCTCAAGGACAACATGGCTCCGCGCCGGCACCGGCTGGCCTGCCAGGCGCAGATTCTCGGCGGCGAGATCGTCGTCATGCCGGCCTGAACGCAGTCAGTCAGCCACTCATCCAATCACCCCCGGAAACTCGAACCAACCCGCCCTACAGGAGAAAGCAGCAAATGGCCCTCATCACTTTCAGCAGCCCCTTGCACAAGGACAAGACGGTCTATGCCGTCGCCGGTAGCCACACGCAGAGCATCCTCGCGCTGGCCAAGGAACATCACATCCCGATCGACTTCGGTTGTCAGGAAGGCAACTGCGGCACCTGCCTGGTCAAGGTCTCATCGGTCGACGGCAAGCGCCGTCCGATGGGCGGTCCGCTCAACGTCCGCGAAGTGGCGGCGCTCTCAGAACTCGGCCATATCACCAAGGCCGAGACCGAAAAGATGTACGTCGACGACATCCCGCCGACCCAGTGGCGCCTGGCCTGCCAGATGATCGTTCGCGACGAAGACGTCCTCGTCGAGTACCCGAGCAAATAGGCAGCCGCTGATGAACCTAAAAGCCTCGGTTGGCGGGGGAAAATCCGGTTCATGCTTCGACAGGCTCAGCACGAACGGGATTTTTTCGGCTCACCCAACGGGTGAGCTTCCGTTCGCCCTGAGCAGCCCGCGCAGCGGGCGTGTCGAAGGGCTCTCGTGTGATCAGCAGAGGTCTCCAGGATGAACGCTCCGGATCGTCAGGCCTGGCCGGGGATACGGCTTGCCGACCTGCTGGCCAGGCCGGCGACCGCCGCCGCAGCCGATGACCTTAACCGTTTCCTGTTCGCCAGAATCATCGCCAGCCAGGCGAACGGGATCGGTTGCCTTCCGGCAGACCTCGGCCTCGGCACGGACGGCTATCGGCGCCTGATCGACGAGTATTTCCCCGGTTTTGCCGGTGGCGCGCCGGGCCGTCCGGTTGACGAACTTCCGGAATGGAGCGACCTGCACAAACTGCTCATCGACCACGCCGCCGGCAAGCGACCTTCGGAACCGTGGATCGCCGAGATGGTCGCCACCGCCTGTGCCGGCCGCGACCATCTCTGGCAGGACCTGGGCCTGGCGGCGCGCGATGAACTGAGCGCTCTGATGCGGATGAATTTTCCCGAACTCGCCCGCGCCAACACGAGCGACATGAAGTGGAAGAAATTCCTCTACCGGCAGTTCTGCTCGCGCGACGGTATCTACATCTGTCCCGCACCGTCGTGTGGCGAATGCAGGGACTACACGAAATGCTTCGGGCCCGAGAACTGATCAACGGCGTTGAAGAAAAGCGCCGGCGCAGCACCCAAGCGGCGCGTGCTTCTCCCCTGCTCGACAGGGCGACCGCCGCCTACCTCGGTCTGGCGATAGGCGACGCCCTCGGGGCCAGCGTCGAATTCCTCACCCCGAACGAGATTCGCCACCAGCACGGTGTCCACCGTGAGCTCAACGGCGGCGGCTGGTTGCGCCTGAAGGCCGGCCAGGTCACCGACGACACAACGATGTCGCTGGCTCTCGGCGACGCGATCGTCGCCAGCGGTGGCGTCGACGCCCAAGCCGCCGCCGACGCCTTCGACGCCTGGATGCGCGCCAAGCCGATCGACATCGGCAATACCGTTCGCCGCAACCTGATCCAGTTCCGCCGCACCGGCGATCCGGAAGCCGTCGCCTGCGAACACGATGCCGGCAACGGCGCCGCGATGCGCACACTACCGGTGGCGCTGGCCTGTTACGGTCAGCCAGCGGCGAAGACGATTTCCGCCAGCCGCGCGCAGGCGCACGTCACGCACCACAACGCGCTGTCGGACGCCGCCTGCGAGACACTGATTTTCATGGTGCAGGACTGTCTGGCCGGGCAAGACGTGTCAGCAGCGCTCCAGCAGCGCGCCGCAGCGCTGGTCGGCGACCAGCCGCTGTTCGCCTTCGACCGCAAGCGCCGCGAGAACCCGAGCGGCTACGTCGTCGAAACCCTGCAGGCCGTACTGCAGGCCTTGTTCGCCAGCAGTGGTTTCGAGGATTGCCTGACCGACGTCGTCAACCGGGGCGGCGACGCAGACACCACCGGCGCCATCGCCGGCATGCTCGCCGGAGCACGTTACGGCCTGGAAGCCATTCCGGCGCGTTGGCAGAAAGCCCTCGACCCGCAAATACGCCAGCGCTGCGCCGATCAGGCCGCGGCGCTGGTCATCCTGAGTCAGGCCGGCATCGCCTGAGACACCCGGCCCGCGTCGATCAGGTCGAAGACATCGGCCTCGACCAGTTCCAGCCCGACCTTGCGGCAGAAGCGGCGCTCCTTTTCGCTGGGCTGCTCAATCAGCACCCAGCCAGCCGGCTCGGCGGCGGCATGAAGGAGATCGGCCATCACCATCCGTTCGGTATCGCGGTTCAGACGGAGGCCGAGCAGCAGGTAGCGCTTGCCCTTGCGTAGTGCCTTGACGGCCGGCGGGATGGCAAAGCCACCCATCAGTTCGGTGATGTAATCGACGTAGTCGGCATCCGACGCAATGTAGCTTGGCTCGGGTTTCGGTGTCCCCATCGGCTTGAAGAGGATCGGCAGCGCCGGGTCGATCGTCTCTCTGCAGTGATAGGCGACGCCGTCGTAAGCATAGAGCCTGTAGCGGAAATCGCTGCCACCCAGGCGAGCGATGCCGACGATCAGATTGTGCGGCAGCTCGGCGTACGAATCCTGCAGTTGTGTATCGCGGTTGATGTCGATCACGTAGGGCGGGCAGATCCTCTTGAGCCAGTCGTGCACCGCTGCGCGCGTCCAGACGGTCTCACCGTAAGTGCGGCTGAGGAATTTGCTCACCGCATTGCGGCCGCGTTTGAGTTCGACGTTCATCGCCGCACGCGGGAATTCGTACATCAGCTTGGGCGCCATCGGCTTGTCGCCGTTCATTGCCAGGATCAGCGAGTCGCTGTCGGCGGGAATCGGTGCGCCGCTGGCGGCGTTGATCACGTCGGCCAGCACGCCGGGGCCAAGATAGGGAACGATGCTGCCGTTGCCGAGACCTGACAAGAGCTTTTCACGTAGTTCTGGAGTCATCTCATTTGTTCTGTAGTGAGGGGGTACAGCCCTCACAGCAAGTTCCGGGCCTGCCGGCAATGCATGCAGCGGCAAGCCTCGGCGAGCACGTCGGAGCGCGATTGTTGCGTTTCCTACAACGCACTGCGCGGCTTGCCGGCAAATCCCGTAGGGCGCAATAACCAACGGGCATTGCGCCGAACGTATGCGGAGTTCTGCGGTGCAATGCGCTGCGCTTATTGCACCCTACAGAACTATTGGCATTGGCGGGACGCTATGTGCGGCGCCGCACGGAGTCGCGCCTGGGTTTACAGGAAACCCCGACAGTTGCGGGGAAGCAGGGCCGGGCAAAAGGCGCTTACCTGGCTCTCACCATACGGCATACGGCAAAGTCAATTGGGTGGCGAGATCAATCACGAACTCATCAAAGGAATGCTGGTGCATCGGGCGAGGGGCGCCGCCGACGCGAGTGCGGTCGCCGAAGCCGCCGTCAGTACCTGGCATGAGGCGGCCCTCCGGCTTGCACCGGTGATCGGCGGGCAGGGTGTGGACGTCCTCTTCCGTCGTTCGCTGCATGTCACCGCCAAGACCTTCCCCGACCTCGACCTTGTCGGCAAGGAAGCCGACCACTGCGCCCTGCTGGCCAGCCTGCAAGCGCATCTCGCAGTCCGCGACGCGGCTCTGGCCATGGCAACCAGCGACGCCCTCGTGGTGACCTTCATCGAACTACTGGCAAGCTTGATCGGAGAGTCGTTGACCGAGCGTCTGCTGGGCCCGATCTGAGCACCGCCGTTACCGACATCTGAACAGGAATGAACACCATGAGCGACAACGTGACTATCCAGCGGCTCGCTACCGGCGTGCCGGGGCTCGACGCCATACTGGAGGGTGGCCTGCCGGAATTTTCCTTCAATCTGATCATTGGCGCACCCGGCTCCGGCAAGACCACCCTGGCACACCAGATCATGTTCTCCCTGGCGACTCCGGAGCGGCCGGCGCTATTCTTCACCGCGCTCGGCGAGCCGCCTTTGAAGATGCTGCGCTATCAGCAGCAGTTTTCCTTCTTCGACACCGAAAAGATCAATGCATCGATACGCTTCATCAATTTGAGCGACGACGTGGCGACCGGCAATTTCGACCAGGTGCTGGCGCGCATCACCGAGGAAGTCGAAGCCTTCTCTCCGGCTTTGGTTTTCGTCGATTCATTCCGTTCGGTCATACCCGAAGCAGGACGCCTGACGCAAGGCAGCTATAGCGCGCAACAGTTCATTCAGAAGCTCGGCAACCACCTCTCCGGCTGGCAGGCAACCACCTTCCTGATCGGACAATATGGGGCGGAGAAGGACTGCCCGCCGGTGCTCACGGTGGCTGACGGCCTGTTCTCGCTGGAGCAGCTCGTCTCGCGCAATTCGATGGTGCGCAAACTGCAGATACTGAAAATGCGTGGCCAGGCAACCCGCCCCGGAAAACATACCTTCCGCATCACTGGCCACGGGATCGAAGTCTTTCCGGCGGCGATCGTCCGCGACGATAGCGGGTTGCCACAAGACGCTTCCACACGGCGGCCTGGCGGCGCGCGGCTGACCATGGGCGTGCCCAAGCTCGATGAGATGCTGGGCGGCGGCTTGCCGGCGGGCTATTCGATCCTGGTGGCGGGACCTTCCGGGTCCGGAAAGACCATCCTTGCGACGGCCTTTCTGAGCGAAGGTGTTCGCCGCGGCGAACCGGGCATCATCGTCGCCTTCGAACAAACGCCGAGTCAGTCGCGAACGCGCACCATCAACGACATGGTCCGCGCCGGCTGCCTCGGCCTGATCAATACGCGCTCGCTTGATTTATCCATCGACGAGATTGTGCAGCGTCTGGTCGACCTCATCCATCAGATGAACGCCACCCGCGTGGTGATCGACTCGCTATCGGGCTTCGAACTGGCCGTGGCGCCCAGCTTTCGCCAGGACTTTCGCGAGTCGCTGTTCCGCATGGTCGCCCTGCTCTCCGGCCTGGGCGTGACGGTAATGATGACATCGGAACTGGAAGACCGCTATACTGATCTGCGCTTCAGCCCCTACGGTTCGGCGTTCCTCACCGACGCCATCATTGTCCAGCGCTATATCGAAATCGAGAGTCGCCTGAAGCGTGTCATGGCCGTGGTCAAGGTACGTGCAAGCGCCCACAGCAACGAACTCCGGCAGTTCGAGATCATCGACGGCAGCATCGTCATCGGCGGCCTGGTGCGCGACTATGAAGGAATGCTCGGCGGGCGGCCGACGCAGACCTCGCCATCCGACACGGTCAACTGAGGAGAATGCAATGCGCAGGAAGAATCTCACGCCGGGAAAGGATACCGCCCGGCAGCCGGCGAAGACCAGGGAAAGCAGACTATTATCGCCGCACGCCGCCGCCCTGAATAGCCCCACAACGCACGCGGCGGCCCTCCTGGCCGGCAAACAGACCGCTGATCAGCGCGAAGAAAATGCGGACCTGCGCCAAGCGACCGCCGAGCTGCGGCAAGTGACCGCCGACCTCCGCCAAGCGACCGCTGACCTGCGGCAAGAGTCCGCAGATCGGCGCCAGGAAGCCGCCGACCAGAGCGAAGACGCGGCGCAGGCCAAAGTCCAACCGGGCGCGATCACCGAGGCGCACTTGCGGGAAGCGAACGAGCGCCTGGTCGTGGCGACGATCCGCGCCCATACGATGACCGAGGCTGCGGAAAACGCCAGCGCCGAGATGTCTTATATGGCCCAGCACGATTTCCTCACCGGTTTGCCGAATCGAGCACTGCTGAGGGAGCGCCTGGCACAGTCGATCGCGCTCGGGCAGCGGCATGGCAAGCGAGTCGCGTTGATGTATCTCGACCTCGACCACTTCAAACACATCAACGATTCGCTCGGCCATGCTGTCGGCGACCAGTTGTTGCAGTCGGCCGCCACGCGCCTGCAAGCGTGCCTCTCTCGCCGCTCCGATACCGTCAGCCGCCAGGGGGGCGACGAATTCGTCGTGCTGCTGGCGGAAGTCGAGGCGGTGCAAGACGCTGCCGTCACGGCGGAAAAATTGCTCACGGTCATGGCCGCGCCGCATCTGATCGGTGCCCATCGGCTGCACGTCACCCTGAGCATTGGCATCAGCCTCTACCCTGACGATGGCCAGGACGCTGAAACGATGATCAAGAACGCCGACACCGCGATGTATCACGCCAAGAAAAATGGGCGCGGCACCTATCGCATGTTCACGTCGGACATGAACGAGCACGCGGTCGCGCGAAGATCCGGCGAAGAGTCGCTGCATCAGGCTCTCGAGCAGCACGGACTGGTTTTGCATTACCAGCCGAAGGTGAATCTCCAGACGGGCGCCATCACCGGCGCCGAAGCACTGGTCCGCCTGCGGCAAGGCGATCAACCGCTCGTTTACCCGAGCACCTTCGTGAACGTCGCCGAGAACTGCGGCCTGATCGTGCCGCTTGGCAAGTGGGTGCTGAGCGAAGCCTGTCGTCAGACAGCGGAGTGGTTGCAGGCCGGTCTCGATATCGGGCAAATCGCCGTCAATGTCTCGGCGGTCGAGTTTCATGGCGCAGGTTTTCTCGCTGGCGTCCGGGCCGTTCTCGACGACACCGGTCTCGCCCCGTGTCGTCTCGAACTTGAAATGACCGAAAGCGGCCTGATGCAGGACACGGCGCCGACAAGCGAAATCCTGCGCGGGCTCAAGACGCTCGGCGTGCAGATTGCCATTGATGACTTTGGCACAGGCTATTCCAGCCTGAGCTATCTGCGCAGCTTTCCGATCGATACGCTGAAAATTGACCAGTCCTTCGTAAAGGATATCGACGACGGTAGCGAGGAAAAGGCCATCGTCAGCGCGATCATTGCCATGGGCAAGAGCCTCAAGCTGCACGTCATCGCGGAAGGCATCGAAACGCCGCAACAACTTGCTTTCCTGCAGGCCCATCACTGTGCCGAAGGACAGGGCTACTACTTCAACCGCCCTCTGCCAGCCGAAAAGTTCGCCGCCTTGCTGAAAACAACCTGAGAATGTGACCGCTGGTCGGTAACAAGCTGCCGCGACCGCAGCCGTCGCAGTCGCAGTCGCAGTCGCATCAATGGCCGACGACACAATATGGCTATACGATTTCCCGTTTGACCACTTCGCTTGCCGAGCAGAATGGCGTGCCGGCCGCCGTCGCGTTTGGCCGGCATTTCGTGGTCGGCCAGGCAATTGACGTTGCGGCAGCACCATGACGTGCCGCGCGCCAGGAGGGCGTAGGGCGCAATAACCAACGGGCATTGCGCCGGTGGCATGCGGTGTATTGCGGTGCAATGCGCTTCGCTTATCGCACCCTACTGACCTGATCTAACTTATAATGCTGTAATGCCGTTTTTGAACCAATAAGTTATCTCATGCCAAAGATTCGCGCATTCCAGATCGCTCCGCTTCCGCTTGAAACGCAGGCCGCTTTGCAGGAGCTTGGCCATCTGCTGGCTATGGCGCGCAAAGGGCGTGGGTACTCCCAACGAGTCCTTGCCGACATGATGGGAGTGGCGCCGGCGACGTTGGTCAGCCTGGAAAAAGGGGCTCCCACCGTGCAGATCGGCCATTACGCCCGTGCGGCCTGGCTGCTCGACGCACCGTTTCCGTTCTGGCAGCACCCGGATGATTCGGCGTCATGAGCACCGAGCGTAGCGCACCCGTATGGGTCTGGTTAGCGGGCGAACTGGACCCGGTACGGGCAGGGGAGTTCTTCCATACGCCCGGTCGCGGTCATTTCCATTACGACGACGCCTACCTGGCGGCCAAACACCCTCCTCTGGCACCCGACATGCCTGTTCGCCCGCATTCGCTGCCGATCCATGATGGATCGGGTATCTTTCCGATTTTTCAGGATGCCGGCCCGGACGCCTGGGGAGTGCATCTATTGCAGCGCCGGCTGGAACGGCCGCTTGATGACTTCGAGGCCCTGACCCTGTGTCCCGTCGACGGTGTGGGCAATCTCGCCCTCGGGGAAATGACTCCGGAACGCCGCCGTGTATTGGCGATGGACCAGTTTCTGGCCATCATCGAAGAGATCAAGGCCCAAGGCCAGGCGATTACGGACATTCAGTCCCAGGTGCTGGACGCAGTAGAAAACGGAACCAGCCTCGGTGGGACCAAGCCCAAGCTGACTCTGGTCATCGAAGGTGTGCAATACCTGGCGAAGTTTCCGGCCAGAGGCGACGACCCGTGGCTGCCCCACGTGGAGAGCGCAATGTTGAAGCTCGCCCGCCAGTGCGGGGTGGATGCCTGCGAGGGAACACTCTGGCACCTGCCCGATGGCCGCAACACGGCGCTGTTGACACGCCGCTTCGACCGGGTATCCGTGGCCGGGGTGCCCGGAGGCGCGGGACGGATCGGCTTCGTCAGCGCCCATGCGATTCTGCGTCTGGACAAGCAAGCCCGCACCCGGGCTCAGGCAGAAGCGGGCATGAGGGCATTTAGCACCTGCGGTTTCAACGCCGACAGCCTGCGCAGGAGCTACGTTGCCCTCGCCGATGCCATGGCCCGTTGGTGTGGAGGACAGGCCAATCACCGCGAAGCTCGGCGGGAGTTGTGGCGGCGTATCGTCTTCAATGCCCTGATCCGCAATACGGACGATCACGCCAGGAACCACGGCCTGCTGTGCGTCAACATGGCGGGCAAGCATTGGGCGCTGTCACCGGCCTTTGACCTCGTAGCACCGCCGCTGGCTCGCGAGCTGCCGACATTGTCGCTGGCCTATCTGCATGTCCCCCGCGGGCGTGCCATCCCGGTTCCTCGCCTGGTCTGGGCAGCATCCCGCAAGGATCTACTTGAGGCGGCGGAGCGCCACTACGGCTACGAGGCAGGAGAAGCACGCGAACATCTGGATGACGCGGCGGCCACAGTACGTACGGGCTGGCGGCGCTTTCTGGCGGCTGAAGGTGTGCCGGAGGCGGAAATCGACCGTTATCGAGGAACGTTTTCGCCGCTGCCAGGAATGTGACCGCAGGTCGGCAACAGGCCGCCGCTCCCCGGACGACACAACATGCCTAAACGATTTCCCGTTTAACCACTTCGGTTGCCGAGCAAAATAGCGTGCCGCGCGCCAGGATGGCGTAGGGCGCAATAACCAACGGGCATTGCGCAGGACATGCGGTGTGTTGCGGTGCAATGCGCTTCGCTTATTGCACCCTACTGAACTGGTCGGCAGCAGGCCGCCGCCCCCCAGACAGCAGCCCTCGCAGTCGCATCAATGGCCGACGACGCAAAATGACGTTACTCCGGCTTGGCATGGGTTGCCTTTTGGACCAAGACGCAAGCGATGCCAGCCAGGAATTCAAGGCCCCATGGGAAAACGTACACCCAGACCGGGATGCCAGATGGAGACCACCAGAGCCCCAAACAGATAAAGAAGGGGCCGACAAATGGTAAGCCGGACATGCGCTTGAATCGCCCCTGCCGGACGCATTCACGAATAAGGAAGACCGCCACCCCAAGAGTCAACAGATGGAAAACGAGTCCCAATGCAACTGGAACAAGCGCCAAGACCCATTTTCCATACCAAAGTCCTCTAGCGGGATCGGGATTGGGCTGGGCAATGACAGAACCTGAAATAAGGCAAAAGGGCACAATGAAGAGTTTGTTCATGGGGGCCTAATTGGGACAGGAAAAAGCCTCGCGGCCTCCCCCTCCAATACCGGACGAACGGATCATGTATCCGGCAGTTCGATGACGCAAATTCCTACCGGGGCGCAAGGCTCGGCCATCCCATTTGGGCATGGTGCTGCGTTACTCACATGGAGTGGAAACCAATCATGTTTCCCTCTGTATCGCGAGCCAAAGCTATAAATCCGTGCTCGCCAATGGACATTTTTTCCTTCACGACCGCGCCGCCATTCGATGCCACACGTGACGCTTCTACAGCGCAGTCTTTGCAGCCAAAGTAAACCAATGTGCCACCACCGGCGGAAGCAAGGCCCTCCATTTTGACCAGCATGCCGCATGCACCATACGAAGTTTGAGCAGTCGCTTTATCAGATGGGAATGCCCACATTTCCATACTCATTTCCGCAGTCGGAGCAGGCATTTTCTCCAGCGTGATGCCAAGTACGGCTTCATAGAACTTCCTGGCTCTCTGCATGTCCTGTACGTAAATTTCAAACCAGACAACGGGATTGACTTGCATGATGGCTCTCCTTTGATAGACGATTCAACAGGGTAAAGAAATGCCCAACTTTGTTATCGGAAGCAGTTTTGCTGCGCAACTCCGGCACCCGCTCCCTAAGTCGGCACCGTTCATCGCGCTTGAGGGGGCTTCCCAGCAGGCCTTCGCTCATACGGCTGCCACTTCTCCGTGGTACCAGATTTCCGCGAAAAGCAGCACTTCGCATGTATCTCCATAGCATTCACCCCGAGGGCCTCAATGACCGTTTTGGACGGAATTCTTCGGCGCCGGTTCCTGGGCGAAACCAGACGATTACCAAGACATCCACGTCGACGACTGCTGTCAGATAACCTGCATTTCCGCTTCCGACTCAAAGGCGACCTTCAAGATTCGAGAAGCAGACCTTCAATGTTTCAGTTAACCGGCTGGCCGATAAAGCTGGGCCAGCCTGTGCTGAAGGATGGGTAGATTTTTCAACGCGCTAAAATTAACTCCTCCAGCCGATTCAGCGATGCTTGGTCAAGCAGCAATACTCCTAGTTTCTTCGCAAGGAGACAGCCGCTTGGCGTGTAGCTAGACCGGGACACTGCGACTGCGACATCGGCTTCATAGAAGGACTTGCCGGCATAAACTTCTTGAATCGCACTATTCCCTACGGGCCCGCGATAATTTTTACACTGAATCGCCACCGATATGCCATTCTTCTTTGCCAGAATATCTACGCCTTGGTCGCCAGTCGGCGGAGTCAGCCTAGCTGACCAACCCGATTTCTGAAGTACGAGCAGACATGCATGTTCGAACGCAACCCCATCCGAGGGTTCAACATCAAGTAAGGCTGTTGCGGGTGCGATTTGCTCGTTTATGCGCTCGGCGACTGTAGATCTCCAGTTGACATTAAGCTCGGCTTCTTTGGTGGCCACCTCCAGACTTTTGACAGCTTGATCGACCGTGGGATTTCGCTGGATAAAGCGGAAGATTTCTTTGATCCACTTCTCATTGTCGACATTACCATAGTCGCCTAGAAATTCAGTTTGTCGACGTTTGATCGATAGTACTTCTCGATACTTGGCTATCGCATCATCAATTTCTGAGAGTCTTGCAATGAAAAATTGAGTGTCAAGAGGAGTAATACTTGCCTTGTCAGGTAATGCGTCCAAACGTGCAGCCAACTTAGATATTCTTTCGTCTTGACTTTCGTGGCCACACGGTCCGCCTGTGTACTTTTTCCAAGCGAGAATAGATGTGGTCAACTCCGACCGCGACCTTTCAAGTCTGGCTTGTTTGGTGCTCGCAAGATGGCTGTGTTGCTCTTGGAGAATATCGATGATTATCTGCTGGTAGTGTGTCATGGGTGAAGAACCTGCCGGAGTAAAGCCAACTAGCGCTGCACACGTTTATTGCAGAGCATCCAGAGAGCGAGGCGAACGGGGTGACGGACCAGCTTAGGCCGGTTTGAGTGTGAGCGAGAAATACTCATACATGGTCTCTATAGCGTGCTGAGCATCTTCTTCTAGCACAGATTTTGGATGCATTTTCCGGACACGAAAACGCGTGCTCAGATTTTGTGTATGGTCATCGGGCTTTCGATGAGCAAACGGGTTCCGAATCTTTCGAAGATCGTCAGTTGCAGCGAGTAATTCAACAGAAAACAATTCTGCCTTTCTGGCGGTCTCGGTTGCCTTGGCAAGTGTCTCGCGGGGTCCAATAATGGCTAGATCTTCGAGTTCCTCGACTAGAGTTTGCTCAATGAATGCGGTAGCTGTTAGCAGAACGGCTATATAGTGCCCATTGACGTAGCAAACCCGCGCTTCCTCAAGGAGACTTAATGGTTCAAGACGACCAGAAATGATCTCTGACGGCTGCATAAAGCGTGAAAGCCACACGAGTCTGTTAGCTCGGTCGCTTCGACTCTCCGCGTCGCTGTGTACGAGCGCGACTAACAACCGGTCTTTTAAATCGTCAGTGGCATCAATCATCGGAACCGCCTAACTTTGTTATCAGGAGCCGGTTTGCTGCACAACTCCGGCACCGGTTCCTTAAGTCGTCATACCTGAAACCCACTCTTCTAAATGTTTTACGCTGTATGTTGAGTATTCTTGAAGTACAAAAACACGTAAAGTAGCACGGAAGAATATAGGGCGCTAGCATACACCGAAAAGGCCTGAACGACGGCTTTATGGCAACATCGTCACCGTCTGCTGATCGCCGAAACCAGACCATTGCGAACACATCCACGTCGACGGCTACTTCCGGGCAGCGTGAATTCCCGCTTCCGACCCAAACCCGCGTCATGAATTTATCATGGGCAATGGCGGCTTACTGATCATAAAGCTGCCGGTCGCTGGAATCTGACGTCGGACTGCTCCTCGGCCAGAGCCGACGTTGGCGGCTTGTCGTAGCGAGGGGCCGGAGAACGCCGCTTTCGCGTTTCCTGAATGTCTGCAACCTACCCACAGCGGAAGTAGCCTGACTTGGAAAGCTGACAGTCAACGTTTGAGTTCAGGCCGCGGCCCGTCAGGATCGACGCGCCTGCAGCGATTTGTTAGCGAATAGCCGCATGAATGAACCTTACAGCTTCTCTGGTTACCAAGAAGCGACGACTTCCGCGACTAGCGATCTCAAGGTTAAGAAACCCATGACGGACAAGAGTATTCAAATCATCTTCCATGAATCTCGGCTCATCGTATTTGATCTTGCCATTCGCCCCGTTCATAAGCTGGTACTCGTCGGGCTCGCCCGACATAATCTCGTGCTCCATAAACAGCTTCGCACCGGATTCAACAAGCTGCCTAAGAACAGAAAAAGCTTGTTCTGATATCTCGACCTTCGGGTGAATAGATAAGGCGAGCCCAGAGAAACTCTCCATATGCGAAGCTACAGAGGACAGAATTTGGTCAAGGGAAGCCAGCCTTGCGATTAGTTCCTCATGGTTACTTAAAAAAATAGCAGTAAGTTGCTGAAAAAGGATCGCGTTACCTTCAATAACAGATGCAACGTCTTCGTGGCGCTTCTCCTTTAGCCACGCGATGAATTCCTTCAGATCAGCGCTCGATCGCTCGGAACTGAAATTACTTAGAAGCCCTACGATTGTTGCAAATGATCCGGCTACGACCGAAAGGTCCATCAAAATTCTCCCTGTTCGCCAACTTTGTTATCGGGAGCAGCTTTGCTGCATAACCCTGGCGTCTGCTCCCTAGGTCGGCACCATTGATCGCGCCAAAAGCCTCTCTAGTTTTACTGAAGGCTTTTCAGAACTTGCTTGTGTTGGCTATACAGCGCTATATAAAGGTGAAAAGCGGCAAGTCAAATACAGGGCATCAGCATACACCGAGAACGCGGGAACGGCAACTTTGTGGCGCTGTCGCCACTGGCTGCTTCTGGCCGATAGTACTCGTCTAGCTCTGCTTCCGCAAAGCGGACATGGGCGAACTGCCAGCGCCCCAAGACCGTCAAGCAAAGACCGAGCAACAGACACCCGCAGCAATCGCCCTCGCCGTCTACTCAGGTGGCTGCCGAAGAGTCGACTCCCGACGCTCAGATACCCCCACCGTCCCCTCGCAGCGTCGACAAGGTCACATCGACGACCCCGCCGATCACCAGAAATTTGTCCTCGCCCTGCAGGACTCCCGGCAGCAGGTCGCAGTGAAAGAAGATCTTGGTCAGCGGGACTTCCACCGCCAGGATGTAGTCGCCGAACTCGCCGGCGCGTTCGCGGCTGCAGGTGAAGGAACTGAGGTTGTTCAAGAGGATGACGTGCCGCCCGACGCCGCCTTGGGCGAGAATTTCGTGGTCCGCCATGCGATTGACGCCGCGGTAGAGCGTGACGTGCCGCACGCCCGGATGGCGTAACGCCAGTTCTACTTGGCAGAACGCGTAGACCAGGGCAAACTGCGCCTTGAGCCCGCTGGTGCCGTAGAGGCCATGCGAGCGCATTTCCAGGCAGCGACGATAGGCGTCGCCGGAAGGGTTGAACATCGGCTGGCATGTAGGGAGGTAGCCTATCTGTGCTTGATCAACTCATCAAGCGGGAGGCCGACGTCCTTGGCGATTTGACGGAGCAAGCTTGGGGAGATATCTCGACCTTGATGAAACGGCACCTGGTACAGCGACCGGTGGCATCGCGGAATTGTTTATGGGAACCGCGTTGGCGGACTTCCGTGAAGCCGAGTCTAACAAGAATTGCTGTGACTTGATCAGGTTTGAGAACCGGAACATTGCCCATAATCAAGCCACGGCGACGTTTTGAACTCCAACAAACTCTGACTCCAGTATTGGTTCGCCATCTTCCAGGAGCATTGCAATGACTTCCTGCAGGTTGCGGTTGACTTCATCGAGCGTTTCGCCTTGCGAGTGAGCGCCCGGAAAACCCGGAACATAACCAACGAACAGGCCAGTCTGGGCACACCGCTCAATTACCGCTGAATAGACCTTCATGGCTGACTCCACAATTGTTCGGAAGGGATAGCTCTCATTATTGCGCAGCACGACGCAATTTCGGTCGCCAGCATACACCCGGAGCACCTCAATGACCGCTTCCACGGAATTCTTCCCCTGGCTGGCCGATAGTCCCCGTTGAGCCCAGGTCCCGCCAAGGCGACATACGCGAGCTGCGAGAACATCTTTGTCACCCTCTGCCATGGCTGCGCAGCAACCCTCGCAGCAATCACAGGACCATCTCCTTGGGTCGCCACCCCGTAGCCAACGTCCGATGCCCCCCTCCCCTCACAGCGTCGACAAGGTCACATCGACCACTCCGCCAATCACCAGAAATTCGTCCTCGCCCTGCAGGACTCCCGGCAGCAGGCCGCAGTGGAAGAAAATCTTGGTCAACGGGACGTCCACCGCCAGGATGTAGTCGCCGAACTCGCCGGCGCGTTCGCGGCTACAGGTGAAGGAACTGAGGTTGTTCAAGAGGATGACGTGCCGCCCGCCTGCGCCTTTGGCCAGGATCTCGTGGTCGGCCATGCGATTGACGCCGCGGTAGAGCGTCACGTGCCGCGCGCCCGGATGGCGTAACGCCAGTTCCAGTTGGCAGAAGCCATAGACCAGGTCGAACTGTGCCTCGAGCGCGCTGGTGCCGTAGAGGCCATGCGAGCGCATTTCCAGATAGCGACGATAGGCGTCGCCGGCAGGGTCGAACATCGGCTGGCCGTGGTAGCGCGGCATCAGGCCGAAGCGCGATTCGACCCACCCTTTGAGCACGGCGCCGTCGCGGCTGTCGGAATCGAAACTCCAGCCGCGGATCAGACGCACGTAGTTGGCCTTGGCGCGGCTCTTGCGCAAGCCGGTAAAGCCCATTTCATCCGGACGTTCGAGGCGAAAGTGAACCGTCAGGTAATCGCGAAAAACGCCGGCCCGGGCGCCGGGAGCGGCGGCGTACAGGCGGTCGAAAAGGTTGCGGTGCAGTTCGGCGACGCCGTCGAGGAGCAGCGGCGTCGGGCTTTTCTGATAGCTCAGGCTGCCCAGCGCCACCGCCGGCAGGTTGCAGCGATTGATGGGCAGGCGCGCCTCGCGCGGCAACGTTGCTTTGTCGTCACCCCGACAAAGCAACGTTGATTTGTCACATCCCAGCGCCTCATCGGGCGCCACTCCAATTTCTGTTTTCATCTTTGCTTCAATAGCTTGCAGTCTGTCGGCCGACCTGGCACGCAATGTGCAGAAGTCAGGGTGCGACCCTCTCTGATTTCTTCGCAAATCGACTGACAGTACAAGGAGATTACACCATGGCTAAACTGCGTCAATGTGCCATTTACGGCAAAGGCGGCATCGGCAAGTCCACCACCACGCAGAATCTGGTGGCGGCGATCGCCGAAGCCGGCAAGAAAGTAATGATCGTCGGCTGTGACCCGAAGGCCGACTCGACCCGCCTGATCCTGCACAGCAAGGCTCAGACCACGGTGATGCACCTCGCTGCCGAAGCAGGATCGGTCGAAGACCTGGAACTGGAAGACGTCCTGTCGGTCGGTTTCGGCGGCATCAAGTGCGTTGAATCCGGTGGCCCCGAGCCAGGCGTCGGCTGTGCCGGCCGCGGCGTGATCACCGCCATCAATTTTTTGGAAGAAGAAGGCGCTTACGACGAAGACCTCGACTTCGTTTTCTACGACGTGCTCGGTGACGTGGTTTGCGGTGGCTTCGCGATGCCGATCCGCGAAAACAAGGCGCAGGAAATCTACATCGTCTGCTCCGGCGAAATGATGGCCATGTACGCCGCCAACAATATCTCCAAGGGCATCGTCAAGTATGCCAATTCGGGTAGCGTGCGTCTGGCCGGCCTGATCTGCAACAGCCGCAACACCGACCGCGAAGACGACCTGGTCAGTGCGCTGGCTGCCCGCCTGGGCACCACCATGATCCACTTCGTTCCCCGGCACAACGTCGTGCAGCACGCCGAAATCCGCCGCATGACGGTCATTGAATACGATCCGACGCACCAGCAGGCCGAGGAGTACCGGCAGTTGGCGCTGAAGATCGTGAACAACACCAACTTCGTCATCCCGACGCCGATCGAGATGGAGCAGCTCGAAGAGCTGCTGATGGAGTTCGGCATCATGGAAGTCGAAAACACGGCAATCATCGGCAAGACCGCCGCCGAACTGGCCGCCGAACTGGCCGCTGAAGCCGCCTGAGCCTTACCAGACCCGGCGGATTGCTGGCCAGCGAACCCGCCATTTTCAACCACTACGCCGACCACAGATGAGTGGCGGCGTCAGGAGGAAAGCATGACGACCCTGTCTCGCGAGGAAACCGAAGCCCTCATCGCAGAGGTGCTCGAGGTTTATCCCGAAAAAGCCAAGAAGGACCGCGCCAAGCATCTGACGGTCAATGATCAAAGTATCGAGCAATCCAAGAAGTGCATCACCTCGAACCGCAAGACGTTGCCCGGCGTGATGACCGTTCGCGGCTGTGCCTACGCCGGTTCCAAGGGTGTGGTCTGGGGTCCGATCAAGGACATGATCCACATCTCGCACGGCCCGATTGGCTGCGGTCAGTTTTCCCGCGCCGGTCGGCGCAACTACTACGTCGGCACCACCGGGGTGGACACCTTCGCGACGATGAACTTCACCTCCGACTTCCAGGAGAAGGACATCGTCTTCGGCGGCGACAAGAAGCTGAGCAAACTGATCGAGGAAATCGACCAGCTCTTTCCGCTCAACAAAGGCATCAGCGTCCAGTCCGAGTGCCCGATCGGGCTGATCGGTGACGACATCGAAGCGATCGCCAAGAAGACTTCGGCGGCGATCGGCAAGCCGGTCGTCCCGGTGCGCTGCGAAGGCTTCCGCGGCGTCTCCCAGTCACTCGGCCACCACATCGCCAACGACACGATCCGCGACTGGGTGCTCGACAAACGCGACGGCGTCACCATGGAGACGACGCCTTACGACGTGGCGATCATCGGCGACTACAACATCGGCGGCGACGCCTGGGCCACCCGTATCCTCCTTGAGGAGATGGCGTTGCGCGTGGTCGCTCAGTGGTCCGGCGACGGCACGCTGGCGGAAATGATGAACACGCCGAAAGTGAAGCTCAATCTGCTGCACTGCTATCGCTCGATGAACTACATCAGCCGCCACATGGAAGAGAAGTACGGCATTCCCTACATGGAATACAACTTCTTCGGCCTGACCAAGATCATCGAATCGATGCGCCGCATCGCTGCCTTTTTCGACGATTCGGTCAAGGAGAAGTGCGAGGCGGTCATCGCCCGCTATCAGCCGATGGTGGACGCGGTCATCGCGCGCTTCAAGCCGCGGCTGCAGGGCAAGAAGGTCATGCTCTACGTCGGCGGGCTGCGGCCGCGTCACATTATCGGCGCCTACGAAGACCTGGGGATGGAAGTCGTCGGCACCGGCTACGAATTCGGCCACAACGACGACTACGATCGCACGATCAAGGAGATGGGCAATGCGACGCTGATCTACGACGACGCCAACGGCTTCGAGCTCGAGGAATTCGTCAAGCGGATCAAGCCGGACATGGTCGGCTCAGGAATCAAGGAGAAGTACATTTTCCAGAAGATGGGCATTCCGTTTCGCCAGATGCACTCCTGGGACTACTCCGGCCCGTACCACGGCTATGACGGCTTCGGCATCTTTGCCCGCGACATGGACATCGCCCTGTCCAATCCGGTCTGGAACAACCTCCTGCCACCCTGGAAGAAGGTCACTGCCGAAGCAGTGAAAGAAGCCGCCTGAGAAATCGCAAAAAATCGTAAACCTTGCGCCGGTATCCGCAGATGGGCGGCACCGGCAAGGAGAAAAGCAATGCAAACTGCAGAAAAGATCAAGCCGTGCTACCCGCTGTTCGGTGACGACGACTACAGGAAGTCGCTGACCGACAAACGTGAGCTCTTCGAGGAAGGCCACAGCGCCGACAAGGTCCGCGAAACCTTCTTGTGGACCACCACGCTGGAGTATCAGGAACTCAACTTCAAGCGCCAGGCGCTGACGGTGGACCCCGCCAAGGCCTGTCAGCCGCTCGGCGCCGTGCTCTGCGCCTCGGGCTTCCACAAGACCCTGCCCTACGTGCATGGCTCGCAAGGCTGTGTCGCTTACTTCCGCACCTACTTCAATCGTCATTTCAGAGAACCGTGCTCGTGCGTTTCGGACTCGATGACCGAAGACGCCGCGGTGTTCGGCGGCCAGAAGAACATGTACGACGGACTGGCCAATGCCAAGGCGATCTACAAGCCGGAGATGATCGCCGTGTCGACCACCTGCATGGCGGAAGTCATTGGTGACGACCTCAATGCGTTCATCAACAACACCAAGAAGGAAGGCCACATCCCGCAGGAATTCCCTGTACCTTTTGCGCACACGCCGTCCTTTGTCGGTTCGCATACCACCGGCTGGGACAACATGCTCGAAGGCATCATCCGTTCCTTCACGCTGAACACGATGGCCGACAAGAAGGTCGGCGCGAACGGCAAGATCAATATCATCCCCGGCTTCGAGACCTACCTCGGCAACTACCGCGTCATCAAGCGCATGCTCGATGAAATGGACGTCGCTTACACCTTCCTGTGCGACCCGAGCGAAGTGTTCGATACGCCGACCGACGGTGAATTCCGCATGTACGCCGGCGGCACGACGCAGGACGAGATCAAGGACGCGCCCAACGCACTGACGACGCTCCTGCTGCAGCCAACGCAACTGGAGAAGTCGAAGAAGTTCATCGAGAACACCTGGAACCAGGAGATTCCCAAGCTGAACATCCCGATGGGCGTCGACTGGACCGACGAGTTCCTGATGAAAGTCTCCGAAGTCACCGGCAAGGAGATTCCGGAATCGCTGGCCAAGGAACGCGGCCGCTGCATGGATCTGATTGCCGACAGCCACGCCTGGCTGCACGGCAAGAAGTTCGCCCTCTACGGCGACCCGGACTTCGTCCTGGGCATGGTCAAGATCCTGCTCGAAGTCGGTGCCGAGCCGACGCACATCGTGTGCCACAACGCCCACAAACGCTGGGGCAAGGTGGTCGAGAAGCTGCTCGAAACGAGCCCGTTCGGGGTCAATGGCAAGGTCTATACAGGCTGCGACCTGTGGCACATGCGCAGCCTGTGCTTCACCGACAAGCCCGACTTCCTGATCGGCAACTCCTACGGCAAGTACATTCAGCGCGACACCCGCTACAAGGGTGAAGAGTTCGAAGTACCTCTGATCCGCCTCGGCTTCCCGATCTTCGACCGTCATCACCTGCATCGTCAGACGACGCTGGGCTACGAAGGAATGATGTCCATCGTCACGCAACTGACCAACGCGGTCCTCGAGCAACTGGACCGGGAAACGATCGGCATGGCGACCACCGACTACAACTTCGACCTGGTTCGCTAACCGCGACCCACCTGCCCCTCACCCGGTGACGCGTGAGGGGCTATTGCTGATTCCCCTGGCGTTGCTGTGGCGACCTCCACGGTGACAGGAGCTTTGCATGGCCAACATCATGATCCGTACGGCCGTCAGCGGTGGGCTGACGTTCTACCTTCCGAAGCGAGATCTGGAAGCGTCCATCTCGTCGATCGAGTTCGACACCCAGGAAAAATGGGGCGGCGAACTGAAACTCGACAATGGCGGAATTTATTACATCGACCCGATCGCCAGGCCGCCACGCCTGCCGATCTCACTGCGAGCCAGGCGCATCGGCGCCGCCGAAGACTAGAAAAACCAAGGAGAAACACCATGGCAATGAAGATCGACTCCGACATGTGCACCGCCTGCGGCGACTGCAAGCCGGTTTGTCCGACCAAATCAATCAGCTCCGGCAAAATCTTCTTCAAGATCGATGCCAGCACGTGTACCGAATGCGACGGCCACAACGACTCGCCATTGTGTGTCGACGTCTGCCCGTCGGGCTGCATCAGCTACGCCTGAAGACGATCGATTCGCCCGATCATTGAGTTCAATGATCGGGCCGCCTGTGCACCCACTCGAAACTGACCCACCGGCCCGGAGCCTGCCATGTCCGAACCCCCAATACCCCCAATAGCCTCCCGCGAAGCCGCGCTGCGCATCGCGCTGGCGGCCCGCGCCCTCAATTCCCTCGACGTCCGCGCGCTGGTCGACGCGCTACTGGAAAGCCTGCAAGCGCCGCTGACCGAAGCCAAGCTCGGCACGCTCACCGTCGAAGATCTGCGCGTCATCCTCGCCGGTGACTTTGCCGAACAGGGTTGCCATGTCGGCGTCGAGGCCGAGGCACTGAAGGAAGCCGTCCGTCTGCTCTGGGGTGAGGGCGTCGACCACCGCGATTTTCCGGCAGTGGACGCCTACACCAAGGGCGAAATGCCGGGCTCCATCCGCGTCGCCATCGCCGCCAACCGCGGCGAAAACCTCGATGGCCATTTCGGTTCCTGCGAGCGCTTCCTGATCTATCAGGTGGCTCAGCAGGCGGTCAAGCTGATCGGCGTGCGCACCACCGTCGAGGCCGATGCCGCAGAAGACAGAAACGCCGCCCGCTCGGCGCTGATCAGCGACTGCCAGATCGTCTATGTGCAATCGATCGGTGGCCCGGCGGCCGCCAAGGTGGTCCGCGCCGGCGTTTATCCGATCAAGAAAGCGGCCGGCGGCCCGGCCCGCGAAGTGCTGGTCGAACTGCAGCGCCGTCTCGCCAACCCGCCGCCCTGGCTGGCCCGGATCATGGGGGTTCCCGCGACGTCGCTGGCACGCTTCGCGGCGAATCCCCAATGAACGAAACCCAGGGCTGGTCAGAATACTGCAAATCGCTCGCGCCCGCGATCGTCGAAAGCTGTACCAAGGTGCCGGTCAGCAGCGGCCCCGGCGCCCTCGTCAAGGCCCTGAGCGTGGCCCTGCCCGACTGGAAATTCCGCCACGCGCTGAGCCGCGGCGGCTGGTATCGCCTCGGCGGAGTTATCGCCGTCAACGGCCATCGCTTGTCAGACAATCTCGAAGAGTGGGTCGAAAACGCGCTCGATCAACACAACGGCGATTTTGCCCTGCTGATCGACGACTTCGCCGATCGCCAGCTCTACGCCACCCGACTCGTTGGCCAGACGCATTACCTGGTCGCGGCCGCCGGCGAAGGCACCGACGCCTTCCTGCAGCTCGAAATCGAAGATCTGCAGGAAATGCGCGTCCATCAGCTTTTTGCCAACCACGCCAACACGCTGGACGAACTGCTCGACCCGCGCGGCGGTGCCGACAAGCCACTGCCGGTTGGTCTGCCCTTCTACAACTTCCGCCGCGTTCAGCACATCGGCGCTTTCCTGCACCGTATGCTGAGGCAAAAACCTGAACCCTCGCCGATCCACCGCATGCTGGCAGACTGGACCGGCAGCAGCGCCGGCCACACCAGCGAATACTGCAACCACTGGGTGATTGCCACCCGCGAACATCTCGACCGCTACCACCAGCCGATCTTCCGCGCCCAGCCGATCGCCACGCAAGGTGGCGGCGCACCGGACTGCGAAGCCACCGCCGGCACCAGCGGCCTGAAACTACAGGCCGTCCTGGCTCACTTCGACCGCCAGGCCGGCTACCCGATGGCCTGGTACTTCCACATGCTCGCCACCAAGGCCGTCCCGCACTGGGTCGCCGAGGCAGTCGTCGAAGACTCGCTGGCCGGCTTCGCCTACCTGCCCGAACGCGACATTGATGTCGTCCGCGGCTGGCTGCATCGGCCGTATTCGGTCTAGCCATTGGCGCAGCGGCCGTTTCGCCTTTGGCGCACCGGCGCAATGCCCTTCGGTTATTGCGCCCTACAGGCTACGCGCAAGAAACGCGGCGTAGGGTGCAATAAGCGAAGCGCATTGCACCACTCGTCACCCGTCAATCATCGTACGCCAACGACTTCCCCTCGGCGCCTGCCCAGTCCGCCGGATAGACACCCGCCGCCACCAACTGGTGAAAAGTCGAATAAGGCCAGTCAAGCACACGCCCAGCCAGCCCGTGCTTCACCGGATTGAAGTGGACATAGTCCATGTGCGCCTGGAAATCCGCCTGATCACGAATCAAGTGCTCCCAGTATCGTCGTTGCCAGATACCCCGCTCTCCCCGGCGAACACGCACCACGGACACTATTTCGCCACCGGGTATGGTCTTGGAGAATCCCATTTTGATCAGTCGCCAGCGGGTCGCGAAATCGGCGTCCGCAGGCGGCAGTTCGATCACACAGTGCAAGTGATCGGGCAAGACCACCCAGCCATGGATGTGGAAAGGGTGGCCTTGCCGTACCAAACGAACGCTTTCCCGCAACAAATCAACATGCCGCGTCAGAAGGTCATTGCCTTGCCGTTGCAGCAGGTTCACCGTGAAGAAATAGGTGCCGCCCGGATACCAGGCTCGACGGTAGTCAGGCATCAGGCGAGGATTGAGGCACGTGGAATCGGCGCAATGCCCTTCGGTTATTGCGCCCTACAGGCAACGAGCAAGAAAAACGGCGTAGGGTGCAATAAGCAAAGCGCATTGCACCAGAGTCATGAAAAGCCAATTTCAGGTGGCCTCGTCGGTGATCAGTACCGCCCGGAAGTCGTTGACGTTGGTCAGGGTCGGTCCGGTGATGACCGAGTCGCCCAGGGCCTGGAAGAAACCGTGGCCGTCGTTGTTGTCCAGGCTGACCAGCGGCTTGATGCCCTTGTCCCAGGCGCGGGCCAGGCTGTCCGGCGCGAGCCAGGCGCCAGCGATCTCCTCCTGGCCGTCCACGCCATCGGTGTCGCCGGCGATGGCGTGGATGCCGCGACTCCCGTCCAGCGCGACGCCGAGGGCGAGCAGGAACTCGACGTTGCGCCCGCCACGCCCGTTGCCGCGCACCGTCACCGTCGTCTCGCCGCCGGAAAGAAGGACGCAGGGTGCGGCGAAGGGTTGGCCACGGCCAGCAACGTGCAGCGCGATCCCGGCGATCACCTTGCCCACCTCGCGCGCCTCGCCCTCGATGCTGTCGCTGAGGATATGGGGAGTGACCCCGGCGTCGGCGGCGACTTGCGCCGCGGCTTCGAGCGCCATCTGTGGCGTGGCGATCAGGTGCGTCTCTGTTCTCGCCAGGCGTGCATCATCGGGCTTGATCGATTCGCCACGGCCGCTATCGAGCACCTCTCGAACCGTCGCCGGCAGTTCGATTGCGTAGCGCCGCACGATGGCCAGCGCATCGTCGCAAGTGGTCGCATCGCCCACCGTCGGACCTGAGGCGATGTCGCTGGGGTTATCCCCCGGCACGTCGGAAATCAGGAGCGTGATTACTTTCGCCGGATGACACGCTGCGGCCAGGCGGCCCCCCTTGATCGCCGAGAGATGACGGCGGACGCAGTTCATCTCGCTGATGCTGGCCCCTGATTTGAGCAGCGCGCGACTGACCGCCTGCTTGTCTTCGAGAGTAATGCCGTCGAGTGGCGAGACGAGCAGCGAAGAACCTCCGCCGGAAATCAGGCACAACACGGTGTCGTCCGGAGTCAGATCGCTGACCAGAGCGCAGATGCGTCCGGCAGCGGCCAGCCCTGCCGCATCGGGAACGGGATGGGCGGCCTCGACGATTTCGATTCGTGTGCATGGCACGCCATAGCCGTAACGCGTGACCACCAGCCCGCAGAGCGGACCCGGCCAGTTATCCTCAACGGCGCGGGCCATCGCCGCCGAGGCCTTGCCAGCACCGATAACGATCAGGCGGCCACTGGGCACTGGTTGTATTTCAGGCAGATGCGGCGGGATGCAATGCGCGGGCTGCGCCGCTTCAATCGCGGCAGCAAACATTTGTTGCAACAGGTCGCGCGGGTTCGGGCGCTCTGTCGTGCTACTCGTCGTTGTACTCATGGGTACTCCTTGCTGGTCATTCAAGTTGACGGGAAGTCATGCGCGCTGTCCTGGATCTGCCAAGCGTACAAGGATAGCCGATCGCTCCGGGTACGATTGTCGCATTCTCGACATCGTCCTCACATCAGCCCTGACAGGGAATCAACAATTGCATTGTTTCAAAGGCTTGTACGCTGGCATCATCCTTGCTGCAAGGGAGTCAAGGAGATTGCCATGACCGACCCGCTTTTCGTCACCATCAACGACACCACCCTGCGCGACGGCGAGCAGTCGGCCGGGGTGGCGTTCTCGCTCGCCGAAAAGCTCGACATTGCCCGCCACTTGGCGGCCATCGGTGTGCCGGAACTCGAAGTGGGAATTCCGGCGATGGGCGACGAAGAGCGCGAGTCGGTGCGCGCTGTGGCCGATCTCAAACTGCCGCCACGCCTGATGGTCTGGAGCCGCATGCACCTAACCGACATTGCCGCCTGCGCCGACCTCGGGGTACACCTGATCGACATTTCGGTACCCGCCTCCGACCAGCATCTGGCCTACAAGCTCGGCCGCGATCGCCGCTGGCTGCTGCGCGAGCTCCCGCTCTATATCGGCGCCGCGCTGAGCCTCGGGCTCGAAGTAGGCCTGGGTTGCGAGGACGCCTCGCGCGCCGACGTGAGCTTTCTCTGCGCGCTGGCCGAGACCGCCGAACGCGCCGGCGCCCGTCGCCTGCGTTTTGCCGACACGCTCGGCGTCCTGGAGCCTTTCGGCACTTTCGAGCGCATCAGCACCCTGCGCCGCAGCAGCGGGCTGGAAATTGAAATGCACGCGCATGACGACCTCGGACTGGCTACCGCCAACACGCTGGCCGCGTGCAGGGCCGGCGCGACGCATGTCAATACGACGGTCAACGGCCTCGGCGAACGCGCCGGCAATGCGCCGCTGGAAGAAGTCGTCCTCGGCCTGACGAAGCTGCACGGCATCGAAACCGGCGTCGATCTGAAAGGCTTCCCGGCAGTTTCGCAGCAGGTCGCCAGCGCCTCGGGCCGCGCCGTGCCGTGGCAGAAAAGCGTCGTCGGCGCTGGCGCTTTCACGCACGAGGCCGGCATCCATGTCGACGGACTGCTCAAGCATCCCGACAACTACCAGGGTTTCGACCCACAGGAAGTCGGCCAGTCGCACCGCATCGTGCTCGGCAAGCATTCCGGCTCGCGGGCGGTGCAAATGGTCTATGCCGGTTTCGGCGCCACGGTCGACGACCGCGAAGCGCAGGCGCTGCTGCCGCGTATTCGCAATTTCGTCGCCAGGCACAAGCAGCCGCCGGAGACGCCCGATCTGCGCGCGCTGCTCGCCTCGTTGAGGAGCTTGCCCCATGTCTGAAACCCTCACCCTCGCCGCCGGCGTCAGTCCAGCGCCCGGCCTGTGGGCCACTCTCAGGGAAGACCTGGCTTGCGTCTTCGAGCGCGACCCCGCGGCCCGCTCGACGCTGGAAGTCCTCACCACCTACCCCGGCGTACATGCCCTGTTCGGCCATCGTCTGGCGCATCGCCTGTGGCTCTGCGGCTGGCGCTTCTTGGCGCGCTTTCTGTCATTCATCGGGCGGACTTTGACCAACGTCGATATCCACCCCGGTGCGACGATCGGCCGTCGCTTCTTCATCGACCACGGCGCGGGCGTGGTGATCGGCGAAACCGCCGAAGTCGGCAACGATGTCACGCTGTACCACGGCGTCACACTCGGCGGCACCTCATGGAGCAAGGGCCGGCGCCACCCGACGCTGGCCGACGGCGTCGTCGTCGGTGCCGGCGCCAAGATTCTCGGCCCGATCAGCATTGGCGAACGCGTCCGCGTCGGCGCCAATTCGGTAGTCGTCAAGGATGTTCCCGCCGACCGTACCGTCGTCGGTGTTCCCGGCCGTATCGTCGCGACGCGTGTGGCTGGCGGAGGCGCCGGTGAGCGCCCCGAGAACGGCATCAGTCTCGACCACAACCTGTTGCCCGACCCGGTGGCCAAGTCGATCGCCTGCCTGATAGCGCGCATCGAACTGCTCGAAAGCGAACTTTCAACGCTGCGCGACGAACCACCAGCGGCCGACCGCAGCGGCGAATGCCGCATCTGCAGCGCCGGAGACCTGTGCTGCAAGAACGAATCTTTTCACTGAGGCGGCCATGGATCTACTCGACTTTTCCGACTGCAAACTCTGCTTCGAAGAAGCTCTGCCGGCGAGAGCCTCGCTTCTGCTCGACCAGGCGGCGCGCGAATACGGCCAGGAAACTGCCGAAACGGCGCTGTTGCGCGCCCACCTGCTGGCGCCGGAGAACCTGACGGTACGTTCCAGCAGGCCGATGAAGAGTTCGGCCTTTCCCTTGCCCTGGTCTGAGGAGACTGCCATGAACGAGACGCGCACCCTTGCCGAAGCCCTCGAAGAGCTCGCTTCGGCCGAGGATTTTCTCGATTTCTTTGCCGTTCCCTACGACACAGACGTCGTCCAGGTGAATCGTCTGCACATCCTGCAGCGCTTTCACGACTACCTGGCCAGGCAGGCCCCCGAGCTGCCGCAGGAGGAAGCTGCGCAGCACGCCATTTACCGCCTTTGGCTGGCACGCGCTTACCAGGATTTCGTCGCTTCCGACGCGCTGACCGAGAAAGTCTTCGCTGTCTTCCACCATGTTCAGAAGCCGGGTGGTGGCTCGACGTCCTTCGTTCCGCTGGACAAGGTGTTTCATAAATGAGCGACGCACACTGGCAACGCTGGCAGCGTTGGGATTTCGGCGAAGCGGTACGCCTGACGCGCAATGTCAGGAACGACGGCACGTATCCGGGCCTGGACTCCGGCGCACCGCTCGTCCGCCGCGGCAGCATTGGCTACGTGGTCGACGTCGGTACGTTTCTGCAGGACCAGATCATCTACTCGGTGAACTTTTTCGACGAAGGTCGAATCGTCGGCTGTCGCGAAGAGGAATTGATCGGTGCCGACGAACCGTGGATGCCGTCGCGCTTTGAATTCCGCGAGACCATCGCCGCCGCCAAGAACCTCTCGGTCGGCGGTGAAATGCTGGTCACCCGAGGCGCCATCGGCAAGGTGATCAAGGTGATCCGCGACGCACCGGGCGGCGTCGCCTATCACATCCACTTCGACGTCCTGCCGGGGCGCGTGCTGCAGATCCCGGAAGACGCACTGGCCGCGGCGGAGGTAGAGGACGATGCAGCGCGGCTACCTTGAGTTGAAACTCTCCTGGGAACTCTTCCAGAAGCCCCCTGAAGCACTCTCCGAAGCAGAACATCTGCGTGTCGCCGAGGTCGCTACGCGGCAGAACGCCATCGAGCAGCGTATTCTCAGCAGTTGCGAAGCGGCGAGCGTCGTCGTGCCGCCCGATACGCTCAGTACGCGACTCTTTGAAATCCGCCAGCGCTACCAGAGCGAGCGTGAACTCGCCGACGAACTCGAACGTGTCGGCCTCGACGAGGAACAACTCGCCGCTGCCGTCGAACGCGATCTCTCGGTCGAAGCGCTGCTCGACAAAGTCGCCGCGCGGGTCGACCGGGTCAGCGCGGTGGACGCCGAAATCTACTACCACCTGCACCCGAAAGCGTTCCACCGTCCCGAAACTCGCCGCCTGCGCCACATCCTGATCACCTTCGACACTGCTGGTGAAAGAATTGAAGCAGCAGCAAAACTCGAAGCGCTACGCACGACGCTGAAGAAGGCCAAGGAATTCGGCGAAGCTGCGCTCCGCCATTCGCAGTGCCCGACGGCGACGCAAGGTGGTCAACTCGGCGTCGTGAGGCGCAAGCAGCTTTACCCGGAACTCGAAGAGGTCGCTTTCCTGCTGAGTGAAAGCGAAATCAGCGCTGTTATCGAGTCACCGATTGGCCTGCACATCATTCGCTGCGATGAGGTTCTCCCCTGTGGAACGTTGCCCTTCACCGCGGTTCGCGAGAAGCTCATCGAAAGACTGACCGACGATCGCCGCCGCGAAGTGCAACGACGGTGGATCAAGGATCTCGTCGCAGCCTAGCGCAAGCCCCTGGAAGGTGGTGACGTACGAAGCGCATCAATCGCGACAGATGCGCTACGACACTCCACTGCCTGCGGCCATCGACCAACATCCCGCACTATGGTCCGCCTGAAACGCAAGCTCCCACACAGAGGCAGGCGTCAGTCAGCAATCCCCAGCACTCTGTCGGTACTCGCACCGGTATCTCTCGTACGCTTGTCGCTAGCGCGGTGTTTGCAGCGGAATCTGGGTCATTCTCCGGCGTTCTTTGCGGGCAGGTCGATGCGGCCGCGACGCAGGAGATCTTCGATCTCGTCTGGCGGCAGCGGGCGACTGAACAGGTAGCCTTGCAGTTTCGGGCATTGCGCACGCTGCAGAAAGTCGAGTTGTTCTCTGGTTTCGACCCCTTCGGCAATGACATCCAGATCGAGGCTGCGGGCCATGGCGATGATCGCCGTGGTGATCCCGGCGTCGTCGGCATTCTGCGGCAGGCCGCGGATGAAACTCTGATCGATCTTCAGCGTGCCTATCGGGAAGCGCTTGATGTAGGACAGCGATGAGTAGCCGGTGCCGAAATCGTCGATCGAGAAGTGCACCCCCATTGCGCGCAGACGATACAGTCCCGTGATTCGTTTGGCATCCGGCTCCATCAGGATGCTTTCGGTCAATTCAAGTTCGAGCCGGTCGGCAGCGATGCCCGTTGCAACGATGATCGCCGCAACGGTGTCCAGGAAACCCGCTGCACCAAGCTGGCGTGCGGAGACGTTCACCGCCACCCGCGGTACCGAAACGCCACTCTGCTGCCACTGCCGCACCTGGCTGCAGGCGGCATTGAGCACCCACTCGCCGATCGGGACGATCAGTCCGGTTTCCTCGGCAACGGGGATGAACAGCGCCGGCGATACCAGCCCTTGCTGCGGATGCTGCCAGCGAATCAGTGCTTCGATACCGATGACCGTCCCATCGGTGGCGCGCACCTGGGGCTGGTAGAACAGGCGAAATTCGCCTCGTTCGAGGCCCTTGCGAAGATCGCCTTCAAGAGCCAGGCGTGCCGTCGTTCGGGTAGTCAGCGTTCGCTCATACAACTGCCAGTTGTCACGCCCTTGCTCCTTGGCATAATACATCGCGGTATCCGCATGCTTTAGCAGCGTCGCTGCATCGTCGCCGTCGGCGGGGAAGAGCGCGATGCCGATGCTCGAGGTGACCGTGATCTCCTGTTCGCCGATCAGGGCAGGCCGTCTGAGCAGCGCCTGTATTCGCTGCGCGACCGCGCAGGCGGCCTCGGCGGTGTCGACATCGGGCAGAACGACGGTGAACTCGTCACCGCCAAGGCGTGCGAAGTGCAGGCCCGATTCATCGAGTGCCGGCCGGGCAATGAAAGCACCTGCGCGCAGTTTCTCCTGCAGGCGCTCAGCGACAGTCTGCAGCAGGCAGTCGCCGGCACTGTGCCCTAGCGTGTCGTTGATATGCTTGAAACCGTCCAGGTCGAGAAATAGCAGCGCCATCCGGCGATTGGTCCTGCGTGCCCGCAGTAATTCGCGGTCGAGGCGTTCGAGAAAACTCTGCCGGTTTGGCAAGCCGGTCAGCGTGTCAAAGTAGGCCAAGCGACGGATTCTCTCCTCGTTGTGTTTCTGGAGCGTGATGTCGCGCACTACGACTAGCACCTTGTTGGCTCCGTTTGGCGCGATACGCGCCTCGTAGTGGTGGATGTTGCCGTCCACCGGCAGCTCGACGAATACCGATTGCAGATTGCTTTCTTGCAGCACCTTCTCGATACCCCGCTGAATGGCACTCGCCGTCTCGGTTGGCAGAACTGCCGACACGTTCTTGCCGAGCAGCTCGCTCCCGGTAACGAAGAATCGCGTAGCGCAAGGCTGTTTATAGTCGAGGCAGATTCCTTGCCGATCGAAGACCAGGATCAAGTCAGGCATCGCCCAAATGATTGCAGCCTGCTGTCCTTCGAGTTCGTGCAAGTCCCGGTGCTCGCCCCGCAGCCGGATGATCAGCGCTGCGAGCCAGAAGGCCGCCTGAAACAGGCTGCCGATCGGAAATGCGAATGCCGCCAGGCGGCTCACTTCGACACCGCTGCCGATTACCGAAAAAGCCTGCACCCCCCCGCCGATCATCGTCGCGCCCAGCCCCAGCGTGAACAGGCGGATCGAGGCACTGCGCCTGAACACTCCCCTGGCGAGCAGCACGATGGTGGCCACGGCCAGGACAAAGAGAACGGCTGCCCCGGCACGGTAACCGGCGGCATGCCATGCCGAACTGAGGAAACAGAGCGCGCTGAGCACGACAAAGCCGCCAATGGCCAAGCGCACCCTGCCGCGAAGCTGCAAGAACTCCAGTACCGCGAAGCCAATGCCGAGCACCACGCCGGCTACCGAGATCGCCTGGAGGAACGGGAAGTATTGCGGGCCGGGCCAGCAGGGCACGAACGCAGAGCCGATGCCGAAATTCTGCACCAGCCAGATCTGCAGTGCGAAGCAGTAGAAGGCGTAGGCCAATGCGACGCGGCTGCCTGCGTAAGCATCGAAGCCGAGGGCGACGACAATCATCATCAGCAGGATGCCGCTGTAGGCACCCATGCCGATCCACAGCACGGTGTTATCGCGCACGAAGCTGGTTTCGTCGGCGAGCATGATCCACGGACGAATGGCCTTGTAGTCCTGCACGATCGCCGTGACTACCGCGCCTTCGGGCAACGCGGGAAGGTGCGCATAGGGGAATGGACTGACTATATCGCGGTGGGCGAAGGGCAAGCCACGACCAGAAATCGACAGCCAGGGGCAACCATTCACGTCGGTGGCGACGACAATGAAGAACTCGGCAATCGGTTCCTGCAGGTAGACAATTGGCGATCGAGCACCGAACTGCTCGCGCTCGACCTTGATCTGGAAAGCACGGGCTGGCTTGGTCAATGACAAGTCCGGCAGCTCAAGCTTCTCGCAACCCGCGCGCGGCAGGGCAACCGAATCACGGAGCCGGGTCAGCCAGCGGCTCGCATCGTCCGATCGACCGGGGCCTTGCGGGGCATCCCACAAAGTCGTCAATCCCGCCGAGAAGGTATGGGTCTCCGGCACCGCCCCGGGAAGCGTAAGGGCGATCACCACCAGAAGCACCAGACCTTTACAGAGCTGCTTGATAGTCACACGCGTCATTCCGTAGTTTTTCGGCAGCGACGCTTCCTGTCTTCGGAGACACAAGAAAGCTGCGCGTGTCAGGGCATCGCGGTTGCATTGTTCGCGATTGCAGTATAGGTGCGAATCGTCGCTTTTTCGTCGCTGGCCTGCGGCAGCAGACTGGCGGCGTCGTCAATCAGGTCATCGTGCAGCTCGCCATCGGCATCAGTGACGCAGAGTGCTTCGAAATGACCGCGGTACCGTTCGGGGATCCCGATCCGGGGGCGGTACAGTGACCCGAGTGGTTCAGAACTGGCAAGGTAGCTGCGGCAGCCGTCCCCGCCGGGTCGAATACCGTCGCGACCATTGCTGCCGAAACGCGGGTAGCTCATTGCCCAGGCATTTCCCAGGCCGCTCAGCAGCCCCCAGTTCGATAAGCTAGCGCGATAGCGGCGAAAGAATCGCCAGGCATGCAAGGCCAACTTGCGTTTCGCGATCAGACCTTTATCCATGCGCGCAGCAAAGGCGACGGCCTCCTCGATGGGGTCGACGGGGTGACAGACCAGTGATCGCCCATCCATGTCGCGCAGCCTGACATTCGGTAGAAACAGACCCTCGCACAGCCGACTGCCGAACAGCGGCGTGCCGAGCATCGGGATGGCAAAACTGAGAAAGCTGGGCAGGGTAATGTGCGGGTTGGCGGCGATGAAGTCGGTTTCAGCCAGCACCTCGTCGATCCTTTGGTCAGCCAGGTCGAAGATCAGCCCGTAATGGAAGATCAGACCGGCCTCCAGACACGAGCGGATGGTTTCCTCCTGCGGCAACACCAGATTCTGCTTCTTGTTGAAGGCGGTGACCTGCGCGCGGCTGAACGATTCGACGCCACTAAAAAAACCAATACAACCGGATTCGCTTGCCAGCGAGACGTTTTCGGCGCTGGTGAAGAAATCGGCGGTGACCAGCGCCGCCCAGCCGCCGAATTTCCCTTGCTCGAACAAGTCCTTGAGGAGTGCCATGCGGGCCCTGAAATAGGCGCGCGGGCCACCAAAGAAGTTCTGGTCAAGGAACATCACACACTGGCGGTAGCCAAGAGCGTCGATCTGCCTGCGTACATCGTCCAGGTCGTAGGTCATGAACTTGCGGTCTTCGGCGGTCATCGAG
Source organism: Candidatus Accumulibacter aalborgensis (assembly GCF_900089955.1). Taxonomy (GTDB): domain Bacteria; phylum Pseudomonadota; class Gammaproteobacteria; order Burkholderiales; family Rhodocyclaceae; genus Accumulibacter; species Accumulibacter aalborgensis. The sequence goes on along the minus strand of NZ_FLQX01000127.1, from coordinate 89,112 downwards.
CAAAAGCTGCAGCGGAAGTTGCAATTGCGGGACGTTTCCGCGTAGCCGATGATGCGGCTCCGGGGCAATAGATCGTGGCGCGGAATGGGCACCTCGGCAGCGTGCCCCGGGCCAAAGACCGCATCGACCACCGCTACCAGTTGCTCGACATCGGCGCTGCAGACGTAATCGAAATAGCGGCGGCTGAGATTCGGCAGCATCCGCGCCAACGGGCCACCCATGGCGACGACAATGCGCGGATTGACCACTCTGGCATACGCCGTCACCTGCTTCATGCGGTCGAACGACGGGTTGAGTCCGGTCAGTACCAGCAGCTCTGCCCATTGCAGCGCGGCAAGATCCTCGAAAGGACCGTCGCGAAACTCGCAGCCGAGGCGGAGGTCGACGCGGGCGGGATCCAGCATTCCGGCCAGTACAGCCGGCGCGATGGACTGTGGAATGATCCAGGGGTTCCCCCGTGCACCGCGATGATTGTCGGAATAGCAGTTGACGATCAGGATTCGTGGATTGGCCATGGGCAGCTCGGTCCGCTGTCACTGAGCCGACATCGCGGTCCAGGCGGCCCTGGCGTCGCTATACCAGCGATGGCCAATTTCGCACAGGCGATCGGTGTTCGGCAAGGTGCGCGAGGGCGACTGCGCAAGCGGCGCCGCCCAGATCCCGCAACCCCGGACAGGCTGATTGTGCCAGCCATCGCGCAGCCACCCGTCGCCCAGCCGCTTGATCAGGTCCACGTCGTCCTGCGCGCTTGCGGAGATATCCATCTCGGCGATGCGGCGGAACTCGTCGATGCTCCAGCCCGCCGGCACGCTCCACTCTCCCGTCGCTCGATCGATGACCGGTTGAATGACCGGGTTCATGCGCACAATCGCCGTTTCCGTGTAGGGGCAACACGAAACGTCAAGCGGCAAGCCTCCGTCGAGCATGAGGTGGGCAATGAAAGTGTGAGCATCCGGAGGATCAGCGATGATTGTCTTGCCGACCTTGACCAGCTCGGGGAGGAAGCCGGTTCTGGCGCGCGGCCGGCACAGCGCATTTGGGATCCCTTCGGTTCCGCATTCGGGCAGAAAAACCGTGCTGGTGCCCAGCGACAGCACGCCGATATGGTGACGCGGCACGCCCAGCGCGATGGCTTCGACAACACCCGCCAGCACCGGATTGTTGTAGCCCGTCATGGCGCCGTCCCAGAAGCGGCAGCCGTCAAATTCAGCGGGCTTGTCGAACCAGTTGATCGGTGCAGTACTTGACGCATGCGCCGCCTCGGCCAGTGTCGCGCGCTGCTGCCGGTGCGGGAAACTGGCGGCAGGGCTGGTGACATTGCTGCGCATCATGCGGGCCCGGTCGCGGTCGAAGTCGTAGGTAACAAAAAGGAAGGACATTGGCCTGGTCGCTTCATCGCGCTGCAACCGTACGGAAGCGATACTGTCATTGAGAATTCCGTGCAGGTCCTGCAGCGATGTGGTGCCCATCGTGGGCAGTATTCGGTGCAAGAATTCAAGCTTGCCGTCGGTCGAAAAACGCTGGCCAACCGGGCTCGATGGTGAAAGAACTCCGGTAAGCAACTGCAACAGGCTCCGGTACCAGGGCAAGCGCCCAAAAAGTGCGTAGCGATTGACCGGGTTGTCGAACAGGCCGAATATTTCGCGTGGCGCATAGCCCTCGACCAATGCCGCAGCGACGATCGCCCCGCCCGAGCAAGCCGACACCAGGTCAAAGTGGCTGAGAACCTGATGTCCATCCTCGCCCGGGAAGAGGTCATCAAGCACCTTCGCCTGAATCAACGCAAAAGTACCGCCACCGTCGAGCGATAATATTCGGAAGGGCTTTCTGGCGGGCCTAGCTTCCATTGACACGGCTTCCAAACAGATCCTGAGTCCTCTTTTTCTTGCGCTTTCAAGCAAGTGATATTATGCGGCAAATTGCCCCGCATGCGCTAGGTTCCGGCAGGTGGCGCGCGATCGTCAGCGGGTTGGTTTGGCGGAGAGCTTTGGTCAGGAGCGAGTTGCGACACTTCGAGCTGACCCTGGGAAAGCGCCCGATGACCAAGACGGCAGGCGGCTTTGTGAACCGGCAACGCTGTCGTTGGCGTTCCTCCGTCACCCCAAAGGGCTCTCGTTGGCACCGGTGGACTTCCTTTTCTTCAGCAAGCCCCACAACCAGCCTGGGGTATCCTGACCGGTCAGCACATAGTCGAGCACGGTTCGATTGTCGAGCGTCAGATTCTGCGCCGCCTTTGCCGCCCGCGTGCCGGCAAACAGGACTTCGTCGCCCGCCTGCAGGATCGTCGCGTCGGCGGGTAGTTCGTCGTCGCACCCATCGCGCACCAGCAGCAGCGGCAGCAGCGCGAGCCACTCCTGGCGATCCGCCGGATCGCGCCGCAAGCTGTCCAAGGCCATCGTCGCCTGTTCGAACAGCAGGAATCTATGCACTGCCGGCGAGTCCACCGCATTCAGCCGAATGCCCCAGACCACCGGCACCCGCTTGTCGAAGAGTCGCTCGAGATCGCTGACGACGCCTGCTGCACGAGACTCCGGCCAGGCACGCACGAGGCGAAGAAAGCGGGACAGCAGCGGCGAGGTGATCAGTGCCAGGCACTCGCGCGCCACGATGTGCGACGGCACCATCGTGAAATCGGCATCGTAGGCGTCGAACAGGATCTGATTGGCAACGCTGTTCTGACGTACCACGACGAACAGCTTCGGGTTGACCTCCATTGCGGTCATGGCAATCGACAGGTTGTTGGTATCGTTATCGCTGGCGGCGACAATTCCCACCGCGGCTTCGACCCCGGCCTGCCGCAGCGGCTCCGCCTCCGTGCCCTGGCCAACGATGTGGTGGACATCGATCGGCAAATCGGGATTCGGATCGATCACCGTCAGCCTGACCCCTTGCCGCTGCAGATTGCGCACCACTGCCTGACCGAAACGCCCGTAGCCGCAGACTACCCAGTCGCCGACGGGCGGGTCGTGGCGCTCGGGAACTTCCCGACCCGGCAGGCCGGTGAGCAGGTCGACCAGACGAAACCAGTCCGGTGAACGAATCGCCTGTGCCAGATAGTCGGCGAACTTCTCGAAGTGATTGACCACATAGTGCGTGCCGAACGACATCATGTTGGCTTCGATCGACGGACTGGCAACACGGGCGACGATCCGCAGACGTGGATTGATCAGCCGGCTGCTGATCGCCACGGCAAGATTGGCCGCATCGTCATCGGTCATCGCCAGCACGCCGCGACAACTGCGATGCTTCAATCCGGCCATCAACAGGTGCTGCGGCTGCGCCGCATCGGCACCCAGGACAAGAATGTCGGCCGAGAAATCTTCCAGTTCGAGTTCCTGGATGCGCATCTCGTCGCGCTCCAGCGCGACGACGCGGATGCCCTCCCGATCGAGTGCACGGGCGATCAGCAAGCCGGTCTCGCCACACCCACAGATGATATAGAACGGCTCTCCCAACTGCCTGACGCGACGGGCAAAACGACTGCTCAGCAACACCTGCTGGAAGCCCTTGTCCTGGACGAGCGCCAGCAGGCTGATGATCGAATACGACCAGCCGACCACCGAAAGGTAGATGCATACCGTCACCCACATTCGCTGAGCATCGGAAAAGGCATTCGGCAACTCGCCGAAACCGATCGTCGTCGCCGTATAGCTGACGAAGTAGAAGGCATGAAAGAAGCTCATCGGCGCCGTCGGTTGGCCTTGCGCGTCGATGCCGGGAACCAGCGTCAGACCGAGAGTCGACAGCGCATAGATGACGATCAGCACGATCAGCGGCGCGCGCATCCGCCGCAGCCCAAGGAAGAATACGCTGGCGTTCATTTCGCCGCAGTCGTCAGCGACGCAACATCACGGTTTCCACAATCAGCAGGACGACCGAAACGACGTTGGCAAAGAGCGCCCCACCGCTCAGTGAAACGACACTGGTGGTGACATCGGCGGACATTCCATCGCCGCTCACATGCATTGCGAAAGCCCACACGCACGCCGCCGCAACGAGCTGCAGGTCGGCGACCAGACTGGTCGACAGGTGCACCGCGCCAATCTGCGTCCGATCGCCGAACTTCAGCACGGTGGCAATCAGGTTGACGACGATCGCGGCAAACAGCTCGTAGATGTGATGGTGCAGCGGTTGGTCGATCTCGCCGAGGAAGAAGCCGAAGTTCAGCGTGGCGGCCAAAACGATGAAGAAACCGAAAACCACTTTCTCTAGGTTCATGAGCGCCCCTTCCAGGCCAGGCAACACCGCCGCGCGAGCGGTAACGAAATGCGGTTCTTGCGTAGGAGGCAGCATACATCGGCGCTGAGCGCCGTGGTTCAACTCATGGTCGGGAATCTGGACTAGCCCAAACGGTCATCACTTCTCGATACACGGCCGATCATCAAAGTCATGACCATTTCCCTCCCTTGCCGGGAGGTTTCGCCCATGCGTCCTGGCAGCGGTCAGCGCTCCAGGACGACCGGCAGCAGGCCGCGCAAGGCATTGCCCACATACAAGACAGACCGCGGCCACAAATCCTCGATCCGCAGCACCTTCTCGACGGCGCGGCCTGACTCGAGCAGCGTTCTTCGCATGACTCCGGGAAGCAGGCCGCAGGCCAGAGGCGGCGTCAGCAATACCCCGTTGCGCTCGACAAAAACGTTGCTGCGCGCCCCTTCGCAAACCTCGCCGCGTGAATTCAGGAAGATCGCGTCGAACACCGTCGGCCGGTCGGCCAGTGCCGCCAGGACGCGATCATAGCGGGCACGTGCCGTCGTCTTGTGGCGCAGGAGATAGTCATCGTCAGCCAGCGTTTCAGCCGCCAGGAGCACGTGCCACGGTTTCTCTTGATGGACCTCCAGAGGTGACGACACGACATGGCAGCGGCCGTCATGCGCCAACGTCAGACGAACGCGAAACACGCCGCTCGGCCGACAGGCGGCTTCGGCGGCCAGTGCGGCAGAAACGGCCGGCAGCGTACAGGAAAAACCGAGCGTCCGCGCCGAGGCCTGCAGACGCTCGAGATGAAACACCAGCAATGAATAGGCGCCGCCTTCCAGGCGCAGCGTTTCGAGCAGCTCGAAGCGCGGATCGAAAGCGGTCAGAAAGCGCGCTTTCAAAAGGCACTCCGCGTACTCGCGCGCTGCGTCCGCGTCGGCCACGATGCCGCTCCCGACGCCGAGTCTCGCCTGGCGCCATGGGCTCCGCTGTGGTCCCCGATCTGGCTGCAACTCAATGGTCCGGATGGCGACATTGAAGCGGCAGTCACCATCCGGCGCCAGCCACCCCAGCGCCCCGGTATACAGCCCGCGCGGTGATTCCTCCAACTCGGCAATACGCTGCATTGCTCGTATCTTCGGCGCGCCGGTGATCGACCCGCAGGGGAACAGCGCGCCGAACAGGTCCGCCAGGCATGCCCCAGGCAGATCCGCGACCACCGTCGATACCAGTTGCCAGAGCGTCGGATAAGCCTCCGCGGTACACAGCGCTTCGACGCTTACTTTTCCCGGCCGCGCCAGACGGCCCAGGTCATTGCGCAGCAGATCGACAATCATGATGTTCTCGGCACGCTCCTTGGCCGAAGCGAGCAGTGCGGCCCGTTTGGCGTCATCTTCCAGCCGCGTGCGGCCACGCGCTGCGGTGCCCTTCATCGGCCGCATCAGTACGCGATTGCCACAGCGCGCGAAGAACAATTCCGGCGAGAAGGACAGGATCGTCTCTTCCGGCGTGCAGACATAGCCACCATAGCGGACCGGCTGGCGTTCGCGCAGGCCAGCATAGAGCGCCAGCGGATGGCCGTAGATCTCGAAGGTCAGCGGAAAGGTGAGGTTGATCTGGTAGCAATCGCCATCGGCGATCCAGCGACAGATCCGCCTGACCAGTGCGGCATGTTTCGCCGCGTCCAGGCCAAGAGACAGCCCGGCGATTCCCGCCGGACGCAGATACTCGGGCAAGGCCGCCAGTTGATCGGCCAGGAACTCGCCCACCGCTCTCGCATCGAGCCATTGGCCCTCGGCGAACTCCCAGGCGCGCAACACCGGACGGCCGCACAGGGCTGGCGCAACGGCCGCTTCGAAGCTGGCGCCGAGCGCGTAGTCGGCAGCCAAGGCGACCCACTGGCCGGCAGCAAGCGAGGCTTCGATCGCCCTGAAAACCACCGCCGGATCGTCGGCGACCTCGATTTGCCAGGATCGGCGCCGTTCGGTCAACAGCAGGACGCTGCCATCATCGCCATCAAACAGCGCAAAATCGGTGCCGAGGGGCATCACTCGCTGAGCTGGACGTCTGCGGCCCGGGGTGCCGGATTGCGCGCCATCATCCGGGCGGCCGCTGGTGCTACAGCCACCGAAACGGCCCTTTACTTGCGCTTGAGATAATACTCAAAGACGTCGTTCATCTCAGCGGAAGAGAGGAGATCATTGCCGGTCTGCCTGGCGAAGGCCTGAAAATCCTTGACTGAACCTGGATCGGTAGCCAGAACGTGCAGCACTTCGCCGGAAGACATCCCGGCGAGTGCTTTCTTGGTGCGCAGAATGGGCAGCGGGCAATTCAGCCCTTTGACATCGAGTTCTCGGTCGAAATGCATGGTCTGGTCCAGAACAAAACTAGGGTACATTGTAGCCGCCATTCTTCTTCTCTTTGGCCTCTTCCGCCTGCAGCTTGCGCAATTCGCGCAGGCGCGCGTCCACTGCCGACTGTTCGAAGAAGTTTCCATCAGTCGCTTTTTGCGCGAACTGCAACTGTTCTACGGCCGGCATCAACTGTCCCTGCAGGAGATAGTACTCGGCCTGAGCACGGTGCTGCTGCAGGCGCTTGCCGGCCGCCGAAAAAGTTCTCGCCTGCAGGCCGTACAGCTTGTAGTCCGAACCATGGAGCTGCAACTGTGCCTCAAGAAACGTCAGACTCTGTCCGTAGTGGCCGGCGGCGATCAGCGCTTCGGCATAGCCATAGATCAGCGCCGTGGACTGGGGATAGCGCTGCAGGGCGTCGCGGTAGATGGTCAATGCGCCGGGCAAATCGGCGGCGGCCATCCTGATCTCGGCTGCCAGGCCGGCGATCATGGGCGACGATACCTTGAGCGCGATGAGCGCATCGACTTCGCGCTGCGCAGCGGCCACATCCTTGGCCTTCCACAGCGCATACGCCAGGCCGTAGCGGGTCGCCGCCTCGGAGGCATATTTCCTGTCACGCAACTGCTTGCTGAACTCGCTGACCGCATCGGCAGGAGCGACCATTTGTGCCCTGAGCTTGGCCCGGACGAGCTGGAAGTCAAGGCTGTCGGCCACTTGCCGATAGGGCGCATTTTGCGCCCGGTTCTGCATATCCGAGATACGTTCGAGGGTCAGCGGATGCGAGCGCATATAGACCGGCGCGTTGTTCTCGTACACCCGCCCCGCTTGCTGTAGACGGCCAAAGAAGTCGCCCATGCCCTGCGCATCGTAACCGGCATTGGTCATCGTCTGGAAGCCCACGCGATCAGCCTCGCGTTCAAAATCGCGACTGTAGGCCAGTTGGGCCTGAACCGACCCGGCCTGCGCCGAGGCGATGGCCGCACTCGCCACCTGCGAGTTGGAGCGGGCGGCAAGCACACCGACCGCCATGGCGATCATCGTGGCGATCGAGTTCTGTTTCTCGCGGGCGATTTGCCGGGCGAGGTGATTCTGCATGACATGCGAGATTTCATGGGCCAGTACGCCGGCCAGTTCGGATTCCGACTGTGCGGTCAGCAGGGTTCCGGTGTTGACGCCGATGAAGCCGCCAAACATGGCGAAGGCGTTGACGCTGCCGTCGCGAACGGCAAACAGGTGAACGTTGCCTGTCGGGTTCAAGCTGCCGGCCACCAGGCGGCTGCCGAGCGCATTCAGGTAGTCGCTGATCTCGGGATCGTCCACATAGCTCGGCTCGTGCAAGCGGATTTCGTTGTAGATGCGCTCACCGATCTTCCGTTCGAGTTGCGGCGAGAACTCGGCACGCGCCGCCTCGCCGAGATCCGGCAGCTCATCAGCCAGCCCCCGCGAGGGACTGCCGAGCAAAGCGAGAACGGCCAGCGCTACGGTGGCAAAAACGATTCTGATCAAGGCGGCGACTCCCGGGTGAGCGTCAGCACGTGCTGACGAGGGTGATGCTATGATACTCAATCCTGAGCGGTCGAATTGTTACCACGCGTTACCAAGCGTTACCGTCGTCTTCAGGTAATCATCATCCCTCTTGCCGCGTGTGCTCCGGCGAGTTCTCCCACCTTCGGCAGTGAAACCCATGCCCCTTAGCCCGCTCACCCACTTCGACGCCCACGGCCAGGCGCAGATGGTCGACGTCGGCGAAAAGGCCGCCACGCACCGCCAGGCAAGTGCTGTCGGCAGCATCCTGATGAAGCCGGAAACCCTCGCTCTGATCATTGCCGGTTCGGCCACGAAAGGTGACGTTCTCGGCGTCGCTCGCGTCGCCGCGATTCAGGGCGCCAAGCGCACGGCTGAGCTGATCCCCCTGTGTCACCCGATCGCCCTGACCAAAGTCTCGGTCGATTTCGCGATCGACGGCGAGGCCAATGCGGTGCATTGTCTGACCCGTGCCGAATGCTTCGGCCGCACCGGCGTCGAGATGGAAGCGCTTTGTGCCGCCAGTATCGGCTTGCTGACCATCTACGACATGTGCAAAGCGGCTGACCGCGGGATGCGCATCGAAGGCATTCGCCTGCTGGAAAAGGTCGGCGGCAAGTCAGGGCACTGGGTAGGTGAATGATTCCCGCACCGTACCCTGAACACCGCGAAAGTCAGTGATGCCGTAACTGGCGCACGTCGCATTCCGCCCGGCAGGCAACGACCAGCCGAGCAGGAACGCTGCTCACGGAAATGAAGGGATATTCGGCTCGGTACCTTCCAGTTCCGCTTCCGGGTGATGCTTCTGGATCAGTTCGCTGATTTCCGGCACGCGTGATATCGGCACGTCGATGAGCATCAGGAGTTCGCCTCGCTCGATAGCGTCTTCGAATTTCTTGTGCCGCGTGTTGCCGACGCTCAGACCCACCATCCCGCTCAACCAGGCGCCGACTCCTGCACCGGCAAGGCTGGAACCCAGCAAAATGCCGCCGGCGATGACCACCGCGCCTGGCGTGAGCGCCAGGCCAACCAGGCCAGCCAACACACCCACGGCTCCCCCCAGCGCCAGTCCGCGATGGACTGCCGGAACGAAATCGGATTTTTGCAACATCGAGGCTTCAGGAAGTGCATGTAACTCTGTGTCACGCCTGGCCAGGATATGCATGTGCCTCTCCTCGACGCGCGCCAGGAGCAACTCATCCACTATCGTCTCGGCCACTTTGACGTCTGGTACCAGAAAATAGATTCGTTTGATCTTCACGTTGTCCCCCGACTTGTCTGAACTGCTCTCTTCTGCTACGCAATCATCTAAATATATGGCGAGAGCGGCCCCCTGTGTCAAGAAGAAATTGCACTTGTTTCCCGGTAAATTTGTTCTCCAGGGGGCTGGGCACCTGGGAGCAGGTTTTTGTTCATTCGCAAGGGGTCAGTCTCGAAGGGGGTAACCGGTCCGCGCGCGCAAAACGCAGCGTGTCCAGCACGAACACCGGTGGACAGCAACTTTGTTTCATGTGTCGAAGGTCAACGCCTTTCCCGGTGACGCGTTTGGTGAACCTTGGTCAAAGTCCTCGCCACGCAGTGGCGACCGGTCGCCATTTCGGGGCTGCTGGGGAACGCCGTACGCCAACTCGGCGTCAGAGTCGCTTTACAGACCAGCCCAGGAGTTATTTTGCGGACTGCTCCCGGGCTGCGGGTTTCTGCCCAGGGAGTGCCCGCGATCACTGACCGGGCCTCGCCGCTGCCATCAAGCCGACACGTGCGGAAGGCAACATTCTCCTGTCGATTCCAGCTTGAATGGTAACCGGTACAGGCATCAACGGAGGTACACCTACAATGTCCAGAATTCTGTTTTCTCGTTGTTCGCTCGGCGGGCTCTTGCTGCCGAACCGCGTCGTCATGGCGCCGATGAACCGTAACCGCGCGAGCGACGGGCAACTCGCACCGACGGCATTAACTGCCCGGTACTATGCACAGCGCGCCTCCGGCGGCCTGATCATTGCCGAAGGGACGCCGGTTTCTCCGCAGGCACGCGGCTGTGCGCGGACGCCCGGGATCTACAGCGAAGCGCAGATCGCCGGCTGGAGAAATGTCACCAGGGCGGTGCATCGCGCCAACGGCCGCATCTACCTGCAGCTCTGGCATGTCGGGCGTGTCGGCCATTGCAGCTTGCGTGTCGACGGGTCGCCACCCGTCGGACCGAGCACGCTCTGCCTGCGCGATGACCGGGTACCGATCCTGGCCGGGACCAGTGAGCCCGTGCTGGTTCGCTGCGACCCACCGCGCGCGCTGGCGACCGGCGAAGTCAAGGCGATCGTCGGCGATTTCGCGCGTGCCGCAGACAACGCGATGTCCGCCGGTTTCGACGGGGTCGAAATCCATGCTGCGAACGGCTATCTGTTCGACCAGTTCCGCTGCCCGTATCTCAACGACCGTACCGATGAGTACGGCGGCACGACGGAGGATCGCTGGCGCTTCCTCCTCGAAACCGCGGACGCCGTCGCCGACGCGGTCGGCAAGGCGCGTGTCGGCGTGCGTATATCGCCGCTGGGTACGGCGCACGAAATGAAGCCCGACCCGGACCCGCTGTTCACCTATGGCTATCTGGCCTGTCAGCTCGACCGGCTGGGGATTGGCTATTTGCACGTCTATGACCAGTCAGCGAGCTGGATGCACGATGCGCAAAATGATCTGCTGCAGCACCTGCGGTCGTGCTACTCCAGGACCATGATCCTCTGCGGCGGTTTTGACCGTCAGCGTGCGGAAGCCGCGCTACGCGCCGACTGCGGTGACCTGGTCGCCTTTGGCAAGCACTTCATCGCCAATCCAGATCTGGTCGAGCGTCTGCGCCTCGGGGCGCCGCTGGCACCCCTGAATGCAAAGACAATCTACAAGGGCGGCGCCAGAGGTTACATCGACTATCCCTCGCTGGAGGAGGAAGCCGTGGGTCAAACCTGAGCGCACGCTGGCTGCGTGCTCCGTGAGGAGACGCAGCCAGCCGGCCACCATGGCGTTGAGCACTCAGTCGCCGATGATCAGCACGGCGTCTCCCTTGCGATTGGCGAACTGGGTCAGAATCCGCTTGTGCTGTGCGGCCATCCAGAGCTGAAGAGCCGGATCGTCAGGTTTTGTGGTCAGCACGAGATAACGAAACTCGTCTCCTTGCCCGGCAGCCAACACTTGTTCGGCAGTGACGTCTGGCCGCGGGAATCCTCTGCCGGCGTAATAGGCGATTCGTGAATCGGCATAAAATATGGCATCCGCAGGCTGCGTATGTTGCGACACCCAAGTCGCCGCCTCCAGGTAGTGCGTTTTCTTGGCGCCGAACGAAACCACGTTATGCAGTGTAACGAGGGCTATCAGGACCATGAATACTCGCGACCAGCGCGGAAAGTGCCGGAAAAAAAGCATTGCCGCGACGGTCAGGAAGGGCACGGCGAGCAGATTCAGGAAGCTGACATAACGCGAATTGATGAAGCGTTGTTGAACAAAGAAGACCATCAAGACACAGAAGTACGCCAGCCAGCTCCAGGCAAAGGGCTTCAGCTCTCGCCAATAGTCACGCAGGCCGCGCCAGCTTGCGCGGTACAACAGCGGTAGGGAGAACGGCCCGTTGAGGACGAAGAACTTCATCAGCAGGGTGAGCGACAGGCCATAGAAAATGATCTCGCGGGCATCCTTCGCGGAGTATTTCTCAAGTGCTGCTGTGGCAAATCGGTTGGCCATCAAATCGAACTGCGTCTCTAGCTTGCGCGGATCGAGCATCTCCAGGTAAAAGGCCACCCGCGGCTGCGAACTCCCCTCGCCGGCGAACAGGCCGATCAGCCCGATCAGGCCGGCAGCAAGCGGCAAGGCGTTGAGCTGCAGCAGCATCAACCAGACGCGACGTGCAGGCAGTTCAGCCAGCAGGCAAAAGCACAGAACCGGCAGCAAGAGCACCGCCTCCAGGCGGAAGAGCGCGGCGCAGGCAATCGCAAGCTGCACCGCGGCCGCCCGCAGCCAGCCGTCGCGCTCCAGCCAGCGCAGTGCCAGGAACAAAGCCAGAATGCAGAAGAACCAGAATCCTTGCTCTCGGATGATGTCGTCGCGAAACTGGTTGAACGCCGGCAGCGACCACACGACGAGGCATGCCCAGTAGCCGCTGCCAACCGCGAATCGTTGCGTCACGGCGACCAGCAAGGCGCAGGTGCCGCCCATGAAGCCTGCACACCACAGGGTTGCGGTCAGTTCCAGTGGCAGGCCAAGAAACCAGTGAGTTCCCGCCAGCAGGAAAGAAAACCAGGGCCAGTTGAAAAGCTGGTAGGCGACCCTGGGTCCCTGGTCGACAGCCTGCTGCGCGACATGGAGGTAAAGCCCTGCGTCCCGGCCAACGATAACCGTGCCGGACACCGCGATCAAGGACAGCAACAGGCTGCCAAGGAAAGCCAGTGTCGGTGGCGAAACCCGGCCCGGCAGTCTAGGGAAATCAGGCATCAAGGCACTCTGCGCAAAGCGTGGATAGTTGATTCGTGATCAGGTGAGGGCGCGAATGGCTTTGCGTAAATACCTCCAGCGCAAAGCTTGGAAAAAGCTCAGGCGCAGCGCCGAACGATAGAAACGTCTCGCCGTGGGCCGATCATCCGCCTGCAGAGCAGCGCGAAACAGCGACAATTGGCGTTTCGCCTCGTAGCGTTGGCGCAGCGACTGACATTCGACGGGCAGTCCGGCGAACAATTCACGCACCATGATGGCGGCGCGCTCCTCTTCATTCGTCCGCTCGTGCCGCAGGCTGTCAGGATGTTTGTGGATCCGCGCCAGCGCTTGGTCGGTGGTGGCGACCGGGGCACTGACCAGCAGATAGGCAAACACCGCAATGTCCTCGCCGGCGCGCAGGCACTCCGGATAGGGACGCTGGAGCAGCAAATCACGGCGAAACAACGAGCAACCGTGCGAAATCGAGATGCGTCTGTCGAGCAGGTAGCGCTTGGCCAATTGCAAGGGCGAAGCGGCAGGCACCGGCGTCGGCCTGTGCAGGCGTTCGCGACCGTCCGGATAAACGGAAATCTGCGCGCCCAGGACCATGCCCGCGGCAGGATGCTTCGCCACTACGGCGCGCAAGGTCGCCAAGGCATCCGGAGTCAGCTCATCGTCAGCGTCCAGCAGGAGCGCATAAGCTCCGCGCGCGACGCGTATCCCGTGATTGCGGGCGGCGGCGGCACCCGCATTCACCTGTTGGATCACCCGCAAGCGGGCGTAGCGGGCGGCGTATTCCGCCAGCACCTCGCCGGTATGGTCCGTCGAGCCGTCGTTGACCACGATCAGTTCCACGTCCGCCGTCTGCTGCGTGAGTACCGATTCGAGCGCGCGCGGCAGCAGATGAGCGTAGTTGTACGCCGGAACGATGACGCTGATCAGGGGTTCACCGGCCTCTGTCATGCCACTCGACGCCGTTGCCGAAGAGCAGGACACGTTTCCCGGTGTGGCCGCCTGGCGGCAACCCGCAGAGTGTCGCCCTTGACACCGCCGGGTTGACTCTTCACAGCCAAGATCTGCCACCTCTCTGATAGGGAGCCTGCCCGGCGATGCCGGAGGCGATACCCGCATTGTCCACGATCCGCACTGCGATGCAACCCTTTGCGATCGACAGCGGCCGTCGCTGCCAGCCATGACATTACCCCCTTTCGGTCGCCGGTGCCTGCCAGCCCAGAGGCAAAAGAGGTACATTCTCTCCTTTTCTCTCTCGGCGAGGATCGCTCGAAGCATCATGTGGGATGACGGCCAATGGGTAATCGGCGGCGATGCCTCTGCTCCGGCGCAGGAACGTGCATGTTGAATCTGCTGCGCGCCTGGCGAGAGCGTGGCTGGACGCAAATCGATGCCGCCGCTTATGCGCAAGCCTGGCAGCATTTCGGTGGCAGCGTCGCCACTCACCCGGTCATCGTCGAGCGGCTGGCTGGTCTGGCGCGGATGCCTGTGCGTTACCTCGGCTGGTTCGCGGGCGGCGAACTGCTGGCCGCGGTTCCCTGCTGGGGGAGCCATCTCGCGCTGTCCAAGGAGGTGCTGAAAGAACGCCGCCTGCGCGGCGCGTTCGATCTGGGCAATGCCGAGGTTATCTTGCCGATCGCCGCACAGGCCTGTGTTCCGGTGCGGCAGCGCATGTCTTACGTCTCCGACCTCAATGCCGGGCAGGTCAGCAGCCGCCTGAAGGCACAGCCGGAAGGTCTGGCGCTGGCACGCACGCCCGAGGAGTACTCGAAGAAGTTTCGTTACAACCAGCGGCGCGAGCTGCGTCTGCTCGAGGAAGCGGGGGGCTGCGTGCGCCCGATGCTCGATTTTTCGCCGCTGCAGCAGGCGGCCATCTATGCCGACCTGTTCGAGCGCCGGTGGGGCTTTTCCCCCAGGGACAAGGCGCATCTCGGCGAAGTCTTTGCGCTGCTGCGTGAGTTCATGACCGGCGCCGTTCTGCTGCGCGACGAGCAGCCGATGGCCATCCAGATCCTCTATCGGGTCGAAGCGCCGAAGTGGATTTCGCTCGAATACATCAACGGCGGGTTCGATCCGCAAACTCGTGATTTCAGCCCCGGCAGCGTCTTGAGCTTCATCAATACGCAAGCCGCCTGGCAAGACGCGCGCGCGCTTGGCAAGCCCCTGCGCTATTCGTTCGGTCGTGCCGACCGTGGCTACAAGGAGCGCTGGTGCCAGCGCGTGCTGGTCTATCGGATCTAGCCGCCTGGCGATGTCGACATTGTCGCTTTTGCGACCAGCCGGGATGAAAAAACGTGAGTGAATACAGCGCGCTGTAGTTGGCATTTATCTTGCTTATGGTTATCCAGACATCTGGAGAACTGCATGAAAGCCAGCGAGATCCAGGCGCTGCTCGACGAGCCGGCCTGTAGCCACAACGAGAAGGACAAGTCGGCCTGCGCGCGACCAAAGCCAGGCGCCACGGCGGGCGGCTGTTCCTTCGACGGCGCGCAGATCACTTTGTTGCCCATCGCCGACGTCGCTCACATCGTGCATGGCCCGATTGCCTGCGCAGGCTCATCGTGGGACAACCGCGGCACGCGTTCGTCGGCGGTCAGCCTGTACCGCATCGGCATGACCACGGATCTGTCGGAGACCGATGTGGTCATGGGCCGCGGCGAAAAGCGCTTGCTCCACGCGATCAAACAGGCGGTCGACAGTTATTCGCCGGCGGCGGTCTTTGTCTACAACACCTGCGTTCCGGCGCTGATCGGCGACGATGTCGAAGCGGTCTGCAAGGCCGCCGCCGAACGCTGGGGAACGCCGGTCGTGCCGGTCGATGCCGCCGGGTTCTACGGCGTGCAGGGCATGTCCAACGCACTGCGCGATTTTTGCCAGGCTGATCAGCGACGCGGATCTGACGGCCCGCACCGAAGCGCTGATTGCCCGCGAGGAAGCCCGCTCGCAGGCCGCGCTCGCCCCCTGGCGGCAACGCCTGCAGGGCAAGCGGGTGCTGCTCTACACCGGCGGGGTCAAGTCGTGGTCGATCGTTTCCGCGCTGCAGGATCTGGGGATGACGGTCGTCGCCACCGGCACCAAGAAGTCCACTGAGGAAGACAAGGCGCGCATCCGCGAACTGATGGGCGAGAGCGCCCGCATGATCGACGACGGTAGCCCGACGGTACTGCTGTCGATCTACCGCGAATACCGGGCCGATATCCTGATCGCCGGCGGGCGCAACCTTTATACGGCGCTCAAGGCGCCGATTCCCTTCCTCGATATCAACCAGGAGCGAGAATTCGGCTATGCCGGCTATGCCGGCTACGACGGAATGGTCGAACTGGCTCGCCAGTTGGCGCTGTCGATCGAAAGCCCGGTCTGGGAAGCGGTCCGCAAGCCGGCGCCATGGGCGCGCGCCAGCGGGCAGCGTACTGGCGGCGTGAGCTGGGAAGGCACAGGTGGCTGAAATCGTCCATTCGAAGAAAGCGCTGGCGATAGAAGCACTGATCGAGACGCTGGTGCCCGAGACCCGGAGCGCGGGACAACGCCGGCAGCAGATCAATGTGCTCGCCTCGGCGATGTTGACACCGGGCGATATCGAGGCCATCAGAGAGTGGATCGAAGCCTTCGCTCTCTCGGCGGTCATCGTTCCGGACATCGGTGATTCGCTCGACGGCCACCTGATCGACGCGGAGTTTTCGCCGCTGACCATCGGCGGTACGCCACGCGCCGAGATCGTTACCGCGGTCAGCCCAGCGAAGGCGGAAAGCCTGGCCCATCTGCCGATCCCAACGGTCATCGTCGGCGATCTGGAAGAGCTGGAGAAAGACGCGCGCGCGGCTGGCGCGCAGCTCGTGATCGCCAGTTCGCACACCGTTGAGAGCGCACGGCGACTCGGTCTGCCGCTGTTGCGCGCCGGCTTCCCGCAGTACGACCACGTGGGCGCACATGCCCGCACCTAGGTGGGCTACCGTGGTACACGGCAGGCCCTCTTTGATGTCGCCAGCTTCGCGCGCATGGCAGAGGAGGGCTGGCAAGGATGAGCGCCAGAACGATCGAACATCGCGGCATCGTCCAGCGCGTCGAAGGCGACATGGCCATCGTCGCCATGGCCACTACCGGCTGCTCTTCCTGCGGCCAGGGCAGCAGTTGTGGCATCGGCAAGATGGCCAGCGGGCGCGCCACGACCTTGCTGACGCTGCCGGTGAGCGCCGAGATCAGGGCCGGAGACGCGGTCAGCATCGTGCTGCCGGAAAGCCGTCTGACCCTTGGCGCGCTCCTCGGCTATCTTTTCCCGGCCTTCGCCATGCTCCTCGGCGCCTGGTCCGGCGCCATGTTCGATGGCAGCGACGGTGCCACCGCGCTGGGCGCGCTGAGCGGCTTTCTCGGCGCGCTCTTCACCGCCCGCTTGGTGATCGCCAGGCTTCCCGGCCTGCTGCCGGTCCCACAACTGATTCACCCGCTCAACCGTTCGCCGATTGCCGGAATTGCCAAGCCTTTCAACCTTTCTCCGCAGGAGTTGCGCCATGACCGTTGATCCAGTCTTCGAAACCGATTTCGTCAGGGAAATGGCTCGCCAGATGCGCGCCCTCGACACCTACGGCACCTACAGTGACTGGAGCGTCGAAAAAGTCCTCGACCCCTACGTGCTGACCCGCGAACGCAAGGCAGGGATTCCGCTGATCGGCGACCCGGACGACGAAACAATCTCGCGCGTCAAGGCCTTCTACAACGCCATTTCAGTGCTCATCGAGAAGGAATGCAAGCTGCTTGCCGTGCCGCTGGTGCATCTGACGCACGAGGGTTTCGGCCGCGCCGTGATCACCGTCGGCAAGCTGGTGGCCGTCGATCGCACGCTGCGCGACGTCCATCGCTTCGGCTTCGCCAGCCTGTCGAAGATGAAGGATAAAGTCGACAAGATCCTCGCCGTGGCCCTCGAACCGACAACATGATGGTCATGTCACTGGCCAACGCCATGGACTGCAAAGGTTCGCGAACACTTCTTCAACCCGCGCAACTCGGGGCCCCTGAAGGACGCCAACGGTATCGGCGACGTCGGTTCGATCCAGTGCGGCGACGCTCTCCGGCTGATGCTCAAGGTCAATGACGAGAGCGAAATCATCGAAGACGCGCATTTCCAGACCTTCGGTTGCGGTTCGGCGATCGCCTCATCGTCGACACTGACCGAGATCATCAAGGGGTACCGTAGACCATGCACTGGAAGTCTCGAACCAGAACATTGCCGACTACCTCGACGGTCTGCCGCCGGAAAAGATGCACTGTTCGGTGATGGGCCGTGAGGCGTTGCAGGCGGAGATCGCCAATTACCGCGGAGAGGTCTGGTCCGATGATCACGAAGAAGGCGCGCTGATCTGCAAGTGCTTCGCCGTCGATGCCGTGAAGATTGAAGACGTGGTCAAGGCCAACAGCCTCAACACCGTCGAGCAGGTCACTTTCTACACCAAAGCGGGGGGTGGCTGCACGTCCTGCCACGAAGGCATCGAGGAAGTCCTCGAATCGGTTCGGCCGATGCTGCAACGCGACCACGGCGACGTCGAACTGGCCGACGTGCAGGGCAAGAAGATCTACGTCACGCTGAAGGGCGCTTGTTCGGGTTGCATGATGGAAGTCGCGACGCTAGGCGGAATCCAGCAGAAGATGATCGAGACGCTCGGTGAGCTAGTGCAGGTGCTGCCCGTTTCGCTCATGCCGGCCGAAGCCTGAGAATGAATTTCCCTGCTCACTGACCGCCCATACGCGAAGGACCCCGCCATGGAACCCATTTATCCGGACAACAACGCCACCACACGCTGCGACCCGGCCGTGGTCGAGGCGATGCTGCCCTTCTTCACCGAGCACTTCGGCAACGCGTCGTCGATTCATGCCTTCGGCAGCGAAGTGGGCAAGGCGCTCAAGAAGGCGCGCGCTCAGGTGCAGGCGCTGCTCGGTGCCGAGCACGATTCGGAGATCATTTTCACTTCCTGCGGCACTGAGTCCGACGCCACGGCCACTCTCTCGGCGCTGAAAGCGCAGCCCGAGCGTAACACGGTGATCACCAGTGTCGTCGAGCACCCGGCGATCCTGACGCTCTGCGAGTGGCTGGAAAAGGAAGGCTACATCGTGCACAAGCTCAGGGTGGACAAGAAAGGCCACGTCGACGTCGATGAATATCGCTCGCTGCTGCACGACCGAGTCGCCATCGTCTCGATGACGTGGGCCAACAATGAAACCGGAACGCTTCTTCCGGTCCTAGAAATGGCCGCAATGGCCGCGGCCAAAGGGAATTCCCTACACCGCAGCGCACGGCACCATCCGCTTCTCGCTGTCGCGCTACAACACCGAAGCCGAGGTCGATCGGGTCATCGAAACCGTCCCGGCGATCATTGCCCAATTGCGCCAGCTCTCGCCGTACTGGAGCGGCAAGGGGCCGGCGGCCAATCCCGAAGCGGCTTTTGCTCCGACTTGCGCTTGAGCATTCGTTGGGCACGCTGTGCTTTGCTCAGGCGCCGATGTGCCCATTCTCGTGGCCATTCTCCTGCGCGGCGAACATCAGCGTTTCCTGTCGACCAAGCTGCTTGACTTGGGTAGTGTGGAAGAGGTCTGTCTCATCGCTGTCCGCCCTGCGAATGGAAATGATGCGGATTGCCTCATCGGATTCGAGATGTACGATCAGCACTACCAGGCAATCGAGAAGGCCGATTCAAAGGGACTCTTCCTGAGCCTCACTGCAGCGAGCGTGGCAATTTTGTGACAGACTGTGTTTGCCGTCGGACCAAAGGTCCCGTCAAGAGTTAATCCTCTGGTCGGCACCTTGCTTGCCGCAACCTTCGGGATCAGAAGCCATGCCTCCTTGCCTTGCCACCGTGCGCCGCGCCTGCCGTTCTCTCGCCTTTCTGCTGCTCTCATTCCTGGCGATGTCGTCGCTGGCCGCCGATCCGTCTGGCCGGGTCGGGAGAATCGCCTGGCTGTTCGGGTCGGTCTATCTGCACCGGGCGGAGAGCGGCGAGTCGAGCGCTGCCTTACTCAACTGGCCGCTGACCAGTGGCGACACTCTGTCGACCGGTGCCGGAGGCCGCGCCGAGGTGCAGATCGGCTCGACCCTGCTCCAGCTCGACGCCGGAACCGTGCTGGAGTTCGTCCAGCTTGACGACCGGCGACTTGCGCTGCGTTTGCGCGATGGCAGTGTCATCGCCCGCTTCCTTTCCCCTGAAGCGGCGCGAGAGTTCGATCTCGCGACACGTGCAGGGCGTTTCGAGGTGCGTGCGGCGGGTCGCTATCGCTTCGACGTCGACCGCTCCAGCGTGGCTGCAACGGCCTATAGTGGAGGAGTCCGCTTCGTCGCAACGGAAGCGGACACTCCGCTCCTCATCAGCACCGGCCAGAGTGCCCGCATCTGGAATAACGGGCGGACCCAGTCCCAGATCTATGTGCCGGTCGATGACGAGTTTGCCGCCTGGAGTTCCGATCGCGACCGGCAGTACGGCTCTGCAGGCCCGCCTCGTTACGTGTCCACTGAGATGACCGGTGCCGCAGACCTCGACGCTCATGGCGACTGGTACCAGACGCCAGACTACGGTCCCGTCTGGTTCCCACGTTCAGTGGCCGCTGACTGGGCTCCATACCGCGCCGGCCGCTGGGCGTGGGTCGAGCCCTGGGGCTGGACCTGGGTGGGCGACGAAAGCTGGGGCTTTGCGCCCTTCCATTATGGACGTTGGGCGTACTTCCGTGGCGCCTGGGGATGGGTCCCGGGCAACCGGTTGGCACGACCGGTCTACGCCCCGGCACTCGTGGCCTGGGTGGGTGGGTCGAGCACCGCCGTGTCGGCGCCGGGTGGCGCCCGCCCCGCCGTCGGCTGGTTTCCCCTGGCGCCGCGCGAAGTCTATATTCCGGGCTACCGCAGCAGTCCGCAACACCTGCGCGACGTCAATTCCCCGCATGTCACGAATAACACCCACCTGACGGAGATCACCATGAACCCGGACGCGGTGGCAGCGCGTACGCGCTATGCCAATCACCGCCTGCCGCAAGCGGTGACGGCGATTCCCGAGGAGGCGATGGGGCAGCGCCGCCCGGTTCGCGAGTCGACGATTGGGCCAGCGGATCGTGCCGTATTGAGCAGCCAGCCGGTGCAGGTGCGGGCACCGGTTACCGGGCTCGGCCGTGAAGAGGACCGTCGCCGGGCGGCTCAGATGCAGTCGCCAGACGAACGGTCGCAGCGACCGGTCGGTGGCCCTCCCGCTGACGGTCAGCCGCCGGGCAGGCGTGGCGACGCGCGGCAAGCACCTCCGCCTGCTGCCTTGGCGTCACCGGCAGCCGCCGGCTCGTCGACCCCACCGCCAGCGTTGGCCCCGTCGCCACGGCCTACGGGGGTAGTTCCGCCACCGGCCCCCACACAGCTTCCGACACCGGTTCGCCTATCGGCACCCATTTCCCGGCCGACCATGCCGACACCCGCGCCCAGGCCTGTGCCGCCAGCCGAAGCCGCATTCCCGCCGGGGGCGCGAGATGCGCTGCCGCACCAGCCAGTGGCTCAGCCGCGCCCGGAAGCCGCGTCGAGCGGCGCCCGTCGCCCGGATGCCAGGCCGCCGCTTGCCGTACCGGCGTCGCCGATGGGACCTGGCGCGTCGCCGGTGATTCCCGGTGAGCGAAGGGATCAAGGACGCTTGCCTACGCCTGCGCCCGAGCGCCGCGAGCGCTCTGCCGATGCCGGTGAGCGGCCGCCCGCGCCACCAGCGTTCGAAGGGAGAGATCGGCGTCTGGCGCCTTCCGCGCAGGAGCCAGGCCGGGCACCGGCGATGAGCGCACCAGGCGTGGAGCGTCGCCCCGTGGCGGCGCCAGCGCCCTTGCCATTGCCGCGAACCGAGGCAGCAGGCCAGCATCCTGCAGCCGCCACGCCGCCACCGACCGTGGCCGCACCCCAACGCCTGGAGCGCCTGCCGGTGGAAGCCGCACGGCCAGCGACTGTGACGAGACCGGAGAGGACCGAACCTCGCCAGCCGGAGCGAGCACCGACCGCTCCGGGCAGGGTGGATACTCCCGTGCAGCGAGAGCGGCCGGGCGGCGAACACCAGCCGGGAGGTGGCCGGCCCAATGAGAAGCGGGGCGATCCGCGTGAAGAGCAGCGAGCACGTTTGCCGGGCACGCAATGAGGGTGGCGCCAAAAAGAACCGCACACGACACGGGATCGCGGGTCAGTCTGCGGCGAACCCGAGAGACCTGCCCAGGAGTAGCACGATCACCCACAGGCGAGTGACGCTCTCGGGCGAGAGGCCGGACAGGGCAATCGACAGGCCAATGGCGACCGTTGCCCAGAGACAATACAGTGCTGGCCCAGTGCCAAGCGTGGGAAGCAAAGCGAGGCGCGCAGCCTACGCCGCCGCGCCAGCCAGCACGCGTGCGAATACGGCGCTGTCGACGTTGCCCCCGCACAGCGTGATGCCAACGCTGCGCCCGGCCCAGCGGCCGCGCTGCTGCAGCACGCCGGCCAGCGACGCGGCGCCGGCGCCTTCGGCCGCGTTGTGGGTGTCGGCGAACAGCGCACGCATGGCCTGCGCCACTTCGTCGTCGGTGACTGCGAGCACGTCGTCCACCTCGCTGCGAATCAAGGCCAGCGCCTCATCGTCGGGCACGCGGCAGGCCATGCCGTCGGCAAGCTGCGTGGTAACCGGCACCTCGACCACATGACCGGCGCGGAAGCTGTCGCGATAGGCAGTGGCGTGCGCCGAGACGACACCGACGATCCGCGTCTTGGCGCCGAGCACCGCCCGCGCGCAGGCGCAGGCACTGATCCCCGATCCCTGGCCGATCGGAACGAAAACTACCTCGGGCGGGTCAGCCGCGCTGGCTTCGAAGAACTCCATCCAGTAGCTGGCCACACCGCGCACCAGGTCGCGGTGGAAGCTGGGAACGAAATGGAGGCCGCACTCGATGGCCAGTCGTGCCGCATGCTCGCGCGCCTGCTGGAAGTCATCACCGTGCTCGATCAGCGTAGCGCCGAGCGCGCGCATGGCGGCATTCTTCTCCACCGAATTGCCATGCGGAACGACGATCGTGGCGCCAATGCCGTGGCTCGCGGCAGCCAGGGCGATCGATTGACCGTGGTTGCCGCGGGTCGCACTGATCACGCCGTTGAGCCTGGGTTCGCGCTGCATCAGTTCATGCAGATAGACCGCTCCGCCGCGCAGCTTGAACGCGCCGACGCGGCTGTGGTTTTCGTGCTTGACCCAGGCCCGTAGCCCAAGCCGGATATCGAGCAGCGGCCAGCGCAGGGTGGGCGTCGGCGCTTGCATCGCGGCCACGACGGCGCGGGCAGTCGAGATTTCTTCGGCGCTGAGCAGCTCCATGCGGTCTCCGGAATCAGGATGATGAAAGTACGACTCTCCGCGCAGCGCGTGCAGCGTGGGGCAAAACACTGGCCTGCCGAGGAAGCGAGGCGGAAAGTCCAAGCGCATGCCGCGCTCGC
Source organism: Candidatus Accumulibacter aalborgensis (assembly GCF_900089955.1). Taxonomy (GTDB): domain Bacteria; phylum Pseudomonadota; class Gammaproteobacteria; order Burkholderiales; family Rhodocyclaceae; genus Accumulibacter; species Accumulibacter aalborgensis. The sequence goes on along the minus strand of NZ_FLQX01000127.1, from coordinate 66,135 downwards.
TGCAATCCGGTGGGTCGCTTAGGCCCAAGGTCAGCGCGGTGCGCAGTAAGGATAGAACCTACAGCGGTGCCGGCAAGGGTATATGAGCCTGGATCAAGCCGCAACCACGAGTTGCCTCGGGAATTCCTTGCCAATGCTGAATTGCAAGCCTTGAGCCTAGTGTGTGCAAGCGCCCGATCGTCGGCGGATCAGGGATTTTCCTGCCCGGCCGCTCGCTGATCGCCACCTTTCCCGCTATCCCGCCGATACGACTCCATGATGCGCGCTTGTTCGGCTTGCAGCCGGCGCAGGCCCGCGGCGAGGAGGTGCGTTCGCGTTTCGCCGATGCGCTGCGGCGCGGCACGCGCGACTTCGTTCTGCGCGGCGATCCAGCGCCGTCCGGCCGGCGTCCGGAACAGCTTCAAAGCGGCGGACATGCCGCGCTCGGGCAACTTCTGTCGCCACAGGTCGAGGTAGACCTCGCGCAACGCCGCCTCACTGTCCGCTGCTCTGCCTCTGCCTGCCTCGCCAGGGCGAATGCTTCGAGCGGGCGCCGGATGGCTTCGCCAAGGTAGAGGCGTGGGTCGGACTCGAGGAAGTCCTCCTTGCTCTCGCGCACGGCGATGAGCGGCCGGGCTATTTTGAAGGCTTCGACGAACGAATACGTCTGGCGCAACGCTTCGTCGAAATAGGCTTTGCCAAAATAGGTGAAATCGGCCTCGTTGCTGCAGCCAAAGGAATTCTTGTCCGGCGCAGCCGCAGCAATCACCAGCGTGTTGTCGTCTTTCAGAGCATCGATGAAGCCGCCGGAATAGCACGCCGAGATGACCACGACGCGACGCTTGATCCCCGATTCGTCGAGCAACTCGCGCAAGCGTTTGGGATCGAGCGTGTTGAACCGCAAGGGCCAGAAGTCGAGGGCAAACCTGTGATCCTTCGAGCCATGCGAGGTGAGGAAGAGGAAGAGGATGTCCTCGTCGCGATCCATGATCTCGCCGATTCTCCGCAGCGTCAGGCCGAGGCTGGTTACGCTGGCAATCGGCGATTCGGCGACACTCTTCGGGTTGTTGATCAGGAGGACCGAACGTCCCTCGGTAGCGAAGCGTTCGCGGAACATGTCGGCGACCGAACGCACCTCGCGCATGAAAACGTCCTGCCCGGAATAGCCCGCAGCGCCGACGAAGTACAGATCGGTGACGCCTGGCCGCCCGGGCTTGAGGGCGGCCAATTCACGCTCGAGCAGTCGTGGTTGCAGGTAGAAAGCATCTTCGCCGAGCAGTGCCAGGTAGTTGCGGTCGAAGTCGCCGCCCGCCTGCTCGTGCGGAGCTTCGGTCCATAGCGAGCGGTCGTGGTACACGACGCTGGGTGGCAAACCCAGGAGCACGGCCGCAACGAGCGCGGTCGGCCCCCAGCGGCTGGCCGGTAACGCCAGGAGACGGATCGACCCGCTGGCGAAGGCCAGAGCGACCCACCACTGCGGCACGTAGTAGATAGCGTTGCGCCACGCTTTCGGCAGCAGACCGGTCGCCGCGACAGCCGCGTCGAAGAGCAGCAGGTAGGCGGCTTCGACGACGACAGTCAGTGCCGCCAGCATCACCAGCAAGGCCAGCGTCTGCCGCAGACGCCCGGCAAGGAGAGCCACCCCCCAGGCGGCAAAAAGCATCAAGGGCACGTGAAACAACGCGCCGGGTAAGGCCTCTTCAGAAAACACGCCGTCCGCCCCGACGCGAATCAGTGCCTCGATGACCGGCAAGACGACACCGAGCGCCGTCAAGGCGATGAACTGCGACCATGAGCCAGGCTGGCGCTCGGACGGCAAGGGCAGGAATGCGGCCAGACGAAGACCCAGCCGAACATTCAGAACGAACCCGCGCCAGCCGGGCAAGTTGCAGGATGATACTGAGGACCCTGCGTCGACGGCCGGCAAGTCGCGCGGCGCAGCCACGGGTTCGACGAGTTCAGCGGTCGCAGCGGCTATGCCCGCGATTCGCTGCCGCAGCAGCGCGACGAGTTCGGCTTGCTCGGCAGCCGAAGTAAAAGCGTTTGCCGGCACGGGGATGAAGCTGACGTCGTCGAGGTAGATCAGGAGATGCTCGTTGACCGTTTCCAGCGAGCGTATCGCTGGCCAGGCAACGAAGCTTTCGCTTTCGCCGTTGCCGCTTGCCCAGCGCAAGCCATCGTCGGCGACGTGCAGAACGCGTGGCCCGCGTACAAGACAGCTTCTTTCGGCTATCCCGCGCAACAGCTTGTTCTGGAACAGTGCGTGCTGGACGCCGAGAAGCAAGATGCCGACGAGCAACATCAACGCCGACCACTTCCCCTCGCCACTGCCGAACCAGCCCTCGCCAAGGAGCAGACCGACGGCCAGGCAGACCAGGAACAAGGTTGCCTGATAGATTGACCGGCGACCAAGCGACGATCGCTGGTGCATGAGACGCTGCTGGTTGTGTTTCAGTAGCGCCGCATACTGACTGGCATCGAGTTCGTAGGCTATCGCGGTACGCATTTGCTTCCTCGCCTGCTTGCCGGCAAATTTCCCGGCGACCGTGTCCAGAGCCGCCTTTCCATCATAACACGCGGGAAGAACGACCAAGCGACAGGGCTGCCATTCGTGCCCGACGGCGTTTGAAAAGCACCGGGAACCGGTCAACCGGTTGCGGTTGTTGTCGCTGACCGGTGACCATGCTTATCCCGCTGCTCACCGCAGCTTTCATCCGCAAGAGCAACGGAGTATCCTGAAAAATAGTAACCACACTGCGGAGAATGGCCCCATGGCACTGCTTTCCTGGTCCAACCAGTACTTGATCGGCAATGATCTCATCGATGGCGAACACCGTGAGTTATTTCGTCTGATCAACGCATTTCATGACCACTGGATCGAAAGACGTGACCATCGGTCCATTGCTCGCCTGCTCAATCAACTGGTGGCCTATGCGCAAGTGCACTTCCAGCACGAGGAAGCCATCATGCTCGATGCCGGCTTCCCCGGGCTTGCCGAGCACCAGCAAATTCATGAAGCGATGATTGACACCATCTTCAGGCTTTGCCAGTCGTTCGAAGACAAGAATCTCCACCTCGAGATGGATACGATGAAGTTCGTCAAGAGATGGCTGGTCGACCACATCCTCAACAACGATTACCTCTTTCGCAATTTTCTGGCGCGCAGGAAGCGTTCCGTTGCAGCGCCTGAGCAATAGACCACCCGCCAATCGCCCGCCGATCAACGACGGACTGCCGCTGGAATACCGGGTGCAGGCCACGAACAAAGCCGGTAGCGGGCCGGTTTGCGACGGCCGCGGCTTGCGACGCAGCGCCGCTATCGAGCGACCAGAGCCTCCCTATATCGGACAGGAAGCGCGTCGAAAAACAATGCGCCAGGCCTTTACACGTTGAACAGAAAATTCAGCACGTCGCCGTCCTTGACGACGTATTCCTTGCCTTCGGCGCGCATCTTGCCGGCTTCCTTGGCGCCCTGCTCGCCCTTGTAGGCGAGAAAGTCGGTGAGCGCGATCGTCTGTGCGCGGATGAAGCCTCGCTCGAAGTCGGTGTGGATGACGCCGGCGGCCTGGGGCGCGGTATCGCCGACGTGGATGGTCCACGCGCGCACCTCCTTGACGCCGGCTGTGAAGTAGGTCTGCAGACCGAGCAACTGGTAGGCCGCGCGAACCAGGCGATTCAACCCCGGTTCTTCGAGGCCGAGGTCGGCGAGGAAGGCCTGCTTGTCGTCGTCGTCGAGATCACCGAGTTCGGCTTCTATCTTGGCACACAGGGCGACCACCGGCGCACCTTCGGCGGCAGCATGTTCGCGCAGGCGGTCGAGGTGCGGATTGTTCTCGAAACCGTCTTCGAGGACGTTGCCGACGTACATCGTCGGCTTGATGGTCAGCAGGCACAGCGGTTTGAGCAGATCCTTCTCGTCAGCGGGCAATGACAGCGTGCGGGCCGGATTGCCTTCGTTGAGATGCGGCAGCAGACGTTCGAGAACGCCGGCCAGCTTCTGCGCGTCCTTGTCGCCGGCCCTGCCTTTCTTGCTCTCGCGGTTGAGCGTGCGCTCGACGGCCGCCAGATCGGCGAGCGCCAGTTCGGTGAGGATCGTCTCGATGTCCGATAGCGGATCGACGCGGCCCGAGACATGGACGACGTTTTCGTCCTCGAAGCAGCGGACGACGCTGACGATGGCGTCGGTTTCGCGAATGTTGGCGAGAAACTTGTTGCCCAGACCTTCTCCCTTCGAGGCGCCGGCGACCAGGCCGGCGATGTCGACGAACTCGACGATCGCCGGCTGGATGCGTTGCGGCTTGACGATCGCGGCGAGATCTGCGAGGCGCGGATCGGGCACTTCGACGATGCCGACGTTGGGCTCAATGGTACAGAAAGGGTAGTTCTCGGCGGCGATTCCCGCTTTGGTCAGGGCATTGAACAGCGTGGATTTGCCGACGTTCGGCAGACCGACGATTCCGCATTGGAGGCTCATTCGGATTCCTAGGTTGAAACGATCTTGACGTGCAACTGCCGCTGCGCGGCAGCGTAGTCGCCGGCGGCGAGTTCCGGCCAGGCCAGCAGACAGCGGTCGATGGCGCGCTCGATCAGCTCCTGCTCCTCACACCTTGGCGCCCTGAGAACGTAGCCGACGACCGCGTCGCGTTCGCCGGGATGGCCGATTCCCAGACGCAGACGCCAGAACTCGGGCGTCGCCAGGTGCGCCTGAATATCCTTCAGGCCATTGTGGCCACCATTGCCGCCGCCCTGCTTGAGGCGAATTCCCCCCGGCGGCAGGTCGAGGTCGTCATGTACGACCAGCGTCTCGTCGGCAGTGATCTTGTAGAACCGACTTAGCGCGGCGACCGCCTGGCCAGACAGGTTCATGAAAGTCATCGGCTGCAACAACCACAGGTCGCCGGCGCGGGCAACCCGGCCGAGGAACTTCCCTTGCGGCGTCAGCGGTGTCTGCAAGCGACGCGCGAGCTGGTCGACGAACCAGAAGCCGACATTGTGCCGGTTGTCTTCGTATTCGCCGCCGGGGTTGCCGAGGCCGACGATCAGGCGAGGTGGTGACATGAGGTCAATCGAGCGAGGGCAAAAACAAGCCGCCGCGGGCACCTGGGTGCCGGACGGCGGCCTGGCATCGAGCTCGGGCCCTTAGGTGGTCGCCGCCGCCTCTTCGCCCTCGGCTGCGTCAGCCTCGGCGCCGCCCTTCTTGGCCGGGATTGAGGCGACCACGTGATCTTCGTCACCGTGCGTCACCGGCTTGACTCCGGCCGGGAAGACGAGATCGGAAACGTGCAGGGCGTGGCCGGTGTCGAGGTTCTTCAGGTCGACTTCGATGTACGACGGCAGGTCCTGCGGCAGGCAGCTCACTTCGATCTCGTTGAGCACGTGCGAGACGCTGCCGCCGCCAATCTTGACGCCTGGTGCGATCTCGGCGTTGATGAAGTGCAGTGGCACATGCTGGTGGATGACGTGCCCCGTATCGACACGCTGAAAGTCGCAGTGCAGGACCAGCGGCTTCCACGGGTGCATCTGCGAGTCACGCAGGAGGACGTTCTGGGCAGCACCATCGACATTCAGCGTCAGGACGGTGGCGTGGAATGCTTCCTTGCGCAGGTTGAGCAGGATCTCGTTGTGATCGAGGTCGATCAGCAGTGGCGCAGCCGTTCCGCCGTATACGATGGCCGGGACTCTTTTTTCGCGGCGCAGGCGGCGGCTCGCTCCGGACCCCTGCAAGGTGCGCTGGCGCGCCTCAAGTTGAAATTTCATGGACAGCTCCTGTTTTGAAACGAACCCCGCCCGCGACCAGGCGGGGGGTTGAGAAATTCATCACCAGGGCGCACGCTGCACCCTACTCGATGAACAATGAGGAAACCGAATCCTCGTTGCTGATCCGGCGAATCGTTTCGGCCATCACCTCGGCGACCGAAAGCTGCCGAATGCGCGGCGAGTTCAGCGCGTCTTCGCGCAGCGGGATGGTATCGGTGACGACCAGTTCATCGAGATCGGAAGCATTGATCCGCGCGACGGCTCGACCCGAAAGGACCGGATGCACGCAATACGAGAGTACCTGCCGAGCGCCGTGCGCCTTCAGCGCGGTGGCCGCCTTGCACAGAGTCCCGGCGGTGTCGACCAGGTCGTCCATGATCACGCAGGTTCGTCCCTCGACCTCGCCGATGATGTTCATCACCTCCGACACGTTGGCTTTCGGACGGCGCTTGTCGATGATCGCCAGATCGCATTCGAGACGCTTGGCCAGCGCGCGGGCGCGGACGACACCGCCGACGTCGGGAGAAACGACCATCAGGTGGTCAAAGTTCCTTTTCCAGACATCGCCGAGCATGATCGGTAGCGAATAGATGTTGTCGACCGGGATGTTGAAGAAGCCCTGGATCTGCTCGGTGTGAAGATCCATGGTCAACACGCGGTGTACGCCCGCCGCGGTGAGCAGGTCGGCGACCAGCTTGGCGGCGATCGGCACACGCGCCGAGCGCACGCGACGATCCTGGCGGGCATAGCCGAAATAGGGGATGGCGGCGGTGATCCGGGCAGCCGAAGCGCGCTTGAGCGCGTCCGCCATGACCAGCAGTTCCATCAGGTTCTCGTTGGTCGGCGCGCAGGTCGATTGCAGGATGAACACGTCCATGCCACGCACGTGCTCCTGGATTTCGACACTGATCTCGCCATCGGAAAAGCGACCGACATGGGCGCGGCCAAGCGAGATGTTGAGACGCTTGACGACGTCGGCAGCCAAAGCGGGGTTGGCATTGCCGGTGAATACCATCAGGCTGTCGTAGGCCATGGTGTGCTTCCCTTGGCGCACGGCAACGGCGCCTATAACGCAAGACGGGCAGGTGAGTCACCCTGCCCGTGTTGACAGAAATGGAATGGCTGGGGAAGAAGGATTCGAACCTTCGAATGCCGGAATCAAAATCCGGTGCCTTAACCAACTTGGCGACTCCCCAGCTGTCGCTCGCTCGCCATGTCGGCGGACGAGGCGCGCATTATATCGGCAATTCGTCCGGAAAAAAAGCGCTGGGAGAAGAATCTGGCGTTTGCCGCTGCGAACTTACTCGGCGAGCGCCAGCAAGGGATGCTGGTCGAGTCCCGCCGCCAGCCAGCCGCGCATTTCGCTGGGCAAGTGTTGCAGGGCGCTCTCGGCTTCCTCGCGCCGGTCGAAGGCGGCGAAAACACAGGCGCCGGAACCACTCATGCGAGCTGGCGAGTGAGCCGGCGAGCAGGCGGACAGGCGGGCCAGATGCTCGGCAATGACCGGGAAACGAGCACACGCCACCGCTTCGAGGTCATTGCCGCCGAATCCCTGCCGCCACGCCTGAGCGCTGATCGGGAGGGAATCGCGCGTCAGCTCGGGGGCGCCAAAAATGGCCGCCGTCGGCACCTGGACGGGCGGTTCGACGACCACATACCAGCTTGGCGGCACGTCGACCGCCTGCAGTGTCTCGCCTATGCCTTCGGCAAAAGCGTTGCGCCCGAAAACGAAGACCGGCACGTCGGCGCCGAGCGCCAGTCCGATTTCCTGCAGCCGGCGGCGGGGCAGGCCAAGCTGCCAGAGGTGGTTGAGCGCGAGCAGGACCGTCGCCGCATCCGAGCTACCGCCGCCCAGGCCGCCGCCGAGTGGCAGTCGTTTTTCCAGGCGGATGTCGACGCCTGTCCGGCAAGCGGTTTGCGCCTGCAACAGACGCGCGGCGCGAACCGTCAGATCGCTTTCCGCCGGCACCCCGGGCAGCGGCGTTACCAGGTGCACGGCGCCGTCGGAACGTGGCACAAAACGCAAACTGTCACCGCGGTCAAGAAAACGAAAAACGGTTTGCAGCAAGTGGTAGCCATCGGCGCGGCGGCCGACGACATGCAGAAAGAGGTTGAGCTTGGCCGGCGCTGGATAAACGCTCTGCCAGTTCCAGAATTGAGCGGTGGCTTCCACGCCGATCAGTCTTCGCCAGGCAGAGCCTGCCACTGGTCGATTCGCAGGCGCAGTTCGAGAATGCCTTCACGTTCGACGAACAGGCGCCCGGGCAGCGCCTGTGGATCGTCGCTGTCGTACTGGTAGTCGATGCGCCAGTCTTGGTAACGCAACTGCAGCGGGCGTCCCAGAGCGTCCACGCTGATCTTGCCGCCGTCAGGACTGCGGCCGCGTACCCAGTCGACCAGCTTGCTCAGCGGCAGGGGATAACCCAGCACTGACTGCAGCAGGGCGTCCGGGGTCTCGGCGGTGCGCGAGGTGCCGTCACTGGCGGTCAGACGTGCGCCGCCCGCGTCACTGACGATCTCGGCCATTCCCTGCCCCAGGGGCGACGAGAGAAGCAACTCGTCGCGCTCACCGGCGTGTCGCCAGTCCAGTCGACCGGCATAGCCCTGGCCTTCCTGACGCAAGGCAAAGCGGCCGGCCAGCGCAAAACCCTGCAAACTCTCCCGCTGGGCGTTCCCCTGCCCTTCGCCATGCGGCCACGGGGAAACGCAGGCGGTCACCGCAAGCGCCCCGCAAAGTGCCAGCAGGGAGCGGCCTCTCCGCCTGAAGGCGGCGCTGGCGACGGCTTCAGGAAGCAAGCTCAGGGCGAGAACCTCTTCACCGCTTCCATCAGCACCTCATGCGAGGGATCCTTCTTCTGCGCCTCACGCAGTATGCTTCGCGCTTCGTCCTTGCGGCCCAGCGTCCACAAGACCTCACCGAGATGTGCTGCGATCTCGGGGTCTGGGCGTTCGGCGTAGGCTCGCTGGAGGTGAGTCAGGGCTCCTTCGAGATCGCCCTGGCGATAAAGTACCCAGCCCAGGCTGTCGAGAATGAACGGGTCTTTGGGCGCGAGCTGAGAAGCCTTTTCGATCAACTGGCGTGATTCAGGCAGCCGCAGCTTGCGATCGGCGTAGGAGTAGCCGAGCGCGTTATAGGCCTGGGCATTCTCGGGTTGCAGCTCGATCACTTTGCGCAGACGGGTCTCCATTACCTCGAGGCGGCCAAGCCTCTCGGCCAGCAGGGCCGACTCATAGAGCAGATCAGGCTGCGCTGCTTGCTGGCTCAGCGCCTGTTCGAGCAGATCGAAGGCGGCTTCGGTCTGCTTTGCATCGCGCAACAGGGCGGCTTCTGCGATCGTCAACTGGAGCCGCTGCGAGGGGCTCTTTTCGGCCGCCGCGCGTAGCTCGGCACGAGCTTCGTCCAGCTTGCCCTGATGGGCGAGGATGCTGGCACTACGGAGCTGCGCCGGAAGAAAGTGCTCACCCGCACCCACCTGGCGATAATAGGCCAGCGCTTCGTCACTGGCTTTGTGTTCTTCGGCAATCTGTCCCAGGTAATAATAGGGCGCGCTCTTGTCGGCCAGATCGAGCGTCACCAGGTGTTTGAGTTGCGCTTCGGCAAGCGCCTGGTCGTTTTCCTGGAGGGCAAGGATGGCCACCGGGAAAACGACGTCCGGGTTATTCGGGTAGGCCACGAGCAGGTGCTCGAACTGTCGCTTGGCTTCGGCATAACGCTTCTCGCCAACCAGGGCCCGGGCCAGATTCAGTTGCACGTCAACCGCCTTCGGATAGCGGTCGACAAAGCGTTGCAGCGAGGCAATGGCTTCGGCGGGGGACTTGCTGCCCAGGATCTGTGCCTCGAGCAGCGCCCCCGCCTCCCAGTCGGGGCGTAACACGAGTGCTTGCCGCGCTTCGCCGAGAGCGCGCTGCTGGTCCCCGGCCGAGCTGGCTGCCACCGCGACCGCGTAGTGCGCTTCGGCCAGACCAAGGAATGGCGCGCAGACCTTGCTGACCAACTGCAGGACCGCCTGGCGATCGGGGCTGCGGGCCAACATCCGGTTGAGCGCGAGAAGGTTGGCCGGCAACGACTCCTTGTCCGCCTCCAGCATGCGAATCAACTCCGGAGCGAGACCATCGAGCTGATTGGTCATGATCATCACCCCGGCGAGCACTTTTTGCGCGCGCTTCGACTCCGGTTCAATCTGAACCCACAACCGGGCAAGTTCAAGCACCCGGTCGAAACGGCGGGCGTAACTTGCCACCTCGATGGCCCGCTCGAGGATGGCCGGGTCACGGGTGCGCACCGCGAGGTCGGCATAGGCCTCGCTGGCGAAGTCGTTCTTGCCTCGCTGCAGCGCCACTTCGGCGAGCAAGACCTGGTAGACCACCTGCCCGGTCAACTCACCGCCGCTGCTATCGCCGGAACGCGGCTGGACCGCTTCGGGGACTATGCGCCGGGGCTCGCGGGTCGTCGGTTTCTGCGGCCTTCCTGGTAGGGCATCTCCGGCGGCGATGGCCGGCATGCCGACGGCCAGCGCGAGGGTGGCCCAGAGGAGTGTGGTCTTGATCGGTTTCATGGCTTCCTTGCTTGCTGCCAATAGTATCGAGAACGGACGAGGCAGTTTGCGTCATAATTCTTGTTGCGCATGTTATGGACTTTTCGCGGTAGCAGCAATGCCAGAACTCCCGGAAGTTGAAGTAAGCCGTCAGGGACTGATCCCCCACTTGTCTGGACAACGCATTCTCGGCGCCGTCGTGCGTACGCCAAAGCTGCGCCAGGACATCCCCCGCGGGCTGGCTGCACGGATCACCGGACTGCGGGTAGACGCCATCCGGCGGCGTGGCAAGTATCTGCTGCTTGACTGTGAGAGCGCCGCCGGGGGCGGTTGGCTGCTCCTCCACCTCGGGATGTCTGGCAGTCTACGCCTGGTGCTGCCGGCGACGCCCGCGCAGAAGCATGACCACGTAGACCTGGTGTTCGCCCAGACCGTTCTGCGTCTGCGCGACCCCCGCCGCTTCGGGGCGCTGCTCTGGCACGAAGGTGGCCAGGTCGAAAGTCACCCGATGCTCGCCGCGCTGGGCATCGAGCCGCTCTCGGATGGCTTTGATGGCGACTGGCTGTACGCGGCGACGCGGCGCCGCCGGGTGGCGATCAAGCCGCTGTTGATGGATGGTCGACTGGTGGTGGGCGTCGGCAACATCTACGCCGCAGAGAGCCTTTTCCACGCCGGCATTTCACCCCTGCGCGCCGCTGGTCGAATCGGCCGCGAACGTTGCCGCGTATTGGCTGCCGCCATCCGCTCGACGCTCGAAGCGGCTATCGCCGCCGGCGGCAGCAGTGTGCGCGACTACGTGCATAGCGATGGTGGCGCAGGTTGCTTCCAACTGTCCTGCACCGTCTACGACCGTCAGGGCGAGCCCTGTCCGACTTGCGGTGAACTGATACGCGTCATCCGACAGGCGGGCCGATCAACTTTTTACTGTCCCCGCTGTCAGCGCTGAACCCCGGCCCTCGGGCAAGGTCCAGGTCATTGAGAGACGATAACTTTGTGGTAGAGTGAAGCTTGTCCTTGCGCTGGAACTAGCCATGACGCTTGCCCAACATTTTGCCGCCTACAGCGAATGGCGCGCTGACCTCTCCGAGGTCCTGGAGAAGTTCGCGCTCTGGCTGGTCGAGAACGAACTGACCGACGCCCAGACGGACCGGCGTATCACCCACTTGCTCGACAAACTGCGCGAAGACCGGCTGCATGTGGCCTTTGTCGCCGAGTTTTCGCGCGGCAAGTCGGAGTTGATCAACGCCCTCTTCTTCGCCAATTACGGCAACCGCATATTACCCTCCACCGCGGGCCGCACGACGATGTGCCCGACCGAATTGATGTTCGACAGGAGCCGGCCGCCATCTATCGAGTTGCTGCCCATCGAGAGCCGGGAATCCAACGCCAGTATCAGCGAATACAAGCGCTTTCCCGACGAATGGGAAACCATTCCGCTCGACACGACCTCGGCGGAGGCGATGCAGGAGGCTCTGCGTCATGTCAGCGACGTCATCCGCATCGACTGCGCGACGGCGGAAAAATTCGGCTTTGCACTGGCCGACGGCGACTCTGCGCTGTTTCGCGTCGACGCCGACGGGACCGTGGAGATACCGCGCTGGCGCCATGCGGTGATCAATTTCCCGCATCCCCTGCTCGCGCAGGGACTGGTGATTCTCGATACGCCGGGTCTGAACGCCATTGGCACCGAGCCTGAGCTGACCTTGTCACTGCTGCCCAACGCCCACGCCGTGCTCTTCATACTGGCCGCCGATACGGGCGTCACGCAGTCCGACCTGACCGTCTGGCGCGAACACATCGGCACACCGGGTGGGCGCAAGAAGGGCCGCATCGTCGTTCTGAACAAGATCGACAGCCTGTGGGACGAACTCAAATCAGAGGCCGAAATCGATGCCGAAATCGCCAGGCAGATCGACACCTGCGCCTGGACACTCGAATTACCCGAAGGTCAGATCTTTCCAGTGTCAGCACAGAAAGGGCTGGTCGCCAAGATCAACGATGACCCGGAATTGCTTAAACGAAGCCGCCTGACCGATCTCGAGCGTGCGCTTTCCGAGGAGTTGATCCCGGCCAAGCAGGAAATCGTTCGCGACAGCACCGAAAGTGAATTCGCCGATTGTTATCTGCGCACGCGCAGCCTGCTGGAATCGCGTCTCGCCAACCTGCGCGAACAGGTCGCCGAACTGACCGAGTTGCGCGGCAAGAACAAGGGTGTCGTCGAGTACATGATGGGCAAAGTGCGCGTCGAGAAGGAGGAGTTTGAATCAGGTTTGCAGCGCTACTATGCCGTGCGCAGCGTTTTCTCGCAGCTCACCAACAAGCTCTTCGCGCACCTCGGTCTCGATTCGCTTCGTCTGTTGACCACAGCGACACGCGAGGCAATGCTCAATGCGACCTTCTCCAAGACGCTCACGACGGCGATGGCGCACTTTTTTGACGTCGCTCGCGGCAACCTCATTCGGTCCGAGAGCGAGGTGACCGAGATCCTGGCCATGATGGAGGCCATCTACCGGAAGTTTTCCGTTGAACACGGGCTCAAGCTGGGAGCGCCGATCGCTTTTTCGCTGATCCGCTACGAGAAGGAAATCGACCGTCTTGATGAATGGTGCAGCACGCACATCAACACCGTGTTCCAGTTGCTGATTCAGGAGAAGGGGCATCTCACGCAGCGATTTTTTGAGGAGGTGGCGATCCTGGTGCGCAAGACTTTCGAGCACGCCAACCGCGACGCCGAATCCTGGCTGAAGGCGATCATGGCGCCGATGGAGATTCAGATTCGGGAACACCAGATTCAGCTCAAGCGCCGCCTGGAGAGTATCAAGCGGATCCACCAGGCGACCGATACGCTGGAAGAGCGCATCGCCGAACTGGTCAGCGTCGAGGACAAGCTGGTCTCACAAATGCAGGCACTCAACAGAGTCGGGCAGAACATTCACCATGTCCTGCAGCAGACCGTCAGCCTCGACGGGGTGCGCAGCGCCGCCTGAGCGACCCAAGCGGCAGCCACCAGGGTGGTCCGCTCTCAGGTTCGGCAGCTCAATCCGACTTGAGATCGTGATAGTAGCGAGCCTGCAAATATCGCGTCACCTCGTCGACCTCTGCCCTACCCCACCCCAGCCCCTGGATTTCCTGCCAGCGGCGTACTTCGGCCCGCAGAGTTTCGCGGTCAGTGACGAGTTTCTTGTCCCGCCAATGAATCTCGGTGTCGTGGCAGCCAATGCAATGCGTTGAGTAAAGCAATTCGGCGCGTGTCGCGGCGCGTATTGGCTGGGCATTGACCGGGGCCAGCAGACTGCCGAATGCGCCCAAGACGCTGACCACGGCGAACAAGGCGACGGGTAGCAAACTGCGAACCATGGCGTTTCCTGTCAGTGTGGCGATGAGGTTCATCTTACACGCTGGGGAGCCCACCTTCAACGCGCCAGCGGCCTGGCTCGCTCCCGGCACTTGATGGCCGAGCCGAGCCAACCCGGCCGGGAAGTCATCCCGGTTGGCCGTCGCTCGCGCGACTTTCATCGTAATGCACCATATCCGCCGGCCGCACCCAGAGGTCGAACTCCTCGGCCGTCACCTGTCCCAGCGCCAGTGCCGCCGCACGCAGCGTGCTGCCGTCATGGTGCGCAAGCTTGGCGATCTCGGCAGCACGGTCGTAACCGATGTGGGGCGCAAGCGCCGTCACCAGCATCAACGAGCGCTCGAGCAGTTCGGCGATACGTTCCCGCCGGGGCTCGATCCCGCGTACGCAGTGTGCCTCGAAGCTCGTCATGCCATCTGCAAGCAAGCGCACGCTCTGCAGGAAGTTGTGAATGATCAGCGGCTTGAAAACATTGAGTTCGAAGTTGCCGGACGCGCCGGCAAAGCTGATGGCGACGTCGTTGGCCATCACCTGACAGCAGAGCATGGTCAGCGCCTCGCACTGGGTCGGGTTGACCTTGCCCGGCATGATCGAACTGCCGGGCTCGTTTTCCGGGATACTGATCTCGCCGAGTCCCGAGCGCGGCCCCGAGGCCAGCCAGCGGATATCGTTAGCTATCTTCATCAGCGCGACGGCCAGCGTCTTGAGCGCGCCATGCGCGGCGACGAGGCCATCGTTCGCGGCCAGCGCGGCAAACTTGTTGGCAGCGCTGACGAACGGTAGCCCGCTGCTGCGGGCGAGTTCGGCGGCGACGCGCGCGCCGAATTCAGGGTGCGTGTTGATCCCTGTACCCACCGCGGTGCCGCCGATGGCCAACGGATAGAGCGAAGGCAGCGCGCCAGTGACGATCGACTCGCCGTGTTCGATCTGCGCGACATAGCCCGAGAACTCCTGGCCAAGGGTCAGCGGTGTGGCGTCCTGCAAATGCGTGCGGCCAATCTTGACGATCTCGGCGAAAGCGGCGGACTTCGCCGCCAGCGTCGTGCGCAGTCGGGCGAGTGCCGGCAGCAGCGCGCGGACGATGCCGAGCGAGGCAGCCAGGTGCATGGCAGTCGGAAAGACGTCGTTCGACGACTGCCCGAGATTGACCTCATCGTTGGGATGAATGCGGCGCTGCTCGCCACGCTCGCCGCCGAGCAGCTCCGAGGCGCGGTTGGCCAGCACCTCGTTCACGTTCATGTTGCTCTGCGTGCCCGATCCGGTCTGCCAGACGGACAGGGGAAACTCCAGTGAGTGGCGACCAGCGAGCACTTCCTCGGCGGCGCTGACGATGGCCGCTGCCTTGTCCTCCGGCAACAGGCCGAGTGCTAAGTTGACCCGCGCGCCAGCGGACTTCACGGCGGCCAGCGCGTGCACCATCTCCGTCGGCAGACGCTCGGTCGAGATCGCGAAGTGTTCCAGAGACCGTTGTGTCTGCGCGCCCCAGAGCCGGTCGGCAGGCACCTCGATGACGCCGAAGGAATCCCGTTCGCTGCGTGTAGTGGCCATTGGGTGCCCTCAGTCTTCGATAAAACGTTCGATGAAACCGGCAATGGCCGCCGCGCCGACAAAGACGCCATGGTGGCCCTCACAGAGGATGTCCGCGTTCAGGGCTTCGAGCTTGCGCAGCGACGCCTGATAGTCGCGGCTGTTGGACAACAGGGTCGAGTGGAGCGGCCCATGGACATCCTGTGCGAAAACGACCCGCCGACCCTCGGACTCGACCAGAAAAGCGACCGAACCGGGAGAGTGCCCCGGAATGTGGAGTGTCCGAAGGGATCGATCGCCAAGGGGAATGTAATCGCCATCGGCGAGCCGCCGATCGACCGGGCACGGAGCCAGGTGGTCGCTGTACCACGATGCGGCGCTCACCCGGTTGTCGCCGCTTTCCAGATACGACGCCTCGAGTGCATGGAGGGCCACCGGCCAGTCGAATCGCTGGCGAAGTCCGGCAGCGCCACCACTGTGGTCGTAGTGGCAATGGGTGAGCAACAGGACCCGGATCTGCTCCGGAAGGACGCCGGCGGCTGCGATGTTGAGCAGCAGCCGATCGGTCGCATGACCGCAGCCGGCATCGATCAGCGCCGCAGCGTCGCCGAAATGCACGAGGTAGACCGCCGCGTCATTGGCATGTGTCAGCCCGGGGCCGCCGACCTGACTGATTTCCGAGGTGATCGCAACCGCGCGAGGTCCCATCCTTGTCTTTCCTGGTTCGCCTTCCGCTTCAGAATATTGACCGAATGCTGCCGCGGACCCCGCAGCCTAGTCGAGTCATTGTGCCTGATTTTTCTCCCGCCGGCTTCAGATGCCCATGCAGATCTTGCCGAAATGCTGGCCGGTGGACAGGTAGTCGAGTGCCGCGTGCAGCTCGGAGAACGAAAACACCCGGTCCACCACCGGCTGCAAGCGGTGCCGGGCGATCGCCGCACTCATCGCGAGAAAATCGTCGCGGCTGCCGACGGTGATTCCCTGGAGGCGCACGTGGCGGGTCACCACCAGCCCGAGCGACACGTCCATCCGGCCGCCCGACAGTACGCCGATCATGCTGATCGTGCCGCCCGGCCGGATCGCCCGCAGCGACTGACCGAGGGTGTTCTCGCCACCGACCTCGACGATGTGATCGACGCCTTCGGCGCCGGCGATCTCGCGTGCCCGGCGGCCCCATTCGGGCTGTGTTCGGTAGTTGATCGTCGCGTCGGCGCCGAGCGCACGGGCGCGCGCGAGCTTGTCGTCGCTGCTCGAAGTGACGATCACCTCGGCGCCGGCCAGCTTGGCGAACTGCAGCGCGAACAGCGAGACGCCGCCGGTTCCCTGCACCAGCACCTTGTCACCCGGGGCAATCCGTCCTTCGCTGATCAGCGCCCGCCAGGCGGTGACCGCCGCGGTCGGCAGCGTCGCCGCCTGTAGATCGTCGAGGTGCGCCGGCGCCGCAGCCACCCCACTCGCCGGCAGCACCCGATAGTCGGCCATCGTGCCGTCGATCTCGCAGCCGAGGCTTCGCCCGAGCCGCTCGGCGTTCGCCGGCCCACCCGACCAGTTCTGGAAGAACAGCGGGCAGACGCGATCGCCAGCCGCCACTGTGCTGACGCCAGGGCCAACGGCATCGACGACGCCGGCGCCATCTGACAGCATGATCAGCGGCAGCGCCTGCATCCGTGACCCGTAACCGTGCTGCGGCACGAGCAGGTCACGGTAATTGAGTGCTGCTGCGCGCAGCGCCACCCGCACCTCGCCGGGACCCGGCTGTGGATCGGGGTGGCTCGACAAACGCAGGTTGTCGCGCGTCCATTGCCCTTCGACTTGAAATACCTTCATGGCCGACTCCGATCAGAGGTTGAAAACAGGGTGGAATCGAGGTCGCCGACCGTCCGGCAACCGTGTCCCCGTCCTGCCCAGGTCATCATAAACCGCGCGCAATCATACTTTAAATCCACCGGCGTGCGCTTCCCGAATGGCGCGCACGTCCTCGACAAGTTCGTCATGCCACATGGTCTTCTGCCACGAGTTCTTCCGCCGTGCGGATGACTGGCAGAGACAGGCCTTTCTACTCCAGGAAAGCCGCAATCCATCTTTGCATCTCCGGATTGGCAATACGCCTGAACACTGGGCGCCTTGAGCGTCGCCATAGACTGCCCCTGAACGCGAACGTGAGACCCGACCGAACAGGTGGCAGGAGCCTTGTTGGCTATCAAACGCATCTACAAGTATTCCTTGACACGCACAATTAACGCATCTACGATTATCTGCATGGAAACCCAATTGATCTGGGACGAAGCCAAGCGACGCGAGAATCTGGCCAAGCACGGTCTCGATTTTGCAGATGCGGGCGAAGTGCTGGATTCGCGCTTCAGGATGGATACGCCGGTTCGGCGTGGTGGCGAAGATAGGATTGAATCAGTGTCCTACGCGCTCGGTTTTCTGGCAGTGCTGACGGTGGTGCATACCGAGCGCGACGGGGCGGCGCGCGTCATCAGCTTCCGCCCTGCAAACCGCGAACAACGGGAGATTTACGATGCCTGGCTCGAAAACGAATGCGATGAACCGTAACGAGGTGTTGGCGGCAGTGCGCGCCATTCCGCCATCCAGTGATTTCGTCTGGGATGGCAAGGATGAGGACAAGCGCCCGTCGACAGTGGAGGAAATGCAGGCCGCTAGCGAAGCTGCCCGTAAGGGGCGTGGCCGTCCAGCGGGAAGTGGCAACAAGGAGCAGGTGGCCATCCGTTTTGACAACGACGTGCTGGCAGCTTTCCGCGCTGCAGGCCCCGGTTGGCAAACGCGCATGAATGCCGCGCTGCGAGACTGGCTCAAGAACCATTCTCCAGCGTAGACAACCGCCACATTGGCGATCGAGAGGAGGTCGCGTTCACAACACTTGAGCCTTGCTCGAAGACTTCCAACGCGATGTCGACCACTGGAGGATTGATCGACAGACCCGAAGACTGAACGATTTCCGTGCCTTTCGATTCGGTCGAGATTCTCTTCCCTCTCGCACAGGTGGCCGAGCAGGCTAGCTGGCCTCGATCTTCGGATCGCGGCGCAGCAGCATCTCGACCGCCAGCGCCGCCGGTTCATCGCGATAGAGGATCGCGTCTACGGCGCTGGTGATCGGCATGTCGATTCCCATCTGCGCCGCCAGACGAGCGACTTCACGCGTCGTGCTGACGCCCTCGGCGACATGGCCGAGGTCATGCAGGATCTGCGGCAGGGTCTTGCCCTCGGCCAGCGCCAGGCCGACCCGCCGATTGCGCGACAGGTCGCCGGTGCAGGTCAGGATCAGATCGCCCATGCCGGCGAGTCCCATGAAGGTTTGCGGGTGGCCGCCGAGAGCCACGCCAAAGCGCGCAATTTCGGCCAGTCCGCGCGTGATCAGCGCGGCGCGGGCATTGAGGCCGAGGCCGAGACCGTCGCAGATGCCGGTGGCGATGGCCATGATATTCTTCACCCCACCGCCGACTTCAACGCCCGGCAGGTCATCGTTGGCATAGATCCGGAAGTGCGCACTGTGCAGGGCGCGCGCTGTGCGATGCCCGAAGTCCGTGTCGTTGGCCGCCAGCGTGACCGCCGCCGGCAGGCCACGTGCCACTTCTTCGGCGAAACTCGGCCCAGATAGCGCGCCACAAGGGGCCTGTGAGCCGAGCTCTTCGGCGATGATCTGGTGCGGGAGCTTTGCCGTTTCCGCTTCCAGACCCTTGCACGCCCAGATCAGCGGCTTTGCCAGGCCGGCATCACGAAGACGGCAAACCGTCGGGCGCAAGCCGGAAAGCGGCGTGGCGATGAGCAGCAGGTCGGCGTCGGCGGCTGCCTTCCCGATGTCGTCGCCGACAAGGAGCCGGTCTGGAAAGCGGTGCCCAGGAAGCAGGCGCCGGTTCTCGCGCTCTTCGCGCAGGAGGCTTCTGACTTCAGCCCTGCGCGCCCAAAGCGTCACCGTGTGCCGAGCGCTGAAAGCAATGGCCAGCGCTGTCCCCCAGGCGCCCGCACCGAGTACCGCTATTTTCATGGCCGTTCAGAAGCCCCAGATCTGGTTGGCACGCACGAAGCCGGACTGCCCGTCGCGATGGCGCACCTTGACCCAGCCGCCAGAGGCCGTTTCGAGATAGTCCAGCGAGACGTTCTTTTCCGCTTCGAAGACGACTGGCGCTGAGTCGTCACCACTTTGCCGGACCTGCGTCCGCGCCGCAGTGACGATCACCGCACGCCGCTTGGCGAGATACTTGGCCTCGATCCACGCCAGACCGCCGTCGGCGTCGCGGACCTTCGACCACCCTTCGAGGTTCACGACGAGTTCGACCGGTGTGCCACGCTTGATGACGAAAAGCTTGGCTCCCTTTTGCGACGGCGCGTCATAGAGGATCGCGGCCGCGTCGACGGTTCGATACTCGATCGCCAACGCCGGCATGGCGACGCTTGCGACAACCAGCAAGCTCAGCAGACGCTTCATTGATCGAACCGGTTACTGAATCGTCGCCTCGCCGGGGGCATCTTTGGCAGCTTCTTCCTGTTGCTGCAGCCGCGACATGTAGAGGGCTTCGAAATTGACCGGCTGCAGCATCACCGGCGCAAAGCCGGCGCGGGTTACGGCGTCGGAAACGACTTCGCGCGCGTAAGGGAAGAGGATGTTCGGACAGGCAATCGAGAGCAGGGGCTCCATGTTTTCACTGGGAACATTCTGGATGCGGAAGATGCCGGCCTGACCAACCTCGACGAGAAAGACCGTCTTCTCTTCGATCTTGGAGGTGACGGTAGTCGTCAAAGTCACCTCGAAAACCCCCTCGCCAATGCCCTGCGCATTGGTCTGCAACTGGATGCTGACCTTGGGGGACTCACGGTCCAGGAAGATCTGCGGGGCGTTGGGCACTTCAACCGAGAGGTCCTTTATGTAGATTTTCTCGATCGCAAAAACGGGGTTTTCTGGTTCGCTCATTTTCTTTTCTCAAGGTGTGTGTGAGGGGTGGGGAAACTTGCCGGGCAGGCGTCAAACACCTTCACCCGCGAGCAAGGGTAACAGCCTGCCGGCACGATCGAGAGCCATCAACTCGTCGCAACCGCCAACGTGGGAATCACCGATATAAATCTGCGGAACGGTCCGTCTGGCGGTCCGTTCGAGCATCTCGGTGCGCCGTTCGGGGTCGAGATCGATGCGCACTTTCTCGATGTCGGCAACGCCGCGCGCGCGCAACAGTTGCTCGGCGCGAATGCAAAACGGGCAGACACCCGTGGAGTACATCAGCACGTGCGGCGCAGCGCTCACTTCCGTGCTCCTTTCTTGAGCGGCAAGCCCGCCTCGGACCAGCCGGCAATTCCCCCCGCGAGGGTATGCACCCGGGAGAAGCCGAGCTTGGTCAGCGTCGAGCAGGCATCGGAAGAGCGCGCGCCCGACTGACAGAGGAGAATGATCGGCTGATCCTTCAATGCCTCCAGTTCGCCGGCGCGGGCCGCCAGCGAGCCGGCAGGAATGTTGCGCGCCTCGGACGGGTGCCCGCCCACGTACTCGTTCGGCTCGCGAATGTCGATCAACTGCGCGTTCTCGCGGTTGATCAGCATGGTCGCCTGAGCGGCCGTCAGCGACTTCGCGCCCCCCGAGCGAGGCAGCGAAAGCACCAGCAGCATCGTGCCACTGACGACGGCAACGGCTACCAGAAGAAGGTTTTGCTGTATGAATTCCAATCGAAGCTCCAGAAACTGACGCTGCCAGGGAGATCAAACCCGTTGGCTACCGACCGGCAGGGCCGAATATTTTACCGGCACGGAAGATAGCACGACTCGACATGACTGACCATGACTGACCATGACTGACCATGACTAACTATTCGCCGCAGAAAACCTCGCGCATCATGCTGATCAACTGCAGCGTACGCGCGTCGCCAACCCGATAGTAAACCCGGTTCGCGTCCTTCCGGGCGAGCAGAACGCCCTTTTCGCGAAGAATGGCCAGATGCTGGGAAATATTGCTCTGCGAAGTGCCCACCGCTTCGACGATCTCCTGCACACAAGCATCCTGATCGCCAATCACGCACAGGATTTTGAGGCGCAAGGGATGCGAAATCGATTTCAGCGCTCGTGCCGCCTGCTCGATATGCTCCTGCTTGTCGATGATGCTGGTCCGGATGGGCACGTACGCCAGACTCGCCGTTTATCATATAATCTGCCATTATAGAGTAAAAATCTGACGCCGGTGTGTTCTGCATTTTCCCTCCCGCCCTCTTCCTGACTGCAGCCACCGCTCGGACGATCCTTCGCCGGCCGGCCTGGCGCTTGCTGGCTGTCGCTTTGCTCGCCGCAACGCTGATGGTGCCAACAGTGGCGCCGTCACTCGCCGCCAGCGGCAGGCAAAGCGGCCGGGGTGCCGACACCGCCTCGACGAGTGAAGTGGCCGAAAGGGAAAGCGACTTGAAATCGCTGCACGGCCAGATCGAGACGCTGCGCAGCGAAATGGCCACCGCCGAGGGCTCGCGCAGAGACGCGCTTGATCAATTGCGTGACTCCGACCGCGCCATATCGTCCACCCAGCGCGATCTGCACCACCTGACGACCCAGAACGGCCGGTTGCAGGCCGTACTCAAGGATCTCGCGGCACAGTCTCGCGAGCTGGAACAGCGATTGGGCGCCCAGCAGGGCCAGTTGGAAAAGCTGCTTTATCGGCAGTACCTGCGCGGTAATCCGGATCCGCTGCGCGTGTTGCTCAATGGCGACGACCCCAATCAGTCGGCCCGTGATCTCTACTACCTGGAGGTGGTGGGTCGGACGCGTAGCCAGCTCCTGGTCGACATCGAGGCCTCATTGGAACGTAAACAGGCACTGGCCGGTGAGACGCGACAACAGGCCGAGCAACTGTCGGCCATTGAAGCCAGACAGCGCGAGGCACACGCCAGGCTGCTGGCCCAGCGTGAACAGCGCCAGGCGATGCTGGCCAAGGTCTCCGAACAGATCGCGACGCAGCGGCGCGAGATCGGCCATCTGCAACGTGACGAGAAGCGGCTGACGGAACTGATCGACCGTCTGGCGAAGATCATGGCCACGAGAGCCGCTGAAGCTCGCGAGGCTGCTCGCCGGGCAGCTCAGCGGCGGGAGCTGGCGAAGCCGGAAACGCGCACCGAGAAGTCTTCCCAGGCCAGCTCTCGGCCTGCCGACGGAGAGCGCATCGGAAAAGCGCCGACCACAGAGGTGCGTCCTGAGCCCGCGCTGGAAATGCCACCAACGGCCAATCTGGCGCGCATGAAGGGAGAACTGCGCTCACCGACCAGGGGCGCCGTGACCAATCGATTTGGCGCAGCGCGGCAGGAAGGCAGTACCTGGAAGGGTCTCTTTATCCGGGCCAGCGCGGGCGCGGAAGTGAAAAGCATTGCCGCCGGCAAGGTGGTGTTTGCCGACTGGATGCGTGGCTTCGGAAATCTTCTGATCGTCGACCATGGCAGCGGCTACCTGTCGATCTACGCCAACAACGATTCGCTCCTCAAGCAGGTCGGCGATGATGTCAGGGCTGGCGACACGGTCGCCACCGTCGGCAACAGCGGTGGGAATCCTGAATCCGGTTTATACTTTGAGATTCGTCATCAGGGAAAGCCGCTCGATCCGCTGGCTTGGGTCAACCTGAAATGAGGTGCGCACTGGAGTGAAGCAAATGGGTAAGTTGAAACAGGCCGGGCTGCTTTGCGCCGGTTTGGTGGGTGGCGTGCTGATCAGCCTCCAGTTTTCGGCGATCGCCGACAAGGAAACACGAGCCGGCCTGCCTGTCGAAGAGCTGCGGACCTTTGCCGAGGTGTTCAACGCCATCAAGCAAGGCTACGTCGAGCCGGTCGACGACAAGAAGCTGATCACCCACGCCATCAGTGGCATGCTCTCCAACCTTGATCCACACTCGAGTTACCTTGATGCCGACGCCTTCAAGGACCTGCAGGTCGGTACGCAAGGCGAGTTTGGCGGCATCGGCATCGAAGTAGGCATGGAAGACGGGCTGGTCAAGGTGGTCTCGCCAATCGAGGACACGCCAGCCGACCGTGCCGGGGTGAAACCGGGCGACCTGATCTTCAAGATCGACGACACGCTGGTCAAGGGTCTGACCTTGAACGAAGCCGTCAAGCGCATGCGCGGCAAACCGAAGTCGCCGATCAGGCTGTCGATCATCCGCAAGGGTGAGGCCAAACCACTCGAAATCACCCTGATGCGCGAAGTCATCAAGGTCCAGAGCGTCAAGTCGAAACTTCTCGAAGGCGGCTACGGCTACCTGCGCATCACCTCGTTCCAGGAGAATACCGGCGCTGCAGTGGTCAAGCATCTGAACGACCTCTTCAAGCCAGGACCGCTGCGCGGGCTGGTTCTCGACCTGCGCAACGACCCAGGGGGGCTGCTCAACAGCGCCGTCGGTGTTGCGGCGGCCTTCCTGCCACCGGACACGCTGGTCACTTCGACCGACGGACGCACTGCCGATGCCAAGCATCGCTTCTCGGTATCGCCCGCAGACTACCTGCGTGGCAGCCGGGATGATTACATCAAGACCCTGCCGCCGGAAGCGCGCAAAGTGCCGATGGTGGTGCTGGTCAACGGCGGTTCTGCTTCGGCGTCCGAGATCGTCGCCGGCGCGCTGCAGGACCACAAACGCGCGCTCGTGCTCGGCACGACGACCTTCGGCAAGGGATCGGTGCAGACCGTGCTGCCCTTGCCGGGGAACACCGCGATCAAGCTCACCACCGCCCGCTATTTCACACCGTCGGGCCGTTCGATCCAGGCCAAGGGCATCGCTCCCGACATCGTCGTCGAGGACAATGCCAACGGCAACTCAACGCAGCGTTTGCGCGAAGCCAACCTCGAACACCACCTGGACGCCAGCAAGGACCCTGCTGCACCGGCCAAGGAGACGTCCACCAAGCCGTCAACGAGCAAGGCGCCAGTCAAGCCGAAGGGCAGCACACCCAAGGAAGACGCCGACGAGTCAGTGGAGCTGCCAAGCCGAGAACTCGCGTCACCCAAGGACTATCAATTGACACAGGCTCTGAACCTTCTCAAGGGGATGCAGATCATGCAGACCATCCGGTAACCGTTCTCTCGGAGATGAACAGTGAAACGATTGGCCGCGCCGCAGCATCCGCCGATCCGCAAACAGCGGAACATCGTGTTCGCCAAGTTTCCTCCACGCCAGGTCTCCGAAGCGACGGACTTCCTCGCCAGAATCGAACAACTGGAAGTTGAACGGCGTGACCAGGAGCGCGCGGTAGGCGTCGCTTACGACCTTCACGACCACTGCCTGCAGGAACTCGAAGGCGCGCTCGAAGACAAGGGTTACCACCTCGACAACACCTTGATGAGCAAGATGATGCGAGCGCTGATCTACTACGTCGAAGAGACGCAGTTGCACAACCTCGACGCCCCTCTGCGGCCGCTCAAACGCTCGCAGTCCGAGGCCTATACCCATGCCTGGGAACGCCACCCGCACGGCGACCACGACGACACCCCGCCGGAGTGGCGCGAGTACAAGTAGCCAAGCAGCGACCGCCTGATGAACGACAATCAGTTGCTGCGCTACAGCCGGCATATCCTGCTCGACGAGATCGGCATCGAAGGACAGGAACGACTGGTCAAGGCGAAGGTACTGATCGTCGGAGCCGGCGGTCTGGGGTCGCCGGCCGCCCTGTATCTCGCCTCTGCCGGCGTGGGGCGAATCACGCTTGCCGACGGTGACACCGTCGACCTGACCAACCTGCAGCGCCAGATCCTGCACACGCTGGAGCGCGTCGGCCAAGCCAAAGCCCTGTCCGGGCAAACCGCGCTGCAGGGAATCAATCCGGAAGTGCGGGTCGACGCGATCACCACCCGCCTGGCCGGCGAAGCACTGGCGGAGCTGGTCGCCGACGCTGACGTGGTTCTCGATTGCTGCGACAACTTCGCGACACGACACGCGGTCAATCGGGCCTGCGTCAGACACCGGACGCCGCTGGTTTCAGGCGCAGCGATCCGCTTTGCCGGTCAATTGACGGTCTTCGACAGCCGCCGCGACGACACCCCCTGCTATCACTGTCTGTTTCCCGAAGGCGACGACGTCGACGAGGTGCGCTGCGCGGTGATGGGCGTGTTCGCACCGCTCACCGGCATCATCGGCGCGATGCAGGCCGCCGAAGCTCTGAAGCTGATCGTCGGCACCGGTGAGGTGGCCGTTGGTCGCCTCTGCTTGCTCGACGCGCTGGCGATGGAATGGCGCAGCGTGAAGTTCGGCCGGGACCCGGCGTGCCCGGTTTGCGCACCGCCTTAGCCCAGGTTGAAGATGCCCATGAAGA
This sequence comes from Candidatus Accumulibacter aalborgensis, assembly GCF_900089955.1. GTDB lineage: Bacteria > Pseudomonadota > Gammaproteobacteria > Burkholderiales > Rhodocyclaceae > Accumulibacter > Accumulibacter aalborgensis. The sequence continues at coordinate 40,705 of NZ_FLQX01000127.1, read as the reverse complement.
AATCACTCAATCCTTCGCCGTCGGCGGCAGGCATGCGCTGCTCGCCTGCCGCTCGGCGATCCGACCATTTCACGGAAACATACGATGTCTGAAGAAACCTCCCAAGCGGCAGCCATGCTGCCGGAAGTGGCCCAACTGATTGTCGCGGCGCTCAATCTCGATCTGGACCCGAGCGAGATCGAGCCCGATGCGCCGCTGTTTCGCGAAGGGCTCGGTCTGGATTCGATCGATGTCCTCGAGATCGCGCTCGTCATTTCCAGGCGCTACGGTTTCCAGTTACGTTCGGACGACGAAGACAATGTGCGCATTTTTTCGTCGCTGCGCACGCTGGCCGCGCACATCGCCAGCCAGCGCAGCGGATGAGCGGGGTCACCCCGGCTAGCCTGCTGCGTGGCGACCGGAGCCGCCGCCAGCCGCGCGCGCTGGCCAACGGCCGATGAGCCATGTGCCGCTGCTGGCGCACGCCAGCCTCGACGAGATCTTTGCCTACCAGCCCAGCGGCCCGGTGACGGTGCGCAGCTTCCTCGCCGCGGCCGCGACGCTGGCCGAGCGCTTGCCCGCGGGACGGCGCTTCCTCAATCTCTGCCGGGATCGCTATCGGTTTACGGTCGGGCTGGCGGCCGGGCTGCTCGACGGGCGCAGCAGCCTCTTGCCGACCTCACAATTACCGGCAACGCTGCGCCAGATCCAGCGCCAATGTCCCACCATTTTCTGCCTCTGCGACAGCCCGTTCGACGGCCCTTTCGACAGCCTCGACCTGCCACGTTTCGACTTTCCCGATTTGCCGATCGTCGACCCTGAAGAAATCGACGGCATCCCGGACATTCCGAGTGAGCTGGTGGCGATCACGGTCTATACCTCGGGATCGACTGGCCTGCCGGTAGCCCACGACAAGTCGTGGGGATCGCTGGTCCGCAATGCGCGGGCCGAAGCCAGTCGGCTCGGACTGCTGGCCGGGCCGCGTCACAGCATCGTCGGCACCGTTCCGGCGCAGCACATGTTCGGATTCGAATCGACGGTGCTGCTCGCCATGCACGGCAACTCACCGTTCTGGTCGGGCAAGCCGTTCTATCCGCAGGACGTGGCCGACGCACTGCAGGCCGTGCCACCGCCGCGCATGCTGGTCACCACGCCCTTTCATCTCGGCATTGTCCTCGCGGCCGAGGTCGAACTGCCGACGGTGAACCGGCTGCTGTCGGCCACCGCGCCGCTGTCGAGCCAGCTCGCCGCGGCGGCCGAGTCGCGTCTCGCAGCGCCCGTCGATGAAATCTATGGTTGTACCGAAACCGGCCAGGTGGCCAGCCGGCGCCTGCTGGTCGACCCGGCGTGGCTACCGCTTGACGGCGTCTGCCTGCAACGCGAAGCGCACGCAATCGTCGCCTCCGGCGGCCACATCGAAGTGCCGGTGGCGCTTGCCGACGAGATCGAGCTGTTGCCCGACGGGCGCTTCATGCTCCTCGGCCGCAACGCGGATGTCATCAACGTCGCCGGCAAGCGTAGCTCCCTTGCCTATCTCGACCACCAGCTCACCGCCATTCCCGGCGTCGTCGATGGCGCGTTCTTTCAGCCGGACGAAGCCTCGCCGGAGAGCATCACGCGCCTGTGCGCCTTCGCCGTCGCGCCGCAACTGAGCGAGCGGCAACTGCTCGCCCAACTGCGCCAGCGGGTCGATGCCGTTTTCCTGCCCCGCCCCTTGTGGCTCGTCGATTCGCTGCCGCGCAACCGTATCGGCAAGCTGCCGCGCGCGCAAATGCAGGTGCTGTACGCAGCGCATGCAGCCCATGAAACCCATCAAGCAATGAGGCCATGAACTCGGCCGCCAAGCGCGCCATGCGCCGCGCTGATTTCGAATGGATCGTTCCTGCCGGCCACCCGGCCTTCGCCGGGCATTTCCCCGGCAGTCCCATCGTTCCCGGTGTCGTCCTGCTCGACCGAGTGCTGCTCTTCGCTGAAGCCTTCTCGGGAAAATCGGCCATCACCTGGCAGATCGCCGAGGCAAAGTTCTATCGTCCGGTCGGCCCCGGCGAGAAGCTCGCTTACCACTTGCACGAGAGAGTGCACGCAAGAGCGTACGACAAAGCGCCGGCAGGCGCCGGTGCAGTGATCGCCTTCTCCATCCGGGCAAACGCGCATGAAGTCGCTGCCGGTCGCCTGCAAGCCACCCCATGAGCCGGCAGGCGAGCGCCGCCTGGCTGCGCCAGCGGGAACGCAGCAATCTCCCGATCCTGCGCCTGATGGTGTGGATTTCCTTGACGCTGGGGCGACGGATCGGACGCCTGCTCCTCTACGCGATCGCGCTCTACTTCCTGCTCCTTGCACCGCAAGCGCGGCGCGCCAGCCGGCTCTATCTCGGCCGTGCCCTCGGCCACCGCGCCGAATGGTCGGACGCCTATCGCCACATCCTGTCGTTTGCGAGTACGATCCACGACCGCATCTACCTGCTCAATGACCGCTTCGACCTGTTCGACATCGAGGTATACGGTGCCGAAGCCGTGCACGCCGCGCTCGCCAGGCAGCCGGGCGTGCTGTTGATCGGCGCTCACCTCGGCAGCTTCGAAGTCCTGCGCGCCGTCGGCCGCGGACGCGCCGGGCTCAAGGTGGCGATGCTGATGTACGAGGAAAATGCGCGCAAGATCAACGCCGCGCTGGCGGCGATCAACCCGGCCGCCGGCCGGGACATCATTGCCCTGGGCCGCCTGGAGTCGATGCTCGAAGTCCGCGACAAGCTCGCCAGCGGCTACCTGGTTGGCATGCTTGCTGACCGCGGACTGGCCGACGAAACGACGCTGGAACACGACTTCCTCGGCCAGCCGGCAGCCTTTCCGATCGGGCCCTTTCGCGTTGCCGCGCTGCTCCGCCGGCCGGCGTTCTTCATGACCGGGCTGTACCAGGGTGGCAACCGCTACCGTATCCACTTCGAGCTGCTGACCGATTTTTCGCAGGTGCCACCCGGTGAACTCAACAGGGTCATCGGCGAGGCGCAGGCCCTCTACGTGGCGCGCCTCGAACACTATTGCCGTCTTGCCCCCGACAACTGGTTCAACTTCTTCGACTTCTGGCAGAAAGCTCGATGAAGCGGCTGCCCGCTGGCCTGCTGATGATCTCGCTGGCGATCCCGGCGCTGGCCGCCTGGGATCTGCCGCAGTTGATGGACGAACTGGCTGGAGCAGGGGGCGGCAGGGTGCGTTTCGTCGAGACCAGGTACCTCGCGCTGCTCGACAAGCCGCTCGTTTCAACCGGCGAAATGCGCTTCACGGCGCCCGACCGGCTGGAAAAGCAAACCTTGACTCCGCGCCCGGAAACCCTGTTGCTCGACAAGGACCGCCTGACGATAGCGCGCGACCGGCAGAAGCTCGCCGTCGATCTGGCCAGCCAGCCGGAAGCCCTGGCCTTCGTCGACAGCATCCGCGGCGCGCTCACCGGCAACCGCCAGGCGCTCGAAAAGCATTACGCGCTGCACCTGGCCGGCAGCCGCGAGCACTGGACGCTGACGCTGCTGCCCAGCGCGCCGGCGATTGCCGCGATCGTTCAGAAAATCACCCTTACCGGCCAGCGCAACAGCATCCGCAGCATCGAATACCTGCAGACCGACGGCGACCGGGCGCTGATACGCATCGAACCCCTTCCCGACCAGTGACCACCACCGCCCGCCGCACCTTGCTGCTCTGGTCGATGGCCATGCTCGCCGGCGCGGCAATCGTCTGGAACAGCCGTTTCTCGGCCGACATCTCGTTCTTCCTGCCGGCGCACCCGAACGCCACGCAGCAGGTCCTGGTCGAGCAACTGACGGAAGGCGCGGTAGCGAGGCTCCTGATGCTTGCCGTCGCTGGCGGTGACGCGCGCCAGCGCGCGGCGCTGTCGCACGACCTGCGCGCGCGGCTGGCCAGCAGACCCGAGTTTGCCGCAGTCAACAATGGCGAAACACAGGGCCTGGCCACCGACCAGGAGTATCTCTTCGCTCATCGCTACGTTCTGAGTCCGGCTGTAACACCTCAGCGCTTCAGCGTCACCGGCCTGCGGGCCGCGATCGGCGAGAGCATCGACCTCCTCGCTTCGCCCGTTGGCCTGCTGGTCAAACGCCTGCTGCCGCAGGACCCGACCGGCGAATTCGCGGGCCTTGTCGCCGGGCTCGATTCCGGCAGGCAGCCGAACAGCCGCGAAGGAGTCTGGGCTACTCGCGACGGCGAGCGAGCCTTGCTGCTGGCGCAGACCGCTGCCCTGGGCTCCGACACCGATGGACAGGCCACGGCCATCGACGCCGCCCGCGCAGCGTTCGCTGCGGCGGCCAGCGCCGCCGGGGCTGCTGATCTCAGCCTGCAAATTGCCGGTCCCGGCGTCTTTGCGGTGCACGCCCGGGCGATGATCAAGGAAGAGGTGACGCGGCTGACCATGATCAGCGCGCTCGCCATCGTCGCCCTGCTGTTCTTCGTCTATCGCTCGTTCACGCTGGTCAGCCTCGGCCTGCTGCCGGTCGCCAGCGGCGCGCTGGCCGGCGTCGTCGCGGTCAGCCTCGCTTGCGGAACGGTCTTCGGGATCACCGTCGGTTTTGGCTCGGCGCTGATCGGCGAGGCGGTCGATTATTCGATCTACTACTTCGTCCAGGCGGAGCGCAACGACGCCTTGGCCTGGCGTTCCCGTTTCTGGCCGACGGTCCGCCTCGGCATGCTGACCTCAGTCTGCGGATTTGGCGTTCTCCTCTTCTCCGGCTTTCCCGGCCTCGCCCAGTTGGGCCTCTATGCGCTGAGCGGTCTGGTCACGGCCGCCGCCGTCACCCGCTTCGTCCTGCCGCAACTGGTTCCGGCCGGTAGCGCGCCACGCGACCTCGACGCGCTCGGCCATTCCGTGGCGCAAGTCGCCGCCGGGTTGCGCCGGCTGCGCTGGCCGGTGCTGCTCCTCGCGCTACTCGCCGCTGCGCTGCTCTTGGCCAATCGCGGCGAGTGGTGGAACAGCGAACTCTCGGCGCTATCCACCGCCAGCGCCGAAGACCTGGCCACCGACAGCGCGCTGCGCGCCGAACTCGGCGCGCCCGACGCGCGCCTGTTGATCGTTCTTCGCGCCGCCGACCGCGAAAACGCCCTGCAGTCCGCCGAGCGTGCCGGCCACCAACTCGACCGCCTGGTCGCCGCCGGCGTCATTGGCGGCTACGACTCGCCAGCCCGCTATCTGCCCAGCGAGGCGACGCAGGCGGCGCGGCGCGCCAGCCTGCCGACGGTCGCCGAACTGCGCGAGCGCCTGCCGCGAGCGCTGGCTGGTTCGCCGCTCGCCGCCGGCAAGCTCGACCCCTTCCTGCGCGACGTCGACGCCGCGCGCGTCGCGCCGCCCGTCGGGCCGCAAGCGCTGCACGGGACGACGCTGGCGCTGGCCGTCGACGCTCTGCTGCGGCAAGGCGACGGCGGCTGGAGCGTGCTGCTGCCGGTGCGCTCGCCGCCGGGCGAGGACGCGCGCGCGATCGACGCCGACGCCCTGCGCGCGGCGCTGGCCGGCTCCGGCGCGCTGGTGATCGACCTGAAAAGCGAGCTTGACGGCCTTTATACCCAGTACCTCGCCGAGGCCAGGCTGCTCTCGCTAATCGGCCTGGCCGCCATCGTCGGCCTGCTCGCCGCGACGCTGCGCTCGCCGCGTCGTGTGCTCGGAGTCATCGTGCCGCTCCTGCTGGCGGTGCTGATCGTTACCGCCGGCCTTCATCTCGCTGGCGTTCGCCTGCAACTTCTGCACCTCATCGGCTTGCTGCTGATCGTCGCCGTCGGCTCGAACTACGCGCTTTTCTTCGACCGCATCGGCGAGCACCTGCAGCGCGAACCGCGGACCGCCGCTTCGATGCTGGTCGCCTGCCTGACGACGACGATCGGCTTCGGTACGCTGGCCATGGCCAAGGTACCCGTCCTGCAGGCACTTGGCGTCACCGTCGGCCCGGGTGCGATCCTGGCGCTCGTTCTCTCGGCATGCTTCGCACCGGCGGCGCGCCGGCAATGACGCTGCGCACCGTCGGCGTGGCCACCGGCAAAATCAGCGGCACCCGGCCGCTGATCGGTCGACTTCGGTCACTTTGACACTCATGCCGCAAGCCTGGAGACCCTCGCCGACGCTGCGGATTTCGTTCGCCGTGCACGCTGGAGCAGCGCTTGGCGCGCTGCTGGCGCCGGGCGTCTGGCCGTGGGCACTCGGCGCCTTTGCTGCCAACCAGGCGCTACTCACCGCCGCCGGGCTGCTGCCGCGCAGTTCCCTGCTTGGCGCCAACCTGATCCGCTTGCCGGCAGCCGCCAGCGCGCGCCGTGAAATTGCGCTGACCATCGACGATGGCCCTGATCCGGAGGTCACCCCGCGCGTTCTCGACCTGCTCGACGCTGCCGGCGCCCGCGCCAGCTTCTTCTGCATTGGTCACCGGGCCCGACGTTTTCCCGCGCTCTGCCGACAAATCGTCGCCCGTGGCCATCGCGTCGAGAACCACGGCGACTCACACTCGCTCATTTTTGCCACCTTCGGAATGCGTCGCCTGCGCGCCGACATCGCTGCCGCGCAGGCGACGCTGGCCGACATCACCGGCCAGGCGCCGTGTTTCTTCCGGCCGACGGCCGGGCTGCGCAGCCCGCTGCTCGACCCCGTGCTGGCGCAGCTCGATCTACGACTCGCTGCCTGGACGCGGCGCGCCTACGACACCCGCGAAGGCGATCCGCAGCGCGTCTGCCAACGCCTGACCCGCGGTCTGGGCCCCGGCGACATCCTCCTGCTGCACGACGGCAACGCCGCCCGCAGCCAGGCGGGCGAAGCGGTCCTCCTCACCGTGTTGCCGCAGTTGCTGCAGACGATCGCCGAGAATCGCCTCGAACCGGTCACGCTGGCTGCTGCCCTGAGCTTGAGATCAAGCTGAATGGTCCTCTGCTACTATCCGGAGCTGACCAACTGAAGGACTCTCTTGACGCCCCTGCTTCTGTCGCGTTACACGCTGACCACCTCGCTCGGCCGCGGGCTTGCCGCCACGCTGTCGAGCCTGCGCCGCGGGGACAGTGGCCTCGCACCCTGCGCTTTCGAAAGCGTCGACCTCGATACCTGGGTCGGCGAGGTGGCGGGCGTCGACGAGCAGACGCTGCCGGAGCCGCTCGCTCGCTACGATTGCCGCAACAACCGCCTGGCGCAGCTCGCCCTCGAAAGCGACGGTCTTGACCAAAGCGTGCGCGCGGCAAGCGCCCGCTATGGCCCGGACCGCGTCGGTGTCTTCCTCGGCACCAGCACCGCCGGCATCCTGCACGCCGAACTCGCCTACCGCCGGCGTGATCCGCAGACCGGCGCACTGCCCGCCGATTTTCTCTACCACAGCACGCAAAATCTCTTCTCGCTGGCCGAATTCGCCCGCGACTACTTTGCCCTCGAAGGCCCGGCGGCGACCGTGTCAACCGCCTGCTCGTCGAGCGCCAAGGCCTTTGCCGCTGCGGCGCGGCAGATCGCCTGCGGCAGAATCGACGCCGCGCTGGTCGGTGGCGTCGATTCGCTGTGCCTGACCACACTGTACGGCTTCGCTGCGCTCGAACTCACCTCCAGCCACCCGTGCCGGCCGTACGACGTGGCGAGGAAGGGAATCTCGGTGGCCGAAGGCGCTGCTTTCGCGCTGCTCGAAGCCCTCCCGAGCGCAGCGCCGCGGGGTTCGCTTGTCCTGCTCGGCTATGGCGAATCGAGCGACGCCTACCACATGTCGGCGCCACACCCGCAAGGATTCGGCGCCCGCCTGGCGATGGCGGCAGCCTTGCGCTCGGCCGGCCTTGAGCCGGCCGACATCGACTACATCAACCTGCACGGCACCGCGACGCCGGCCAATGACGCCGCCGAAGGCCGGGCGGTAGGCGCGCTTTTCGATGCCCACGTCCCGTGCAGCTCGACCAAGGGTGCCACCGGCCACACGCTAGGCGCTGCCGGCGCCGTCGAAGCGCTGATCTGCGCACTGGCGCTGACCGACGACCTGCTGCCCGGCAGCCCACATACCGCGACTCCCGACCCGGCGTTGCCGCTGAACTACGTGCTCGCGGCACGTTCCGGCCGCGTTCGCCGCGTGCTGAGCAATTCCTTCGGCTTCGGCGGCAGCAACTGCAGCCTCGTTCTCGGCCTGACGCCGTGAGCCAGGAGTCGCTTTGCGCCTGGATCGACGGCGTCGGCTTCCTCGCTCCCGGCTTGCCCGACTGGCCGACGGCGCGCGCCGTGCTGCGCGGCGAAGAGACGTACCGTGCAGCGCCGTCGCTCCTTCCGGTCGCCAGCCTGCTGCCGCCGGCCGAACGCCGTCGCGCCAGCCGCGTCGTCAGGCTGGCCCTGGCGCTCGGACTGGAAGCCGCCGCGGCTGCCGGAGCCGTTGAGGCGGCCAATCTCGGCGATCTGGCGACCGTTTTCGCCGCCTCCGGCGCCGACGGCCACAACTGCCACGCGCTGTGCGAGCAACTGGCGACTGCCGACCGCCGGATTTCGCCGACCCGTTTCCACAATTCCGTCCATAACGCCGCCGCCGGCTACTGGGGGATCGCCACCCGCTCGATGGCGCCATGTCAGGTCCTGTGCGCTTTCGACGCGAGCTTTGGCGCCGGCCTGCTCGACGCACTTGCGCAGGTGCTGGTCGATCGACGGCCAACCCTGCTGATCGCCTACGACAGCGAATATCCGGAGCCTCTGCACAGCAAGCGGCCGATTCCCGATTGCGCCGGCGTGGCGCTGCTGCTGGTACCCGCCAGAACGCCGCGCTCGCTGGCCCGGATCACGCTCTATCCAACGCAGCAGGCCGCGACGACCTTGCCCGATGCCATGCTCGAAGGTCTGCGCACGACGATTCCGGCGCTGCGCAGCCTGCCGCTGCTGCAACTGCTGGCCAGGCGCGAGAGTGGGAGTGAAAGGGACGCCAACGGCGGCAGCGACAGCGTCTGCCTCGACTACCTGCCGCCATCGCAACTAGGCGTGGACGTCGAAGCGTGCTAGACCGCGACTGGATTGCCGCCCACATCCCGCACCACGGCGCGATGTGTCTGCTCGATGCGGTCATCGACTGGTCAGCGGCGGCCATTTCCTGCCGCGCCGTCAGCCATACCGACCCGGCCAACCCGCTGCGCGCCGACGGCCGCCTGGGCGCAGCCATCGGCATCGAGTACGCGGCGCAGGCAATGGCGGTACATGGCGCGCTGCTTGCCGACGCCGCCGGGGCCAGCGATGCCGACAACGGCCCTCGCCACGGCTACCTGACCAGCCTGCGCGGCGTCACTCTGCACGTCGCCCGGCTCGACGACCTGTCGGGCGAATTGAGCGTTTACGCCGAGTGCATCGCGGGCGACGGCCAGTTCATCCTCTACCGATTCTCGCTCGGTCACGCCGGCCGGTGTCTCGTCGAAGGGCGCGCCACCGTCGTTCTCAACGCAGAGGCGATGATCAGCGCAGCGCGGTCATGAAACGCGCGCTGGTCACCGGCGGCAGCGGCGGCATCGGCGCGGCAATCTGCCGGCGGCTGGCGGCCGACGGCTGCCACGTGATCGTGCACGCCAACCGCAGCCACGAAACGGCGGCCGCGCTGGTCGGTGAAATCGTCGCCAGCGGCGGCAGCGCCGAAGCGGTCGCTTTCGATGTCACCGACCGCGGGCTCAGCGGCGCGGCGCTCGCCGACCTCCTCACCGGTGGCCCAATCCAGATCCTGGTGAACAACGCCGGCATCCACGCCGACGTGGTCTTTCCCGGCATGTCCGGCGAACAGTGGGATAGCGTCATCGACGTTTCGCTCAATGGTTTCTTCAACGTGACGAGGCCGCTAATCCTGCCGATGATCCGCACCCGCTGGGGGCGAATCGTCAACATTTCATCGCTGGCCGGAATCACCGGCAACCGCGGTCAGGTCAATTACTCGGCGGCCAAAGGCGCTTTGCACGCTGCCAGCAAGGCGCTGGCGCTGGAAGTGGCGAGCCGCGGAATCACGGTCAACGTCGTTGCGCCGGGGATCATCGCCACCGCGATGAGCGAGAGCACTTTCAATGACCAAGCGATCAAGACGCTGGTGCCGATGCAGCGCGCCGGCAAGCCAGAGGAAGTCGCCGACCTGGTCGCCTTCCTGGCGTCGCCGCAGGCAGCCTACATCTCCGGCCAGGTCATCTCGATCAACGGCGGGCTGATCTAGCATCCCGGCATGATGACTGGGTGCATCGTGGATGCGGCTATCATTCACCCACGCCGTGGTCGTTGGACTAAACTTGGTCCATCGCTTACCCGAAGGAGGCCAGCATGCAAACCATCGACATCCACGCCGCCAGGACCCAGTTCTCGCAGCTCGTCGAGCAGGCCGCTGCCGGAGAGGAAATCATCATCGTCAAGGCAGGCAAGCCGGTCTGCCGCCTGATACCGCTGGAGCTGGAAAAGAAAGAGCTCCGCAAGCTGGATATCGCCACAGGTGAACGGCTTGTGCCAGACGACGTCGATGCGATGTTTGCGCAGAAAATCGAAGAGATTTTCTACGCCGAGCGCGAATCGTCAAGCAGCAGCGGGACTGGCGAGCTGCACAGGCCATGATTGCCCGCTTTGCCAGGTGCTGGGCGGACATGAGCGACGAAGAATTCGCAGCATTCGAAGCAGAACGCGAGGGACGGCGTCGGACAGCGTTCGGCGGAAGGCGAGTTGGCGACTTCGACGCGGAGAAGGAAGCCACAAAATTCAAGGCACTCGAAGCCGCGCGCCAGGAGCCGCAGCATCGTCAATTCGTCAGGAGGCGTGTTGATGAAGCCGATGCTGGTTGATACCGACATCCTCTCTCGCTATTTTCGCAGCGACCAGGCGGTGGTGACTCGCTTCGGCAGCTATGTCGAGCGGCATGGTGCCATCAACCTGTCGATAATTGTCGGAGGAAGGTGAACGGTTGGCAACGCAGGCGTTCTGCCTTCCATGCCGGGCAATGCTCGCGTAGTATGCCGGGCAACCAGCGATACCATCATCACCACAGGTTGTCCCGAGTGCCAGACAAGAAGAATCTCTCCGAGCGAGACATCTGCACGCAATACATCAACCCTGCGCTGCAGCGCTCGGGGTGGGACTTCGCGACGCAGGTCCGGGAAGAGGTCAGCTTCACCAAAGGGCGCGTCATCGTGCGCGGCAAGCTGCACAGCCGGGGCCAGCAGAAGCGCGCGGACCACGTCCTCTACTTCGCTCCCAACCTGCCCATCGCCGTGATCGAGGCCAAGGACAACAAGCACACGCTCGGCGACGGCATGCAGCAGGCGCTGGGCTACGCCGAGACGCTTGACACGCCTTTCGCCTTCAGCAGTAACGGCGACGGCTTTCTGATGCACGACAGAACCGGGCAACGCACCCCGATCGAGCAGGAACTTGCCCTCGACGAATTCCCCGGCCCGGAGGAACTCTGGCAGCGCTATTGCTGCTGGAAGGGCATCGCCAGCAGCGAAAAGCGCACAACGGTCGAAACGCCGTACTACGACGACGGCAGCGGCAAGGCTCCGCGCTACTACCAGGTCAACGCCATCAACCGCAGTATCGAAGCCATCGCCAAGGGGCAGAAGCGCATTCTGCTGGTGATGGCGACCGGGACGGGCAAGAGCTACACCGCCTTCCAGATCATCTGGCGGCTGTGGAAAGCGAAGGCGAAGAAGCGAATCCTCTTCCTCGCCGACCGCAACATCCTGGTCGACCAGATCCGGACCAACGACTTCAAGCCCTTCGGTCCGGCCATGACCAAGATCGTGAACCGGCAGGCCAACAAGGCCTTCGAGATTTACCTCTCGCTGTATCAGGCCGTCACCGGCACCGAAGAAGAGCAGAACATCTACCGGCAGTTCTCGCCGGACTTTTTCGATCTGGTGGTCATCGACGAATGCCACCGTGGCAGCGCCGCCGAAGATTCGGCCTGGCGTGAAGTACTGGACTACTTCTCCGGCGCCACGCATATCGGTCTCACCGCGACGCCCAAGGAGACGCGCGAGGTTTCCAACAGCCACTACTTCGGCGAACCGGTGTACACCTACTCGCTGCGCCAGGGAATCGACGACGGCTTCCTGGCGCCCTACAAGGTCGTGCGCATCGACATCGACAAGGATCTCCAGGGCTGGCGCCCCGAAAAAGGCCAGACCGACAAGAACGGCAGGCTGATCGAAGACCGCATCTACAACCAGAAGGATTTCGACCGCACGCTGATCCTCGAACTGCGCACCGAACTCGTCGCCCGCAAGATCACCGAGTATCTCAAGGCCATCGACCCTTACGCCAAGACGATCGTCTTCTGCGAGGACATCGACCACGCCGAGCGCATGCGCCAGGCGCTCGTCAATCTGAACCCCGAGCGCATCAGGGAAAACCGCAAGTACGTGATGCGCATCACCGGCGACGAAAAGGAAGGCAAGGCCGAACTCGACAATTTCATCGACCCGGAAAGCCGCTATCCCGTCATCGCCACGACCAGCAAGCTGCTGACTACCGGCGTCGATGCGCAAACGTGCAAGTTCGTCGTCCTCGACCAGCGCATCGTGTCGATGACCGAATTCAAGCAGATGATCGGTCGCGGTACCCGCATCAACGAGGACTTCGGCAAATACTGGTTCACCATCATGGACTTCAAGAAGGCGACCGAGCTGTTTGCCGACCCGGCCTTCGATGGCGATCCAGCGCAGATTTTCGAGCCGAAAGTCGATGAGTCTCCGGTCCCTCCCGATGAGCCTGATCTGCGAGGAGAAGAAGAGATTCTGCCGCCGCCCGATCCGCCGCTGCCATTGCTGCCATTGCTGCCGCCGGAAGCGCCGGGGGAAAAGCGTATCAAATACGTAATCGGCGGCGAAGTCACCGTCTACGTCGTCGCCGAGCGGGTGCAGTACTACGGCCCCGACGGCCGGCTGATCACCGAATCGCTCAAGGACTACACCCGCCGTGCGGTGCGCAAAGAGTTCGCCTCGCTCGATGACTTCCTGCGCCGCTGGACAAGCGCTGACCGGAAGCAGGTCGTCCTCGAAGAGCTGGAAGCCCAGGGCGTACTGCTCGAAGCGCTGGCCGATGAAGTCGGCAAGAAATACGGCAAGACCTTCGACCCCTTCGACCTGATCTGCCACGTTGCCTTTGACCGTCCGCCGCTCTCGCGGCGAGAACGGGTGGAGCAGATCAGGAAGCGCGACGTTTTCAGCCAATATGGCGTGCAGGCGCAGCGTGTCCTCGCCGGATTGCTGGACAAGTACGCCGATGCCGGCATTCAGGACCTCGAAAACATCGGCGTCCTCACCCTCGACCCCTTCAGCCAGCTCGGCACCCCGCACGAGCTGGTCCGCGCCTTCGGCGGCAAACCGGCCTACCTCAAGGCCGTCCGTGATCTCGAACAACAACTCTACGCCTGAGAGCCTGTGAATAAATCAGTGAATCGCGGTTCGGTATCTCGTCATTCCCGCGCAGGCGGGAATCCAGCCTGTTTATCTCATTGTTTTCAAGCAAATAATGAACACGCACTGGATTCCCGCCTGCGCGGGAATGACGGTCAGGTGGGGCTGCGGCAAATTTTTCACAACCTCTGAGCCGCCCACGCCATGTCCATCAGCACCACCCTCAAAACCATCCAGGACATCATGCGCAAGGATGTCGGCGTCGATGGCGACGCACAGCGCATCGGCCAGCTCGTCTGGATGTTCTTCCTGAAGATCTACGACGATAAGGAAAGCGAGTACGAGCTGCTCGAAGCGAACGATGGCGACTACCGCTCGCCGATTCCCGAGTCCCTGCGCTGGCGTAACTGGGCTGCCGACGCCGAAGGCATCACCGGCGACGAACTGCTCGACTTCGTCAATAACCGCCTCTTCCCGACGCTGAAGAACCTGCAGCCGGCGCAGCACGACAAACGCGGCTTCGTCATCCGCAGCGTTTTCGAAGACGCCTACAATTACATGAAGTCTGGCCACCTGATGCGTCAGGTGATCAACAAGATCGTCGGCGGCGTCGACTTCAACAAGGCGCAGGACCGTCACCTCTTTGGCGACCTCTACGAGCAGATCCTGCGCGACCTGCAGAACGCCGGCAACGCCGGCGAGTACTACACGCCGCGGCCGATCACGCAGTTCATCGTCGATAGGGTCGACCCGCAGCTCGGCGAGAAGATCCTCGACCCGGCCTGCGGCACCGGCGGCTTCCTCACCTGCGCCATCGAACACCTGCGCCGGCACCAGGTGAAGACCGTCGACGACGAGCATCGGCTGCAGCAGAGCATCCACGGCGTCGAGAAAAAGCCCCTGCCGCACCTCCTGTGCACCACCAACATGATCCTGCACGGGCTGGACGTACCGACCAACGTCCGCCACGACAACACGCTCGCCCGCCCGCTGCGCGACTACGGGCCGAGGGACCGCGTCGACGTGATCGTCACCAACCCGCCGTTCGGTGGCATGGAAGAAGACGGCATCGAAAACAACTTCCCGGCCACCTTCCGCACGCGCGAAACCGCCGACCTCTTCCTGGTGCTGATCATGCACCTCCTGAAGGACGGCGGCCGCGCGGCGCTGGTGCTGCCCGACGGCACGTTGTTCGGCGAGGGCATCAAGACGCGCATCAAGGAGCAACTGCTCCAAACCTGCAATCTGCACACCGTCGTGCGGCTGCCGAACGGCGTCTTCAGCCCCTACACCGGCATTAAGACCAATCTGCTCTTCTTCAGCAAGGGAACGCCGACGCAGGAAGTCTGGTTCTACGAGCATCCCTATCCGCCGGGCGTCAAGAACTACAACAAGACCAAGCCGATGCGCATCGAGGAGTTCGACGCCGAGAAAGCGTGGTGGAACGAGCGCGTCGAGAACGAGCACGCCTGGAAAGTCAGCGCCGAAGAGATCAGGGCACGCAACTACAACCTCGACATCAGGAACCCGCACAGCCCGGACGCCATCGTCCACGACCCGGAGGAACTGCTTGCCGACTATGCGAAGCTGCAGCAGAGAATCGCCAGTACCCGCGATCAGCTCAGGGCGGTGCTCGCCGCCGCATTGGAGACCAATTGTGACGCCGCCGACAGGTAAAGCGCCCGACCCGATTCCGGCTGAATTTTGGCAAGTCAAGAGGCAACTGACGGCCAAGCGGGATATGATATCAAACGCGTGGCGCAAGCCGCGCACGAATCGGCCATAAGGATACGGCGAATGTTCGACGATGCAGGCCATGGTGAAATCACTGCGGCAATGGTTCAAATGGCACTGGCGGAAGGGGGCGAGATGACGAAGAAGGCAACACTGACAGTTGATGTTCCCGACGATATCGCGGCTCGCTTCAACCGCGCTTTTGCGAACGATGACAAGGACCTAATCGTCACCCACTTGCTTGAGCAAGCGATAGCGCGTGCCGGCCTGTTTTCTGGCACCACAACAGGATTACTGACCATGCCAATTCTCAGCGCTTTCTATGGCATCATCATCCGCATGTATTTCTTTGACAACCAGCAGCATCATCTACCGCATATTCATGCCGAATACCAGGGCAACAAGGCGGTCTTTGCGATAGAGAGTGCCGATCTGATTCAAGGCACCCTGCCGCGCAAACAACTGCGGCTCGTGCAAGCCTGGATGGAGCTTCGGCGTGACGAGTTGACGGCCGATTGGCAGCTTGCCGTCAATGGCGAAGAGCCGGTCAAGATCGCGCCACTGAACTGACTAAAGTAGGAGATCTCCCCACATGAACCCCTATGTCAAAGCGGCCTCAGCACTGCCCGACCATCGCCTGCTACTGACTTTTGAAAATGGCGACGAACGCATCTTCGACGTAACGCCCTACCTTGAACGCGGCGTATTCGTGCGACTGAAGAATCCTTCGCTCTTCAAGCTCGTCAAGGTCGTTGCCGGCTCGGTCGAATGGCCAGGTGAAATCGACCTGAGCTACGACACACTCTACCTTGGGTCGCAAGCCGCACAGCACCCCCACGCCGCGTGAGTGCTTGCCTGAGCGAACACCTTCCTCTGCTCGCCAGCGCCCCCGGTGGTATCCAGAAACTGCGCGGGCTGATTCTCGAACTGGCGGTACGTGGCAAGCTGGTGCCGCAAGACGCGAATGACGAACCGGCCAGCGAACTGCTCAAGCGGATTGCGAAGGAAAAGGCGCGGCTGATGGCGACAGGGAAGATCAGGAAGGACAAACCTTTGGCAGCAGTGGCCGAGGATGAGCAACCGTCTGCACTACCGAGTGGGTGGGAATGGTCCCGACTGGCTGCCGTATCGCTTATCAACCCGAGGAACTCCGCGGCGGACTCGACCATTGCATCGTTTGTCCCAATGGCCATGATTGGCACTGGTTTCGACGGAGCACACTCACAAGAGCCTCGCAAGTGGGGCGAAATCAAGCAAGGCTTTACTCATTTCGCCGAAGGCGACATTGGCGTCGCAAAGATCACACCCTGCTTCGAGAACAGCAAGGCTTGCGTGTTTGCGAAGCTGCAAAACGGACTCGGTGCAGGAACAACTGAACTGCACATCGTTCGCCCTTTCGCTCAGACCTTGGTGCCACGCTTTGTCTTGGCATACCTCAAGGCACCAATGTTCTTGCTGGTCGGCGAAACACGCATGACCGGAACGGCGGGCCAGAAACGGCTGCCGAAGGGGTTTCTCGAACTCAATCCATTCCCGCTCCCGCCCCTCGCTGAGCAACACCGCATCGTCGCCAAAGTCGATGAACTCATGGCCCTATGCGATCGGCTGGAGGCGGAGCAGGCGGACGCGGCGAATGCCCATACCACCCTCGTCGACACCCTGCTCGGCACACTCGCGAAAAGCCGCGACGCAGCCGAACTCGCCGCCAACTGGCAACGCCTGAGCCAGCACTTCGACACCCTCTTTAGTACCGAAGCCAGCCTCGACGCACTCAAGCAAAGCATCCTCCAGCTCGCCGTCATGGGCAAGCTGGTGCCGCAAGACCCCAACGACGAACCGGCGAGCGAACTGCTCAAGCGGATTGCGGTGGAGAAAAAGTGGTTCCTAAAAAATGAAAAATACCGTGGAGGCACTACGGTTACACCTATTCCAATTGACGAAGCACCAGCCCCCGCTCCGTTTAACTGGGCTTGGGTTCCGTTCGGCGAAATCATGGTTTCGCGGGACAGTGAGCGTATTCCAGTATCGAAAGATGAGCGCAGCACCCGCGCGAAATTCTATGACTATTACGGCGCATCGGGTGTAATCGACAAAATCGACTCCTACTTGTTCGACAAACCCCTGCTGCTGATCGGCGAGGACGGCGCAAACCTAGTTAACCGTTCAACTCCTATCGCCTTTATTGCACGCGGTCAGTATTGGGTAAATAACCATGCCCACGTGCTCGATGGTATTTCCGAGGGATTCCTTCGATTCATTGAGCTTTACATCAATGCGATTGACTTGAAGCCCTATGTTACCGGTACAGCTCAACCGAAAATGAATCAGGCAAAAATGAACAGCATTCCAATTGCCTTGCCTCCCGAGAGCGAGCAACGCCGCATCGTCGCCAAAGTCGACGAACTGATGGCCCTCTGCGACCGCCTCAAGTCCGACCTCGCCGAATCCCGCACCCGGCAGGCGCGGCTGGCTCGCACCCTGATCGAATCCGCGCTCAAAGCCGCCTGAGCCAGCAACCACGATACTGTCGACAAGATGATAGCTCGACTGGATTCCCGCTGTCAGACCATTTAATGGGCATCGGCCAGCGTGTGCTGCCGTGCTTCACGTCGCTTGCGAGAACCCGCCCAGTACATCCCGGCGGCGATGGCCAGCAGCACCATCACGTAAGAAATGATCTGCATGCCGGCCGGTTGCGCCTCGTAGCCGATCAGCCCATGCAACAGAAGTCCCAGCGCTGAGGTCTGCGACAGGGTCGCCGAGGTATCCCACAACGGGGCGCCATAACTCGGCAGGAGGTCGGCCTGAATCAGGAAACGCGCCGCCTGCGAGGCCATGCTGGCAGCGAGCAGCATGACCAGAACTCCGGTAATCGAGAAGAACCAGCGCAGCGGAATGCGCAGCAATCCAGCGTACAGGAGAACGCCGACCAGCGATCCGGCTGCCAGACCGCTCAGGCCGCCGCCAATCGTGGTGCGCAAACCATCCTCACTGCTGGTCGCCAGGCTATACAGGAAGAGCACCGTTTCCGCGCCTTCGCGCAACACCGCCAGGGCAATGACCAGAAAGATTACCGAGCCTTCACGGGTCCCCTCCTTGACCGAACGCGCAGCACTCTGCGCTTTTGCGGCCATTTCGCGGCCATGGATCGACATCCAGATGTTGTGCCAGGCAAGCATCCCGACCGCCAGGATCAGGATTGCGGCATTGAACAGCTCCTGGCCCATCCCTTCGGCCATATCGGACATCGCTCCCATGCCCGCTGCCACGACCGTCGCGCCGCAGAGTCCGGCCAACACCCCGGCCAGCATCCACCGTCCGCGCGAAGGAATGCCACGCGTAGCGGCCGCCATGATGCTGATGATCAAAGCGGCTTCGAGGGACTCACGAAAAACGATGAGGGCTGCGGCAAACATGGGCTCTCCTGCTCAGTGGCTCACTCGACGATGATCACGCCCTGGGCGGCAGGATCGTTTTCGTGATATTCCTCCACGAAGGGATAGCGGCCTGGTTTCAAGGGGCCAAGGTTGACCGTCCCGGTGGACTTGCCGGGTATGACCTTCTCCCGGCCCAGCGCTTTGCTCTCGAACTCTGCCGGGGTGGCATCCTGGTTGATCACCAACAGCTTGACCTTCTTTCCGGCAGGAAGCGTGATCTCCTTCGGCACAAAGGCGTGATCCTTGATCGTAAGCGTGAATTCATCGACGGCCGCCAAGGTGGCGGTAGCAGCAAGCAACAGCACGGTGAGCGACAACAGGCGTTTCATGGCGACATCCTGGAAAGGTCTCTTGGGAGCTCAATGATAATCATTCGCATTGTTTCTGTAAAGACCCTTGCTCCTCAGGTGAGCTTAATGTGAAAGTCGCGCCTGGCGGCATGGGCGCGAACTTGTTCAGATCACCGACTGGATCTCAGCCGGCCAACTTCCTGACCAACAGCCGTGGCAGGCGGAGGAGGAAGCCGAGAATGAGCCTGGTATGCATCCAGGTGAGCAGGGCATTGTCGCGCAGGTAGCGGAAATGCGAAACGCCGCCTTCTTCGCGGCGCAGGTAGCGCACCGGCGCGGCGCGATTGAGCGGCGCTACGCCGGCCCAGCACAGGCGCACGGCGGCTTCCGGGTCGAAATCGAAGCGGCGCATCCAGCGGTTGGCGTGCATGATCCGCAGCAGCGGTTCGATCGGGTAGACGCGAAAACCGTAGAGTGAATCACCGATTCCCATCCACAGCGTTTCGAGATTCGCCCAGGCGTTCGAGACTTTTCGGCCATTGACGCGCAGCGCCGGCGCGTCGGCTGCGAAGACCGGCTTGCCGAGGATCATGGCCTGCGGGCGGGCCAGCGAGGCAGCCATGAAGTCGGCAATGAGATCGGTCGGATGCTGGCCGTCGGAATCCATCGTCAGCGCGTGCGTGAAGCCGGCGGCACGCGCCTGGCCGATTCCTTCCAGAACCGCCGCTCCCTTGCCGCGGTTTTCCGGCAGCACGATGACGTGCAGCCCGGCGTCGTCGCGGGCGAGGTCCTGCAAGGTTTCGCAACTGCCGTCGTTGCTGCCGTCAACGACCACCCACACCGGCGCCCACTCTGCGCGCGCGGCACGTACCGTGTCGGCAACCTGGGCGCCGGGGTTGTAGCTCGGAATGATGACCAGATGGGTCGATGACGGCGCGGGCATGAAGGGCAATGGCGATCAGTGCGCGCGCCGGGAATGGGAAGAATCCGCCTGCGCGCCGCGGACAGCGAACGCCGGCTGGGTCAGTTCGGCGCGGAAATAGCTCTCCAGCTCGATCGTGAAAGCGGCGGCGTTCTGTGGCGGAGCAAAGCAGCGTCCCAGACGGATGCGGCAGTGCAAGGGCAAAATCGGCCTGGTGAACAATCCCCAGTGCTTGCCGAGGTAGGGCGTCGAGAATTCGATCAGCAGCGTTTGTACCGCGACCTTGCTGCGACGGGCGATCACGCCGGCAGTTCGCAGACAGGGGTTGACCGGAAAGGTGGTGGTCCGCGTACCCTCGGGGAAAATCAGCAGACAAGCGCCGCGCCGTAGTTCCCCGCTGGCGCTGGTGATCATCGCCAGCGCACTGTCGTTGCGGATGAAGTGCGCCAGCCGTGCCGCCGCGCCAAAGAGCGGGTTGTCCATCAGCGCTGCTTTCATCACGCAGACGGTATTGGGAACGCGAGCGAGCACCAGCACCGCGTCGAGCAGCGACGGGTGATTGGCGACCAGCACCAGGGGCCCCTCGTCGCGCAAGCGATCGAGGTCGTCGAGATCGAAGCGGCAGGCACAGAGCAGGCCGAGAATCCCGAGGTAGACCCGGAAGCAGATGCGGGCGACGAAGCGCCCGAGGGGCTGGCCGATACGGCGCGGCAGCAGCCAATCGAGAAGCATCGCGAACGGCAGCCACAAGAGGCAGATCAGCGCCAGTGTGCCCAGCCCCAGCGCCATGGCCAGGTATTCATAGGCCGCCCACAAGGCGTTGCGCGGGCGCGAATCAGTCATTGACCCCTTCGGCAAAGGAATGGTGGGCGCCCTAAACCTGGTTGAAACGGGCCAGCAAGCGCAGATCGGGGCCCAGCGAGCGCAAGTCGTGGATGGCCAGATTGCGCCGGCCGGCCAGTGATTCGAGCGGCGGCAGGTCGAACATTCCGCGCGCAGCGTCACCGAGCAGACAGGGCGCCAGGTAGAGCAACAATTCGTCGACCAGGTCGGCAGCGAGCAAGGAACCACTCAGGGCAAAACCGGCCTCGGCATGCACTTCGTTGATCCCGCGCCGGGCGAGTTCCTTGAGCAACGAGAGCAGATCGACCCGCCCGCCGGGCCCGGGCAGCAACACGACTTCGGCGCCACGCTCGGCAAGCGCCTCGATCTTGCGTTGATCAGCCAGTGCAGCGGCGACCAGGACATGGCCATCACACAACACCCTGGCGTCCAGCGACAGTTCAAGCCGGCTGTCGACCAGCACCTTCAGAGGCTGACGCAAACGGCCATCACTGCTGAAGACACCCGCGACGACGGAAGTGGTGACCGTTCCCCTCTCCCCCGGCCCCTCTCCCGCATGCGAGAGAGGGGCGATTTGTGAGTCGCGGGCGCGACTTTCATGGAAAGCACTCGTCAGCAGGTCAACACCGCGCACATTGAGCTGCGGGTCGTCGTGGCGGACCGTGCCGATGCCGGTCAGGATGGCGCAAGCGCGCGCGCGCCAGCGATGCCCATCCTGCCTTGCCGCCGCGCCGGTCAGCCACTGGCTGGCGCCATTCTGGAGCGCCGTCTTGCCGTCGAGGCTGGCGGCGAGTTTCAGGCGCAGCCATGGACGCGAACGCGTCATGCGGGCGACGAAGCCGATGTTGATCTCCCGCGCCTCGGCAGCCATCAAGCCACACTCGGCCAGCACCCCGGCGTGCTGCAACATCGCCAGCCCCTGTCCCGCCACCTGCGGATTGGGGTCCTCCATGGCCGCGACGACGCGCGTCACTCCCGCCGCCAGCAGTGCTTCGGCGCAAGGTGGCGTGCGGCCATGGTGACTGCACGGTTCGAGAGTCACATAGACGGTTGCCCCGCGTGCCGCCTCGCCGGCCGCCTGCAAGGCGTGAATTTCGGCATGGCGGCCGCCGGCACGCAGATGCCAACCTTCACCGACGACGCGGCCCTCGCTGACGATGACGCAACCGACACGCGGATTGGGGGTGGTCGTGAACAAACCGAGTTCGGCAAGGCGGAGCGCACGCGCCATGAAATCGTGGTCGGCGACGCTGAAACCCTGCGCCATCAACGACCCAGAGGCTGCGGCGAAAGGGAGACTTCGCGAATGACTTGCGAAAACTCGTCTACATCCTCGAAATTCCGATAGACCGAGGCGAAGCGAACGTAGGCCACCTTGTCGAGCTTCTTCAACTCGCGCATGACCAGCTCGCCGACCTTCTCCGAGGCCACTTCACGCTCGCCAAGGGCCAGCAGCTTTTCCTCGATGCGCACAATCGCCGCTTCGACCCCCTCGGCGCTCACCGGCCGCTTGCGCAGCGCCAGAGTCAGACTGGCGGCCAGCTTCTCGCGATCGAAGTCGACCCGCGAACCATTCTTCTTGATGACTTGCGGCAGCCGCAGTTCTGCCCGCTCGTAAGTCGTGAACCGCTTGTCACACGTGAGACAGCGTCGCCGCCGACGGACGATGTCGCCATCGTCGTTGATCCGGGTGTCAGCGACCGCCGTTTCGTCAGCGGCGCAGAACGGACACTTCATCCCGCCGACGGACCATATACCGGGTAGATCGAGCACAGCGCCGACACCTCGCGGCGCACCCGACGGAGAACCTCTTCGTCGCCGGGAGAATCGAGCACATCGGCAATCAGGTGCGCAACCTGCTCGGATTCGATCTCGGTGAAGCCGCGCGTGGTCATCGCCGGCGAACCGACGCGGATGCCCGAGGTGATGAAAGGTTTTTGCGGATCGTTCGGGATCGCGTTCTTGTTGACCGTGATGTGCGCTGCACCGAGCGCGGCTTCGGCTTCCTTGCCGGTGATGTTCTTGGCGCGCAGATCGACCAGGAAAACGTGCGATTCGGTACGACCGGAGACGATGCGCAGGCCCCGCTGCTCCGAGAGGACGCGCGACAGGACGCGGGCGTTGGCGATCACCTGCTCCTGGTAAGCGCGAAAACCGTGCGTCAGTGCTTCCTTGAAGGCCACCGCCTTGGCAGCGATCACGTGCATCAGCGGGCCACCCTGCAGCCCTGGAAAAACCGCCGAATTGATCGCTTTTTCGTGCTCGGCCTTCATCAGGATGACGCCACCGCGCGGCCCGCGCAGCGTCTTGTGCGTCGTCGAGGTCACCACATCGGCGTAGGGCACCGGGCTCGGGTAACAATCGGCAGCAATCAGGCCAGCGTAGTGCGCCATGTCGACCATGAAAATCGCGCCGATCTCCTGAGCTACTTTCGCAAAACGCTCGAAGTCGATGCGCAAGGAATACGCCGAGGCGCCGGCGATCAGGATGCGTGGCCTGTGCTCGCGGGCCAGCGCTTCCATCTTGTCGTAATCGATCGCTTCATGCTGGTCGAGACCATAGGCGACGACCTTGAACCACTTGCCCGACATGTTGAGCGCCATGCCATGCGTCAGGTGACCGCCTTCCGCCAGACTCATTCCCATGATCGTATCGCCAGGTTTGGCAAAGGCCATCAGGACCGCCTGATTGGCCTGCGACCCCGAGTTTGGCTGCACGTTGGCGGCCTCGGCGCCGAACAGCTTCTTCAGGCGCTCGATGGCCACCTTCTCGGCCACATCGACGTGCTCGCAGCCGCCGTAGTAACGCCTGCCGGGATAGCCTTCGGCATACTTGTTGGTCATTTGCGAGCCCTGCGCGGCCATCACCGCGTGGCTGACGTAGTTCTCGGAAGCGATCAGTTCGATGTGCTCTTCCTGACGACGATTTTCGTTCTGTATCGCCTGCCAGATCTCGGGGTCCACTTTCGCCAGGGTGTCTTTAGCGGAAAACATCGTACGCCTCACAAGCCTTGAAAAGATGGGGATTGTAGCACGCAGCGACGGTCCTGTCCCTGGGCCGGCCAGCCGGAGCCGAGCAAGCGCTGCCCTCTTGCTTCCCGGCACGTTTGTTACTATGTGTGCTTCGGCAGCAAACAAACGGACCGCCACCAATGACCAGCAAGCTGATCACCACCTGGAGCGAACACGACAGCGCGGTACAGGAAATCCTCGACCTGTCCCCCACCGCGCTACTGGTTTTTGATGAGAATCTGTCGCCGCTCAAACTCGAACGTCCCGAGAGAATCGCTGCCCTGCGTCGCTTGCTGCGCGCCAGGCAACCCACGACGCGGCTGACGATCATCGTGCAGAAGACCGATTTCGTCCGCCAACACAGCCCCTTACTGATGATGCTGCTGACCGACTATGCGCCGGCGATGACGATCATCCACTCGCCGCCGCATCTCGATGCACGCAAGGATTCGCTGCTCATCGCCGACGGCCGACACGCACTCGTTCGCTTCCACCAAGACCACGCCCGTGCGCGCCTGATCATCGATGACTTCGAGGAATGCGCGCCCTACCAGCAGCTCTTCGAAGAGATTCTCGGCGAAGGTGGCGACTCCCTGAGTGCGATGACGCTGGGGCTGTAAGCCGGCGGACAGGATCCGAACATGTCGTTGCGATCCGCTGCGGGCAAGGCCGGGGTGGCATTGCCGCTGGCAGACGACTAAACTGAGCCGCTTTTTCAGGGACGCGCCACCTTGAATCGCTTTCGGGCCAACCTCTTGCTGCTCGCCGTCGCCGTGATCTGGGGTTCGGCGTTTGTCGCCCAGGCAGAGGGCATGGCCGGCGTCGAACCGCTGACCTTCACCGGCATTCGCTTCCTCCTCGGCACGGCCATCGTCAGCCCGTTGGCGTGGCGCGAGTGGTGCGCGCTGTCATCGCGCGGCGCCCGACCGCTACCTACCGACGCGATCGGCGTCGGCTTGCTGGGCGTTCTGCTGATGCTCGGCGCGGCTTTCCAGCAGATCGGCCTGGTCAGTACGAGCGTCACCAACGCCGGCTTCCTGACCGCGCTCTATGTACCGCTGGTGCCGCTGCTCGCCTGGCTGATTCTCAGGACGCGGCCGCACTGGTCGGTATGGCCGACGTCGATCGGCTGCCTGGCCGGGACCTGGCTGCTCTCGGGCGCCGCGGAAGTCGATCCGGTGGTCGGCGATGCCTGGGTGATTGCCAGCAGCGTGTTCTGGGCCCTGCATGTGCTCCTGGTCGGCAGGATCGCCGAGCGTATGGCGGCACCCTTCCTGGTCGCCTGCGGACAGTTCCTGGTCTGCGGCGTGATCAGCCTGATCTGGGCCGCAGGCAGTGAAACGATCACCCTGGCCGGGATTCACCAGGCTTCGCTGGCCATCGTCTATGCCGGGGTCGTCTCGGTGGGCATCGGCTTCACCGCGCAGGTCGTCGGACAGCGCTATGCGCAGCCGGCCGACGCGGCGATCATCCTCTCCGCCGAAACGGTCTTCGCCGCCCTGTTCGGCTTCCTGCTGATGAATGATCGCCTGAACGCGAGCGGCATCGCCGGGTGTGCGCTGATCCTGGCCTGCATCATCGCCGTCCAGATCGCGCCGCTAACCCCGAGAGCTTGCGAATAAATCAGTCAATCAGCACTGAAGCGCCGATCAAAAGCCGTGCCGCACCTGTGACAGGAAGGCCTTGGCGCGGTCGTGATCCGGGTTCGAGAAGAAGCTCTCGGGGGTCGTGTCTTCGAGGATGACGCCTTCGTCGAAAAAGATGATCCGATCGGCAACCTCGCGGGCGAAGCCCATCTCGTGCGTGACGACGAGCATCGTGATGCCGCTATAGGCCAGTTCACGCATCACGGCGAGGACTTCGTTGACCATTTCAGGGTCCAGCGCCGAGGTCGGCTCGTCGAACAGCAGGACCTTGGGGTCCATCGCCAGCGCACGGGCGATGGCCACCCGTTGTTGCTGACCACCGGACAGTTGCACCGGATACTTCGCCGCCTGGTTCTTCAGGCCGACCCGCTCGAGCAGGTTCATCGCCTTGGCCTCGGCGTCGGTCTTGCTCATCTTCCTGACCCGCATCGGCGCCAGCGAGACATTGCGCAGGATGGTCAGATGCGAGAACAGATTGAAGCTCTGAAACACCATCCCGACCTCGCGGCGGATGGCGTCAAGATTTTTCAGGTTGTCGTTGAGGACGATGCCGTCGATCACGATGTCGCCAGAATCATGCGCTTCGAGGCGATTCAGGGTGCGCAGAAAAGTCGATTTCCCCGAGCCCGAAGGGCCGACGATCGCCGTCACCTGCCCCTCGTAGAAGGTCGCCGAAACGTCCTTCAGCGCATGAAAAGTACCGAAACGCTTGGTCACCTGGCGCGCTTCGATGATCGGCCGCAATTCAGCCTGGGTGTTCATGCCGACGCCCTCATCAACGCTTCTGGCCCACATCGAGCTGCGCTTCCAGCGCTGCCGTGAGCGTCGTGAAGGCGGTGGTCAGGATCAGGTAGATCGCAGCCACGGTGACGAAGACCGGGATCGGCTGGTAGCTCTCGGCCTGCACCCGGTAGCCGACCATCGTCAGTTCGACGACGCTGATCGCGTAGGCCAGTGACGAATCCTTGACCAGCGAAGCCAGGTTGTTGGCCAGCGCGGGCAGCGCGACACGCATGCTTTGTGGCAGGACGACGTCCATGAAGGTCTGCATGGGGGTCAGGCCCAGCGCGCGCGCCGCCTCCACCTGGCCGTGCGGAACGGCGAGGATGCCGGCGCGGACGCATTCGGTGTTGTAGGCGCCGATATTCAGCGAAAGGGCAATCGCCGCACAGGCGAAGTCGGACAGCTCGATGCCCTCCGGCATCAGCAGGGGAAATGCCAGCCAGACGAACAGAATCTGCAGCAACAGGGGCGTGCCGCGAATCAGCCAGACGTAGCTGTCGCACAGCCAGCGCAGCGGCCAGAACTTCGACAGCTTGCCCAGCCCGGCGAGGACGCCGATGAGCACGCCGACGGTGCCGGCGATCAACGTCAGCCCGACGGTGACCCTCGCCCCGTCGGCGAACTGCTCGGCCGCCGGCCCGATCGGCGCCGGTGCCGCCGCTAGCGGTACCGCCATCCCCCAGAGAAAGGCGAGCAGCCCGATCATCGCGGCAAACATCGCCCACCCCGGATATTGCCTGGTCCAGTTCATCTGGCTTGGCTAGCGTCAGGAGCGGCAGGAAATGTCTTCCTTGAAGTATTTCTCCGACAGCGCCTTGTAGGTCCCGTCCTTCATCACCTCGGCCAACGCCCCGTTGAGCTTCTCCGCCAGTTCCTTGTTGTTCTTGCGCAGGATCATTGATACGCGCTCGACGAAGACCATCTCACCCGCGCTTATGCCGGCGTCCGGGTTTTTGTCGAGCGTCGCCTTGACCGTGAATTTGTCGGAGATCCAGGCATCCACCTTGTTCGCGCGCAGCGCGGCAAACGCTTCCGGGTCGCCCTTGTAGGTCTTGATCGCCTTGAGTCCCTTGAGTTTCTTGGCCGCATCGGCGTAGGTCGTGGCGAGCTGCACGCCGACGCTCTTGCCGTCGAGCGCAGCGACGGTCAGCGGGCCATCCTTGTGCGCGGCGATCTGTCCGCCGGTGCAGTAATGCGGATTGGCGAAATCGACCGACTTGGCGCGCTCGGCGGTGTACCCGTGCGAAGCAATGGCGAAATCGAAACGATCCTGCTTTAGCGCCGCAATCTGTCCATCGAAGGGCACCACGCGCCATTCGAGCTTCAGGCCAAGTTTCTTGGCGATCGCTTCGGCGAGATCCACTTCAAAGCCGGTCAGCTTCGGGCCATCATAGTAATTGAACGGTTGAAAGCCCCCTTCCGTGGCCGCGATGATGGTTCCGGACTGCTTGATCGCATTCCACTCACGCGCCTCGGACGGACCGACAAGCATCAGCGAGAGAGGAATGACGGCACTCAACAACCTGGCTAGAAAACGCATGACACCTCCTGTGGAAAAAGATCAGAGCCAGCAAACAAGGAATCGCCGTCGCGCCACGCCTTTGCCTTGACCCGGCGAAGACGGCGAAGACGGCGCACAGAGTACAACAAACCGCGGTTCAGGAGAACTTCGCATTTGCGCTCAATGCGCACCGCGGCGGGGCGGATCCCAAGGCCAAGCCGATGACCGAGGACGAGATCGCGGCGGACCTGGAGCCTTCATCGAGCAGCAACCAAAGTGGCCCCCTGAGCAGCACGCGGGCCATTGATGTGCCGTGCGGCGGTTACGGTATCCTTGCATCCTCGACTTGGAGACTCCCTATGAGAGGTTCTTGATCCATGCACGCAGCGGGTTCGTCGACGATCAGACGTTCAGGAAAACTGTTGCTGTGGGGCGTGGGGTTGCTGCTCGCCGCCACGGCTGGGGTTATGCTCCTTTTGGCAACGCTCGACGCTGGCGTATACCGGCGAGCGCTGGAACAGCAACTGTCGGCGGCTCTGGGCCGTACGGTGTCGGTCGGCAGTCTGTCGATCAGCTGGTCCCTACCCGCGACCTTGTCCGCACGCGATCTGCGCATTGCCAACCCACACTGGGCGTCGCGGCCGGACTTCGTCATCGCCGCCAGCAGCGACGTCCGCGTCGACCTCATCGGCCTGTGGTATGGCCAGGTCGTGTTGCACGCATTGCGCCTGCGCGGTGTCGACATGCTGCTCGAACGCAATGCGGACGGCGCGAGCAATTGGACCTTCGGCTCGCCCGATCGCAGTGCTTCGTCCGTGGTCCTGCCCGACTTCGACTCGGTGTCCCTGGCCGAAGCGCGCATCGCCTGGCGGCAAGGCGACGGATCAACGGCGCAGATTCAAGTCGACAGCGCCGAAGCCAGGATTCGCACCGATGCCCCCTTCGAACTGCACGGGCAAGTGCGCTATGGTGAAACGCCGATGCGCCTGGCCGTGAAGGCCGACAAGTCGCTACAGGCCGCACTCGAAGGCAAACCGTGGCGTCTCTCCATGGCTCTGGAAGCGAAGGATGCATCGCTCACGCTCGATGCACGGCTCCCTGCGCTCAACTCGTTCAACTCGCTCGAAGGCGCCGAACTCGGATTCAACGTCAAGGGCGAGCGCCTCGACGCGTGGTCCGGCGTCGTCGGACAGGCATTGCCCCGATGGGGTCCCTATCGTTTGTCAGCGCGGGCACACTACACTCAAGCGAGCCTCCAGGTCGAGGATCTGCGCCTCTCGCTCGACGGGCTGCCGATGCAAGCATCGCATCTGGAGATTGGCAGCGGCACGGCAGTGGTCGGCGCGAACATCGACAGCCGGCTGACGGTCGAGGGCAAGATCGGCGACACGGCGTTCTCGCTCGATGCGGGCAGCGCGCCACTGCCCACGCTGTGGAGCGCCAGCGGTACGCAGCCCCTCACGCTGCGAGGGTCGCTGGCGCAGTTCACACTGAGTGCCGAGGGCAGCGTCGCGCTGACCGACGCTGTCCCGCACTTCGACCTGGCTCTGACAGCGCAGGGCGACGCACTCGAGCCGGCGCGCGTGTTCGCCGGCGTGCTCTCGCGCCAACCGATGCCGGTGGATCTAGCGGCGCGCTTGACGCACTCGCACGAAGGCTATGCGGCCAGGAACATCCGTGGCCGCTACGTCGGCACGACGGTGGCAGGCGACCTCGTGTACGCGAACGGGCCGCGCGCGCGGCTGAGCGGGACACTGAACCTTGGCCTCCTGGACGTCTGGCAGGCCGAGGTCAAAGGGCCGGAAGGCGTCCCCGGCGCTCGGGCACTGGCGACCACCGAGGTCGGCGCGCCGCGCTGGCTGGAGCGCGTCGATACGGACCTGTCGCTGCGCATCGCGACCATTGCCGGCCTGCCCGTGACGGCGCGCAATGTCTCTGGACGCGTGCAGTTGCGCGGGGGCGTGATCGAGCTGCCCGGCTTTGCCGCCATCCTTGCTGACACGCCGGTTACCGGCGACGGCACCCTACGCTGGAAGGACGGCCGGCCGCTGGTCGCTGGCAATGTGCGTATCGCGCTGCTCGACCTGGCCAGGCTCGGCGTAAGCGGCGCGAGCGGTGCACGTTCCGGACCCGGCAGCGCAGTCGACGAGGCGCTGCCGCTGACCCAGTTGCGTGCGTCGGATGCCAACCTGCAGTTCGACATTGCCCGCATCGTGGGTGCCCACGTGCCGATCGGCAAGGTTGCAGCGCTCGCCCGCCTGCAGGGCGGCAAGCTTGCCGTCGAGTTGGCCTCCGCCATGGTGGCCGATGTCCCTTTGCAGGGCCAGGCCACCCTCGATACCAGCGGCAGCGCGTGGCGCCTGGACGCCAGCGCGACGGCCGAGCGCATCGACCTGGAGGCGCTGCTGCGCTCGCTGAAGCAGCCGGCGACGACGAGCGGCGTGATCCCTGGGCTGCAACTGCAGTTCGCTGCGCAAGGGACGAGCGCACGCGCCCTGCTGGCGCAGGCGACGCTGAACGTGCGCAGCGCACCCTTTTCGCTGGCGGTGGGTCGCGACCGCTCTCCGGTAACAGTGCGGAGTGCGAGTATCGACGTAGAGCCAGGCGGCCCGGTGCGTGCGAGTGCGGCTGGAAGCGCACTGGGTACGCCGATGGATCTGACCGTGGTCGGTGGAACGTTGGTCGAACTGCTGAATTTCGAGAGTGCGTGGCCGAAGGTGGAGGCGAACCTGCACACGACTGCAGGCAAGGAATCGCTCCACGTCACCCTGAGCAGCGGGCCATTGCGGCGCCTGATCGGCCTGCGCGACGTGCCACTGGTGCTGCAGGCGACACTGCCTGGCGCACAAGCAAGCCTGCAGGGCACCGTGAACAAGCTTGCGGCGTCCGCAGCCACGCCGCTCACCGGCCGGGTCGAGATCGCCAACCTGGCACAGACCGCGGCACTGTTCACGACAGCGACCCTGCCCGCGATCCCCTTCACCGCTGCGGGGCGCATCACGCTGGGCGACGGCGAGGTGGCGATCGACCAGCTCAGCGCACAAGCCGGCAAGTCGGATGCGACAGGCCGGCTGCGCCTTCGTTGGCGGGGCCGCCCTGCGTTGTCCGCGGACCTCAGCTCCAGGCTGATTGATACCACGCAGTGGGGCACCACCGATGAGGTTTCCGTAGTCGACCGGCCAATCGCCGTAAAGGCTCTGCTGTCACAGGACGCGCAGCTTCGCCTGCGCGCAGAGCGCTTCATTCTGCCCGGCTACGACCTCGCGAAATGGCAGTTCAACGGCACGCTCGCGAACGGGCTGATCGAGTTTTCGACGGCGGCGGCCGAAGGCGACCTGCGCGGCGAACTGCGCTTCGATGTGCGCCGCGACCTGCCCGGCGTGGCCTTGCGCTTGTCTCTCAAGGAGGTCGAGGTGCAGACGCTGTATACGGCGGCGGCCCGGCCAACCGGCGCCACGGCGCCGCGGCTGTCGATGCGCGCACAGCTTGCCGGTTCCGGCGCCACGCTGCGCGACATGCTCGCGACCGGGCAAGGGGAATTGCTGCTCACCGCGAGTGCCGGCACCCTGCCCATGGGTGCGGCCCACGGTCTGGAGAGACTCGCCGGCAACCTGCTCCTGGTGCTGTTGCCGGGTCGCAGGGGAGGTGACGACGCACAGCTCGAGTGTGCAGCCGCGCGCTTCAGCATAGCCAACGGCATCGCCACATCGAGCGATGGCATCGCGCTACGCCTGAAGTACATTGATGTGCTGGGCGGCGGCGCGGCAAACCTGAAGACGAGCGAGATCCTGTTCGGCTATCGGGCAGTGCGGCGCGAGTTGTTCAGCCTCAACTTGCTCAGCCTGACGAGCGGCTTCGCCAAGGTTAGCGGGACGATTGGCCACCCCACCGTCACCCTGGACCCCCGCGGCCTGCTGATCCAGGGCGGCGCGGCCTGGGCCAGCGCCGGACTGTCGTTGCTGGCCGGTGACCTCTGGCGCAAGCTTGAGTCGAGCACCGACCCCTGCGCACGCATCGCCGCCGGCGCGCAGTCGATGGGGGATCCACTGGAGGCAGTGATGCGCGCGGTACCGCCGCTCAAGCCTGCGCAGTGACCGCTTTCGCCCGGTCCGGAGATGAGACGGTGGGACGGCGTCATGCAACAACGGTGCGGCTGGAATGACAGGCACGACCTCATCCACCCGGCTCTTCTGGCTGGCCCAGCGGCCTGCTACTCTCTCCTGACTTGATGGCTTGTGCACGCGATCATTCTTTGGGCCTCCCTGCCAGGCCGCAGCCGCTACTCCGTCGGGTAGCCAGCGTCCTCGATGATCTGGCGAATATCGGCCTCGGAGACCATCGTCGTGTGCTCGATGGTCGCCACGCCGGTTTCCAGCGAGACGTCGACATGGCCGATGCAGGGCAGGTCCTGGATCGCATTCATGACGCTGCGCAGGCAATCGTCGGATTTCATCCCGGTGACTTTGAGGGTAGTGGTGGGCATCAACGGCTCCTGACATGGGTGGCCGCTCATTGTATTCGGTGATGTGGCCTTCGACTGCATCAACCTAAAAACCTCGGTTGGCGAGGGAAAATCCCGTTCATGCTTCGGCTACCGCCACCTTGATCTCCAGAATCTTCCACCCTGCAGGTCGGCATCGACCATTGCCTTCCGTTGGAAAAGGCTGGCAGTGGACAATCGGTTGCCGTGCATGTACATTAAGGCGTACATACCGGGAGACCTACTATGGATGCAATTACCTACACCTCCGTTCGTGCAAACCTCGCCAGCGCCATGGACCGCGTTTGCAACGACCACGAAGCTTTGATCATTACGCGAAACGGAGAACAGTCTGTCGTGATGCTCTCGCTCGAAGACTTCAAGGCACTCGAGGAAACCGCCTACCTCTTGCGCACCCCCGCCAACGCCAGGCGCCTTCTGGCGGCCGCCGCACAACTGAACGCTGGCCAGGGCGTTGAGCGGAAGCTCGTCGAGTGAAGCTGATTTTCGCTGACGAGGCGTGGGAAGACTACCTGTATTGGCAGAAGCAAGACAAGCGCATGGTCGACAGAATCAACAAGCTGATACGTGAGACACAGCGCGAGCCATTCACAGGAGTAGGCAAACCCGAACCGTTGAAGCATGCGCTTTCAGGATTCTGGTCACGCCGGATAACCGATGAGCATCGCATCGTATACCGCGTCGAGAACGATGCGCTGATGATCGCTCAGTTGCGCTTCCATTACTGACGCGCACCCCCAGACGTATGCGCTTCCCTCCGTTGAAGTTGCTTGATCACTCATCGCCCATTGCCCAGAATGCGCATTGCCACCATGATGGACGGCGCGGCACACTGGATCTCGCCACAAGGCGCGACGGAACGATTTTTCTTGACTTGAAGGAGACATGCACCATGGGCTTACTCGAT
Organism: Candidatus Accumulibacter aalborgensis; assembly: GCF_900089955.1. Lineage (GTDB taxonomy): Bacteria > Pseudomonadota > Gammaproteobacteria > Burkholderiales > Rhodocyclaceae > Accumulibacter > Accumulibacter aalborgensis. Next base: position 7,814 of record NZ_FLQX01000127.1, on the reverse strand, counting down.
TCGGTACTGGGCTCGGTCCTCGGCGGCCAACAGCCTTTGCAGGCTGGTCAGGGCGGTGGTCTGTCCGGCCTGCTGGGGACACTGTTCAGCAACCCGCAACTGCTGCAGGTGCTCACCGGCTTGCTCGCCAATAATGGCTCCCAGGGTGGACTGGGCGGCCTGATGGCCAAATTCCAGCAGGCCGGTCTCGGGGAGGTAGTGGCTTCCTGGATAGGTTCGGGTCAAAACCAGCCCATTTCCGGCAACCAGCTCACCGACGTGCTGGGGTCGGACGTGATGGCGGATCTGGCTGCCAAACTGGGAACGAACTCCGGTGAAGCGGCTGGCCAGTTGTCGCAGGTTCTTCCGGGCCTGATTGACCAGCTCACGCCTTCCGGTCAGGTCCCGCAGGAGGGCCTCGGTAACGCTGGCGAGCTGATGGGCATGCTGGGCGGCTTGCTGGCCAGACGCTGACCGGCCAAAACGCGACCCTGGTCAGAAGATCATCATCGCGCTGATGATCTCCAGAACCCCAGGGCCTGCCCGTTGACCTCGGCCAGAGAGAGTTGCTCGCCCTCTCCGCTACGGCAGCGACGCGCCTGGAGGGCGCGCTCACCGACTCGGGCGAGCGCGCGAATCGAGCAGCGCCGCAATCGCCGACTCGACCCGGCCGAAAGCGATCCTTTCCTGTTCAAGACGCACATTCCTGCGCAGGCGGTTGTCACGCAGTTCGTCATAGACCGCTCGCTCGCCTTCGTTCAGTCGCGGCAGGTCGCGCAGTGTCTGCTGCAACTCCTCTCCCCACAGCGCTTCAAAAGTCAGCAAGGTCGCGCGATCCATCAGGAACGACTGGACATGGTCGAAGTGCGCGCGCAACTGATCGAGAATCGCGAAGCCATGAGTGTCGAGGTCGCCCCAGTAGTGGATATCGCAGCGCGACAGCCACTCGGCCTGCGCCAGCGTCTCGAAGCCGTAACCGGCGCCGAAGATGATCAAGCTGTCGCTCACTGCCGGGAAAGCGAGGAAATTGACCTCGTTCTCGGTGACGAAAACCCGCGACACGCGCAGGTTGAGGTGGGCAAAACTGTCGGCATCGAGGGTGACATCCTGTTCACGGTCGCCGGGGAGCAGCGCGAGCCGGCGATCCAGAATTCGGAATCGGATGCGCGTCGGTTTGTCGCGAAAACCGTAGCGCCGAGCGAACTGGCTCACTCCCGACGCCGACGGATCGATCGCCGCGGCCGGCAGGGAGAGATCGAGCAGCTCGCTGAGAACACCGCGCTGGCCTTCGATGAACTTGCTGTGCACGCCGGCGATGTCCACCTGCCGCAGGTAGACGCCGGGACGAGGATGGGCCTGCAGCCAGGCGACGATGTCGAGCAGGCGGCTCCATTCTGCGGACAGTTCAAGCGCCCGCAGTGGCCGTCTGGCCAGCCAGTCGAGCAGTGACGGTTGCCGCTGACGCGTGCCGTCTACCAAGGACATGAAACGGTTGACCTCTCGCCGCTTGCCGATCAGCGCCAGCGCGTCGTCCAAAGTATCGACCCAGGCCTCGTTCGGAACCGCATTGGCGCCGAACAGCCGATGACTGAAGTCGCGCATTTCGACCCGGCAGTGCGCCATCGCGCGCAGCTCGCCGACCCAGCCGCGCACCTCGTCGAAGCGTTCGGCCATCTCGGCCGAGGTCGGGACTTTGAGTATCAGACGCCTGGGAAAAAGCGCCTCGCCGGTCACCAGACTGGCGAGCACGTCGCCACGCTCCCACAGCTTCTGTAACTGGGAACGCAGGCCAGCGGGCCTGGTCCAGTTCATCCCGCGGCCTTCGCTTTTTCGGCGTGGTACTCGTCGATCGACAGGTTGCGCAGCCTCGAGGTACGACCCTCCTCGTTGTGCACGAAGCCGACGCTGGCCACGAAGGGCTCGATGATGTGGATCTTCTGCAGCGGCGTGACGATCAGCAGTTGCAGATTGAGCTGCGCGAAAAGGCGCAAGCCGTATTGCGCCGACTCGTCGGAGCCGCGCCCGAAGGCCTCGTCGATGACGACGAAACGGAACGAGCGCGAACGTACGGCGCCCCACTCGAGACCGAACTGATACGCGAGGCTGGCCGCCAGGATGGTGTAGGCCAGCTTTTCCTTCTGCCCGCCCGACTTGCCTCCCGAGTCCGAGTAATGCTCGTGCTCGCTGTCGTCTTCGCGCCAGCGTTCGCTGGCGGCAAAGACGAACCAGTAGCGCACGTCGGTGACCTTGGCTGCCCAGCGGCGGTCCTGCTCGGACAGCCCTTCGCGGCCGCGCAGGCGCTCGATGATCTGCCGCACCTGCAGGAACTTGGCTTCCGAGTACTGCGCGTCTTCCGATCCGGTCAGCGTCCCTTCGGTGCAGGCGCGCAGCTCGCCCTGGAAATCACGGATGTCGGCGTCCGGCGTCGGCTGTGCTTCGAGCGCGATGTAGCGGCCGGGGTTGTAGTCGATCTGGGTCAGCGAAGCGTTGATGCGCGTGATCCGTTCCTTGATCGTCTCGCGCCACATCGCCAGTTGCGCGTTGAAGTTCGCCACCTCGCGGATGGTGTTCTCGTTGAGCAATTCCTTGAAACGCAACTCGAAGCGCGGCAGGTCGTCGGACTGCAGCCTGGTGAGCATCGACCGGTACTCGTCGACCGCTTCGATGGCGACATCGACTTCCTGCGTGTCGAGCGGAAAAGCGAGGCAATAGGCGCGCATCGCGTCGATGAGCTTGTCGCGCAGCTTCCTGAGGCTAACGCCGTAGGCATCCATCCGGCCCTGCAACCAGTCGCGCATTTCGCGCTCGCGGTTGTCGCACGATTCGACGGTGAGCTGGTGCTCGCCGAGCGCTTCGCTGCGCACCGCGTCGAGGCGCTCAAAGTGCGCGGCATGCAGCGCCGGGTCACTGATCAGCACCAGCGTCTGCTGCCGCAATCCCTCGGCAGCCTCACGTCTGGCCTGAGTGGCGCCCAGTTCGCGCGTCTTCTCGGCCAGCGCCGCTTCGCTCTGCGCGAGTTCGGCCTGCAAGCGGGTGAGGCGCGCCGTCAGGCTCTGCAACAGGTCGGACGCCGATTCGAGAAGTCGCTTCTCGTCTTCGAGCTTGGCCACCTCGCTGGCCAGCGACTGCCAGTCGAGTTCCTGATAGTCGCCGTACTCGTCGAGTTTCGAGAGCGCGGTCAGACGCTCCTTGAGCGTCCTCTGTTCGGCCAGGATCCTGCCGATGCGGCTCCCCAACTCGCCGAGCTGCGTCGCTAGCGTCCTGGCCTTGGTTTCGAGCGCGTCGATCTTGGCGGCGTTGGTCCAGCCGAGCACATAGCGACTGCGGTCGTCGATCCGATGGCGGTCGTCTTTCTCGTGCCGCTCGCCGGGGGCCTTGATCTGGCCGGCGCGCGTGATCGCCCGCAGCTCGCGCCGAAACTGCTCTTGCGTCGCGCAGCAGGCGACGTCGAAACGGTGCGCAAGCTCACGTTCCAGCCAGTCGTAATACGGCGAATCGGGCTTGACGGCCAGCTTCCTGACCAGCGAGTCGCGGTGCAGACTGGCCATTTCGCTGCGCGCACTGTGGCGCACGCGGAAATAGACCAGACGTCCCTTGAGCTGGGTCTTGTCCACCCAGTCCGCCACTTGCGCGTAATCGGCATCCGGCACCAGCAGCGACAGGCCGAAGTTGCGCAACAGCCGCTCGGCGGCGCCCTCCCAGTCGCGCTCGTCGGCACGCACCTGCAGCAGCTCGCCGGCAAAAGGCATCTCGCCTTCCGACAGGGCGAGTGCCTGGCACAGCGCCACGCGCATCATGACCTGGTCGGCCGGAATATTGCTGCGTCTCGCTTTCAGGCTGGTGATCTCGGCGGCCAGCTCGTCGTGCTCCTGCTTGCCCTGACGCAGGCTGACGCCCAACTCGGTGAGGTCGTTCTGCAGGCTCGCGTCGCGCTCGCGCGCCGTTTCGGCCAGCGCCGCCAGACGCTGCCGCTGGTCGAGGAAAGCGGACTCGTCCGCAGCCGGTCGCTCGCCGACGGCCTGCACCAGATCGGCGTGGCGCTGCGCCCTGCGTGCCCGCGCCTGGCGCTCCTGATCCTTGCGCCGGATTTCACTCGCCAGGCGGTCGAGACGATCGCCGCCGTTGTCGGCAATATTGCGCTTGAGTTCCGCCTCTTCGCCGCGCTGCCCGTCGCGGCGCTCTTCGTAGCGTTTGAGCTGCGTGTCCTGCCGTCGCCACTCGTCGGCCAGTCCGGCGATGCGCTTGTCGAGCAAGGCCAGCTTCAGGCCGGCAAAGTAGGGTTTGAGCGCCTCGCGGCAGGCGCGCAGTTCCTCGACCTGGGCCACCAGCGACGCGTGCCGCTCGCCATCGGCGACCAGCGGCGAGAGCAGCGCCACCTGCCGCTTGGCCTTCAGCACCGCCTCGTGCGCCCGGTTGAGGTCGTCGAAGTGGCCGATCAAGGCGGCGATGCGCGGCGCCACATCGAAAGGTTCGAGCATGTGGCTGCGCACGAAGTCAGTCAGGTTACCGACCGATTTCATCGACACCGTCTGGTGGAAGAGGTCGAGCGCCTGCTCGTTGTCGATGCCGAAGCGCCGGCGGAACCAGGCGCCGTAGGGCGGAAAGCTGTCGAAGACCTCGGTCCCAGGGCGCCGTAGCCGTTTACGTAGCGCGCCGATGTCGGCGCCGAAGTGGGCAAAATCGACGGCAATCGACAGGTCGCGTTCAGTGGCGACGAAGAAGCGCGCCGGCTGCCCCTGCGCATCCTTGATCCAGAAAACCTGCGCCAGCGTCACCGTCTGGTCGTAGCCGGCGTTATGAAAGACGCCGAGGATCACCGAGTAGTTGTTGTGGTCGCGCAGAGCCACCGGCCTGGCCGTGCCGCTGACTTCGTTGCGCTCCGACTTGTAATGACCGAGCACGTACGAGCGCAAGGTACGCTCGCGGCTGTCGGCGCCAGCGGCCTTGTTGTAGGCGATGCGCTGCGCCGGCACCAGCAAGGTCGTCACCGCATCGACCAGCGTCGACTTGCCCGAGCCGATGTCGCCAGTCAACAGCGAGTTCTTGCCGTCCGGATTGAGCATCCACACGCGGCCATCGAAAGTTCCCCAGTTGAAGACTTCGAGACGCTGCAAACGGAAACCCGAGAGCGCGTCATCGGCGACGAAGTCGAGGCCGAGACTCTGCGTTTCACTCATCCGCCGCCCCCTGCTGGCCGGGCAGCAGCGCGCGATACGCCGCCAGCCGCTGATCGAATTCGGCCAGCCACTGCGCGTCGACAAAGGACTTGAGAATGCGTCGCACCTCGACCATCGCCGGCTGACCATGCTCAACCTTCAGGCGGCGCAGGAAACCCAGCTCGACGACCTTGCCGATATAGAAGTCGATCTGGTCGATGAGCTTCGCCTCGTTGCTGCCTTCGCGCAGGAAAACCCGCATCAGTTCGGCAACCTCGTCGCGCGACAGGACCAGGCGCGTGTCGCCGCCGCCGGCATCGAATTCGGCCAGTTTCTTGCGCAGCAGCGCGAGCAACAGACTGACCGGAAACGACAGCGGACGCCGGGCAACGAGACGCGGCAGCCTGGCCACCGCGCCGTCCGGCGCTTCGGGGCGTGCGCGCAGGAAAGCATAGCCTTCGGCTTCGTCAAGCACCAGTTCGAGGTCGAGCACCGCGACATAGTCGCGCACCCGGCTCTGGAGAGCGAGCAGGGAATTCCACAGACCGGCATCGGATTCCTGATAGATCACCCCCTTGAGCAGGGGAATCACCAAGGCCGACAGGTCGGGGCTGGCCGCCACCGCCACAGAGGCCTCGACATCTTCCTGCATCATTCCGCTGGCGCCTGTTTGACGATCACTGCGACGATCATTTTCTTTCGGTCTTGTTCAAACTTCCGCACCGCGCGACTTACGGTCATGTAGTGGACCGCGAAATGGCGCCCGATCTCGGCCATCGTATAAGCACCGCATAGGTAAGCCTCAGCCATCGCCTGATCCCGATCGGCGTGACGCGCCCGGTACTCATCCAGCGATAAAGCGATCGATCGTCGGTGCGCCCTGGAAACTTCGCGCAGATCCTCTGCGTTTCTTGTCTGCCGGTGGCGCCCCTCGAACGCCTGGTCACCCAGCAACAGTTGATGACGAGTGGCCAACATTGGACTAGGCAAGCCCTCGCCCGCCATCACGAACTGCCCATAGCGCTCAAGCGCTTCGCCGCGGTTTGCAGCAAACTGACCAAGCAGCCCATCCGTATCCAGCCACGACGGCGGTGCCTCCTGGCCGGTAGTGAAAGGGTAACTGCTCCAGCGCCAGTCCTCAAGCGATTCCACCAGCTTGGCGCGCAGTGGGTTGAGCACGACATAGCGAGTCAACTCCAGTAAGTAGGCTTCCTTTTGTACGAGGATCGCCTTGTAGCGCCCCTGAAAGAGATGGCCAACCAGGCTATGGCGGCGGTTGAAACGCTGCGTATAAAGGCCGTTCAATTGCCGCATCCCACCGGAGAGATTGCCATCCACCGTCTCGACCAGCAGATGATAGTGATTGGTCATCTGACAAAAGGCATGCACCACCCAGTTGAACCGCGCGCAAACCAGGCCCAGCACCTCCAGCCAATCACTGCGATCATCGTCGCTCAGGAAAACATCTTCCCGACGATCACCGCGCGAGGTAACGTGATAAACGGCGCCCGGAAATTCCAGCCTCAATGGTCTAGCCATCTGTGGAGTATAACAGAGATTGCTGGAATGTTAGAACTGACCCCGGAAGCACTGCTGACCCCGGAAGCACTGATCCCCAGAAGCAGAAGTTCACGCCACCTCGGGTAATAGCGGGGGTGCGCCGTGGACATGTACGCGGGAAGGCAGAGCATCATGCCCGCGACAAGAAAAACGGCCACTCCGCAGAGTGGCCGTTTGTTTTCAGTTCAGAACCGCGTCGTGTCGTGTCAGACTGACGCTGCCTTCTTCATCTGTCGCCGGCTGTTGGCGAGCAGGCCGGCCAGGGCGATGGGGAACAGAAGCGCAGTGGCGGGCTCGGGAATGTCAGACTGCACGTAGATGCTTACGTTGCCCCCTTGGTCATTGGTGTAGTTCAAGACATTTTGGAGACTTCCCGTTTCAACCACGGTGGCGAAGGGCGCTACGCTCGTGACAAACTGAGCCGGGTCGGAAATGAAATCAATAACCGTAAAGACACTATTGATATGGTGAAGCCAGACCTGGTCTGATAAGGGGCCTCCCGGGCTTTCCAGGATATTGATCAGGGCTTCAAAGCCACTGGTGCTGGTACCTATCTGATTCACAGTAGCATCTACAGGGTATCCACTGGGAACGAAAGGCGAGGAAAGGTAAAAAACTTCAGAACCAAGCTTGGTTACGTCAGCACCGTTGTCGGCTGTCATACGAATACCGGCCTCGTTAGCTAGCTCAATGAAATTCACAACCCTGGCTGATGCACTACCGGCCGTCAACGCAAGCGTCGCGAATGCGGCTAGGACAACTTTGACAGGTTTACCGAGACGAAGAGAAAACATGATTTACACCCTCCTAAAAGATGAAGATTACGATGAACCCGGCGAGAACTCCCGATTGAAAGCGGTGCCAGTCTGACCGAACAGCGTCGCGATGCTGGCCAGCCTTGCGAAGACTCAAGCAAGGTGCGTGCCACGCCGGCTTGTTTTGTGGCAATCTATTGATTTTGGTAAATAATATTATGCCTGATCAACGCCCCCCGATCTCCTGGGGATCTCGGTGTAAAGATTTTCGACACTAACCTGAACGGAAGTTTAGCCGAAGCTAACGAATAGCGTTTATCTGCCGCCCCGAGGACGTTCGGTCCAAGCGCAGGCGTATCGCGGC
>NZ_FLQX01000126.1 GCF_900089955.1 Candidatus Accumulibacter aalborgensis | reverse complement strand
GCATGCCCCAGGAGAGACTATCCATGCGCAAGATTCGAGATGTACTGCGATACCGTTACACGACTGAGCTGAGCCTCGAGGCGATCGCCCTGGCACTGAAGATCTCCAAGGGCGTGGTTGCCAAGTACCTGCGGCTGGCCGAGGGGGCGAGCATTGGTTGGCCGCTGCCGGAAGATTGTGACGATCTGGCCTTGGAGCGGTTGCTGTATCGGCAACCGGAAGCGCGGTCATCAGCCTTCATTGGGCCCGACTACGCGCGCGTTCATCAGGAACTCAAGAAGAAGGGCGTGACGCTGGCGCTGCTCTGGGAAGAGTACCGGCAAGCGAGCGGGGAGCGGGGTTACCAATACACGGCGTTCTGCACCCGCTATCGCGCTTGGGCCGGGAAGCTCAAGCGCTCGATGCGGCAAATTCACCGTGCCGGTGAGAAACTCTTCGCCGATTACGCGGGCCCTACGGTGCCGATCATTGACGGCCAAACGGGCGAAATTCGATCGTCCAGCGTCTTCGTCGCCGTCCTCGGCGCGTCCAACTACACGTTCGCCTGCGCCACGCCCCAGCAGACGCAGGCTGACTGGCTCGGCGGACTGGCGCGGGCGCTGACCTATATGGGTGGCGTCACCGCGCTGATCGTTCCGGACAATCCGCGTGCCCTGGTTTCCGATGCCGACCCCTATGAACCGGTGTTGAACCGCATCACCGAGGAGTTTGCCGCCCACTACGGCACCGTCATTCTGCCGGCACGCCGGCGGCGACCGCAGGACAAGGCCAAGGTCGAAATCGGCGTGCAGGTTGTCGAGCGCTGGATTCTCGCGCGACTGCGCCACCGGCAATTCTTCTCGGTGGCCGAGGCCGACGCGGCGATCGCGGCGTTGCTGCCGGAACTGAATTCGCGCCCGTTCAAGAAGCTGCCCGGCTGCCGGGCGTCTGCCTTCGCTCTACTCGACGCGCCCTACCTGCGGCCCCTGCCGGCGACGCCCTTTACTCTCGCTGAATGGAAGCGCGCGCGAGTCAATATCGACTATCACATCGAATTCGACGGCAGCTATTACAGCGTGCCGCACGCCCTGGTCCATCGCGAAGTGGAACTGCGCGTGACGCAGAACACGGTCGAAGTGCTGGCCGGCACGCGCCGGGTGGCCAGTCATCCGCGCAGCCCTCGCCGGGGGCATTTCGAGACCACGCCTGAACACATGCCGGCAGCCCACCGTGCGCATGCCGAATGGTCTCCCGGTCGCCTTCTGAACTGGGCTGCGACCATCGGTCCGGCTACGGCGGAACTGGTCAAGCGTCTGCTGCTGGAGAAGCCGCATCCAGAGCAAGGGTACCGTGCCTGTCTGGGCTTGATGCGTCTGGCCCGAACCTATCCGCATGAGCGCCTGGAGGCCGCCTGCACCCGGGCGCTCGCCGTCGGCGCCCATCGCTATCGCTCGGTCGCTTCGATTCTGGCGAAGGGACTCGATCAACAGCCGCTCACGTCGCCCGCACAGGGCGAACTGGCCTTGCCGGAGCACGCCAATGTGCGCGGTCCGACCTATTACCACTGAACCCGAAAGGAACCCCCATGCTGATGCAACAAACCCTCCTGACCCTGAAATCCTTGCGCCTGCCCGGCATGGCCGCCGCCTTCGAGGAACAGCAGAGGCACGCCCAGGTCGCGGCCTTGGCGTTCGACGAGCGCTTTGCGATGCTCGTCGATCGCGAGCACGCGTATCGCGAGAATCGCCGCATCGCCCGCCTGTTGCGCGAGGCCAGGCTCAAGTCCTCGCAGGCGTGCATTGAGGATATCCGCTACGGCACCGGTCGCAACCTCGATCGTGCGCTGGTGGCGCAGTTGGCCAGTTGCCAGTGGATCCGGGCACACCAGAATCTGCTCCTGACCGGCGCCACCGGTTGCGGGAAGACCTGGCTCGCCTGCGCCCTGGGTAATGCCGCCTGCCGGCAGGGACTGTCCGTTCTCTACTGGCGTTTGCCCCGCCTTCTGGAGGAACTGCGTATCGCCCGTGGCGACGGCAGCTTTGGCAAACGTCTCGCGACTCTGGCGAAGATCGATCTGCTGATCCTCGACGATTGGGCCGTGGCCCCGCTGTCCCAGGCCGAGCGCAATGATTTGCTGGAAATCCTTGATGATCGGGTGAGCACCCGTTCGACCGTGATGAGCAGCCAGTTGGCACCCCTGCATTGGCATGCCTTTCTCAATGATCCCACTCTCGCTGACGCGATTCTCGACCGCATCCTGCATGCCGCCCACCGGCTCGCGCTCAGTGGTGAATCGCAGCGCAAGCTCGATGGCGAAACCCCTCTTCTGTCCTCCGTTACACTGTAACCACGCCCAAATCATGACGACAACTTCCGCCGAAAGACAACAAGCCTATCGCGCCAAACGCCCCTTCGCTGGCGACAATGGCGAACGACGCCTGCAATCCTGGGTCTCCACCGCGACCGCTCTGGCCCTGGGCCGGCTGGCTCGCCGCGCCGGCACCACGCAACGTGCGGTCCTCGAACAACTCATTCTGGACGCCGATCGGGCCGTCACGCAGGCAATGAGCGATGACGAGTTGGATCACTACCTCGCGTTACAGTGTAACAATGAGTAGCCATCCGCCAGACCCCCCCAAAAAACGCTTGATGAAAGGTCCTCGGCCTATGTTGCTCAGCCTGCAGTCTCCCTCCACCCCTGCGCGATCGGGTTTGCGACCCCAAGCTGACCTTTGCAAAAACGGGTGCCATTGGCAAACCCCGGCGCTTCCCCCACCCCTGACCCCGCCCCCCAGGGCGGGGAAGTCCTCGCCGCCGGACGGGCTCGGGGGCCGGCTGCGAAAATCCGCAACCAGCCCCAAGCCCTGCAGCGTATCCGCGTTGAGGGGGCCCTCAAGGGTTCGCTTCGCCGGGCTTCGCCCGCCCTTGACCGCCCCCTCAACGCACCCTCCGTTACCCTGTAACGGGGCCAGACCCCCATCCATTTCACGAAAGCGTGACCGCCATTTCATCCAAGGCGTGACCGGTTGAGGTAACATTCAACCCTATCCATGCAGCATCTCTCCACCGGTCACGATCACGCGAAACGACCGGTCACGTTCCGCGAAAT
>NZ_FLQX01000125.1 GCF_900089955.1 Candidatus Accumulibacter aalborgensis | reverse complement strand
CCCTGGTGTTGCACCTGCGTGGCACCCACATCAGTGATTTGCCCTGGGATTACCTGAGGCAGTCACGCCGTGTGAGCTTGAGCCTTGCCAACCTGTTTCCGAGGCTCAGCTATCCCGTCGTTCGACAGATCGGTGCAGAGCACCATGAGGCGCTGTTCGCAGCGCAGGCGAAGCATGCATCGCAGGCCCTGGGCGAGTCCGCGACCAAAGAGTTCGTCCTGAACCACATCTTCAAGATCAGCCCGCACCTGATTTCGCGGCCTGAAGACCTCTGGCGAGAGTTATTGCGCTTGCACTACCGTGACGCCGGTCTGCCGCCTGTCCTGGCAGACCATGTGGCGCATGTGCTTGGGGACCATGCGGCGTTCAAGGAGCTACCGATCAGCGAGCTGTTCGCATCGAAGGGTACCTTGCTTCGCGTCGTGCAGAATGCTTGGTACCGCTACCTCTCACGTCTTGGTTTGACGGGGACGCGTACCGGGGAACCTACGCCAGCGGACTTCTTTGCCCAGGCCGACGTGCCGTTTGAGCACCCTGATGTTCGGGTGCTGGTCGACTTGATGTTTCTGGAAGGCCTCCTTCACCCGCTCGCGGTTCAGGGCGCTGCCGTCAGCATCCCAGAGTGGGCGAAGGTGGGCATCGTCCAAGATCCGCTTGCGCTGCGTAACCTGGTCGCTGGAGGGCATCAAGGGCATTCTTCAGTCGCTGCCAACGCTGGAATCGTCCTACCGCGACTGGGCCAACTTGTCCCGCCGATTCGGTGAGGTGCTTGCCCGGTTTCATTCCTTGGACACCGTGCGCGCCGAAGGACTGAAAGCCGCTATTGCCGAGCTGCAAGCCACCACCGACGAGCGTCTGCGGCAATGGGTGGCTCTGCACTATGCTGACCTGCCATCGTTGCCAGTCGCCAAGGGACCGGTCATGGTGCACCATGTGCCGCGTTTTCTTTCGCTGCGGCGTGGTGCTGGCGAGGCCAAGATCGCCCTGCTGGTGTTCGATGGTCTTGCCGTCGACCAGTGGGTTCAGATCCGCGAGGCCCTGGTCAAACGAGCCCCCAAGCTCGGGGTCGAGGAAAGTGCCTGCTTTGCCTGGCTCCCTACGCCGACGTCGGTGTCCCGGCAGGCGCTGTTCTCCGGACTCAAACCAAGAGAGTTCGCTGACACGATCGAGTCCACTTCACCGGAGCCGACGCAGTGGTCACGGTTTTGGCAAGATCAGGGGCTGCGCGCCAATGAGGTAATGTATCGCAAGGGCATCAAGCGAACGGATCAGTTGGCGGAACTGGGTGCGGCCATTTCAGCTCCTTCGATCAGGGTTGCGGGCATTGTGGTGGACACGGTCGATGAGATCGTGCACGGCGCCGTGTTGGGTAAGCGCGGCATCGCCGCCCAAGTAGAGAGCTGGTGTGAGAGCGGCTTCGTCGATCAACTGTTCTCGCTGCTGCTCGACGAAGGCTTTCACGTCTACCTGACCGCCGACCACGGCAATGTGGAAGCAGTTGGTCAAGGGCGGCCAAACCAGGGTGTGACCCCAGAACTGCGTGGTGAGCGCGTCCGGACTTACCGCAGCGAGACCCTGGTGTCCGAGTCGGCGGCCGCGAATCCGAACACCTGTCGTCTTGATGTCGCTGGACTCCCGGTGAACTTAATTTGCCTTTTCGCCGGTGGACGCACTGCCTTCAAAGCGAATCCGGGCGTTCCCATCCCCGCGCTGAGTTGGGGAATGGCCATCGCTACCTACCCGTTTTTCGGCAAGGTCGCCGAACTGATGGGCCGTTTGTCTGCCTTGCAGGGTGACTGCAGTTCAGCGGAGGTGCATCGGCGGATGAGCGAGATTTACGGCGAACGCGAAGGCATCTACCGCATGACCAATATGGTTCTACAGTCGCAAGCGAGTTGGGGCGCCATGGAGCGGGTGGAGAAGGGCAAACGGTTGATTCGCCGGCCTCCGATTGCGCTGACCGACACTGAGCCTGTCGTGTGGCTTGTGGAAGCAGCGCTACGCTACGCCGGCAAGGCGGTGTCCGTGGCGTCGCTGCGGTCGATGGCGGTGCTCTATCCGTTCGTACTCGTGCAACCGCTGGCCTACGTCGTAGCGAACAGTCGAACGCTGGAGCTGAGGGCAGAAGGATCGAGCGATCGCTTGGTTGGGCTGCAGGCCGGGCAGAACTGGCGCGTTTCCTGAGCAACGGCAAAGATGCGCCACTCCTGAAGGCGTTGTTGAAGACGTAGCCCAAATTTCACTTTTGCTGCTGATCGTGCTGTGGTAGCGTGAGCACTCTCGTTCTGGAGGAAAAGAGGATGACTGGATTGGGTGTGCGCAATTTGCGGTCGGCCGTGACCGCTGTTTGCGCGGCATTGGCGATGACTTGCAGTGCGGTCGGCGCCGTCGAGGTGCCGCTGGTCGATGGCGTGCTGTGGACCAAGTCCACGGAGGAAATCAAGAGGGCCTATCTCGTTGGCTTGAACAATGTCATCCAGGTCGAGACGGCGTATCACGCGGACAATCCGTCTCCTGACGAGTCCAGCTTTGCGCCTCGTGTGGCCAGAGGGATGAAGGGTCAGACGCTGACCAGTGTGCTGGAAGCACTCGACAAGTGGTACGCGGCGCATCCCGATCAGTTGCGGCGCCCGGTGATCGAGACCATCTGGTTCGAGATGGTCTTGCCAGCATTGCCCAAAACCAAATAACGGAGACGCGAGATGAGAACGACGGGATTGGCGGTGGCACTCGTTGCCGTGATGGCCTTGCCGGGGTGCACCAACATGAGCTCGCGCGAGCAGGGGACGGTCAGTGGGGCGGCCATCGGCGCGGCTGCGGGGGCAGGCATCGCAGCGATCTCCGGCGGCAGCGGGTGGACCGGCGCGGCGATCGGTGCTGTCGTGGGTGGCACAGTCGGCAACATCAAGGGCAAGCAGCAGCAGGAACAGAGGGGGTACTGAGCCCGAGTCTGCGCCCAGGAGCGGCTTGCCGCTCAGCAGCCTGTAAGCCAATGGTGGGTCGACGAGCCGCGTGAGCGGCTCTTCTACTTGGTGATCGCCGAGTTGCGACCCGAGAACTGGTCGCTCAAACGAAACGCCGCCTCGCTGAACTGGCCAAGCGGTTTTTCGGTGCAGTAGCGATGCACATATTGCTCGACGGTGCCGTTCGAGATCGCCGACACCTGTTGGCTCTGGTTGGCGTAGTTGTGGCCGCTGAGAACGCCGCGCACCCAGGCGACGTAGAGCGCCCGCTGCTCGGCATCGTTTTTGGACGCTGACCAGGCACGGCACGACATGTCTTCAAAACCGACCATCTTGATCGGCACAGCCGCGTCAGCCGGCACGGTCGACATCGCGGCGAGCAGCAAGGCGGTTTGCTGCATGAACTTCCAACGGGACATTAGGATGCTCCAGGCCAGGTGAACGTCTCAGGAGCGTAATTCTCGTCTGTAAGACGCGGGGAGTCCATGCCAATGAGCAGCACATGGATGTCGAAGCGGGAAGATACGATGGCGGTGGCAACCGTTCACGCCGCGGGTACAATGGCTGCCTTGTATTCTGCATTTGCAGGCGAGAGAGCATGACTGGACATCTCTACATTGTCACGGCGCCGTCCGGGGCCGGCAAGACGACGCTGGTACGGCTGTTGCTTGAGAACGATCCAGGAATTCGCGTGTCAGTTTCTGACACCACACGCGCGGCGCGCGCCGGTGAGCGGGATGGGATCGAGTACCATTTCGTCGGCGTGCCAGAGTTTCTCGACAAGGTGCGCGACGGTGCGTTTATCGAGTGGGCAGAGGTGCATGGCAACTACTATGGCACATCGAGAAGCGGGATTGAAACGGCCTTGCATGCCGGCCAGGACGTCATCCTCGAGATCGACTGGCAGGGTGCGCAACAGGTGCGTCGATTGTTTCCCGCGGCGATTGGTGTCTTCATCCTGCCGCCGTCTGTTGACGAACTTGAACGCCGTCTTTGCGCGCGAGCTACCGACACTGCCGGGACGATTGCTCGCCGCGTGGCGGCGGCTAGGGAAGAGATGCGACATGTGGGCGAATTCGACTATGTTATCATCAACGACGACCTGCAGCGTGCGCTGCAAGACCTATTGGCTGTGGTGGTCGCTGCGCGGCTCTGCTATGCGGACCAGCGTCAGCGTCATTCCATCCTGTTCTCAGCACTGCTCTGATTCTTCCGGGAGATTCGCATGGCAAGAGTGACCGTAGACGACTGTCTGCACCGTATTCCGAACCGTTTTCAGATGACCCTGGCGGCGACCTATCGCGCGCGTCAAATCACCTCCGGCGCGACGCCGCTGATCGATCCGGGCCGTGACAAGCCGACGGTCATTGCGCTGCGCGAAATCGGATCTGGCTTGGTCGGTCTGGAAGTCCTCAACCGCGGTCAAGCCTGACGTCGTTCCGGCCCAAGGCGCGTCATCGTGAATACGGTTGCCGCAACAAGTACGACGGCTGAGTTGCCGCTGGTGGATCATAGCGCTGACTTTCCCCATCCAGAAGACGATCCGGCTTACCGGGTCTTCATCGACAGCCTGAGCTATCTGCCACCGGAAGAGATCGAGGTCGTTCGGGAAGCCTACTTGTTCAGCGAGTACGCGCATCGCGGGCAGCGGCGCTTGTCGGGAGAGGCCTATATCACCCATCCCCTGGCGGTCGCCGGGGCCATCGCCGAGTGGCAGATGGACGTCGAGGGGGTGGTCGCCGCGTTGCTGCACGACGTGATGGAAGATACGGTGGTCGGCAAGAACGAGATTGCCGAGCGCTTCGGCAAACCGGTCGCTGACCTGGTCGATGGACTCTCGAAGCTCGACAAGATCGAGTTTCAGTCGCACGAGGAAGCGCAGGCGGAGAACTTCCGCAAGATGTTGATGGCCATGGCTCGCGACTTGCGCGTCGTCTTGATCAAGCTCGCCGATCGCCACCACAACCTGCAGACGATGGCTGCAGTCCGCGCTGACAAGCGTCGCCGGATTGCCCGCGAGACGCTGGAGATATACGCGCCGATCGCCAGTCGGCTCGGTCTGAACAAGCTTTTCCAGGAGCTGCAGGATCTCTCCTTCCACCTGATCTATCCGATGCGCGCGCGCGTGCTGGCGCGAGCGCTCAATGCCGCGCGTGGCAACCGGCGCGAGTTGTTGTCACGAATTCTGGAAGGCATCAAGGGCAAGCTGCGCGACGCCAACATCGTCGCGCAGGTGTTCGGCCGCGAGAAGAGCCTCTACTCGATCTACCGCAAGATGCTCGAAAAGCGGCTGTCGTTCTCGCAGGTGCTCGATGTCTACGGTTTCCGTGTCGTCGTCACTGACGTGCCCACCGCCTACCTTACGCTGGGTGCGCTGCACGCGCTGTACAAGCCCGTACCGGGAAAATTCAAGGACTACATCGCCATCCCCAAGCCCAACGGCTACCAGTCACTGCACACTACGCTGATCGGCCCGCATGGCACGCCCTTCGAGTTGCAGATTCGTACCGAGGCGATGGACAATGTGGCCCAGGAAGGCATTGCTTCGCACTGGCTGTACAAGGACAGCGAGGCCGTCGGTGCCGAACTGCAGCAGAAAACGACCAAGTGGTTTCACTCGCTGCTCGACCTGCAGAGTACGGCCGGCGATTCTTCCGAGTTTTTCGAGCACGTCAAGGTGGATCTCTTCCCGCACGAGATCTACGTCTTCACGCCGAAAGGCAAGATCATCGCCTTGCCACGCGGTGCGACGCCGGTCGACCTGGCCTACGCGGTGCACACCGACATCGGCAACCACTCGGTCGCGGCGCATATCAACTTCACGCTGATGCCGCTGGCGACGGAGCTCACCAACGGCGATCGGGTCGATATCGTTACCGCCGCCGACGCCCATCCCAACGCGGCGTGGCTCGCTCAGGTCAAGACCGGCCGCGCGCGGAGCAAGATCCGCCACTACCTGAAGACCGCACACCATGACGAGTCGACAGCGCTTGGCGAAAAGATGCTCGACCAGGAGTTGCGCGCACTCGGTGTGGTTGCTTCAGAGGTCCCGGTGTCAAGCTGGAAGAACGTGCTGCGTGACTCGGGTAACAAGCTGATCAAGGAGGTCTACACCGACATCGGTCTTGGTTTTCGCATCGCCGGTGTTGTTGCTCGCCGTCTGCTGGCCCGCGAGGAGGCGCCACTGGTGGTGACGGACAATCGACCCGCCTCGCTGGTCATCCGCGGCACCGAAGGCATGGCCGTTCAGTTCGCACCCTGCTGCCAGCCGATTCCCGGTGACCCGATCATCGGTTCGATCTGGAAAGGCAAGGGTCTGGTGATCCATACCCATGATTGCCTGGCGATCCGCAAGGCGCGCAGCGCCAAGCCCACGAAGTGGATTGAGGTCGAGTGGGAGCCCGAACCCGGCAAGCTGTTCAGCGTTCGCCTGCGGCTGATGGTACAGAATACACTGGGTGTGCTGGGCAGAATCGCGACCGAAATATCGAATTCCGGAACGAACATCGAGCACGTGAATATGGATGACAAGCATCCCGGACTCTACACGACGCTGCATTTTACGGTTCAGGTGGCCAGTCGCACATCTCTGGCGCGCCTGATGCGAGGCCTGCGCCGTATCCCGGAAGTGGCCCGTATTTCCAGGGATCAGGGGTTGCCTGCTTGAAGGTTGTGGTGCTCGGGGCCGGTGTCGTAGGCGTCACCAGCGCCTGGTATCTGGCCCGCTGCGGACATCAGGTCACCGTGCTCGATCGCCAGCCAGCCGCCGCGCTGGAAACCAGTTTCGCCAATGGCGGTCAGATTTCCGTCTCGCACGCCGAGCCCTGGTCAAATCCGCACGCGCCGTTGCGTGCCTTGGCCTGGATGGGGCGGGAGGACGCGCCACTGCTGTTTCGTCTGCGCTGGGACGCGGCACTGCTCGACTGGAGCCTGCGCTTCCTGCGCGAGTGCACGGCGAGGCGAACACGTGACAACATCCGCCAGATCGTCACGCTGGCCCTGTACAGCCGCAGCCAGTTGCAGGCGCTGCGCGCCGAAACCTCGCTTGCTTACGATCATCTCGAACGCGGCATTCTGCACCTCTACACCGACCGCAGGGAGTTCGCTGCCGCCATCGAGGGGGCGGCAATGATGCGTCACTTCGGCTGCGAGCGACGAACGGTCAGCGTCGACGAGTGCATCGCGCTCGAGCCGGCGCTGGCACGGGCCAGACCGCTGCTGGTCGGGGGCGACTATACGGCGGAGGACGAATCCGGCGACGCGCATCGCTTCACGCAGCGGCTCGCGGTTCTTTGTGCGGCGCGCGGGGTCGATTTTCGCTACGGGGTTACGGTCGACCGGCTGACCCTCGCCGGTGGCCTGATTACTGGTGCCATGGTCGCCGGCGAGAGGCTCCAGGCAGACGCCTACGTGGCCGCACTCGGTAGTTACACGCCTTTGCTGCTGCGCCCTCTTGGCATCCGTCTGCCAATCTACCCTGCCAAGGGTTACTCGGCCACTGTGCCACTCGGAGCGGACAGCGTGGCACCGACGGTCAGCCTCATCGACGATGGTCACAAGATCGTTTTTTCGCGTTTCGGGCAACGCCTGCGAATCGCCGGAACGGCCGAGTTCAATGGCTACCATACCGAAATCAACGCCGTGCGCTGTGGCGCGCTGATGGCGCGGGCCGGTGAACTCTTTCCGGCTCTGCGGCCGACCGGCGAGGCGCAGTTCTGGTGCGGTCTGCGGCCGGCGACGCCGTCCAATGTGCCGCTCATCGGACGTTCGGCAATTGCCAACCTGTATATCAACAGCGGCCACGGCACGCTCGGCTGGACCATGGCCTGCGGCTCAGGAGCCGCCCTGGCCGATATCATCAGCGGTCGTTTGCCCGAGCCCGACTTCAGATTCCTTTGAGTCGCTGGTGCGACTTTCACGGTATAGCGACAGGAGACATCATGAGTACGGTGATCCACGAAGTGAACGGCCACATCGCCACTCTCACGCTGAACCGACCGGAGTCGCTCAACGCGCTCAATCTGGCGATGATCGACGACCTGCGGCAGATGACCGCCCGTGTCGCCTTCGATCCCCAGGTGCGCGTGCTGGTCGTGCGCGCGGCAGGCGATCATTTCATGGCTGGTGGCGATCTGAACTGGTTTCGCGAGCAGTTGGCCCAGCCGCCGCAGGAGCGCCAGCCGCGCTTCGAGGAAATGATCAGCGCCGTGCATGCGACCATCCTCACCCTCAAAGGCATGGACAAGCCAGTGATTGCTGCCGTCCAGGGTGCTGTCGCCGGCTTCGGCATGTCGCTGATGATGGCTGCCGATCTCGTCGTTGCGGCCGACAATGCCTACTTCACCCTGGCTTACAGCAATATTGCCCTGTCGCCCGACGGTGGTGCCACCTGGTCGCTGCCACGCCAGGTCGGTCTCAAGCAGGCGATGGAGATCGCCCTTCTGGGCGACCGCTTTGCCGCTCCCCGTGCGCTCGATCTCGGGCTCGTCAATCGCGTCGTTCCCCTGGCGCAGTTGGCGGTCGAGACGCAGGCCCTGGCCGAGCGTCTCGCCGGGGGGGCGGCCGCCGCGCTGGCACGCACCAAGGCTTTGCTCAACCAGTCGCTGGGCAGTTCGCTCGAGACCCAGTTGCAGGCCGAGCAGCGTGCCTTTGCCGCCTGTGGTGCGCATCGCGACTTCAGCGAGGGGCTGGCCGCTTTCTTTGAGCGCCGCCGACCGGACTACGACCATGACGGCGACCGGGGTTGAGTAGTCACCGTGCTGATCGACACCCATTGCCACCTTGCGGCCGGCGAGTTTGCCGCTGATCGGGACGAGGTGGTGGCAGCAGCACGCGCGGCAGGCGTGTCGGCAATTGTCGTCCCGGCCGTCGACGCGGCGAGCTTTGCCGAGGTGCGCGATTGTTGCTCACGGTACGCTGGCTGTGCGCCGGCTTATGGCATCCATCCGCTTTACGTCGAGCACGCTGGCGACGACGATCTCGCCACCTTGCGCGGCTGGCTGGCACGGGCTTCCGGCGGACCGGACTCGCCGGTTGCCGTGGGCGAGATCGGTCTCGACTTCTTTGTTGCCGGTGCCGACGTCGACCGGCAGGCGTATTTTTTCGTTGAACAACTTAAGATCGCTCGCGACGCCGATCTTCCGGTGCTCTTGCATGTTCGCCGCTCGATCGAACAGGTGCTCCAGAACCTGCGCCGGATCAGGGTCAGGGGCGGCATCGCGCACGCCTTCAATGGCAGTCGCGAGCAGGCCGAAGAGTTCATCAAGCTCGGTTTCAAGCTCGGTTTCGGCGGTGCAGCCACATTTTCCGGCTCGACGCGTATTCGCCGGCTGGCCGCCTCGCTGCCCCTTGAGGCCATCGTTCTCGAAACCGACGCGCCGGACATGCCGCCAGCCTGGTTAGCGGGCCACCGGAACACGCCTTTCGAGTTGCCGCGGATCGCCGAGCTGGTCGCCGAGTTGCGTGGCATAGACAGCAGTGCCCTGGTCAGTGCAACCTCGGCGAACGCCATGGCCGTGCTGCCCGAGTTGCGTTTGGCTGATTGATCGGGTAGGGTACGGCCTGTCGGCGTCGGGCTGCCCATTTTCCGAAAAAGCAAGAGACGTGCGAGCGAATGAGCAGAGCACGAAGACGGCCATTCTCGGGCAAGTGCGACCTCGGAGCGGGAAACTTCGGTCAGGCTTTCTGACACCAAACGGCATTTTGCCGACCGCAACCCTTAACTTTCTGTCTATGAAAACTCGCTACGATCGACCCGTCGCCACGTGCGTGGCTGTCAAGGAAAGCCTCCCGGCGGTGCCGCAATACCTGCAGGCCCACTACTGGTGGGCCTACGTCCATCCACGCGCGGTGCATGTCTTCGAGCGCCAATGGTTGGTGAACCTGATTCTCTGGGGCAACTACAAGCGCTTGTGCAATGCGGTTCTCCATGGTTACGGCCATCGCCTGCCGGGCCGCACGCTGCAGATCGCCTGTGCCTATGGCGACCTGACGCCGCGGCTGGCCGACTGCGTGACGCCCGAAGACTCGCTGGAGATCGTCGATATTCTGCCGATCCAACTCGAGAATCTGGCCAGCAAGCTGCCTGCAGGTGTGCCGATCAAGCTGCACTGCATGGATTCGGCGGCGCTGACTTTTGCCGACGCGAGCTTTGACCGGGCATTGTTGTTCTTCCTGCTCCACGAGCAGCCGCTGGCGGTACGCGAAAGAACGCTCGCCGAGGCGCTGCGGGTGGTCCGCCCCGGTGGCACACTGACCATCGTCGACTACGCCCCGCCTAGCCGCTTCAACCCCTTGCGCTATTTCTGGAAGCCGGTGCTTGACCGCCTGGAGCCCTTTGCCCACGACTTGTTCAGTGAGGAGGTCGTAGCCTGGTTGCCGAAGGACGGCAGTTTCGTCACCGTCGCCAAGCAGCGCTTCTTTGGCGGGATGTATCAGATGTTGACGCTCAAGGTCGCCGAGGCCGGTCACGATCGGTAGCCTGGCGAGCAAATAATCAAACCGCCCCGCCGGAGTTTCCTCTGCCGGGGCTCTCTGGACGTTGATCGCGGCTGGCGGTGTCTGGCGCGAGAAAGGATTGAGCATGGAGATATACAAGGCAGATGTAGTGATCGTTGGCGGAGGAGGGGCTGGCCTGCGGGCAGCAATCGCCGTCGCGGAATCTGATCCTGCGCTGAGAATTGCATTGGTTTCAAAGGTCTATCCGATGCGTAGCCATACGGTCGCGGCCGAAGGCGGCTCGGCGGGGGTGAAGAAGACGACGGACAGCCTCGAATATCACTTCAACGATACCGTGGGTGGCGGTGACTGGCTGTGCGAGCAGGATGTGGTCGAGTACTTCGTGGCGCACTGCACCGAAGAGTTGACCCAACTGGAGCACTGGGGTTGCCCGTGGAGCCGTACGCCGGACGGTCACGTCAACGTGCGCGCTTTCGGCGGCATGAAGATCGAGCGGACATGGTTCGCCGCCGACAAGACCGGTTTTCACATGCTGCACACACTGTTCCAGACGTCGATCAAGTATCCGTCGATCAAACGCTTCGATGAGCATTTCTGTGTCGATCTGGTCGTCGACAATGGCCGCGTGCAGGGCGTTGTCGCGATCGAGATCGCTTCGGGGGAATTGTCGCTGATCGAGGCCCGGTCGGTGGTCATCGCCACTGGTGGTGCCGGCCGGGTGTTCCGCGAGAATACCAATGGCGGCGTGGTAACCGGCGACGGTATGGCGCTGGCGTATCGGCACGGCGTTCCGTTGCGCGACATGGAATTCGTTCAGTATCACCCGACCTGTATGCCGGGCACCGGGCTGTTATTCACCGAGGCCTGTCGTGGTGAAGGCGGCTTCCTGGTGAACAAGGATGGTTACCGCTATCTGCAGGATTACGGTCTCGGTCCCGCCGAGCCGACGCCGCGCAACAAGGCGATGGAACTCGGGCCACGCGATCGTCTCAGCCAGGCGTTCTGGTACGAGCAGCAAAAGGGTCGCACGATCGAAGGTCTGCACGGTTCGGTGGTCCATCTGGACCTGCGTCATCTCGGCGAGGAAAAGCTGCGCGAGCGCTTGCCGCAGATCTACGAACTGGCTGAACAGTTCATGGGCGTCGACCCGGCGCGTGCGCCGATCCCGGTTCGCCCGGCGGTGCACTACACGATGGGCGGCATCCTGGTCGACGGTCTTTGCGCCGCGCCACTGGCGGGTCTCTATGCGGCTGGAGAATGCTCGAGCGTCGGTATTCACGGTGCCAACCGTCTCGGTTCCAATTCGCTGTCCGAACTCCTGGTTTTCGGCAAGGTAGCGGGAGTCGAAGCCGCTCGTTTCGCGAAGTCGGTTGCGCCGGGGAATTCGGCAAGCCTGCTCAGGCAGGCGCAGGCGGTCGAGCAGCGGATTCTTGGTTTGAAGAAGAAAACCGGCGGCACGGAACGTATCGCCACCTTGCGCAAGGAAATGGCGCAGACCATGGAGGACGGCTGCGGCATCTACCGCCTGGCCGAAACGATGCAGAAAACCTGCGACAAACTCGACGAACTCAAAGCACGGTTCAGGAATGTCAATCTCGAGGACAAGTCGAGCGTCTGGAATACCGAATGGCTGCTGGCGATCGAACTTGAGTACCAGCTCGACGTAGCGCAGGCGATGGCGTATTCGGCGATCAACCGGCGCGAGTCGCGCGGTGCCCATCAGCGACTCGACGGCTTCGAGCTGCGCGACGATGTCAACTTCCTCGCGCACTCGCAGGCGCACTACGTCGCGGACGGCGCTCCACGTATCGACTACGGTCCAGTCAAGATCACCAAGTCGCAGCCGGGTACGCGCGCCTACGGTGCCGCAGGCGAAAAGGCCGAGCAGGAAAGGAAGGCGTCCCATGTCTGATAATCAGAAAGTCATCGAAATAGAGGTTCTGCGCTATCACCCGGAGAAGGACAAAGAACCTCACAAGCAGGTCTTCGAAGTCCCGTTTACCGACGACATGTCGGTATTGCAGGGCGTGCAGTACATCAAGGACTATCTCGACGGCTCGTTGAGTTTCCGCTGGTCGTGCCGGATGGCGATCTGCGGTAGTTGTGGGATGATGATCAATGGCGAGCCGAGTTTGTCGTGCCAGACCTTCCTGCGTGACTACTATCCGGCCCGGGTACGCGTTGAAGCACTGTCGCATTTCCCGATCGAGCGTGATCTGGTGATCAACATGGAAGGCTTCATGGAAAAGCTGGAAAGCATCCAGCCCTATATCATCCCGAAAGAACCACGCACGTTGCAAGAAGGCGAGTATCTGCAGACGCCCGAGCAGCTCAACGAATACGAACAGTTCAGTTCGTGCATCAACTGCCTGCTGTGCTATGCCGCCTGCCCGCAGTTCGGTCTCAACTCCAGTTTCATCGGACCGGCAGCGACCGCTCTGCTGCATCGCTACAACGTCGATTCACGCGACGGCGGCAAGGCCGAGCGCATGGAACTGATCAATTCCGAAGAAGGGGTGTTCAACTGCACGGCGGTGGGTTACTGCTCGGAGGTTTGCCCGAAGCATGTGGACCCGGCCAACGCCGTCAACCAGAACAAGACTATTAGTGCGGCAGACTATTTTCTTCGTTTCCTCACTCCGAAGGGAGGTGCCAAGTGAACAAGCGTCGTCCGTATGTGCGCTCGATGGACGGATGGTGGCGCAAGAATCCGTTCTTCGTTGAGTACATGATCCACGAAGGGACAGCATTGTTTGTCGCCGCCTACGCCGGGATTCTGCTCAACGGGCTGGTTCACCTGTCGCAGGGTGAAGCCGCCTGGAATGTCTGGTTGCTGGGGCTCAAGAGCTCGTGGTACATCGGCTTTCACGTGCTGACCCTGATCGCCCTCGGCTACCACACTTATACCTGGTTCAAGATCATGCCCAGGACCATGCCGCCGGTAGTCGTCGGTGGCCAGCGGCTCTCGGCCTGGGCGATCACCGGCAGCGGGCTGGCCGTTGCCGCTGCGGCCATGGCGGCCTTGCTGGGACTGGTATGGGGGATGGCACGATGAATGCAACCAATGCGACCAATGCGATGAAGACGACGACACGCAAACGTTCCAACGCACCGATCTTCTGGGCACTGTTCGGGGCCGGCGGCATGCTGTCGGCGCTTTTTGGCCCGATGCTGGTGTTCATTACCGGCATTGCCGTGCCGCTCGGAGTGGTTCTGCCGAAGGACACCATGAGCTATCCGCACATGCTCGCCTTCGCCCAGAACCTGATCGGCAAGGGTTTCATCTTCGCCATCATCGCGCTCTTCCTGTGGCACGCAGCGCACCGCATCTTTCATAGCCTGCACGACATCGGCATCCACGCTGGCACCGGCGCCAAGCTGCTTTGTTACGGGCTGGCGATGGTGGGAACGGTGATCGCCGCTTACGCGTTACTGGCCATCGGTTTCTAGGCGCGCGAGACGGTAGGTTGGTCGGGTTAGCGTAACCCGACCTGCCGCCGAGGTGTTGGGTTACGCCCTGCGGGCTTAGCCAACCTACGGAACTACGGATTCAAGCCATCCGACGACTGGCCTGAAGTCGATCCGTGGCTGCCGTGTCGGGCTAGGTCAGGCCGCTCAGTCTGGCCTTGCGCTCGCGTTCGACGCGCGTGATGTAGCGCTGTACCATGCTCGTCCTGGCTCCGGGCAGGGCGACGAATTCGCAGCCTACGCGGACGTAGTGCGAACCACCTCTGGTCGTGACGTCGAACTTGTTGCGTACGCACAGATTGGCGACCAGTAGCCCCTCGTCGGGTAACGTCATCTTGCAGTCGTTCAGCGCCGCCCCGCGCGGCAGCAGTGCACCCAGGGTGGGAGTGGCCATCAGACCGACGCCGCCACCGCTGATGTCAATCAAGGACGCTTCGACGACCAGCGTGCTGCCGTCGGGTCGTTTGATCGCCGTGACGAATTTCACCGGTTTGGCGATCGGCGTCGACAGGCGAAAATATTCCCGGCGCTGCAGTCGCAATACCTTGTCGGGTAGTGCGGCACGGAAGGCAGGCCGGCTGGCGAACCGGGTTGCCGTTACCTTGCGCAGCGTAAACTGAATCTTTACCTTGTCCACCATGGCGGTCAGAATAAGCTGCTCGGCCAGCAAGGCCTGGCGGCAAATCTCCTCCTCGCGGCCGCAGTCGAGGACGAGCTCGCCGGCATCCGTTTCGACGCTGAGCACCGAGGTCAGCAGGAAGGAACGGCCCCGATTGAAGTAGGCGCTGACCAGTGCCCTTCGCTCGATCAGCGAGCGAAGCACCGCAGCGACCTCGGCTGGCGAGTGCAGGAGGTATTCGTCGTAGCTCTCGGGCTGCTCGATTTCGAATTGCCGCGGCGGTGCTGGCGAGTGGATGTCCGTTTCTTCCATTTGCTTTCCTGGCCCAGGTGGAGACGGCAGTTTAAAGCAAAACCGCTGAGGGGGTAACCGACGCCGCCACCGTCATGGTTCCGGAATCACTGCTCGGCGGCGGCGAAAGCCGGTACCGGCAATCCCGACTCGCCATTCTCTAGGCGGTAGAGCCAGGCCAGCAGTTCGGCGACCGCCAGGTAGAGCTGTGGAGGGATGTGCTGATCGAGATCGACCTGCATCAGCAGCGAGACCATTTCCGCTGATTCATGCACGTAGATGCCGTGCTCGTGCGCTCGCGCGATGATCTGCTCAGCCATCAGGCCACGCCCCTTGGCGACCACGCGCGGCGCCGCATCGGTCTGGCTGTAGGCCAGGGCGATGGCATTCCGCTGCGGATCACTCGCTGCTTTGGGCATCTGCCTCGCTCTCCTCCAGGATCACACGGACGGTGATCACTGCTCGTTTCTCAGAATTTCGCCGACCACGTCGCGCCGATGCCTGCGTCATTATTGCCGGCGATGTTCATCACCTCTCGGCGTGCGCCAAGCTGGACGCTGAGCGATTGGTTCCTGTTGATCGGTGTGTCATAGGCCATCCTGAAATTCACTTCCCTGCCGGTTGGCGCCAGGCTGACCAGTTCCTTGGAGTAGTATGCCACACCCTCTTCGTCGATGTTGGGGACGATCATCGAAGCCTTTCCGGAAACCACGCGCAACGGTTGCTTCAGGGAAAGCGCCAGTCTGTCTTCCTGGTTGAAGAGGCGTTGCGACAGGAAGGTGACGCCAAATGAGCGCGACTCGATCGCCGTCGTTCCTGTCAGCAGGCCGTTGCTGCTCCCGGCTGCGGTGAAGGCCACCCCTGCTTCAGCCAGCAGACTGTGGTCGGTGTCGAGAGAGTAGCCGAGCGACAGTCCCAGGCTGGTCGTCCGGTTCGTTCCCATGCTGATCACCGAGTTCGCATCGTAGCTGCTGCCCAGCATGCCGTTGGCTTCGGTCAGATGGCCGACGGAGACTCCCGCCGTCCAGTCCGGGTTCACCTTGTGCATCAAGCCGATCAGCAGATGGGTGTTGGCCGCTGCGGATGAACCTCCAGTCTCTCCCCAGGCGGGTTTGCCGGGATAGAACGTGCTTGCGCTCCGGCTGAAGGCAAAGGCAAGGCGTGTGTCCGGATTGGCTCTCATCCCATAGACGAGGTGGTAACCACCCTGGGCAAGATCAGAGAGATTCGAAACCGCCATTTCTCCGGCCATCGATACCAGCTTGCTGTCGTCGTAGAGGGCTCTTGAAAACGACAGTTGGCTCGACACACCGTAGCCCATGGCCATCGTGGTGCCGGCGGTGCTGGTCAAGGCCACGCAGCCAGGGCTACTGCCCTGCGGCCGATCGCTGTTCGCGAAAGCACCCATGCGCTCTGTCTCAGTGGTAGTCGGCAGATGAAGTCTGGACATTTCGCTGCCGTCACTCAACTTGATCGTCGTCACGCCGCTATTCACATTCGTCGGCAATGGGTTGAGCGAGGCCGCAGTCGGCCTGCTCTGAATCAGCCCGGACAGGTTGACCGTGAAGTTGCGCTGGTAGCTGTCGAAGCTCATGTAATTGGCAAGCCTTTCCTTGATCGCCATGAGATTTCCCAAGGCCCCGCTGGTGAGAAGCGACCCGCTGATCGCTGACACGGGAGTGCTGTTGCCGTTGGCCAGGGTGACTGAAAGTGCGCCGACGGGCTGAAAAGCGGTGGCGAGATTGACGAGGCCCGTCCCATAGGTGGAATCGACTCCCTTGACGCCTAGATCAGTGGCTGTGCCGAGGAGCAGATCGGCGGTTGTGCCATTCGTTTTCAGGATCGGCCAGGCTGATTGGAGAAGGAGCAGTGAGCCGCTGACCAATGGGGCGGCCATCGACGTCCCCGACCAGGTCGCCATGGCATTCGGACCGTATTGAATCCCGGGTGCGAGAATGCTGGTGCCGGGCGCCGAGATCCAGCGGGAGGCGTAGCTCGTATTGGCCCCGGTGGTACTGATCAGCGATCCCGTTCCCGCGTTGTTGCTGAACGCGGCGGCATGGGCTGCCGTCGTATCGAGCGCGCCGGCGAACACCAGGCGCTTGATCGCGGCAGCGGTGAGCCCGCTGGTATTGGCATTGGCCAGCAGTGCCCTGCTGTCGTTGCCGCCGGCCCAGACAATCGTGACGCCTTTGGTGGCGGCGCCGTTGATCGCGGCAATGATATCCGGGGTGGCCATGTAGGTCAGCGAAAGGTTGATGACCCCGGCACCGGCCGCGACGGCCTTGTTGATGCCGTTTGCGACGTCGGTGCTGTATCCGGAGCCGCTGGCGTTGAGGACCTTTTCTGCGACGATGTTGGCGTTCGGTGCCACACCGATGAGGCTGTTGGCCTTTACCGTATAACCGTTGTAGCTGTAGGTGCCGGCGGTCGGCCGATTGGCCGCCGCAATCGAGGCGACCGCGGTGCCGTGGCCGTTGTCATCGTTGACCCCGCTGGAGCACTTGAACGAGACGGCGGCGCAGGCACTCAGCGACGCGGAAACCTGCCCCGGCGCAAAGACTGGATGGTTGGCGACAATGCCCGTGTCGACCACCCCGAGAACCTGGCCCTTGCCCCAGTTGGCCGCGGAGACGATGGCCGTGCTGGCACCCATCTGTACTAGCCAGGGTGCCAGTCCCGGATCGGCGGCCTGCACACTCAGGCTGGCAAAGGCCGACAACATGGCCACTGCGGGAAGAGAAAGGCTTGCTCGGGGTCTGGACATCGCGATCTCCTGTGAGTTGCCTGGAGTCGGGATGCAAAGCGGTCGACCGATCACGAGACGCCACGGAAGCGGCCCGGCGGCCCGGCCAGCATAGAGTTTCCTCCTTAGCTCCGTGGCTTTGCGCCCCCGACTTTCGGCGGGTTTGCCAATTTCGAGAAATCCTATAGATTTCCGAACAGAGATGCAACACTTACTTTCGACAGTGGACGCGGATCACTCGCTTTCATCGAGCGCCATCAGTCCGGCATTGCCTCCGGCAGCGGTGGTATCGACGGAAACCGTCCGTTCGCTGGCAAATCGATAGAGGTAGTGTGGCCCACCGGCCTTCGGGCCGGTGCCCGAGAGACCCTCGCCGCCAAAAGGCTGGACGCCGACCACCGCACCGATGAGGTTGCGGTTCACGTAAGTGTTGCCGACATGCAGGCGGGCGGTAATGCGCTTGATCGTTTCGTCGATGCGGCTGTGAATGCCCAGTGTCAGCCCGTAACCGGTATTGGCGATGGCTTCGCAGACCTGGTCGAGGTCCTCGGCGCGCCAACGAATGACGTGCAGGATCGGACCGAAGATTTCTCGTCCGAGGCGCGACAGGCTGTCGATCTCGTAGGCCCGTGGCGCGAAGAAAGTGCCATGCGCAGTCGCCTGATGGTCGAGCGGGCAGGTGTGGATTGGCATCGCGAAACTGTCGAGCCAGCTCGCGTGTGCCTGGAGTACGCCGCGCGCCGCCTCGTCGATCACCGGGCCGACGTCGGTGGCGAGTTCAGCCGGATTGCCGATCCGCAACTCCTGCATCGCGCCAGCAAGCATTTCATTGACCTTGTCGGCGATGTCGGTCTGGACAAACAGCACGCGCAGCGCCGAGCAGCGCTGGCCGGCGGAGTTGAACGCCGAGGCGACGACGTCGCGGACGATTTGCTCGGGGAGCGCGGACGAATCGGCGATCATCGCGTTCTGGCCCCCGGTTTCGGCAATCAGCGGCACGATCGGGCCGTCCTTGTCGGCCAGCGCACGGGCGATGACGCGCGCCACCTCGGTCGAACCCGTGAACGCCACGCCGGCACATTCGCGGCCGGCGACCATCGCCGCACCGATGTGGCCATCGCCCGGCAGGAAGGCGAGCGCATCAGCCGGGATGCCGCCAGCGTGCAGCAGTTTGATGGCCAGGGCGGCGACCAGTGGCGTCTGCTCGGCCGGTTTGGCGAGCACGCAATTGCCGGCAGCCAGCGCGGCGGCGATCTGGCCGACGAAAATGGCCAGCGGGAAATTCCACGGACTGATGCAGACGAAAACGCCGCGGCCGTGCAGCGAGAGGCTGTTGCGCTCGCCGGTCGGGCCCGGCAGCAGAATCGGCTGCGAGAACTTCTCCCTCGCCTGCGCGGCATAGTAGCGGCAGAAGTCGATCGCCTCGCGTACCTCGGAGACGGCATCGGCCTGCGTTCGACCGCCTTCGCGGACGATCAGCGTGACCAGTTCCGGGAGGCGCCCCTGCATCAGGTCGGAGGCACGTTCCAGCACCGCTGCGCGCTCGCTGGCGGGTGTCGCTTCCCAGGCCGGAAAAGCGGCCTGCGCCACGGCCAGCGCGGCGCTCACGTCAGCGACGCTGGCGGCGACCACCTGGCCGACGATTTCGCGTTGATCGGCGGGTGAGCGGACCGGCTGGCTGGCTCCGGCACGCGCCTTGCCGCCGATCAGCGGCGCAGCGAAGTAGCTGACCCGGTGGCTCTGTTCGATGGTGCTGCGCAGGTCTTCGAGAGTGGGTTTGTCGTTCATGTCAAGGCCTTCACTATTGGTACGCTCGGCACCGAAGAGGTCGCACGGCAGAGGGATGCGCGCCTGGCGTTTGACGGCCAGGGCGGCTGCTTTTTCGACCGGGTCAGCGATCAGCGCGGCGATCGGCAGGGTGGCGTCATTGACGCGATTGACGAACGACGAGTTGGCGCCGTTCTCGAGCAGGCGACGGACCAGGTAGGCGAGCAGGTCCTCGTGGCTGCCAACCGGCGCATACACGCGGCAGGCTCGTCCCCACTTGTCGTCGCCGACAACCTCGTCGTACATCTCTTCGCCCATTCCGTGCAGGCGCTGGTATTCCCATTCGTCGCTGCCGCCGGCGCTGATGGCCACCTCGGCGATCGCTGCCAGCGTGTGGGCATTGTGCGTCGCGAACGCCGGGTAGAACGCTTGCGGGTTGGCCAACAGGCGCCGGGCGCAGGCCAGATAGGAGACATCGCTGGACACCTTGCGGGTGAACACCGGGTAGTCGGACAGGCCGCGTTCCTGCGCCATCTTGATCTCGGCATCCCAGTAAGCGCCCTTGCACAGGCGCACCATCAGCCGCCGATCAGCGCGTTGCGCGAGGTCGGCAAGCCAGTCGATCAGGGGCAGCGCGCGTTTCTGGTAGGCCTGGACGGCAAGACCGAGGCCGTTCCAGCCGGCGAGTTCGGGGGCCAGGGCCAGCGTCTCGATCAGGTCTAGCGAAATCTCCAGTCGATCCACTTCCTCGGCGTCGATCGTGAAGCCGATGTTGCGCGCCTTGGCCCGCAAGGCCAGCGCCTGGACCGCCGGCAGCAGTTCGTTGCGCACGCGCTGCTCGTTGGCGACTTCATAGCGCGGGTGCAGCGCCGAGAGCTTGATCGAGATCGACGGCGCCTCGAAAGCCGGTCGGCCGGTGGCGGCCTTGCCGATGGCGGCGATGGCCTTGCTGTAGGACTCGAAATAGCGCAGCGCGTCGGCACTCGTGCGCGCCGATTCACCGAGCATGTCGTAGGAGTGGCGGTAGCCGGATTTTTCCGCGCCGTGGGCACGATCCAGCGCTTCGTCGATGTTGCGTCCCATGACGAACTGCTTGCCGAGGATGCGCATCGCGGTGCTCACGGCCTGCCGGATCACTGGTTCTCCGGCGCGTGCGACGAGGCGCTTGAGGGTGCCGCGCAGGTTACGGTCGTCGTTGTCGAGATTGACGATGCGGCCAGTGAGCATCAGCGCCCAGGTGCCGGCGTTGACAAAGGTGCTGTGCGAGCTGCCGAGCCGTTTCTCCCACTCGGTGTTGCCGATCTTGTCGCGAATCAGGCGATCGACGGTCTCCGCGTCGGGGATGCGCAGCAGGGCTTCAGCGAGGCACATCAGGACGACGCCTTCGCGCGACGAGAGGTCGTAAGTCGCCAGGAAGGCGTCGATACCGCTTGTATTCAGGCGGCTGTCACGCACCGCCTGGACCAGGGGCGTCGCCCGCTGGCGGATGCCTTCCTGTTCGGAATGACTGAAACGGGCCAGAGCGATCAGTTCATCGACGACCTGTGCTTCGTCGATGTGGTGATGGTCATGCAGGCGCTGGCGTAAGGCATTGGTCTCGACGACGCTCATGCTGCCTTCCAATCCGGGTGGGCGTCGACACGGCGTGTGTCGCGCAGGGTGCTTGACATATCCGTCCGCAGGCGGACGGGAGTGCAGGGGTGCCGGACTCCGCGGTCGCGGGCACGCCAGGCGGCAGACGCCACTTGGCGTGCCCGGCGATCACTTCTTCACGTAGTCGTACTTGCCGTTATTCCACTGATAAACGACGAAGGCTGGCGCCGAGCTATTGCCGTTGGCGTCGAACGACAGCTTGCCGATCACCGTGTCGAAGGTGCCGCTGCGCAGCGCCTTCTCGAGCTCGGCGTACTTCGTGCTCTTGGCCTTGACCGCTGCCTGGTCGAAGAGCTGGAACGCGGCGTAGGCGTAGAGGACGTAGCCTTCCGGTTCGATCTTGGCGTCGTGGAACTTCTTGACGATAGGCGCCGCGTTCGGGTTCTTGCGCGCATCCGGACCGAAGGTGAACAGGACATTGTTGGCCTCGGCGCCGGCGGCGGTCGCCAGCTCGGAGTTGGACATCGTGTCGCCGCCCATCACCGTCAGCTTCAGGCCGGCCTGTTGCGCCTGGCGCAGGATCAGCGCCACTTCGGTGTGGTAGCCACCAAAAGCCATCACTTCCACGCCAGCCGACTTGAGCTTGCTGATCAGGCCTGAATAGTCCTTCTCGCCGGCGGTGATCGACTCGCGCAGCGCCGGCTTGACGCCCTTGGCTTCCATCGCCTTGGCGACTTCGTCGGCGAGGCCCTTGCCGTAGGCGCTCTTGTCGTCGACCACGGCGATCTTCTTGCCCTTGAACTTCTCGGCAAGGTAGGCTCCGGCCACCTGGCCCTGCTGGTCGTCACGACCGGCAATGGCAAAGATGTTCTTCAGGCCGCGGTCGGTTACTTTCGGGTTGGTCGACACGGTGACCATCGGGATCTGCGCTTCGTTGTAGACGTCGGATGCCGGGATCGTCGACGACGAGCACCAGTGGCCGTGCATGAAAACGATTTTCTTGTTGACCATCGCGTTGGCGACGGCCACCGCCTGCTTCGGATCGCAGGCGTCGTCGCCGATTTCCAGCTTCAGCTTCTGGCCGAGCACCCCGCCCTTGGCGTTGATATCGGCAATCGCCATTTCGGCGCCTTTCTTGATCTGGTCGCCCGCCGAGGCGTATTGCCCGCTCATCGGGCCGGCGATGGCGACCGGATAATCGGCCCAGGCGTTGGCGGCGGCCAGGGCAAGCAGGCTGAAGCTGGCTGCCAGGATAGGTTTGCTCATTTCTTGATTCCTCCTTTGCTACGGTGGTCGTTAAGGTAATTGGCAAGTGACGCACCCGCATCGAGCACATGCGCCCGAGGGAGTTCGTCCGCCGCACAGGGGTCCCGGCGGACGAATGTGTCGAGGATCTCGGCGTGTTGGTGCTGGGTCTCGGGCATTTCAGTGGCTACGGACAAGAGCGCACGCATGGAACGCTCGACTTTGTTGTACAGGCAGATTTCCCTTATGGCAAGTTGCAGTGCAGCAATCGGCAATCCTGGACGGAGAAGAAGAGGTGGCTCCTTACGGCGGTAGGTATCTACTAACGCCTATCCTTTTTGACTTTACGAGGAGGGCCATGATGATCGAAACACGTGTTGCCAAGTTGTTCAAGAATGGCGCCAGTCAGGCCGTTCGTCTCCCTGCCGACTTCCGCTTCGAAGGCGACGAGGTGTACGTCACGCGCGACGATGCGACCGGCGATGTCGTGCTGTCGAACCGGCCGGGCGCGAAGACCTGGAACGAGTTCTTCGAGTTGCTGCACGAAGTCGACGTGCCCGCTCATTTCATGGCCGATCGCCCGCTGAATATGTTGCCGCAAGAACGCGGCATCTTTGATGACGAGCTTATGGCGAATGGCAAGGTGGGCTCCTAGCGATGCTGCACATGCTGGATACCGACACGGCAAGCTACATCATTTCGACATGATGATCGCCGCCCATGCCTTGTCTGCCGGCGCGGTCCTGGTCACCAATAACCACCGGCATTACGATCGGATCACAGCACCTCTGATCCTGGAGAACTGGGCGTAGCGTCGCCGCGGTAAGTTTGTTCTGGCGATCTCAAACAGCCGGTTCTTGTACTATCAGGCAGCCGGTGAGTAAGAGTGGGATTGGTCATTTGGCGCAATGCCCTCCGGTTATTGCGCCCTACGCGCTGGGCAGGACGCCGCGCCCGTCGCCCGCAGGCCAGGACGGGCGCGGCCCCAAGGTCCGCGGCAAGCGGACCCGACCTCATCATGACGGCCCGTGGATGCTTCCATGCACACCCGGCGCATCCGTGAATGCGTCGGCTCCGGCAATGGGAAGCGTACTGGCCAGACGAAAACCGTTGTTGTTGTTCCGGTTCGTCGTGTCGTTCCTGTTGCGTTTGGCCGAGCGTGCGTTCTGCGGTTTGTTGTTCCAGGAACCGCCACGCAGCACGCGCCCGACAGGCGGGCCGTCAGGCTCCCGCAACGGGTCGAACCACCCGCCGCGAAAGAGGGCGTGGCGCAAGCGCCACGTATCGGCGTGTTCGGCATGGGCGATCCACGACGACACACGCTGTTTGATCTCCGCTTCGTCCACCGTACCCGCCTGCCAGCGGTCGCGCAGGCCGCGCAAGCGGTTACGGAAACGGCGCAGGTTGTCCTCGGGCAGGCGGCGCGCACCGTTGCCGCTCAGCACGTAACCGAGGAAGGTGGCTGTTTCGCTGCTCGGCGCGACGAAGGTCTTGACCGGATGCAGCACCAGTCGGCGGCCTTCCAGGTAGCGGGCGATCGCCTGCCGCCACTGCGCCAGCACCACCGGATCGTCGGCGAACAGCGCAAAGTCATCGACGTAGCGCACATACGGCGCGCGCAGCACTTCCTTGACGAAGTGATCGAAGCCGTCCAGATAAAGGTTGGCGAACCACTGACTGGTCAGGTTGCCGATCGGCAGGCCGCGCTGGCGCGCGAGCGGCGAAAAGAGATCGTCGCCGGGAAAATAGAGGTTGACCGGCTCCTGCGGATTCGAGCCGTCGACGATGGCATCCAGCAGCGCCAGCGTGGGTGGGCAGGCGATGCGGCGGCGAAAATCGGCCTTGAGGATCTGGTGGTCGATGGCCGGGAAGTAGCGGTAGATGTCGGCGCGCAGCACATGGCGGTAACGGTCGCGGTAGTGCTCGTAGCGCGCCACCGCGCGGTGCGTGCCGTAGCCGTTGCGATTGGCGTAGCTGTCGGCGATGAAGCCGCGCTCGAAGATCGGCGCGATGACCGCGCACAGCGCGTGATGGACGACGCGGTCGCGAAATGGTGCTGCCGACACCCTGCGCGGCTTCGGCTCGCGGACCTCGATCACCGTGTAGCCGCCGCTGCGCCAGGTACCGTCGTTGAGTTGGCGCTCGATCCGCAGCAACTCCTTTTCGCGATTGGCCATGAACGCTGCTGCGCCGGGTTTCTGCCGCTTGCCGCGAATCGCCCGCTCGGCGGCCTCGTGCAAGGCGCGAAAGCTGGCGATGGCGGGGAACAGGTCGTCATGCCGCCGGCGCACGATTCGCTTTCAGCCAGCCGCCGACCAGGCGGCCGATCTCGTCAATCGCGCGCGCGGCGAATTCATAGCGCGCAAGGTCCAGATAGTGCAGATCCATCGCCAGGCGAAACAGGAAGCGCAGTTTTTCGAGCCGCAGGTTGCAGGCCAGCAGGTGGGGTGTCGGGGTCCTGGAATAGGTCGCTTCGATCAGGCTTTCCTGCACGTCGAGTGCCAGCGTCTGCATGCGGTCGCCGAGCAGGAACTTCTGACTGCGGGGGAATTTCTCGACGGCCGGAATCAGCCACAGCAGGAAGCGGTAAGTCTTTTCCAGCGCGACGCCGCTCTTGCGGCTGCGATCCGTTTCGGTCATGGCAAAAAAATTCGCGGGCAGGGGCTCCGCCCCTGCACCCCGAAGCTTACAACCCCGTCGCTGCGATCAGGTGTTCTCATCTTTCAAGGGGTAAAGGAGTAAAGAAACAAGGAGCAAGCTTCCTGCGCTGACGCTACGGAAGCATCCTGGCCAGACGAAAACCGTCGCTGATGTTCCGGAGCGTCGAGACGCACCTGCCGCGCTTGGCCGAGCGCGCGATCTGCGGATAGTCGTACCAGGAACCGCCACGCAGCACGCGCCCGACAGAGCAGCCGCCGCTGGTCCAGGCGCTGCCATCGCCCGGCGCACCGGTATAGCTGTCGTGATAGCAGTCTTCCACCCATTCCCAAACGTTCCCGATCACGTCGTGCAGCCCAAAATTGTTGGCCACGAACGAAGCCACCTGCGCCGGGAACCAGAACCCGTCGCTGCATTCATGCCGTTTGGTCCACGTGTTACCGCTGGGTCCGGTCGTCGTGTCGGCGACGTTGGCGTAGCGACAGGCCTCATTCGGGTTGTTACCCCAATACCGGGCCGTCTGGGTCCCGGCGCGCGCCGCGTATTCCCATTCAGCCTCGCTCGGCAACCGATAGCCCTTGCCCGTCTTCTTCCTGAGCCACGCCACATAGGCCTTGGCATCGTCCCAGCTCACGCAGACCACCGGATGTCGCTCGCTCTGGCTGAAGCCCGGGTTGTCCCAGTTGGCCCCCGCTCGCCAGTCGAACTTGCCGGAGCTGCTGTCCCAGGCCTTGCACCCCGATTTGCCGCCCTCGTTGTTTTCGGCATCGGTACGGTAGCTGGTCGCCCGGATAAAGGAACGGAACTCTCCCAAGGTCACTTCCGTCTTGCCGAGGGCAAAATCCCTGCGGATCTGCACGCGATGCACCGGCCCCTCGTCATTGTCCCGCCCCTCTTCACTGGGCGGACTCCCCATCTCGAAACTTCCCGCCGGAATCACCACCATCTCCGGGCAATCCGCACAGTCCCTGAACACCTCGCCGGGACGCTGGTCGCCAGCCGCTTTCTCGGCAGGCGCCACCCGCTCGACCGGCCTTCGCTCCTGCGGCTTGGCCGCGGGCTTCGGCGCCGGCTTGGGCTCGTCGGGCAGATAGGCCCACGCCGCGCCCGCCGTGCCGAGCAAGAGCACGCCCCATAGAATTCGAAGTCGATACTTCATCAATGCCCTCCTCGTGGTTCGCAGTTGCCTGCACGGCCGCATTATCCGCCAACGCTTGCATTCGCGTTCACAACGCTTCAAGACTTCCCCGCGAGCCACGGCAGGTAGCCGACCAGGTCGCGTACAGAAACGCGGCGACAAGGCACACGACGGCGGTGAGAGCAAGAGAGCAACAAAGGGCCCAGGCTCGATCTCTATTGTTCCTTTTGCTTTCACCGGGTCCTGCACTTGCTCTGTCCGCTGTCCGACACCTGGCCGTTCGTGTCGAGGAAGGCCCAGCGGTAGCTGTCGTTGCCCAATTCAAGTTTCAGCACGCCCCAACGGCCGGTAATTAGTTTTTCGGAATGGCGGCGAGTCCATAGCGGCTGCATGTCCAGAGTGGCGCCGCCGGTGCCGACGGTAAAGCCGCGCATTCCCTCGCGCTCGTCCGGCGACCCGTCGCTGTTCAACAGCGCGAAGCGCTCGTACAGATGATCGTGCCCGGCGATCACTATGCTCACCCCGCCAGCCGCCAGCGTTTTCCAGAGAGCGTCTGTCGAGTCGTTGTCGCCGCCTTCGCCTGAACTGAAGCGTGGCAGGTGTACAAAGGCCAGCCGACAGCGCGCGGTTGTTTGGGCCACGTCCGCTTTCAGCCAGGCGGCTTGTGGCGAGTTCGCACTCATCGGAATGTGGCTGTTGAGGGCGATCAGATGCCACCCATGGTAATCCAGGCTGTAATAGCCCTTGCGCAGCGGACCGGCAACGCCACCCAGCGCACTAAAGTAAGGTTGTGCCCCGGCGGTCATGTACTCGTGGTTGCCCGGCACCGCTTTCATGCGCGACAGAAAGCGTCCCCAGGTGGGCGCGAAGCATTTCCTGAAGTCATCGCCGCTGCCCCGAGGGTAGGCCAGATCGCCGACGGCCAGAACCAGACCGGGGTGCGTGTCGAGGAGATTGGCGGTCGCGGTTGCGCCGGGCCCACAGTCGGCAATATCGCCGGCAGCCAGCAGCACTGCTGGAGGGGCGAGCAGAGTTTCCGCACCAGCCAGGAGTGGGGCCAGGGCACACCAGGCAAGCAATCGCTGGAGGTGCAAATCCGTCGCTATTTTGCCACGTAGCGCACATCGGGCAGCAAGTACCCCGCTTCCCGCTGGCTGCGCACGGCCAGCACGATCACGGTATCGATCTCTGCGACGTAACGGTAGAGGGCCAGGTATCCCTGGGCGCGGCGCCCGATGACGAGTTCGCGCTTGCCGTTTGCAGCGGGTCGGCCGATCAGCGGGTTGCTCTCCAACACATCCAGTGCAGCGATGATTTCGTCGATGCGCCGTTCCGGGTGTTCGACCTGGTAGGTGGCGAGGTGATCCAGGATGCGCTCGAAATCCTCCACGACCTCGGGCGCAATCTCGATGCGCACCACATTCAGCGAGCCAGCTTGCGCGCTACGGGCCGTGTTGCCGGCTTGCCGGCAACACGCTCCAGCAGATAGGCGCGCATGTTGCTCCAGGGGATCGCCATCCCGGAGGCGACCATCTTTGTGTAGCGCTCCTCGGCCTGGGCGTCGAACTCTGCACGGCGCTCTTCGTTCGCGGCTTTTTCGGCGATGGCTTCGACGATGAAGGCATGGGCCGTCGTGCCGGTGCGTGCTGCCGCGGCCGTGACTCTGGCTTTCAGTTCTTCAGGCAGGCGAATGGTTGTGGTGGTCATGGCGATCTCCGGATCGATGGCTCGCGAAATTGTAGCACAATCGTGTCACAGCGGGCCACTGCAGGCGGTGTCCCACAGTCAGCAAGCGCAGTCCCTGAACACTTTTCGATGTCGGCGGCGAGTGGTACGGCCGCGGAAATAGTGGCGGGCTGTGGGACTTGTCGCCACCGCCCAGGATCACGATCAGCACCGCACCACCAGACGACGCCAACTCGTGCCGTCTTTCAGCGTGTTGGGGTGAGGCACGAACCCCAACGTTGACGGGCCGCGATTATGTTGGGGTTCCTTCGTCACTCCAACAGAACTGATGCAGGTTCACGTGCACATGCTGATAACGAAAGCCCCCGCCTTTGCCGGGGGATGGCTACTTGGGATGCAAAGGCAATACGCGCAAGCGAGTGCGGTTCGGATCAATGGTCAGTAACGCGCCTTCTTCCAGTTCCGCTGCCATCTGCAGCAGGGCGACAATAACCTGCTTGCCGATCGCATTCGGGCTGACATCCTCGGCACGGATTTGCACGACGCTTGGTTTCTCGTCGACCAGCAGCTTCATGATGTGGTCAGCATGACCTCGCGTTCTTCGGCTCGCCAGGCCGCGTAGCGCAACGCCTGCATGATGTCCTCCCGCTCAAGGTAGGGGTAGTCGGAGAGGACTTCATCAACGCTGTGGTCGGCGCCGATCTGACCGACGACCATGCTGACGGTGACGCGCATGCCACGGATGCACGCTTTGCCACCCATTATCTCCGGCTGCTGCGTAATGCGGTCAAGTTCTCGCATGCTCTGCTCCTTGTCCGTTTCAGGATCATGTTACTGGTTTGGGAAGGCTGCAAGACGCAAGAAGGCAGGAAATCGGCCAGGCGCAATTTTCATCCTCTGCGATCCGACCACAACCCAACTTGCCGAAACAGAACGAGCGGGCAGATCCGTCATCATGGCGTGCTTTCTCCGACAGCGCGCAGCTTGGGGTGAGGCACGAACCCCAACGTTGACGGGCCGCGATTACGTTGGGGTTCCTTCGTCACCCCAACAGAATTATTTTCGGCAGACATGTCCGGGCAATGATCAGATGAATGACTCGGCAGACTGAGCCGCTGCATAGGCACGACTGGCCTCGTTCTCGGTCGACGAGGCGTGTGACTCCGAATCACTCTGCACCTGCTCGGTCTGCTCGGCCAGTCGCGAAGCCTCGTCCAGCAGGCGCTCGGCTTCGTCGCGGGTTTGCAGCGTCTGCGTCTTGAGGTCCTCGACCTGCTGTCTGACGCGCTCGGCTTCGCGCAGCAGTTCCTGCAGACTCTGCGTCGTTTGCTGCGTGCGCTCCTGCGTGCCCTGAAGATCGCGCAAAGTGGCATCGGCCCTGGTCAGCGTCTGATTCGTCGATT
Organism: Candidatus Accumulibacter aalborgensis; assembly: GCF_900089955.1. GTDB lineage: Bacteria > Pseudomonadota > Gammaproteobacteria > Burkholderiales > Rhodocyclaceae > Accumulibacter > Accumulibacter aalborgensis. The sequence continues at coordinate 38,669 of NZ_FLQX01000125.1, read as the reverse complement.
CGGCCCCTTCACCGGCCTGCGTCTCGGCGGTCTGTGCCTGCTCGCAAGCCTGACCGCAGGCCTTGACGTGGCCATCGATTTCGCCGGCAAGCGTCTGCGACTGCCCGTCGATGCCGGTCAGTGTTTCGACGTCCTGTGCGGCGGCCTGCGCCTGCTGTTCGGATTCCGATCGCTCGGTCGCCGATTCGTCGGCGTGTGCCTGCGCTTCCCGTGTGGCCGTTTCGGCCTCGGTCGCGGCGGCGAGGGCGTGTTCCTTCGCCTCGGACGTCGTCTGCGCCTGCGCGGAAGCCTCGTGCGCGGCCTGGGTGCTTGTTTCGACGGTGGCCTGCGCCGCCGTGGCCGCTTCGCCCGCCTGTGAACTCCCTTCACGAGCCGACTCGGCGGCGCTGCCGGACTGCTGCGCGGCCTGATCGGACTCAGCCATCGCGGTCTGCGCCTGCTGCTGCCCGCCCTCGGCCTGAGCGGCGGACTGGCTGGCCTCGGCGAGGTTCGCTTCAGCTTGCTGGGCGGCTTCCGCCGACTGGCCAGTGGCTTGCTCGGCGGCCTGCTCCTGCGCGGCGGCCTGCTCGTCGGCGGCGTGCGCGGCCTCGGCCTGCGCCGTCGCCTCGCTGGCGCCCTGTTCGGCCAACTGCGCGGACCCCTCGGCCTCGTGCTGCGCACTATCCGCTTCCTGGCTGTGCGACTGGGCCGCCTGCGCTTCTGCTTCGGCCTGCGTGAGCGCGCCCTCGGCGTGCTCGGACTGCGCTTGCGCGTCGGTAGCGGCGTGTTCGGACGACTGATTGGCGGCGCTCGCCTGTTGCGTCTGCTGCGCCGCCTCGCCATGCGCGGCCTCGGCGGACTGGGAGGCATTGCCGGCCTGAGCGTCTCCGTCGTTCGCGCTGGCCGCTTCGCTCGCCGCTGCCTGTGTAGACTCGGCCGACTTGGCGCCAGCGACCGCCGCCGCCTCGCCGTGCACTGCGGACTGCTGGCCGGACTGCGCGGCGGCCTGTTCCTGGCCGGTGGCTTCGCGGTGCGACGTTTCCGCCGCTCCCGAGCCAGTTCTGGCGCGGTCCTCTGCCGCATGCGCGTCGCCCGACGCCGCCTCGGCACGGCGTGCCGCGTCGCTGACGGAGCCGGTGGAGGCGTCGGCATCGGCGAGGCCCGGCTGGTAGGAATCGAAACCGCCTCCGGCAGCGCCCGGGCTCTTGGACAACTGCGAGGAGATTTCCCCGCGCGCTGTGCGCACGGCATCGGAAAGCATCTCGGTATTGGCCGACGCGTCGATGCCGGGCGCTTTCGCGCGGATCATCGACAGGACATTATCGTTATAGTCGCTGTTGCCGGTGATCATGTATTGCTGCCAGCGATGAAGGGTCTCCGCCTTGTCCTGCAGAGCGCTGGACTGGGCGTCAGCCTGATCCGCAGTTCGGCTGGTGATGTCGAGAAGGCGTTCGCGCTCGGCGCCGGCTTCGGCATAGTGGCCCACCCCTGACTGGTAGGTTTTCATGCCATCGACCGCTTCAGTGCCTGACCTGACCGCGCTGCCCAGATCCTTGGCACCGAAGTCCTTCAAGGCACTGCCGAGGGCTTTCGCCCCTTCCTGCGCCGCGCCTTCGCCGTCGCCGTGCAGCGCGGACTTCGTCGCCTTGCCGGCACTGATGGCAAACTTGGTGAGATCCTCGCCATCCATCGCGGCACCAAAGAATTTTGGCGCCAGCGCTTCGGCGAGTTTGCCGGCAGCGGCGTCGTAGTGTCCATCACCTGCTGCCAAAGCGCTATCAGTGAGCTTCGTCGACATTTTCCATGCCTCGGCGACCGGCTTGGCGGCTGGGATGTTACCGGCAACGGCGGCAGACGCATCACCAAAGCCCTTGACCATCTCGCCAAAAGAAGACCCCTGCGCGAGGTGCGTATACCATGACGCATCCTCGCCATGGCCGCGCACATCAGCGGCCGATCCACGAATGTCGCGTGCCGCATCGGCGTAACTCTGGACGCGCGTATTGAGGGCGTCGACCATCTCGCCCGTCGCGCCCTGCGCGACACCCTGCGCGATCCTGATTTCATAGTACAGGGCCTGCAAGCCCTGCGAATCGAGCTGGTCGAGGTCTACCTGCCGCCCGCTGGGCGTCCACACGATGCGTGCCATAGCGATTCTCCCCTGGATCAGATCATCGACATGGCACGCGACCACGCCGCTTGCGCTTGCGAAGCTGCAGACTCGGCCTCGCTGGCCGAGCGCGACGCCGTCGACTCGTGCTGCTCGGACTGCCGGCTTGCCGCTTCCGCGCGCTCCAGTGCGCGCTGGGCCTCGTCGCGCGAGCGACTGGCTTCTTCTTTGGCCTGGTCGGCTTCTTCCTTGGCTTGCTGGCTTTCGACGAGCACCTGTTTCAGTTGCGACAGCGCCTCCTCCGCCTGGCGGTGGAGATCCTGTGTCTGCTCAAAGACGTTCTGCGCTTCACCCAGGCGCTGCTCGACTTCCTGCGCGGTCTGCCCGGCGCGCTCGCTGTGCTGCTGGGCCTGGCTGGCGTGTTCGCTGGCCTCCTGCGAGTGCCGGGTCGCCTCTTCGAGTGCCGCGCTGGCCTGCGTCGAAAGCTGCTCGATCGAGCCGAGAACGGTCTGCCCCTTGCTTGCCGCTTCGCCGGCCTGCGCGGCCAGCGCTTCGGCCTGTTGCGCCGCTTCCTGCGACTGCGTCGCCGCCGCCGCTGCCTGCCCGGACTGTTCGCCGGCCTGCGCTGCCGCACCCGCAGCGCTCTCCGCCTCGGCTGCGGCGCGCTCGGCGGCGGCCTGCGCTTCGCTCGCCTGCGCCGCAGCCTCGCTGGCGGAGACTTCGGCTTGTGAGGCATGAGCGCCGGCCTCGGAGGCCGCCTGCTGCGACTCCTGGGAATGCTGGTCGGCGGCCTGCGCCGATTGCCCCGCCTGGGTCGCCGAAGTCTGCGCTTCCTGGCCCGCCTGCTCGGCGTGCGTGGCTTGTTCGCCGGCCTGCTGCGCTGACTGCGAGGCGGCCGCGGCCTGACTTTGCGATTCCTGCGCCGAGTGCGCGGCCTGATCGGCCTGCTGATGCGCCTGCTCGGCCGACGCGGATGCGGCTTGCGCCTGATCCTGTGCCGTGTGCCCGGCCTGCTCCGCCGTTTGCGCGGCCGCCTGCGCCTGGCCGGCAGCCTGCGTGGCGTGCTGCGCTTCTTCCTGCGCGTGCGCCGCCGATTGCCCTGCCTGCCCTGAGGAATCCTGCGCCTGCGCTGCCGATTGCCCGGCAGCGCCTGAGTGCTGCTGCGCCTCGCCGGCGGACTGGCCTGCCGTCGAAGCCTCGCTCTGCGCCTCCTGGGCCGACGAGCCGGCCTGCGACGAATGCTCCTGCGCCTGGCCAGCCGAATCCTGGGCGGCGCGCGAATGGTCGTGGGTCTCTGCCGCCGACTGGGTTGAGGCGGCGGCTTCCGACTCGGCACGTTCCTGGCCTGCGGCGGCGTGCTGGGTGTGCTGATCGCTCTGCTGTGCGGCTTGCGTCGCCGCCTGCGCGTCATGCTCGGCGGCCTGTTGATGCACTTCGGCCTGATGCGCGGAGTCGTCAGTCTTGCGCGCCGACTCCTCGGCGTGGTCTGCGTGCTGGTTGGCGATGTCAAGGGCTTCGGAGATGCGTTGGGCGGCCATGTTTTCTCCCGGAGTCGGTCGGTTTGCGAAGCGACAGGATAGCCATACGAACGACGAAATTCAATGATTTCGTGACCTTGGCGTGATCCTTGCGCTAAACTCGCGAACTCGTTCGTTCTGACCTGGTGGGCATTTCTGGAGTTCGAGGTCGATGGCAGGGATTGCGGGGTCTTTGTCTACCCCAAGGGAGGTCGCGCAACAGTTGCGCGCCATTGCAGAACAGCTTGAGCGCGGGCAGGCGGAGACGCCGCTCGTCGATCAGGCTGAGGCTCTGCTCGGACTGCCTGACAGCGCATTTTCGGTCGTTCTGCTGGGCCTCGAGCCGGCAGCGCGTGCGGCGGCGCTGGCCTGGCTGATCGGCCCGCAGCACCACAGCGTGACGATCAGGTTGTCCGAACCTCTGGAGATGTTCGAGGTTCGCCTGCAGGAGCGCGGCTACAGCCTGGAAACAGACTCTCAGGGGAGATCCGACTTCGATTCCGCTGCGCACCTGGCCTCCGCCCTGGAAGTGCTGGGTAGTGCCAGCCCCGATCTGGCATCGCCGATTCGCCTGGCGCTGGCGGCGCCGCCAGCGCTGCGCAATCTTCACCTGGTCGTCACGCGCGACTCGGCCACCGTCCTGCGCTCGCCCGCGATTCTCGGCAGCCTGGTCAATCGTTCGCCGGTGCTGATGGTCGCTGCGGCTGGCGATTATCGTCCGACGCCCGATGACCTCGACGCGATGCAGATGCTGGCGGGAAGCGTTGCCGGCATCTGGCCGCTGGTCGTCGGACCCGCGCCCGCCACGGCGCCAGTCTGGTTGCGGCCGCTTGCCGCCACCGGGATGACGCTGTTGCCGGTCAATGTTCTCGGCGAAGGGGGCAGCTTCCTGCCTGACTTCATCGCGCGCGGCCCGAATCATCCGATCCGCCAGGCCTTGTCCGGGGTCGCGCTGGCGCAGCGGGGCAGCAGCCTGGTCGACATGATTCAGGAGCGTTTCGAAACCGATCTGCGGCAGTTGCAGTCGCGCCAGAAGCGCGAAGCACGCCTCGAACGTGCGGCCGATGTGGCGGCCAGGGAGCAGGACGTCAAGCTGGTGTTCGATCGCTACAAGCTGCAGTTGAGCGACGAGTTCAACAAGTTGATGCAGTCGCTGCGTGAAGGCAATCGGCGGGCCTTGTTGAAGTCGGGTGAAATTGCGCAGGTCCTGGAACAATTGCTGGCCAGCCTGCAAGCCGCAGACCTCGACCGGGAGACCTCGTCGAAGACGATCAAACTCTCGCTGAAGACCGAAGTGCTGGCCGACTTCCGCCGCCGTTTGTCCAAAGCCCTGCGCTATCAACTCGACGAAGAGTGCGTGCTGATCCGCGACAGCCTGGAAGAAACGCGACGCAGCGCCGAGGACCTGCTGGCTGAAACGGGTGCGGTCAATCGCAGCCTCGCGCTGACGCCACCGGACAACCGCGCCCTGTGGGAGCCCTTGGCCGAGATGCTCGATCTCGACATCAAGTATCGCGGGGAAATCCCGCGGCGTGGCTTCATGCAACGGCTTGGCGAAGGGCGGCGGATCGTTTTCGTGGGCATGATGGCGCTGTCGCTGGTGGGCAGTTTTGTCGGCTTCAACGTTCGCAAGGCCGCCTGGGCCGGGGTGGTTTTCCTGCTCCTGTTTCTCGGTGCGGTCGCTTTTACGTACAGGAGTTGGCGGCACGAAGAAGAAGAGAGTTTCGGCAAGGAGATCGAGCGCGTTCGCGAGAGTGTGTCCGCCGAGTTCAATCGTGTCCTGAACGATATTCTGCGCGAGAAGCAGAGCCGCCTGCAGCAGGTTCTCGACGACATCAAGCGCCAGGCCGTCACCCGGCTCGATGCCGCCTTGCGCGAAGCGCAGCTCAGCAAGGCGCAGGCGACCGAGAGCGAACGGCGTGATGCGCGTGCCAAACTCAAGCTGATCGAGCAGCGGCTGCGTGAACTGCAGGGCCTGGGTCAACAAGTCGGCAAGCTGCGGCAACTCGTTGGCGACTGGTTCGAGCAGGCCAGGGACGCGCTGCGCAGATCGGCGGCGGCTTCGGGTTCGAGTGAGGCCGGCGGATGATCTTTCCCGGTATCGACCTCGGCACCACGTATTCGATGATGGCGCATGTGAATTCCTATGGCCAGCCGGCGCTCTTCCCCGACGTGCACAACGCCAGTCAGTTCCGGACGCCGAGCGTGGTCTATATCGGCCGCGAGGGATGTCTGGTCGGCGAAGCGGCAGAAGAACTGCTCGAGGATGCCCCCGAGCTGCCGATTGCGCGCTTCGTCAAGGCCCGGTTGGCGCAGACGCAGTGGTCGCACGGCGACCACCAGCAGCGGCAGTGGTCGGCGGAGGGCCTGTCGGCGCTGATCGTGCGCAAGCTGCTGAAGGACGCCGACACGTTCGCCAACGACGAAATCGGGCCAGCGGTGGTGACGGTGCCGGCCCAGTTCACCGACGAGCAGCGCCGCGCCACCTTGCTAGCCGCCACGCTGGCCGGACTGGGCAGCGTTCGCCTGATGGAAGAGCCGGTCGCGGCAGCGACCTACTACGGGCTGAATGAGGGGCCATCCGACCGGACGCTGCTGGTCTACGATTTTGGCGGTGGCACTTTCGACGTGACCGTCCTGCAGACGGCGAAGGAAGGCCTCTTCGTCCTCGCCTCGGATGGGGTCGCCAAGCTCGGCGGGCGCATTCTCGACGAGCGCATCATGGCGCTGATCGCCGACGATTTTCAGCGTCGCTTCGGTCGCAATCCGCTGGCTGATCCGGGGTCGGCGCAAAGGCTGCGGCGGCTCGCCGAGCAAGCCAAGATAAAGCTCTCGAAACCCGGTTTGCCGCAGGTCAGACAGTCCTTGCTGCTGTTGGGCAATCCCTTCGATCTGGTGTTCACCCGGCAGCAGTTCGACGCCATCATGACCGAGGCGGTCAGCGAGACGCTGGCCTCGTGCTCGCGCTGCCTGAATGCCGCGTCGCTGACCTGGAAGGACGTTGACAAGGTTCTGCTCACCGGCGGGTCGTCGCTGCTGCCGCAGGTGCAGGCGGAAATCCTGCGCGTGTCGGGCAAGCGCGCGGGCGATGTGGTATCGAAGCAGCCGCACCAGGCGGTGGCTTTCGGTGCCGCGATCCTCGCTGAACGCTTTGGCCGCCATCGCGACTCGGACTCGGTGATTCAGCAGGTCTCCGGTGCGGATCTGTGCCTGCGGGTATGGGATCGGCAAAACAACCAGCCGGCGCTCGAAAGCCTGATCGCGCGCAACACGCCGCTGCCGACATCGTATGCGCGCACCTTCTACACCAACCGCGACGACCAGACGCGTCTGGTGCTCGAGTTCGTGCAGAAGCGCGGCGAGGCTGGCGAGGAGTTCAGTCTGGGGCACTTCGCCTTCGGGCCGATTCAGAATCCCCGGAAAAACTACCCGGTCGAAGTGACTGTCGCGCTGGGTCGCGATGGGCTGGTGCGCGTGACGGCTCGGGACCTGGTGGTCGGCAAGGAAATCGCGCATACCCTGCAGGACGGCGACGGCAAGCTGGGCATGCGTGATCTGGACGAGCAGCGCAAACTCGTCGAATCGGTCCAGATCAACGTCTAGCCCGGCGCATTCAAGGAGAAGAACACAGTGACTCGCGAAGAAGCCCTGCATGCCCTCGGACTCGAAATTTCGGTGTCCCCCGCCGACATCGAACACGCGCTGCTGGACAAGGTGGCGCAACTCGAACAGAGAGTGAATGGCGCGCCGAGCGAGGCGCTGAAGGACAAGTACCGTCGCCAACTGGCCGACATCGAGGAGGCGCGCGCCGTCCTGGTCGGTGGTCCGACGGCCGGCGGGCTGTCACAGACGATGATCGCCGACCTGCCGCTCGCGCAAGCGGCCTACACGCGCAGCACGGGTGGTGGCCCCGCCGCCAACCTGGGCATCGCCCTCAAACCGGGGCAGACCATCGCCGGGCGCTACGAACTGCACGAGCAGATCGGCGCCGGCGGCATGGGAGCTGTCTTCAGCGCTTTCGACCGCAACCGCGACAAGGACATCGCGATCAAGGTGCTGCTGCCGCAGATGCTCACCAGTCCCAACGCCAGGGAGCGCTTCCTGCGCGAAGCGCGGGTGGCCAGCGAAATGTCGCACCCGAACATCGCGACGGTTTTCGATGTGCAGAAGGACGGGGCGTATTGCTTCCTGACCATGGAGTTGCTGAACGGGCAGAACCTGCGCACCTATCTGAAGAATCTCAAGGGGCTGCGCAAGGAAATGGCGGTGGACGATGCGCTGCGGATCGCCGACCAGGTGTGCCAGGCGCTGGCCTATGCACACGAAAAGACCGTGCATCGCGACATCAAACCGGAGAACATCTGGCTGACCGACGACGGCAAGGCCAAGGTGATGGACTTCGGCATCGCACTGCTGACCAGCAGCACGCATGCCCTCGAGACGATGATGAGCGCCGGCACGCCTTACTACATGGCGCCGGAGCAACTGGCCGGCCTGGGCGGGGTCGACGGCCGCGCCGACCAGTACGCGGTGGCCGTGATGCTCTACGAGATGTTGAGCGGACAGGTGCCGACTGGCCGTATCGACTCGCTGAAGAGGGTACGCAAAGACGTCCCGTCCGCTGTTTCGGACGCCGTGGACAAGGCGCTGTCGCAGAAGCCTGCCAACCGCTACACCTCGATGAAGGAGTTTCGCGAGGCCCTGTTCATGTCTCGACTGAGTGCTTCGGCGAAGAATTTCAAGTTGATCGGAGCGGTCGCTGGCGGGCTGGCGCTGGTCGGGATACTGGTCGGCACCTTTCCTGCGTGGCGGGGTGTTCTTCCCGACCGGGGAGCCGAGGCCAGTGCCAAACAGGAGGCTGCCCGGCTGCAGGGCGAAGTGAAATCGGTGCTGAAACTGGTGGACACGCAGCGGCGCGAAGTCAAGGACGCTGTCAGCGCAGCCAGTCGCGACGCCGAGAGAATCGAAGGACAGATCCGCTCGGCCAAGTCGGCCGAGGAGCGGGCGACCCTGCAGGCGAGCTTACTCGAAGCGCGGGAGAAGGGCGCATTGGCCAGCGAGGTGGAGAAGCGCCTGCGTGAACAACTCGAAGGCACGAATGGGCTGCCGGCCATCGAAGGCGGCATCAGCGCTGCGGAAACCGCGCTCAAGAGCGGCCATGCCGACGAGGCGAACAGCAAGTTCAATGCGGCGCTCGTGACGCTCAACCAGATCCGCGCCATTCCCGAGGAAGTGAAGAAGCAGTTGCTGGACTCACGCAGCAAGCTTCTCGCCCAGGTCGACGGGAAATGGTCGATGAGTGGCTGTGATTCGCCCGCCACGTTTACCGTCAAGGATTCCATGTTGATGCAGTACTGGCCGTCCGCTGGCCTGGCGGAAGAGAAGATCGTTCAGGTGGCTGCGAACACGATCACCACCGTGGTGGTGACGCCGGCGGCGCAGCGCGGCAAGCTGTTCCGCTACACCCCGGCCGGTTCCAGGCTTGACGTCGAGGACGTTGCCGGCAGCCGCCGTCAGTCACTCAAGAAGTGTGGCTGACGACGCCGATCCGATGCCGCAGTGGCCACGGCCGCAGTCGGCAGCACCCTCGCCACCTGCACGTTCTCGACGCGCGCCGGGTTGCGCCGGGGCTTGCGGGTGGAGGCTCTGGTTGTGGACGCTGCGGGGTGGGGTCGCTTTGCCCCATCCCCCTCCCCGCCTCCCCCTTGAAGGGGGAGGAGTTCCATTGGTCACCGGGTCCGTGCATCGGAATGCAAGCGCTTCCACCCCTGCAGGGGGAAGGTGAGGGAGCGACGTTTGCGATGAGACGAGTTGGGTTGGGTGGTGCCGAAGGGGGGCAATGGCCAGATTTGTCACTCCCTCCCCTTCAAGGGGAGGGGTGGGGCGGGGATGGGGTTTCGGGGCATTGAGGTGATCTGGAGGAGAGCATCGATGAGGCAGCGCATTCGAGTACTTGGTGGAGTGGTCTTGCTTGGCGTGGCGTGCGCAGCGTGGGGCTTTTTGCCGGACGAGCCCAAGCCGGTGCCGAAGCCGGTCCCCAGGGCCGCGCCGAAGCCAATCCCGAAAGCCGCGCCCAAGGCGCCGGAGGCAGCGGCTGAAGCGCCGGCGGTGCCGGTAGCGCCGCCGGCCAAAGCCCCAGCCGAACGACGGCCCGGCGAAGTGTTCAGGGACTGCGCCGATTGCCCGGAGATGGTCGTGATTCCGGCGGGGAGTTTCGACATGGGCGGCAGCGGTAGCGATGAAAGCCCGGTGCATCGCGTCAGCGTCCGCAGTTTTGCAATGGGCAGGACCGAAGTCACGCAAGGGCAATGGCGCGCGGTGATGGGCAACAACCCGAGCCGCTTCGACAACTGTGGCGCCGATTGCCCGGTGGAAAATGTGAGCTGGAACGACGCGCAGGATTACGTTCGCAGGTTGAGTGCGAACACGGGCAAGACGTACCGCTTGCCGAGTGAAGCGGAATGGGAATATGCCTGCCGCGCTGGAGGAAGGCATGAGTATTGTGGGGGCGACAATCTCGATGCGGTTGGCTGGTATGGCGCCTACGCCACACCGAAGGGCAACAGCCGAGAGAGTACGAATCCGGTCGCCCGCAAGCAGGTCAACGCCTTTGGGCTGTACGACATGAGCGGCAACGTCTGGGAATGGACGGAGGACTGCTGGAATGCCAGCTACAGTGGTGCGCCGACCGACGGCAGCGCGTGGACGAGCGGCGATTGCGGGCGGCGCGTGCTGCGTGGCGGTTCCTGGTACTACAAGCCGCAGCTCGCTCGCTCGGCCGATCGCTTCTGGTTCGTCACGACGTACCGGATCAACTACGGCGGTTTTCGTCTGGCCAGGATGCTTCCGTAGCGTCAGCGCAGGAAGCTTGCTCCTTGTTTCTTTACCCCTTTACCGTTTGAAAGATGAGCACACTGGATTAAGAGGATGAAAGCATTGATGAGGCGGCGAATTCAAGTGCTCTGTGGGGCGGTCCTGCTTGGGGTGGCGAGCGCGGCGTGGGGGTTTTTGCCGGAGGAGCCGAAGCCGATTCCCAAGGCGGCGCCGAAGCCCATGCCGAAAGCCGCGCCCAAGGCGCAGGAGGCATCGCCTGTGGCATCGCCGAAAGCGGCTGGCGGGCGGCGCTCCGGCGAGGTGTTCAGGGACTGCGCGGATTGCCCGGAGATGGTGGTGATTCCGGCGGGGAGTTTCGACATGGGCGGCAGCGCTGGGGATGAAAGCCCGGTGCATCGCGTCAGCGTCCGCGGGTTTGCGATGGGCAGGACCGAAGTGACGCAAGGGCAATGGCGCGCGGTGATGGGCAACAACCCGAGCTACTTCAGCAACTGCGGCGCCGATTGCCCGGTGGAACAGGTGAGCTGGAACGACGCGCAGGATTACGTTCGCAAGTTGAGCGCCAACACCGGCAAGACCTACCGCTTGCCGAGTGAAGCGGAATGGGAATACGCCTGCCGAGCGGGCGGCAGGCATGAGTATTGTGGGGGCGACAGCATCGAGAGCGTGGCGTAGTACTCCAGTAATAGTGGGGAGAATACGCATTCGGTGGCTGGGAAACAGGCGAACGCCTTTGGGCTGTACGACATGAGCGGCAACGTCTGGGAATGGACGGAGGACTGCTGGAATGCCAACTATAGTGGTGCGCCGCGCGACGGCAGCGCGTGGACGAGCGGACAATGTTCTGTCGGGCGCGTGCTGCGTGGCGGTTCCTGGGGCAACGCTCCGCAGGTCGCTCGCTCGGCCACTCGCAGCAGGAGCGACTCGACGGGCCGGGGCTACAGCTTCGGTTTTCGTCTGGCCAGGATGCTTCCGTAGCGTCAGCGGAGGAAGCTTGCTCCTGGCTTCTTTACCCCTTTACGGTTTGAAAGATGAGCACGCATGCAGACGCCGGCGCTCGATGTGCAGGAAAGCCTGATCGAGGCGACGTACCCGCCGGTCGGTGCCAAGCCTGACGTCGAGGATGTTACAGGTAAGCGCCGTCAATCCGTCGAGAAGTGCGGATGACGATGCGCTCGATGCCATGAAAACCGAAGGGGGATGCTGGGGGAGGGCGAATCGTGGTGGGCAGGAGCCCAGGTTCCGTGCTATGGTAATACCTGCTAATACCCGGAGGATGCGGCGATGAGCACGGCTACTGCGCGCCCTGTGGCGATCAAGATCGACCTCGACATCAAGGAGCGCGTGCAGCGCCTGGCTGAAGCTCGCCAGCGCACGCCGCACTGGGTGATGCGTGAAGCGATCCGACAATATGTCGAGCGCGAGGAAAAGCGCGAAGCGTTTCGGCAGGAGGCCATGACAGCCTGGAGCGAGTATTGCAGTACTGGCCAGCACGTGACGATGGAACAAGCGGACGAGTGGCTTGGCAAGCTGGCAGCGGGCCAGGGTGTGGATCCGCCTGAGTGCCACGCCTGATCTGGTCGCCATCGGCGTTGCGCGACGTGCAGCGCCTCTATCGCTTTCTTGCCGAGAAGAACGTCGACGCGGCCAGGCGAGCGGCGAAGGCAATCCGGGATGGGGTGAGGATTCTTTCACGGCAGCCCGGCGTTGGTCGGCCGATCGAGGACATGGAAGCGGAATACCGGGAGTGGCTGATCGACTTCGGTGATAGCGGATACGTGGCCATTTACCGCTACGAGGCGGATCAGAGAACGGCGGTAATTCTCGCCGTTCGGCACCAGCGGGAGATGGGGTATTGATGGCGAGGGTTGGACTCCAGAGCGACCTACGGTCGATCTGCTGACCAACTCGGCCGCCCGACGGTCCGGGAAATTTTGTTCAACATTCTTCATCCAGCCCCCATGAAAACTGCGAGCAACCAGGCGCCCAGCACTGCGCCCCGTAACCTCTTCTCCTACCGCAAATACTGGGCCAGCCGCTTCGGCACGGCGCCCTTCCTGCCGATGTCGCGTGCCGAAATGGACGAACTCGGCTGGGATTCGTGCGACATCATCCTGGTTACCGGCGACGCCTACATCGACCACCCGAGCTTCGGCATGGCGCTGATCGGCCGTCTGCTCGAGGGACAGGGTTTTCGGGTCGGCATCATCAGCCAGCCGGACTGGCTGTCGGCCAGGGAATTCCGCGCGCTTGGAGCGCCGAACCTGTTCTTTGGCGTCACTGCCGGCAACATGGACTCTATGGTCAATCGCTACACGGCCGATCGCAAGCCCCGTTCCGACGACGCTTACACGCCGAACGGCGAAGCGAACAAGCGGCCCGACCACGCGGTCGTCGTCTATGCGCAACGCTGTCGCGAGGCTTTTCCCGGCGCCAACGTGGTGATCGGTTCGATCGAAGCCAGTCTGCGCCGCATTGCCCACTATGACTACTGGTCGGACAAGGTGCGCCGCTCGGTGTTGCCCGATTCAAAAGCCGACCTGCTGATCTTTGGCAGTGCCGAGCGGGCCGTCGTCGAACTGGCGCACCGTCTTGCTGCCGGCGAAGCGATCAGTGACATCCGCGATTTGCGTGGCACCGCTTTCATGGTGCCGCGCGGCTGGCTGCCGGGCAATGACTGGGCCGAGGTCGACGCCAGCGACGTCGATACGCCAGGCGCGCTGGTGCGCCATCCCGACCCCTACGCGATGACCCCGGAGACCGGTCAGGACGCCGCCTGTGCGGCCAGGCCGGCGGGGTCGGACGGCGGGAAACCCCGGGCGCAGGTGATCAAGCTCGATTTCCAGTCGCACTCGCGCATGCCGAAGCTCGACCGGACACGCACCGCGATTCGCCTGCCGTCGTACGAGCAGGTGGCCGCCGACCCGGTGCTCTATGCGCATGCCTCGCGCACCTTCCACGTCGAATCGAACCCCGGTAACGCGCGCGCGCTGGTCCAGGCGCACGGCGAGCGCGATGTGTGGCTCAATCCGCCGCCGATTCCCCTCACGACGCCGGAAATGGACGGCGTCTTTGCCTCGCCCTTCCGGCGCCGGCCGCATCCGTCGTACGGCGAGGCGAAGATCCCGGCTTTCGAGATGATCCGCTTCTCGATCAACATCATGCGCGGCTGCTTCGGCGGTTGTACCTTCTGCTCGATCACCGAACACGAAGGGCGAATCATCCAGAGCCGTTCCGAACAATCGATCCTGCACGAGATCGAGGAAATCCGCGACAAGACACCCGGTTTCACCGGCGTCATTTCCGATCTCGGCGGACCGACGGCGAACATGTACCGTCTGGCGTGCAAGGATCCCAGGATCGAGTCTTCGTGCCGCCGCCTGTCGTGCGTCTTCCCGGGTATCTGCGAGAATCTCGACACCGACCATACGCCGCTTGTCCGGCTCTACCGCAAGGCGAGGGCGGTGCCGGGAGTGAAAAAGGTGCTGATCAGTTCGGGGCTGCGCTACGACCTCGCCGTGCGCGACCAGCAGTATGTCAAGGAACTGGTCACGCATCACGTCGGCGGCTACCTCAAAATCGCTCCCGAGCACACCGAGGAGGGGCCGCTGGCGCACATGATGAAGCCCGGCATGGCTTCCTACGACCAATTCAAGGCGATGTTCGAGAAGTTCTCCAAAGAGGCGGGCAAGGAGCAATATCTGATCCCGTATTTCATCGCCGCCCACCCCGGAACGACCGACGAAGACATGCTCAACCTGGCGCTGTGGCTCAAGCGCCACAATTTCCGTCTCGACCAGGTGCAGACCTTCCTGCCGACGCCGATGGCGATCGCCACGGCGATGTACCACAGCCGCAGGAACCCGCTCAAGAAAGTCAGTCGCACTTCCGATGCTGTGGAAACCGTTCGCGCCGGCCGCCAGCGCCGGCTGCACAAGGCCTTCCTGCGCTATCACGACGCCAACAACTGGCCGCTACTGCGCGAAGCGCTCAAGCAGATGGGGCGTGCCGACCTGATCGGCAATGGCCGGCAGCAACTGATCCCGAGTTTTCAGCCGCCGGGGACCGGGACGCGCGGCGCTGCGCCGGTGTGGGCGAAGCCGGCGGTGCGTTCGCCGGGAAGTGTGTCGCTGCCGGCCAAGGCAAATCGTAGGGCGCAATAGCCGTAGGGCATTGCGCCAGGCGCAAAACATCGCATGGCTCGTCCGATGCCTGATGGCGGCCGACTCTGGCATTCGTTATCTGGTGCAATGCGCTTCGCTTATTGCACCCTACATGCTTACGGTCGGGTAGGCAATGTGACCACATTAACCATAGGCGGCCTTATAATGTGACGACTTTTTCTCCTGAGGTTCCGCCATGTCCGTTGCCGTTCGCGAACTCAAAGCCTGTCTCTCCCGCGTATTGCTGCGCGCGCAGGAAGGCGAAGTCATCGAGGTCACCTCGCACAACAAGCCCATTGCCCGCATCGTGGGCATTCCGTCGTGTGCCGGCGAGGGAGTTCGTGGCCTGATCGCCAGCGGTGCCTTGTCCTGGAGCGGCGGCAAGCCTCGGCTGGGGCCGCCTCTGGACATCGTCGAGGGGGGGACGGCGGTCAGCCGGATGGTGCTCGAGGATCGGCGTTGATTCTGTTCTGCGATACCTCGGCGCTGGTCAAGCTATACATCAACGAAAATTCCAGCGATCTCATGCTGTCGCTTGCCGGGTCGGCCTCCGCCATCGCGGTGTGCCGCGTGGCCTGGGCGGAAGCCATGGCGGCGCTGGCACGCCGCGTACGCGAGAATCCGACCGACGCCGAGGTGATCGAGGCGGTAAGAACCCGCTTGCGTGGCGACTGGCCGCGCTATGCGATCATTGAGGTGACGCAGTCGCTGGTCGACATGGCTGGCGAATATGCCGACACCTTTGCCCTGCGCGGCTACGACAGCGTTCAACTCGCCGCGGCGCGTATTTTGCAACAAGAGGCTGGCGAGGAATTGCACTTTGCCTGTTTCGACATCCGCCTGCAAAGGTCTGCCAAGGTGCTGGGTATGCTGACACTGGCCGCACAATGAGCGTGTAGAGCTCAGCGGTTGCCGGCATTGAGCAAAAAACTATTAGACGTCACTTACTAAAAAATACGTGCAAACCGTCGCGAGGCATGCTATCGTTGCTGCATGGTAAATCGACTTGCACGCTACGAGTTCAGTGAACGCCTCGCCGACATCCTTGGGGAGTCGCGCCGCGATCTGCGTTTTCGAGTCACCCTGATGGTCACCGGCGGGCTGGTGGCTCCTGGTCCGCGGGGCAGGGGGTCACCACTGGCGACGCCGCAGTATGCGGCCGATCTCTTGATCGGAGCGATGGCCGCGCCACAACAGTCGCAGACGCTCGAAGCGATTCGCTGTTATGCCGACCTGCAGCCTGTCGCTGTCGCTCCGGGTGGCAATACGCCGCGCGTTATCTTTGGTCCGGCGCTGGCGCGCACGGACAGCGAGCCTGCGCCGGCAGCGCCGGTAGCGACCATCAGCCTCGACGGACTGCGCTTCGGCGAGGCGCTGGCCGGCTTGCTCGAACTGGCCTGCGCCGACGAGACGCGGGCCATCGTCGCCGGCGAACTCTTTGGCGTCTGGATCAACCGCGGTTGTCCGGTCGCCTCGCTGCAGTTCAGCTCCTGGTGGCAGGGCCGCCGGGCGGTCGTCAGTCACACCTATGGCTTGGCCGCGGACGCCGCTCCGCCGGCCTGGCTCGATCCTCAACGTGGTGGATTGGTCGATCCAGGCCTGTTCCACAGCGTCTTTCTGCCGGTCCGAAAATTCATCGAGATCGGTCTGCTTACCACCTCGTCCGATGACAGGAGTAATCCAATGTTCAACAAACTGGGCCACAAAGTGGCCGCCATTGCCAAGATGGCCAAACTCGCTGCCAAGACGCCGCACGGCGGTCGCTGGGAAAAACTCCTGTCGACGCTGGCGACGGTGCAAGCCTGGTCCGACCAGGTCGACTCGCAAGAGCACCGTTTGCTCGAAGTCAGCGGTTTTGGCTCCAACCCCGGCGAATTGCGCATGTTTACCTATCTTCCCGATCGCTTGCCGGCCGACGCGCCGCTGGTCGTCGTGCTGCATGGCTGCACGCAGAGCGCCGGTTCTTACAACAAGGGATCGGGCTGGTCGACGCTGGCCGACCGGCATGGCTTCGCGCTCCTTTTTCCGCAACAGCAATGGAACAACAACCCGCTGTGCTGCTTCAACTGGTTCCGGCCGGAAGACAACGAGCGCGCCAGAGGTGAGCCGCAGTCGATCACGCAGATGGTCGACCAGATGGTGCGCGACCACGGTATCGATCGCCGCCAGGTCTATGTCACGGGGACTTCGTCGGGTGGGGCGATGACCACGGTGCTGCTGGCCACGTATCCCGAGGTGTTTGCCGGTGGCGCGGTGATTGCCGGTGTTCCCTACCGTACGGCCAGGGGCCTGCAGGAGGGGCTGGAGAGCATCTTCCAGGGCCGCTGTCGTTCGGGCAACGAGTGGGGCGACCTGGTCAGGGCAGCGTCCGCGCATCAGGGGCCGTGGCCCAGGGTCTCCATCTGGCACGGCGACGCCGATACGGCGGTCAAACCGATCAACGCCGAAGAGATCATCAAGCAATGGACCGACGTGCACGGCATCGGCGTGCAGCCGACGGTCGAGATGACCGTCGCCGGCTACCCGCGGCGCGTCTGGCAAGGGCCGAACGGCGAGGAACTGATCGAGTCGTACACGATCACCGGCATGTCGCACGGCGCCGCCCTCGACCCTGGCAGCGAGCCGCACCAGTGTGGTACTGCAGCACCCTTCTTCAATGCGGTCGGCATCTCGTCGACACACCGCATCGCCGACTTCTGGGGCTTGCTGGCCGAGCGTCCAGCGCAGGCGAAAGCGCCTGCGAGCGGCGATGCGCAGGCCGCCGAATCGGCCCGCTCATCGGCCCACCAATCGGCTCGACCGGCGGCTGCCGAGGCGGCCTCTGCCGCAAGGCCGACCGACAGCGTTGCGCGTGACGAGCCGGCGCGCGACAGCGGCCAGGCGGGCGGATCCGCTGGCGACGATCGGCGCGGCGGCGCCAACCGTCCTTTTGGCCTCGACGTGCACGGCATCATCACGGCCTCGCTCGAGGCGGCGGGTCTCCTCAAGGGCGGTGCGACGCGCCGGTCGAACAGTTCGGCGCCGCTGGGAATCGACGTTCCGGGAATCATTTCGACGGCGCTGGAGGCGGCCGGTGTGCTCAAGGGTATCTCGCAGCGGTCGGCGGCAGCGCGGGCCGCAGGTTCCACGCAAGAGGAGGCCGCGCTGAAGATGTCCGGCTGGGACGGCGCCGGCTGGGAACTGCTGCATAACGACCCGCGCGCTTTTCGCGGTGGCTCGATGCTCTACGGGCAGGTGTCTTCCGGTGACGGCGGAACCGTCGGGCCGCGAGCGCAGTCAAGCTCGCGGCGTATCAAGCTCGGTTCGCAGCCCGAGTTGAGCTACGTCCGCCGACTCGATCTAAACGCGGCGGTCAACGACTACACCAGCGCGAGTTTCAGGGTTCTGGTCGACGGCGTCGTAGTCGATGAAGTGACGGCCATCGGCATGGTCCATCAGGAAACCGAGTGGCTGCGCCCAGCGCCGATCGACCTGACGCGTTTTGCCAACCGGACGGTGACCCTGACGCTTGAAGTGGCCGCCTGCTCGAACATCTACAGCACGGTTCATGCCAAGGCGTGGGTGGACCAGGTCACGATACAGAATGCAGTAGACCTGGCCCATTGCTGACCGTAGGCCCCTCCGGTTTGAGCCCCATGCCGTCAAGGCGATGCCGGTAATCGGAGGGGGCTGGCCATGAAAGTCGCGGGAGCGACTTTCATGGCCGTCTCGGCTGTTTCAGCGGTTGGTAAACGAGGCCTTGCGTTTTTCGACGAAAGCCGCCATGCCTTCCTTCTGGTCGTCGAGCGCGAAAGCCGAATGGAATGCGCGGCGTTCGAAGAGCAGCCCTTCCGACAGCGAGCTTTCATACGAACGATTGATGCATTCCTTGATCATCATCACCACCGGCAGCGAGAAGCCGGCGATGCGCGTGGCGGTCGACATCGCTTCTTCGAGGAGCTTGTCGGCCGGCACGACGCGCGAGACCAGGCCGGAACGTTCGGCTTCGACGGCGTCGATGTTGCGCGAGGCAAGGCACATTTCCATCGCCTTGGCCTTCGAAATCGCACGCGGCAGGCGCTGCGTGCCACCGGCGCCGGGAATGATTCCGAGGCGGACTTCGGGTTGGCCGAACTGCGCGTTGTCGGCGGCCAGGATGATGTCGCACATCATCGCCAGTTCGCAACCGCCGCCCAGGGCGTAGCCGGCGACGGCGGCAATGACCGGCTTGCGGCAGTTTTTGACGCCTTCCCAGTTACGCGTGATGAAGTCGCCCTTGTACGCCTCCATATAGGTCAGTGACTGCATCACCGTGATGTCGGCGCCGGCCGCGAAAGCCTTCTCCGAGCCGGTGATGACGATTGCCCCGATGTTCTCGTCGGCCTCGAAGTCGGCCAGTGCGCTGCCCATTTCGTTCATCAGGTCATCGTTGAGGGCATTGAGTTGCTTCGGGCGGTTGAGAGTGATCAGGCCGACTTTTCCGCGTACTTCGGCGATGATGTTGTCGTAACTCATAAAGGAAATCTCCGGAGTCAGATGGGATGGATGTGGAATTTTGGACGGGATTTGGCGCCGCTTGCGCCGGTGCATCCTGGTCATCAAGGAGAAGCGCCGGCCTGAACAGAAAGCGTCCAGCCGGCGCGTCACCTGGCTCCCAACCGGGATGAACCAGGATGCGGCCCTTAACGGTACAGCGAAGCCAGTGCCCGAGTGACCGCTAGTGGTCAGGCGGTCTTGGAAATGTCCATCTGGAACTTGACCGGCCCGCGCGAAGCATTGCCATTGGCGTCGGTGAAGTTGCCGGTGACTGGTGCTTTCTTGCCGTAGGGGCTGGTCAGGATGGCGACGTGACCGCCGAAGAAGGCGACCGATTCGAGACCGTTCCAACCTTCGAGGAACTTGTTGCCGGCGGTGGCGCACGGCGGCGTGACCAGGTCATCCTTGATCGCATAGTTCTGGTACCACGGGACGTTGAGAGCGATCAGGTCCTTGATGTTCAGCGGCTGGTCGAACAGTTTCACCGGCAGCGTGCCGTCATCGGCGATCGGGTCCTGGAAGGTGTGCGAACTCATGTTGGCGATCGCCAGCGGCAGGTGCACACGTTCCTTGAGCAGCCAGCGGAAGAGCGCCGCCGGCGTCTTGCCCGGATTCATGTCGGTCGCCCGTTGCAGCGAAATCTGATCGAGCACCTTGACCAGCGGGGTTTCCCGGTCGATGGCGACAAAACGCATTCCCAGGCTCAGCAGGTAGCCGTTGGCAACCTTGTTGCCGCTGGGCAGAGTGGTGGTGACGAAGTCGTGGTGCATCGTCGGCATGCCGCTGATGGCTTCACTGTAGGTGCCGTCAACCGGCGTCACGTTGGTGATCAGCGCGTCGCAGACGTCCTTCAGCTTGCCCGACAGGATGTTCATCAGCGAGATGTAACCGCCCTGGCAGGTGCCGTTCAGGGTGACTTTCTTGCCGTCGTTGAGTTCCATGACCTTGGCGCAGAGCTGGCGCGTCTGCTCGCAGTCGTCTTCCGGAGTCATCATCTGGACCTTGTCGTTGGTCATGATGTCCTTGACGACGCGGACGTAGGTCGGAATTCCCTCGTTGGCGAACGAGTGGCTGTAGCTCTTGTTCTCGTACGGCAGGAAGGCCAGGATGTGCACCCCGAGCATGTACGGCGGGACGAGGATGACCGGCTTCAGATGCTCATTGACCTTGACGCCCTCCTTGATCGGCAGCACCTGGTAAAGCTCGAAGGAGTCGGTTTCGTGCACCAGCTTGTAGGCGGAAGTGTCGAAATGGAAGCCGAACTCGTCGCCGATGGCTTCGATCTGCTCATGGAAGTTCGAAACCGCTTCCATGATTTGGGCTTCGCGCTTCATGTAGCCGCCCAGCTTCTCGCCATCGGACTTGAGGACCGTGTTCAGGAAAGCGCGCGTTCCTTCTTCCATCTGGTCGAAAGCGTAGTCGGCCATCTTGCCCTGCGCGCCGGCCATTCCCTTGCGCGCCATTCCCACGCTATGCTCGGCGACCTCGAAGGCTTCCATCACGCTCATCGGATTATCGCGCGCCGCGGTCATCGCGATTTGCGCGGCAATGAACAGATTGTCGTTGAACTCAGTGACTTCGCGGTTCGAAGCGCGCATCATGGCCATCGTATAGCGCATCCAACTGGTCGTGAAATCAGGCATTTCTCTTAGCAGTGCAAACATTTTCCAACCTCCAACAATTAACGTCAGTCAAAACAGGTCAGCCCGCCGGGGCGACCCACGATTACCTTGGCCATGCCTGAATGCATCCCACGCGATTGATCGCGAACACACTGCCGGCCAGAACTGCCGATTCAGGGGAGCTGGCAGGCCTTTCGCTTTCCCGGTCCTGGCGAGCACACCGCCCGAGAGAAGCTCTCGATCGAGCACTATTCTGCACCGCACAATGCATTCTACTCTTCTGTGTCGGATTTGTTGACCCCGCTCTGCGGTTCGCAAGAGATTATTTGCCAGGCCGACGCAAGGGACGATTAACGTTTGTTAAACGGACTTCAGAAAGCGATCCGGCGGCAGTGAAGGGACTTTTCGCAGGAGCTTCCCCAGCGCCTTGCCCCGCAACGGAAACTTGAGTTATATACTATTGCTTTGTTGCGCTGCGATAGAAATTCTGGAAGGGAGAACAAGATGCTGCAACTTGCGACGCTGATCAAGCACCACGCGACGTTTCGGCCGGATCATCCGGCGGTCGTTTTCGAGCAGGAACGCCTCACCTGGCGGCAGTTCGAAGCGCGCGTCAGCCAATGCGCCCGCCTGCTGAGTTCCCTCGGCGTGCGCCAGGGCGACCGGGTGGCAACCGTGTTGACCAATTGCCGCGAACTGCTCGAGGTGTACTGGGCGGTGCCCTCAATCGGTGCCGTGCTGGTGCCGCTGAGCCCGCTGCTGATGGCTTCCGGGCTGGCCAGTCTCTTGCGTGACTCGGGTGCCGTCTGTCTGATCACCCAGCGCTCGATGGCGGCATTGGTCGATCAGGTGCGCGATGAACTGCCCGCGTTGTCGGCCGACCGTGTGCTGATGGTCGATGGCGCGATCGGTGCCTACCCCGACTACGCGGCCTTGCTCAACAATTGTCCCGCGGGCCAGGCCGACCCGGTCACGGTGTGCCAGGACGAACTGTTCAACATCATGTACACCAGCGGCACCACCGGCCTGCCCAAGGGGATCATGCACAGTCATTTCGTTCGTTCGATGTACTGCACGCTGTTTGCCTCGGCCTGGCGGATGACCCCGGAGTCGGTCGTCCTGCACACCGGCGCGATCGTTTTCAACGGCGCTTTCGTCACCCTGATGCCCTGCTTCTACCTCGGCGCGCGCTACATCCTGCAGCGTCAGTTCGATCCCGAAGAGGCGATCGAAATCATCGGCCGCGAGCGCGTCACACACACCATGATGGTGCCGGCGCAGATCATCGCCCTGCTCGAATCGCCGAGCTTCTCGCCCGACAAGCTCGCTTCGCTGGAAATGATTCTCTCGCTCGGTGCGCCTCTCTACCAGGAGCACAAGGACCTCCTCAATCGCCATCTGCCCAACCGCTTTTACGAACTGTACGGGCTCACCGAAGGTTTCTGGACCATTCTCGACAAGACGCAGTCGGTGCGCAAGGCGGGTTCGGTCGGTTCGCCACCTTGCTTCTACCAGATGCGCATCGTCCGTGAAGACGGCAGCGACGCTCCACCTGGAGAAGTCGGCGAGATCGTCGGTCGTGGGCCGTCGCTGATGCTCGGCTACTACGGCCGGCCCGACCTGACCGAACAGGCGATCCGCGACGGCTGGCTGTTCACCGGCGACCTTGGCTATGCCGACAGCGAGGGCTACCTCTACCTGGTCGACCGCAAGAAGGACATGATCGACAGCGGCGGCGTGAAAGTCTACCCGCGCGACATCGAAGAAGTCGCCGTGCGTCATCCGGCGGTGAGTGAAGTAGCCGTTTTCGGCGTCGCGCACGAAAAATGGGGCGAAACGCCGGTGGCCGCGGTGGTCCTGCAAGCCAATGCGTCGGTCGACGCCGAGGAACTGCGCGACTGGATCAACGAGCGCGTCGGCGCGCGTTACCAACGCCTGCACGCGGTGCAGATCGTGGCCGACTTTCCCCGCAACGCGGCCGGCAAGACGATGAAGCGCACGATGCGCGACGCTTATCCATCGTCAATGCCCGCCGAGCCGCACGCTTGACCTGCTTCTGCTCATAACGCAAAATACACACATCAACATACACACAAGTCCGCCATGGCACCCGTTACCACTCGCGTCTTCATGAACGGCAACAGCCAGGCTGTTCGCATCCCACAGGAGTTTCGGCTACACGCCAGTCGGGTGCAGATCGAGCGCACGGCGCAAGGTGATCTGTTGATCAGGCCGCTGCCGGCGGATCGTGGCCTTGCCTTGCTCCAGGCCTTGCAGGCTTTCGACGACGAGGTATCGGCCGAATGGTTGTCGCAGCTCGTCGCGGACCGCAGCGAGCAAGCTCCAGCGCAGGAGCGCGACCCGCTGTGAAGTACATGCTCGACACCAATACGCTGATCTACTTCGTCAAGAACAAGCCGCCATCCGTCGTCGAGCGCATCAATCGGTTGCGCGATGAAGACGAGTTATGCATGTCGTTCGTCACATACGCCGAGCTGTTGAAGGGTGCCGAAGCCAGCACGAGAAAGGGCGCTGTCCTCGGACGACTCGACGGCCTGGTCCGGCAGGTTCCGGTGGCATACCCCTCCGGTCCAGAGTTATGCCGGCACTACGCCGTTCACGCCGCGCGGCTGAAGGCGCTGGGCAGGCCGATCGGTGGTAACGACTTGTGGATCGCGAGCCACGCTCTCGCGGAACGGGCGACACTCGTCACCCACAATTGGGATGAGTTCCAGCGCATCGACGGCCTGGCGCTCGAGAACTGGGTGGCGTAGGCGCACGGGGATCGCGGTCATGCGCAGTTTGATCCTCGAAGTTCACAAGCCACATTGCAGCCCAAGACAGCAGACAGAGACTGCAGACAGTGTCGGGTCCAACACTCCAACATTCCTTAGGAGGCGTACGCCCGCCACCAACGTGAGCGGAAGGAACTCACCGCGACGTGTGGGCTTCAGGGCTGGAACTCGCGTAGTACCTCCGGGTGGGAGAAGGCGACTCGTAACAGTGTCTTTGCTGCCCGTCTTGAGCGAGGTTTCCAATCTGTGGTGTTGACATGGGCGATCAAATCCACTAGGGTAACGCGGCCAAAGAGTTCCAGACAGTACCTGACCCGTCGCGCGAACCGCTCTCGGCGCCTGCCGCCAGCATCGTCTACCAGACGGTCCAGCAGATCAGCAAGGCAAGCCGCCCACCTCCTGCGGGCGCAGCAGGCAGCACAGACTGCCGAGCAAGAATACTGAACGCCAGACGAGGGACCTGGCCTTGAGTTGAGGCGCTTTTGAGAGCCTCCAACGCTCGCCGAGGGGAAGGGGTCGATGTTTCGAAGCGCGAAACATTGGGTGTGGCTGATCCTGTGCTGGCTGGTTCTCGCCGGCCAGGTGTGGGCGATGCCGTGCGACGTCGATAACGACGGCGACATCGACCTCGACGACCTCAACCTCATCCAGAAAGCGATCCTCGCCCGCGCCAAAGTCAGCGGCGCGAACGACCCGCGCGACGCCGACGGCAACGGCGTCATCAACTCGATCGACGGCCGTCTGTGCGCGTTGCGCTGTACGCGCGCCAAGTGCAGCACGGTCAACCAGGCCCCCTTCGCCAACGCCGGCCCCGACCAGAGCGTCAAGGTCGGCGACCTCGTCGTGCTCAGCGGCGCCGCCTCGTCCGACCCGGACGGCGACGCACTGCGCTACACTTGGACGTTCAACAACCGTCCGCTCGGCAGCCTCGCCAGCCTGATCGAAGCCGCCACCGTCGCGCCGCGTTTCACCGCCGACCGACCAGGGCAGTACCTGATCCAGCTCATCGTCAGCGACGGTAAACTCAGCAGCGTTCCCGACACGGTCGTCATCAGCACCGAGAACAGCCGCCCGATCGCCAACGCCGGCCCCGACCAGAGCGTTCGCGTCGGCACGCTGGTCATGCTCAACGGCGGCCGTTCGACCGACGTCGACGGCGACCCGCTGACCTACACCTGGCGCCTCGCCAGCGTCCCGCCCGGCAGTGGCGCGACGCTTGGCAACCCGGACAGCGTCAATCCGACGCTGCTGATCGACCAGCCCGGCAGCTACCTGATCGCGCTGACCGTCAGCGACGGCAAACTCGTCAGCCTGCCGGCCACGGTCGCCGTGACCACCGAGAACTCGCCGCCGGTCGCCAACCCCGGACCCAACCAGTCTATCCCGCTCGGCGCCGTGATCACCCTCGACGGCAGCCGCTCCAGCGACGTCGACGGCGACCCCTTGACCTTCCGCTGGTCGCTGCTCGCCCGCCCGTCCGGCAGCGCAGCCGTGCTCAGCAACGCCAACAGCGTCCACCCCGGCTTCACCGCCGATCTGCCTGGCACCTACGTCGCGCAGTTGATGGTCAACGACGGCACGGCAGACAGCGCTCCGGCCAGTGTCACGTTGACCACTGCCAACGCGGCACCGATGGCCGACGCCGGCCCCGATCAGACCGTTCCACTCGGCAGCCTGGTCACCCTCGACGGCAGCGCCTCGCGCGACCCTGAAGGCGCTGTCCTCACCCTGACCTGGTCGCTGATCGGCAAACCGCCCGGCAGCAGCGCCAGCCTCACCGGCAGCAACACGTTCAATCCCGCCTTCACCGCCGACCGGCCCGGCAACTACATTGCCCAACTGATCGTCAGTGACGGCCAGCTCGCCAGTGCGCCCGACACGGTCACCATCTCGACCGCCAACTCGCGGCCGGTGGCCGATGCCGGCACGCCGCAGAGTGTCGCTGCGGGTGTCCCCGTCTCGCTCGACGGCAGCGCCTCGCGCGATGCCGACGGCGACGCGCTGACTTTCGCCTGGTCGCTGACCACGCTGCCGCCCGGCAGCCACGCGGTCATGACCGGCGCCGACCTCGTCAATCCGGGCTTCGTTCCCGATCTGCCCGGCACCTACATCGCCCAGCTCATCGTCAGCGACGGTCAACTCAGCAGTCTGCCGGTCACCGTCGTGATCAGCGTCAGCGCGGCGAATCGCAAGCCGGTGGCGGTCGCCGAAGCGATTCCGACGAAAACCACGGTGGGCAGCAGCGTGGTGCTCAGGGGAACGGCCTCGTCGGATCCTGACGGCGATCCGCTGACCTGGTCGTGGAGCATCGCCTTGCGCCCCGGCGGCAGCAACGCCAGCATCGTCAGCCCGACCGCCGCACAGACTTCGTTTGTGCCGGACGTACCGGGCGTCTATACGATTCAACTGATCGTTCGCGACGGCAAGATCGACAGCGTTCCGGCACTGGTCGTGGTGGAGGCGTTGGCGGCCAACCATCCGCCGGTGATCACCAGCACGGCGCTGACTACCGCTACCATCGGGCAGCCCTACAGCTACCCGGTCGTCGCCAGCGATCCCGATGTCGGCGACGTGCTGACCTGGTCGCTCGTCACCGCTCCGAGCGGGATGAGCATCGATGCGGCCAGCGGCCTCATAACTTGGACGCCGAGCGAAGCACAGGTGGCTTCGCAGGCGGTGTCGGTGCGGGTAACCGACCAGGGTGGGCTGCCAGCGACGCAGGATTTCACGATCCTCGTCGCGCAGCCAAACCATCCGCCGCTCATTACCTTCGCCGGCTTCGCGCCGCAGTGGACGCAGCTTGTGCCCACGGGCACGGCTCCTGTTCCCAGATACGCGGGTTCTCTGTACACCTATGATGAAGTCACCGACCGCCTGATCATATTCGGCGGCCAGGACGCAATCACTGTCCAACTGAACGAGGTTTGGGTCCTCAGCCACGCCAGCGGACTGACGGGCACACCAGCGTGGACGAAGCTGGAACCCACAGGATCGGCTCCTTCGCCTCGACCCCACTTCGCGTCCGCTTACGATGCGACCGCCAATCGGCTGATTGTCTATGGAGGATGCACGGGGTTTTGCTCACCGCTTTCAGATGCGTGGGTCCTTACCCATGCCAACGGGCTCGGGGGGCAGCCGGAATGGTTGCCGCTGCCTGCCAGTAATGCCCTTGCCTATGGTGTCGGTGGATACGACCCGATCAGCAACCGGCTGGTGGTATTCGGCGGATCGACTGCGGGAAAGGGATCGGACACCACCGACGTCAAGGTTCTCCTAGACGCCAACGGCATCGGGGATCCGCGCTGGCTGACCCTCAGCCCCGAGGGAGCGCGCCCGCCCGTGCGGGGTCACAGCCAGCCCGGCGTTTATGACCCACTGTCGAACGTGCTGATCGTTTTTGGCGGGCAGTCCACTGCCAGCAGCAGCTACAACTACAACGACGTCTGGGTCCTCAGCAATGCCAACGGCCTGGGTGGCGTCCCGATCTGGACGCAACTGAGCCCCGCGGGTCTTGCCCCGATTCCGCGCGCACACCACACGATGGCTTATGACCCGAACAGCAACCGCCTGATCGTGTTCGGCGGATACGATGGCGTTCAGGATAGCAGGCTCAACGACACCTGGGTTCTGACCCAAGCGAACGGCCAGGGTGGAACGTCGGAGTGGATCAAGCTGACCTCGGGAGCGACGCCGGCAGTGGCCAGTTCGCCGACGGCGGGTTACATGAAGTCATCTAATCGGCTCATCGTGGCACTTGGGATCAGCACCGCGGAGGCCGTTCTGAATGACGTGTGGGTTCTTGCCAACGCCTCGGGTAACTGCACCGCCGGCCAGCCATGCACGTTCAAGGTCACCGCAAGCGATCCGGATATTGGCGATACGCTGCGGCATTCCCTGGATGCGGCACCACCCGGAATGGCCATCGACGCGGCGAGCGGGGCGATTGCCTGGACTCCGGCGATCGCGCAGATCGGCAACCACGCGGTCACCGTACGGGTTACCGACCGGGGCGGGCTTTTCACGACACAGACCTTGACCGCTACTGTGGCGGCGGTAGCGGTGCCGAACGTCGTCGGGCTGGCGCCCGAGTGGGCGGAGTCGTTCATCACTGCGGCGGATCTTTCCGTCGGCACGAAGACCAGTCAGGGTGGGGCGGTGACGCTCAACTTCGATTCCTTACCGAGCAGGCAGGGGTGGAACTTCGATGGGCATACAGGTGGCACCGAGGCGATGTTCTCCGTTGCCGACGGCGTACTGAAACAAAACACCAGCGGTGGGGGCGATGTATTTGCGATGTACGAGCTAAAGGCGGTGGATCCGCGCTTGCCGTTTCAGTTGGCCACCCGGATTCGGGTGCTCGAAGGTCCTTTCGTGGGCGTCGGGCTGTACGCGGAAACGGACAACGAAATTTTTTCGTTTCATCTCAATCCGCACGAAGTACTCATCAATGGGACGAGTTGGACAACCGTGAGTACTCAGGACAACACCGTGTTTCACGACTACCTTCTTGAGAGGCAGGGGAGCGATCGATATAGCCTCCTTGTTGACGGGACGACTCGACTTCAGGACAGATCCCCGATTTCAAGCCCAGGGACGCCGCATGCTCGATTGCTCTTGCTTGGTGATCCGACGATTACCGGTGGCAATGCCCGTGCCGAATACGCACTGTATAAGTTCACTCAACCCCGCGTCGTCGGCCAGAACCCGCCGGCGGGTACGCTGGTTCCGAACAAGACGGCGGTCGATCTCACCATTGTCGATGGCCCGGCCACCGAGACGGTGCCCAACGTCATCGGCCTGTCCCAGGCTGTCGCCGAAGCCGCCATTGTCACCGCCAACCTCAAGCTGGGGGGCGTCACCAGCGCCCCCCACCCGACGATCCCGGCCGGGCAGGTGAGCGACCAGTCGCCGCTGCCGAACATCCACGTACCCAAGGACACACCCGTGGCGATCGTCATGTCGACCGGCCCACCGGCACCCGTCAATGTCGCGCCCGTCATCACCTCGACCCCGCTCACCGCCGCCACTGTTTCCCAGCCGTATGCCTACCAAGTGACGGCGTCCGACGCCAATGTTGGCGACGTGCTCACATTCTCGCTGCCGACTGCCCCGGCAGGGATGACGATCAACGCGACCACTGGCCTTATCGCGTGGACACCGACGCTGGCGCAACTGGGGAGCCACAGCGTCACCGTTCGCGTCACCGACGCCGCTGGCCTGTTTGCCGAGCAAAGCTTCACGATCGCGGCCAGGGTGACCAATGGCGGGCCAGTCGCGGTGGCCGGTCTGCTCAATGCGCCGGGGCTACCGGCCTGCGTGGCGCCACCGGCTGGACTGGTGTCCTGGTATCCGGGTGACGGCAACTCGGCAGACATCGTCGGGCCGAACTCGCCGAACTCAACGATCGGCAATCCACAGTTTGTCGCCGGGAAGGTCGGCCAAGGGATCAAATTCGACGGCAGCACCGCTTTGATCGCACCTGATGATCCGAGCGTCAATTTTGGAAAGAACGACTCCTTCACGATCGATGCCTGGGTGCGCGTCGACGGCCAGGGAGGAGATAACGCTGCCAACTCGGTGGTAGACAAGCTTGGTCCGAGAGTGGACGGGACGCGGGGCGGCTACGTCCTTGACGTTCTCAACCCTCCCTTTAATCCCACTGGCACCTGGTCGTTCCACTTCGGGCTCCTGCAGGACCATGCGGCGAACATTGGCCAAGACGTTTTTGCGAAACCCGTTGCCTACGGAGAGTTCCATTTTGTTGCTGTCACTGTTGATCGGTCCGGCCAGACGGTTTCCATGTACATGGATGGGGTGCTCCAACAACAACTGAGCGTGGAGCATGTTGGCGATCTTCTCACGACTTCCCGGCTGTTCATTGGTCATCAGAATCTGGATTGGCCTGGCTTCAATCCGATGCGCCCATTGAAGGGGGTGCTCGACGAGGCAGAGATCTTCAATCGCGCGCTCTCGCAGGCCGAGATTCAGTCGTTGTACCTCGCCGGCAGCGCCGGCAAGTGCAAGCTGCGCGTCGGCGACACGGTGCGGCTCGACGGTACCCGCTCCAGCGACCCGGACGCGGACGCGCTGGCCTATCGCTGGACGCTGCTAGCCAGACCTGCCGACAGCACGGCCGCGCTGGACAATGCGAACGCAGCCCAGCCCACATTCGTCGCCGACCGGCAGGGAAGCTATCGCCTGCAACTCGTCGTGAACGATGGGGTCACCGACAGCGCGCCGTCAGAAATCTCGATCGCAGTGATGGAGGGCAATCGTCCACCGATCGCGCTGGATGACAATTACCCGGTCAAGTTAGGCCAGACGCTGGCTGTGCCAGCCCCAGGGGTGATGGCCAACGACTACGATCCGGACGGCAATCCACTTGCCGCCGCCAAGCTCAGCGATCCAGCCAACGGCAGCCTGGTTTTCAACAGCGACGGCTCGTTCAACTACACGCCCAACCCCGGCGTTTTCGGCCCCGGCGCGAGCGCCCATGCTCTGATCGGAACGACCTTCATGCCTGGCCAGCCGAAGAGCATCGACATCAACCCGCAGACCAACCGGATCTATGTGACCAACCTCTTCGCCGGCACTTTGGCGGTAATCGACGGCGCCACCGGCAAGGTGATCGCTCTGCCGACAACCAACCACTCGCACATCGAGGAAGTTGCAGCCAACCTGGTCACCAATCGCCTCTATGTCACCGGGACGGCCATCAACAACTACACCTCCAGCAGCGTGCAGTCGAATGAGGTAACGGTCATTGACGGGGCGACGAGCACCCGGATCGCCGCGATTCCCGTCGGCAATCAGCCTGGGCACTTGGCGGTCAACGCCGCGACCAACCGGATCTACGTGGCCAACGTGGCAGGCGGAAGCGTGTCGGTGATCGACGGCACGAGCAATGCGGTGCTTGCGACGGTCCCGGTCGGCCGTGAACCGAGGCAGGTACGGGTCGATGCCAGGACGAACCGGATTTACGCGCTGAGCACGCTGGACAGCAACGTGACCGTGATCGACGGCGCGAGCAATGCAGTGGTCGCCACCGTACCGGTCGGTGCGGGTGCACGATTCATGGCGGTCGACGCCGAGTTCGAGCGGCTCCACGTCGTCAACGGCACCGACAACACGCTGACGGTCATCGATACAACGCTCAACGCAGCGATCGACACGGTCACCGTCGGCAGCGGACCGACAGCCATAGCGCTGCACCCGACGATCGATCGGCTGTATGTCGCCAACGGCACGGGCAACAGCGTCAGCGTGCTCGATCGGCACAGTCGCGCGAATCTCGGTACCCTCCCGGTCGGCACCTCGCCGCAGTCGATCACCGTCAACCCGTTCAGCAACCGCGTCTACGTCGCCAACGCGGGCGACAACACGGTGTCCGTCATCGACCCCGCCACCACAACGGTCAGCGCGACCGTCGGTGTGGGTCGCAACCCACAGATGCTGGCGGTGAATCCGCTCAGTGATCGCCTTTACACGGCTGACGCGGACTCGCACAGCGTGTCGGTGGTCCACGTCGGCGACCGCTTTGCTTACAAGGTCAACGACGGCACGACCGATTCGAACGCCGCGACGGTGACGGTCGTGATCGAGCCGACCAGTATTCCGCCGGTGGCCGCCAGTGATCGCTACACCGCTCAGGCAGGCGTTCTCCTGACGGTCCCAGTGCCGGGTGTACTGGGCAACGATGGCGACGTGGCCGGCAAGGCGTTGAGCGCTGTGCTGATCGCTGGACCTGCCGGCGGTACCCTGGCCCTGAACGCAAATGGGTCGTTCACTTACCTGCCGCGGAACGACTTCGTCGGGATCGATACCTTTACCTACCGTGCGTCCAACGGCGCGGAGCAGTCGAACGTCGCGACGGTGCGAGTCGATGTGACAGGAAATAGAGCGCCGGTGATCACGTCGACGGCGGTCACGTCGGCAATGGCAACACAGCCCTACGCCTACACCGTCACCGCCACCGATCCGAACCCCAGCGACACGCTGACCTTCCTGCTCCCGACCGCCCCAGCGGGAATGAGCATCAACGCCACCACCGGCCTGATCACCTGGACGCCGACCCTCGCGCAAGTCGGCATTCACCCGGTCACCATCCGTGTCACCGACCAGGGCGGCCTCTTCGCCGAACAGGGCTTCACGATTACCGTCACCGCGCCGGGGCCGGGCAACCAGCCGCCGGTCATCACCTCAACTGCGCCGACCGCCGCCACCGCCGGCACGCCCTACACCTACGCCGTCACCGCCACCGACCCGAACCCCAGCGACACGCTGACCTACTCGCTGACCACCGCTCCGGCCGGCATGACCATCGCCGCCACTACCGGCCTGATCCAGTGGACGCCCACCGCTGAGCAGGCTGGCGACCACCCGGTCGAAGTCAAGGTCCAGGACTCCGGCGGACTCTTCGCCACGCAGCCGTTCACTCTGACCGTCAGCGCCACCGCCGTCTGCGTTCCGCCGCCGGCAGGCCTCGTGAGCTGGTGGCCGGGCGACGGCAACACGCTCGACCGCGCCGCGGCCAACGACGGCCTCGCCGAGAACGGGGCGACCTTCGCCGCCGGCCTGGTCGGCCAGGCCTTCCGCTTCGACGGCGTCGACGACGTCATCCGCGTCGCCAGCAGCCGGACGGTCAGCTTCGGCGGCGCGTTCACCGTCGAATTCTGGTTCAACCCGACGACGGCGATCGGCACCAGTACGCCCAACCAGGTGCTGCTGGCCAAGGGGCGGTACCTCGAAGGCAGCTTCAACGCCCCGGTGGCGATTCAGGTGCTGGGCGGCGACGGCCGGCTGCTGGTGCGCATGCCGCCCACCCCGGCGCTGGTCAGCACCACGACCACCTGGCCGGCCGGTACGTGGCAACACGTCGCACTGAGTTGGGACGGTGCGCGCTATCGCCTCTACGTCAACGGCATCGAGGAAGCCGGCCTCGACAACGCCTTCTCGATCATCGACAGCAGCGACCCGATCACGCTCGGCAATGCCGACGGCTTTGCCGCCGCGGGCTTTGCCGGCCTGCTCGACGAACCGACGCTCTACAACCGCGCGCTCACCCCGGCCGAGATCGCCACGCTGCACGCCGCCCGTGACCTGGGTAAATGCACCGCCGGCTACAGCCGTGCCGACGCCGGCGCCGACCAGGCCGTCGAAGTCGGCGCCACCGTCACCCTCGACGGCAGCGCGTCGCGCGCCTTCGACGGCGCCCCGCTCACTTATCAATGGACGCTCACCACCCGCCCGGCCGACAGCGCCGCGCTCCTGGCCAACCCGACGACCGTCAGCCCGACCTTCATCGCCGACAAGGCCGGCAGCTACGCGCTCGAACTGATCGTCAGCAACGCCGGCCGCGCCAGCGCGCCGGACAGCGTCAGCATCACCGCCGCCAGGGTGAACCACGCGCCGACGATCAGCTCGACGCCGATCACCGCCGCCACCGCTGGCAGCGCCTACACCTACCCGGTCGCCGCCAGCGACCCCGACGCCGGCGACACGCTGACCTTCTCGCTTCCCGTCGCTCCCGCCGGGATGAGCATCAACTCTGCCAGCGGCCTGATCCAATGGACCCCGACCACCGGCCAGATCGGCAGCCATAACGTCACCCTCCGCGTCCAGGACCCCGGCGGCCTCTTCGCCCCGCAAAGCTTCGTCATCGTCGTCGTCGCCGCACCGGTGCCGGTCAGCGTTCCCAACGTCGTCGGCCAGGAACAGAGCAGCGCGCAGAGTGCGATCACCGCCGCCGCGCTGACCGTCGGCACGGTCACTCTCGCCGCCAGCGAAACTGTTCCCGCCGGCCGCGTCATCAGCCAGAACCCGACTGCCGGCACCGTCGTCAACAGCGGCAGCGCCGTCGCCCTCGTCGTCTCCAGTGGCCCGGCCGGACCGGCGCTCGCCTCGATCCGCGTCACGCCGATCAAACTCCTGATCCTCACCGGCCAGAGCCAGGCCTTCGTCGCCACGGGAATCCTTGCCAACGGATCCAGCCTGCCGCTGACCAGCGGCCTCACCTGGGCGAGCAGCAACCCGGCAGTGGCCAGCATCGACTCCGCCGGCGTCGTCAGCGCGCTCGCTGAAGGCAGCACGACGATCAGCGTCAGCCAGAGTGGCGTCACCGGCAGTACGACCCTGAACGTCGCGCAGGCGGTCGCCGACGGTACGCTGCCCGTCGCGCAGATCACCTCGCCGGCCGACGGCGCCAGCGTCGCCGCCGCGGTGGCGATCGTCGGTACCGCCAGCGACGCGAATTTCCTCAAGTACGTGATCGAGATCGCGCCGTTCGAGACCGGCGTTTTCAGCACGCTCGCCGTCGGCACAGCGCCGGTGAGCAACGGAACGCTCGCCACGCTAGACCCGACGACGCTGGTCAATGACATCTACGTCGTTCGCCTCACCGTCGTCGACCGCGCCGACAACCGCACGCAGACCGAGATCACGCTCCAGCTCACGCGCGACAAGAAGGTCGGCAACTTCACGCTCGCCTTCCAGGACGTGAACGTCCCGATGGCCGGCATCCCGATCAGCGTCGTGCGCAGCTACGACAGCCGCGACAAGACGAAGGGCGATTTCGGCATCGGCTGGCGGCTCGACGTGCAGAGCCTGCGCCTGCGCGTCGTCGGCGTGCACGGGCAGGGCTGGGAGCAGGTTCGCACGGGCGACACGCTCAACCGCCTGTACACGCTCGTCCCGCGGGGTGTTCACAAGGTCGCCATCACGCTGCCCGACGGCAAGGTCGAAGAGTTCGACCTCGCCCTCTCGCCGACCAGCCAGCGCTTCGTCCCCATCGAAGTGACCGACGCCGTCTATGCGCCGCGCCCGCTCACCCGCGGCAGCCTGCGCGCGCTCGGCGAAACGCGGCTGGTCACCTTCGGCGCCACCGGTCCGCTCGACCTGCTCACCGAATCCGGGCTCGAGGTTTTCAACCCGGAGGAGTTCGAATACACCACTCCCGAAGGCCAGGTCATCGTGCTCAGCCGCAGCGCCGGCGTCAAGCAGATCCGCGACCGCAGCGGCAACACCGTCAGCTTCGCCCCCGGCGGCATCACCCATTCGGCGGGCAAGAGCATCGTCTTCAACCGTGACGCGCAGAACCGCATCACCACCGTCACCGACCCGCAGGGCAACGTCCAGAGCTACGCCTACGACATCAACGGCGACCTCGCCAGCCACACCGACGGCGAAGGCCGGCGCACCAGCTTCCTCTACAACTACGACCACGGCCTGATCGAGATCCAGGACCCGCGCGGCATCCACCCGATCCGCAACGACTACGACGAAGCCGGCCGGCTGATCCGCACCACCGACGCCTACGGCAAGGCGATCACCTACACGCACGACCTCGGCGCCAACCGCGAAGTCATCACCGACCGGCTCGGCAACGCCACCGTCCATGTCTACGACGACCTCGGCAACGTCACGCAGACCGCCGACGCCCTCGGTGGCGTCACCAACCGCAGCTACGACGCGCGCGGCAACACGCTCAGCGAACAGGACCCGCTCGGCCGCACGCGCACCTACACCTACGACGGCCAGGACAACCGACTCACCGAGACCGACGCGCTCGGCAAGACCACCGCCTACTCCTACAACGGCAACCGCCAGGTGCTCACCGTCACCGACGCGCTCGGGCGGACGACGAGCAACGCCTACGATGGCGCCGGCAACCTGACGAGCACCACCGACCCCGCCGGCCAGGTCACGAGCTACACCTACGACGCGCGCGGCCTGCAACTCACGCGCAGCGACCCGCTCGGCAATCTCATGCGCTACGCCTACGACGCCGCCGGCAACCTGATCAGCGAAACCGACGCCCTTGGCCGCGTCACGAACTACACCTACGACGCCAACGGCAACCGCCTGACGCAGACGACCAGCCGCACCACCGCCAGCGGTCTCGAAACGCTGGTCACCACCTTCGCCTACGACAAGGCCAACCACCTCACGCAGACCACCCATCCCGACGGCTCGCTGACCCGCGTCGCCTACAACGCCATCGGCAAGCAGAGCATCACCACCGACGCCCTCGGCCGCGAAACGAAGTTCGACTACGACGACATGGGACGGCTCACCCGCACCACCTATCCCGACGCCAGCAGCGAATCGTCGGTCTACGACGCCGAAGGCCGGCGCACCGGCAGCACCGACCGGGCAGGGCGGACGACCACTTCCACCTACGATGCGCTCGGCCGGCTGACCGCCACCACGTACCCCGACAGCACCGGCAGCAGCACCGCCTACGACGCCGCCGGCCAGGTCCTCACCAGCACCGACGCGCGCGGCAACGCCACCAGCTACGTCTACGACGGCGCCGGCCGCCGCGCGCAGGTCATCGACGCTCTCGGTCAGGCCACCACCTTCAGCTACGACGACCTGGGCAACCAGACGCGCGTCACCGACGCCAACGGCAACGCCGTCGCCTTCACTTACGACGCCAACAACCGCCGCACGCGCACCACCTACGCCGACAGCACATTCGACCAGGTCAGCTATGACGCTCTCGGCCGCCAGACCGCCAAGACCGACCAGGCCGGCAAGACCATCCAGTTCGCCTACGACGCGCTTGGCCGCCTGATCCGCGTCACCGACGCGCTCGGCCAGGTGACCAGCTACAGCTACGACGAACAAGGCAACCAGCTCACCCAGACCGACGGCGAAGGGCGCAGCACGAGCTTTGCCTACGACACGATGGGCCGGCGCACGAAGCGCACGCTGCCGCTCGGCCAGACCGAACAGATGAGCTACGACGCCGACGGCAACCTCAGGACCAAGACCGACTTCAACGGCCGGACGACCAGCTACACCTACGACAGCGTCAATCGCCTGCTCAGGAAGACCCCCGACGCCAGCCTCGGCCAGCCGCCGGTGGTCTTCAGCTACACGCCTTCCGGCCAGCGCGCGAGCATGCAGGACGCCAGCGGCAGCACGACCTACAGCTACGACAACCGCGACCGCCTGCTCAGCAAGACCACTCCGCAGGGAGCGCTCAGCTACAGCTACGACGCCGCCGGCAACCTGACCAGTATCCATTCGAACCACGCCGGCGGCGCGGCGATGGACTATAGCTACGACCAGCGCAACCGCCTCGCCTCGGTCACCGATGCCGAGGGCCGCGTGACGACCTACGGCTACGACGCCGTCGGCAACCTCGCCGGCTTCCTCTACCCGAACGGCGTGCAGACAACCTACACCTACAACCCGCTGAACCGCCTGACCAATGTCACCGGCGCCAGGGGCGCGACGACGATCGCCGGCTACACCTACACCCTCGGCCCGGCGGGCAACCGCACCGCGGTCACCGAAGCGAATGGCCGCCGCGTCGACTACACCTACGACGACCTCTATCGCCTGAAGAGCGAGACGATCAGCGCCGATCCAGCAGGGCCGAATGGCGCCATCGGCTACACCTACGACAAGGTCGGCAATCGCCTCACCCGCATTTCGACAGTCGCCGGCATCACCGACCAGAGCTTCGAGTACGACTTCAACGACCGCCTCGGCGGCGAAGGCTACGACGACAACGGCAACACGCTGACTTCGGGCAGCAAGACCTTCGGCTACGACTTCGAGAACCACCTGACCAGCGCCGACGGCGGCGTGAGCTTCGTCTATAACGGCGACGGGATTCGGGTGGCGAAGAGCGCGGGTGGGGTGACGACAGGCTTCCTGGTCGATGATCGCAACCCGACGGGGTACGCGCAGGTGCTGGAGGAGGTCGTTGGCGGGGCACTGGAGCGGAGTTATACCTATGGCTTGAAGCTTGTCAGTCAGAAGCAGGCGTCAGGGGTGAGTTTTTATGGGTATGACGGGCATGGGAGTGTGAGGTATCTGACGGATGCGAGTGGCGCTGTGACGGATACGTATAGCTATGAGGCGTTTGGGAATGTTGTCTTGAACGTGGGTACGACCAGTAACGGGTACTACTATAGAGCAGAAGCGTTGGACGCAAATGCTTCGGCTTATTATCTTCGAGCTCGATACTATGATCCGGCAACGTCTCGATTCAGAACGACTGATCCGGCGGAGGGCGATAGCTCGGACCCAGCAAGTTTTCATCGGTACCAGTATGCTACGAACGATCCGCAGAGTAATTTGGACCCTAGTGGCACTACAACTTTGGCCGATCTGTCTGTTCGGGATGTCGGCCTACCGTTTGTAGCTTTGGCGGGATGGCAAGCGCCCAGGGGACTCTCGGAGATCTTGAGCAAGACACGCACAGCGACCGAATGCCGCAATTGCCCTACTTCCAGTGGCCCACATCCAAAACTGGAGTCACGAGCTCCGATTGGAGGCCCGCCGAATATAACCATAGTCCTCAGCGTTGGTGGGCCTGAGACTGGGGGTGGAACGGATCCCGAGTGTCACGTCAATCTTACTGCCCAATCCGAACCTGACAACGGTGGCTACCTTAACACGAACTACCATGTGGCATTTCCCTTCGGGAGCTACTACAAGGCGACGCCGCAAGGAAAACAAGGTACAAGCGAAGAGATCTTCTTTGGAAGCAGCGCCATAACAGTGACTGAGACGATTAGTTGGTTGGTTGTCGATCAATTTGTGCGAAAGACTTATCGGCCGAAATCGCAAGATAAAGCGCGTTTACGTTTGCAGCAGGTGCTATCAATAGCCGCCTTGCCCAGAATAAACGCCCTAAAGGATTACTGGTAGCAAGGGGTCGCACACATGCGGCAGATCCGCATGCGCAGATCCGGGGACAGACCGTTCGCCGTGATCGGCGGTATATCCAGCGGGTTAAAGTCCCGTGAAAGGAGTTGTCCGTACGCCTTTTTAGCACTGGGAAGCGGCGTCCGAGTAATCGGGGGTCGTAAGTTTCCCAAGGGCAAAGCAGCAGGCCGCAACGCAAGTGAACCTAGACGTAGCCTCGTAACACGAATGGAGAAGCCGACCCTCTCGTCTGAAGGGGAAGGCCGTTGGATGAGCGCTGGAATAACGGAAGTGGCGCGCATCGACTCCCGGGGTATCAGGGGTGGCATGTTGTGGAGGATAGACCGTGCAGCACGGGAGACCCGTTGCGGTAGTGGGGAGGCCACTGACTGACGCGTATAAGGAAACGTGTCCTTTCGGCAATGCTGCGTGAAATCCCAGCGCTGGCCTGGTACCTTGGTAGGCCCGTA